>NZ_JAVTIV010000002.1:0-737018 GCF_031843765.1 Sphingobium sp. WCS2017Hpa-17
ACTGTGGATATGTATTGAGACATATGAACTGGCTAAGCTTTTACGATGTCCGTGATGCCTAGAAGCCACCACAACACCGAGCCGCCGCCCACATGTCCCTTCATCTAACCGACAATGTCAAAGAACCGACAACCTTAGCGGGACAGCCATCCTTCCCTGAAAAACTTTCCAGGGGAGTGCGTCCCGATCATGTTGGCGACCGTCCAATCCAGCGCCGCAGTGGCACCGTCCCGTCCGGTGAAAAGCCCTCTAGGCGGGGCATTTGATTCGGTCAATAACGTTTTTTGAACTTTATGGGGCAACCGTGGAGAATGCCGGCATTTGTCGAGCAAAAAGCCCATATTCCGGGCACTTTTCGCTAGTGCAAAATAATGCGGGCATGGACAGACCTTCGTCCATCCATGCCCGCATTGAAGCCATTTTTGCGAATCAACCCGTTGAACAGGCTGGAGAATCATCTCGCCCGATTCAGGCGAGCGGTTCGCCATCCCAAGTCTCGGTGTCGATCTGCTTTTGTGCATCGCGGGGGTAGCGCGGCCCCGACGGCGCATCGAAGCTAAAGAGGCTGTCCACCGCCGCGATCAGATCCGCCGGCCAATCCCGCGCCAGCGTCGCCAGATCTTCGTCCAGATGGGCAATGCTGGTCGTGCCGGGAATCGGAACGATATGATCGCCCTTCGCCAACAGCCAGGCCAGGCAAAGCTGTGCCGCCGTGCACCCAGCCTCATCTGCCAATGTCTTCAACTGATCGACCAGTCGCAGATTGACATCCAGATGCGGAGACTGGAAGCGAGGCATGGCGCCACGAATATCCCCCGGCAGGAGGTTCGCCGCATTGGGGTTCCCCGCAAGCAGCCCGCGACCAAGCGGCGAAAAGGCCACGAAGGCCGCGCCCAGTTCCGCACAAGCCTCCAGCACGGCCACTTCCGCATTGCGTACCCAGGGCGAATATTCGGTCTGCATCGCCGCGATCGGATGGACCGCATGGGCACGACGCAGCGTCGTCGCAGACATTTCCGACAGCCCGATCGCGCCGATCTTGCCCGCTTCCTTTGCACGCACCAGCGCACCGACCGACTCCTCGATCGGCACATTCGGGTCCAATCGGTGCAGATAATAAAGGTCGATATGATCAACCTTCAGCCGGCGCAGCGCATCCTCCAGCACCCGCTCGATCGCCTTGGGCGAACCATCGAGCCCGCGTTTCCCGTCAATCTCCGCCAGCACGCATTTGCTCGCCAGGGTGAATTCTGCCCGCCGGTCCATCAAAGTCCGGCCCAGCAATTCCTCATTCGCACCGAAGCCATAAAGCGCAGCGGTATCGAACAGGGTCACACCCGCATCCAGCGCATGGCGCAGCAGCCGCTCCGCCTCCGCCGCATCGGGACGCGGCAGATAGGCATGGGACAGATTCATGCAGCCAAGGCCGATGGCCGAAACGGTGAAAGGGCCGATAGTGCGGGTGGGAAGGCTGGTCATATTATAGCGGCAATCCTACATAATTTTCCGCGATCGTCGTCTGCGCCGCGACCGAGGAAGCGATATAGTCGAGGTCGGCGACCTGCATCCGGCGATCGAACGCATCGCTGTCGGGGAAGCGGTGCATCAGCTTCGTCAATTGCCATGAAAAACGTTCGGATTTCCAGACGCGGGCCAGCGCCTTGTCCGAATAGCCGGCCACCGCGTCGCTGTCATGCCGTTTGAAGTAAGCGATCAACGACTGAGACAGATAATGCACGTCAGACATGGCCAGATTGAGGCCCTTGGCGCCGGTCGGCGGCACGATATGCGCGCTGTCGCCGGCCAGCATCAGCCGGCCGTGGCGCATCGGTTCGAACACAAAGCTGCGCAGTGGCGCGATCGACTTTTCCAGCGCCGGGCCGCGGGTAATATGCGCGGCCGCTTCCGGCCCCAGCCGGGTCGCCAGTTCATCCCAAAGCCGGTCGTCGGGCCATTCTTCGATCTTCTCGTCCAGCGGCACCTGAATATAATAGCGGCTGCGCGTTTCCGAGCGCATCGATGCCAGCGCGAAGCCGCGCTCATGATTGGCGTAGATCAGCTCATGATTACAGGGCGGCACATCGGCCAGGATGCCGAGCCAGCCGAACGGATAGACTTTTTCATAGGCGGCCGCGACCGAGGCGGGGATCGCTTTGCGTGACGGGCCGTGGAAACCATCGCAGCCGCACAGGAACTGCGCGTCGATCCGATGGGTCGCGCCATCCTTGCTATATGTGAGATAAGGGGCATCACCATCGACATCATGCAGCGCCACATCGGCAGCATCGTAGATAATCTGCAAACCGCGATCCGGCGCCGCATCCATCAGGTCGCGAGTCACTTCGGTCTGACCATAGACCATCACCTGGCGTCCGGTCAGTTCGGCGATATTGATACGGATCAGCCGTTCGCCGTCGGCCAGATGGAAGCCGTCATGCGGCAGCCCCTCCGCGTGCATCCGGGCGCCCAGCCCAAGCCGGTCCATCAGATCGGTGGTAGTGCGCTCCAGCACGCCGGCCCGGATGCGGCCCAGCACATATTCGGGAGAGGCCCGCTCGACGATTACAACATCAATGCCCTCGGCACGGAGCAAATGACCGAGCATCAGTCCGGCGGGACCGGCGCCGACAATGGCGACCTGGGTTTTCATGGCAATCCTCTCCACATCATGGACATTTGCCGAGGATGATGCCGCATCACCGCTCGGCCGCCCATGTCAGGGGCGACCGAATAATTGGATAATTCAACAGCTACGCGTCATCATGATCGACGCGAATATGGCGGCAACTTGAACACGCCGGCCAAGGTCGCCGCCATCAGGCTGGATGCTTCAGCATCATCCGATCGAAAGATAGGATCAACGCGCACCAGCCGGGACTACTGGCACCGCCACCTGAGAGGGATGATCCGCGTCGGCAAAGACAGTGATGGTCGGTGGCGTCTGCATGTCTCGCGCCCGTTCACGATGGTCGGAGCCTGTCAGGGTGATCTGCATCCGATGCCCTTTCTGGAACACCCAGCTGGTCGGCATCATGTCGAACCGCAAATGTGTCGGCTCGCTAGCCTTGAGCGGCTGGGCATCTTCCTCATAGGCCCGGTGCCATGGCACACCCGGCGGCATCGACCAGGGCGCCTGCCCTTCCTTGCGCAGCGATGCCTTCAGCCGCCCTTCCGTGACGACCCGAACCGTGCCGTCGGGTGCCACATCCTCCAGATAGGCAAAGATGTTGGCATCATTCTGGTCAGAAGAAACCCAGAGGTCGGCCAGCGCGTTGCCGGTGACTTCCGTGTCCGCCGCCACTGGTGCACCAGCCATGCTGACACCCGATCCGGCTACATGGCAGGGCTGGACCTGCGATCCGCTGCCGGCATCCGGACAGGCGATGTCGTAGCGCGCCTTGAAGTTGACCGGCTTGCTCCTGACCGGAGCGGTGGCCAGTTTGCCGGTGGTAAAATAGAGTGGCGTCATCTTCGTCGTTTTCAGCGGCCAGTCGGTCGTCGCCCGCCATGCGCTGCCCTTGGGCGCGTTGACGGTGAAATAATGGATCGGCGCCTGCGCGTCGATACCGGTATCGATCCCCTTGAGATAGCGATCATAGAAGCGATGCATTTCTTCCAGCAGCGCGAAATCATCACTGTTGCAGTGCGCCCAGGGGCCGATCAGCACCCGCGATCCCGGCACGTTGCGATGCGCGATGAAGGCCTGATCGCGCAGTTCGTCGCGCCAGCCACCCTGAATATAGAGCGGCACCGCGCCCAGCCTGATCTGGTCGGCATAGCTGGAGGCGCTGCCCTCTGCCCAGAAACGGCTGGCGACCAGCGACGACCAGCTGTCGCGATAGGGCAGTTGCTTCCACATGTCGAATAAGGGCGTCGACAGTTGATGCTCCTCGGCTGCCTCGCGCAGGATCACCTTCTTCTCATCGCCGTCGACCGGCGAAACTTTCATGTCATCTTCGACCGTCCGGGTCGGGCCAGTGCCCCATTGGGCGAAAATGCCGCCCCGGCGGAAGGCATCATATTTGTTCCAGGAAAAGCAGCCGGCAAACACGGCCTTCAATGCCGGCGGACGCATGGTCATGACATGCATGGCTGCGTCCCCCGTGTTGGAGCAGCCATAGACGCCGACTTTGCCATCGGACCAGTCCTGCTTGGCCAGCCATCCGGTCATGTCGAAGGCGTCCTGCGCCTCGTTCCGGTCATGGTAGCCGCGCCGCACGCCGGTCGACTGGCCATTGCCGCGCCGCGCCACCTGCACCACGACATAGCCATAGCGCACAAGTTCCTGCATCTGACGAAAGCCGCTCACCCGGCCGCCCGCTCCATCGGCCGTCAGTTGGGAGATGGACAGGGTATGATGCCAGATTACAGGGAACCGCCCCTCTACGACCTTGCCATTCCGCGTCGGCCGGTCGATCCGCACGGCAAGCTGCACCCCGTCGCGCATCGGCACATAGAGAGACGCGCTATGGATGCCGTCATACACCTGTTTCGGCTGATAATGGCCGAAACTGCTGTCCGCTGGTGCAGCGATCGCCGTGCCGCTCGCCATTGCCGTCAGCGCCAGAAGCGCGGCCGCCAGAGCTTTCATCCTCATCCCCTTATCGCTTCCCGAATTGGCGCGCTGCATCCGCGCGAGCCTTGACCTTGAGCGCCGCGGCATCGGCGGACAGCAACCAATGCTGCCGCACCAGCGCATCGACTGCCCTATCGTAGCGCTTTGCAAAACCGGCCGCGCTACCATAGCGCGCCTTGAGCGTTGCCGTGTCCATATCCTGCCGCAGGAAGATCGGCCGGCCGATCTTCGCGACGCAGGCCAGCTGATCGCTGCCGGTGTAAAGACCATAGGCGGCCAAGGGCACCTGAAACTCCGCCACGGGCAGGCCTCCCTCCGGATTGCCGTCCTTGTCGCGCGCTATCTTGCGGTCAGCGGTCCAGCCAAGCTGCGGCGCGCGCGGCGCGGGCACACCCTCGTCCGTCCACAATCGCAGATTGTCGAGCGCCGCACGAATGAATGCGCCATGCGGCACGTCGCTGATCGGCAGCGGGCAGCTATTGCCCGCCTCCTCGCCCTTCACGCCTGCGACCGGATAGCCCTTCGCCGCCAGTTGCACCATATTGGCCCGCTTGTCGCGCGGCGGATTGCCGTCAACCATGCTGGAGCCGTGAATGACGCCGCCCAGTTCATAGACGCGGTGCGCACCGACCTTCGCATCGCTATCGGGCTGCTGTTCGGGCCGACCGGTGCCGACCTCGAACTCGCTCATGAATTCGATCACCGGCACGTCGATCGGACGCAGGGTGCGGCGCGCATCGTCATTGGCGACGGGCGGCTCCTCGCTGTTGAGCGGCACATAGCCACCCCCGTTCCAGCGGGACGATATGCCCAGCAGATAGCCGTCGAACACTGGTTTGCCATCGGGCAGGCGGGCGCGATCATGGAAACCTTCGTTGATGAAGCTGCGCTGCACGCTGCCGGTGAAGGACCAGCCGCCGACGAGCAGGCGTCGCACCTCCAGACCCTTGAGCGGATTGTCCGCTCGGTCGCTGCGCAGCAGGGCGCCGACATCGGCCATCAACTGATAGCGGATGCCATCTTCCTTGGGCCACTGGATCGGTTTGTAGCGATCCGGCTCATACCATTGCAGCACCTGGCTCTGCGCCGTCGGCACCGGCCCCTTGGCGGAGATGGCGCGGCTCGGCGCATCGTCGCCAAGGCCGGCGGCGACATAGATATCGCCCCGCTTCATCAGATACTCCGCCGTTGCCAGCCAATGACTCGTCCCGCCCTGCGACGGGTGGATCGGCTCGAAATGCGCGATGCCACTGAACCGCGCCTTGTCCTTCGGACGCCGCACGATGATCCGCGTGCCATAGGGCACATCCTTGGCCAGAACAGACAGCCTACCATCTGCCTCATGCCGGAAGGCGTCGGCCGTGCCGTGGAGGAAATATTCCTCCTCGACATAGCCATGCGCCGCCAGATCGATGGCCGGCAGCGCGCCCGGCACATTGGCGCTGTTGTATATCTGGCTGGTCGCCGTCACCGGCACCGGCCCGTCGACCTTGTCGATCCCAGCCCAGGCAGGAACCGACCCCATGAGCGCGATAGCCGCGACCGCCAGACCGACCCGCATCAGAAGCTCTTGCTGATCGAGAGCGACACCATCCGACCGATCGCATTGGTCGTCTGTGGATCGAAACCGCCGCCACCGCCATTGCTGGTCGGCGCCAGATCGGCAAAGGGCGGATCGCGATCGAACAGATTCTGTACGTCCAGCCCCACTTTCACACCCTCCGTTCCCGGAATGCCGGTTTCGCTCAGGTCATAGGCGAGGCGCAGATCGACCGTGGTATAGCTTTTGATCTTCTCGACCGGCGTGACATAGGTGTTGTTGTACCCATTTTGCCAGGCGACGACGATGCTGCCATCGAACCCGCCCTTCGACCAGCCGGCCACGCCACGCGCGCGCCATTTCAGCGGATAGTCGATATTGTTGACCTGATCGATCACGGGCGCATCCGGCGTGATCCCGACCTTGTAGGTCAGGAAATGTGTGCCCCGCACGGAGAAGCGGAAATCGCCCGCATTGCCGGTCCGCACCGGTACGGAGAGGCCGAAATCGATGCCGCGTGTGATAGTGGTGCCAAGGTTGCTCGGACGCCCTTCGACGAAGACAGTGGCCGCCTGCGCATTGGCCGTGGTGCCGCCATTGATGGTCAGGCCCTGCGCGATCAGTTCCGCGATCCGCGCCTGCGCCGCCGCATCGCGCAGGATGATCGAACTATAGAGATTTTCCTGCCTCAGCACGTTCAGGTTGGACAGATAGCCGTTGATCTGCCCCTTATAGACCAGATCGAAATAGTTGAGGCTCAACTGCGCACCCGGCAGGAAGTCGGGCGAATATTCGCCGCCGAACGACCATGTCCGCGCCGTTTCCGGCTTCAGGTTCAGGTTGCCGCCAGACAGCGCCACGCCCTGCACCGTCGTACCGACCGTCGGGTCGAAATAATTCTGGATATACATTTGCGTGCCGCCAGCGCTGATCAACTGGGTCAGCAACGGCGCGCGGAAGCTTTCGCCATAGCTGCCGTGCAGCTTCAGGTTGCGCACCGGTTCCCAGTTGATGCCGATCTTGGGATTCTTGGTCACGCCCACATCGCTATAATCATCGATGCGTCCGGCAATATCCAGATCGAGCCGCTGGAAGCCGGGGATGGCGTTGTCGGGGCCGAAGATCGGCACCATCAGTTCCAGATAGGCCGACTTGACGTTGCGGCCAAGGCTCAGGTCCGTACCGGTCTGTGCGCCGACCCGGCCACGCACTTGCCCCGTGCGCAGGTTCAGCTTGTAATATTCGGCGCCCACCGCGACCTTCACGTCGCCGCCCGGCAGGCTGAAGAGCGTACCGTTCATCGTCACTTCCGCCGCGCGCATCTTGCTATGGCCGCGCGTGTCGGTGACATTGTTCATGATCGCATCGATCACATTCTGATTATTCGCCGACGTGCCAAAGGGATTGAAAGCCGTCGCCGGATCGCTGCTCGCCAATGCGGCTGTCAGCGCAGCGCTATCGGTCAGATTACCATGGGAACGCACATGGTCACGGCTGTCGCCGATCGTGCCATAGACATCGATCTGCCAGTCACCGAACAGGTCTGCGTTGATACCAGCCGTCCCCTGGATCGTCTTGGATGTGATGTCGGTATTGGAATAGGGCCCGAAATCATTGGCAAAGCTATACTGCACCGTCTCGCTCGCCGGATTGGTGCCAGCCGGAGCGACGAAGTAAGCGTTGCTGCGCGGCACGGTCAGATTCTGTGCCGCCGTCTGCCCACGCCGCTGGGCATCGCGCCGCGCGGCATAGACGTCGGCATAGAAGCGGATGCCATCGGTTATATCCTGATCGAATGTCAGCGCCGCGCTGTTGATCTCCTGCTGCGGCACCAGGTCGATGGCTTTGAGATTGTCGCACTTGTTGCTGGTGCCGGCCACCAGAGTGTCGGGCGTCGCGCCGCCGGCCGGGATCGCATAGCTTGTCCCGCCCGTCACGATATTGCCCGGCGCGCACTGGGTGACGCGATAGTCTGCGCCGCCCCGATCGGTCAGGTTAGCGCCATAGAAATCGCGATGCAGCCCGCTCAGATTGGTGCGATAGGTATGCTGGAAGGATGCCGTGATCTGACCTGTATCCCATTTATGTCCGCCAATGACGCCGATCTGACTTTCGCGATAATGGTCGGCAAAACCATTCTGCACCTCGACTTCCAGCCCTTCATATTTGCGGCGCAGGATGAGGTTGGCGACACCCGCCACAGCGTCCGACCCGTAAATGGCCGATGCGCCGTCCGCGATCACTTCCACCCGTTCCAGCGCCAGCGTCGGGATGGTCGACGGATCGACGCTGTTGCCGGCCGTGCCCTGCGGCACGGCGCGATGGCCGTTGATCAGGGTCAGCGTGGCATAGGGGCCAACGCCGCGCAGGTTGATCGAATTGCCATAGGCGACGTTGCTGGCGCCACCCGCGCCGCTGCGGGTCGTGTCCGACACGCCATAGTTCAGGATCTGTGGCGTTTCCTGAAGAATGCGAATGGTGGTGGTCGCCGCCGACTGCTCGATTTCCGCGCGGCCTACCGCCACCAGCGGCGAACCGACCGGAGCGACGCCGCGAATGCTGGTGCCGGTGACGATGATGTCGGCCGCACCCTGATCGTCCTGCGGCGCAGCGCCTTCCTGCGCCAGCGCGGGCGCCGCGGACAGGGCGAGCAACATCAGGACGGAGCGAGAAACGGAATGGCGCAGCGCGGTGCGTGGCATGAATGTACCTCCCGACCCGACCGTAGCCGGGCGATTATCGTTGGGCGGACACCGCGCACGATGGAAGGAACAGCCCTACCGACGCCATGATCGGCGCCCGGCACATCTCTCTCCATCGTCACGGCAGCGTCTTCGCCATCCGCAAGCGCTTTCATCGCGCTCACCAAGGACGCGATAATGTTTCGACTCAATCGTTGATTCTGTCAACCATCATTTTAACAAACCATATTTACCCCAACCTCACAGGGTGATCCCCTGCTCGTCATAGGCCTCATACATACGGTCGAGCAGTTCGCGCAGCAGCGCCAGTTCCGCCTTGGTTAACTGGTGCAGCACGGCATCCTCGGTCTTCGCCAGCGTGTCGAACAGTTCGTCCAGATAGGCTTGCCCCGACTCGGTGGCAAATAAAGCATGGCGCCGCCGATCAGTGGGCGACCGCTCCCGCCGCGCCAGGTCACGCCCCTCCAGATCGTCGACAATCTGCACCGTAATCGACTTGTCCAGGCCTACGGCGCGAGACAATTCATTCTGGGAAATGCCGGGATTGGCGGCCACGATCGCCAGCGAGGAAAAGAGCCCGGACCGCAGATTGCGCTCCGCCGTCGCCGCCGCAAAATCGCGCGACAACTGGTTCTGGATGCGCCGCAGGCGAAAGCCGATAAACTCGTCCAGGCGACCCAGCCTGACGCCCGATTCTCCATTATCCTGATCCGGTTTCTTGCCTGCCACGCGCTTCACGAAAATTCCTGTCGTTGAAATTAGTGTAGTTGACAGAAAGTTGAATTTCTCTACCATATTTTCCGTCAAGTCATTAGACGGGCGAACCGCCGGGCTGTCAATAAGGCGGCCTTCAGGGAGAGGAAGATGCAGAACGATCTCGATCCGGGGGAGGCACCGCCGCCCACGCCCCAGCCGGAAAGCGGAGCCACCCGCGCGGCCTTTCTGGTCGGCGGCACCGGCCTGTTCGTCGCCATGGCGACCGACGCCATCGCCGTGCTCGGCCGTCATGTCGGTTTCACCCTGCTCGGCTCGATCGAGGTGGTACAATGCTGCATCGTCCTCATCGCTTCCTCCGCGATGATCTTCGCGACCCTGAAGGGCACCCATGCCGCCGTGCATATCCTGACCGAAAGGCTTAGCGCCCCGGCGGTCACCCTGCTCGCGAAGATTGCCGCACTACTGTCCATGTCGTTGTTCATTTTGCTCGCCACCGGCTGCCTCTGGCTGGTCGCGGACCTGTGGCACGGCCATGAGCGGACCGAATTGCTCCACATCCCCATCACCCCGCTGCGCCTGATCCAGATCGCGGCGCTGCTCTTCGTCGCGGCGCTTTTTGCCCGCGCCCTCTTCCGCCGGAGCGCCCGATGACGCCTGAACTGATCGGCCTTTTGGGCATAGTCGCTCTGCTTGGCCTGCTTGCGATCGGCGTACCGATCGGCGTCGGCCTCGCCGGCGTCGGGCTGCTCGGCCTTGCCATCCTGATCTCGCCCGAAGCCGCCATCATCAAAGGCGGCGTCGTCGGCTTCGAAACGGTGATGAAATATGAGTTGGGCGTCCTCCCCCTCTTCCTGCTGATGGCGCATCTTTGTTTCGCTGCCGGGGCGAGCCGCGATTTCTTCGACGTCGCCGCCCGGTTCGTGGGCCATCGTCGCGGCGGCCTTGCCCTCGCCTCAATTGCGGGTTGCGCGGGTTTCGGCGCGATTAGCGGGTCCAGCCTCGCTACCGTCGCCACCGTTGGCGCAGCTGCCTTGCCCGAAATGCGCCGCGCCAATTACCAGCCGGGGTTCGCCGCCGGCGCACTGGCGGCCGGGGGCACGCTGGGTTCGCTCGTCCCCCCTTCGGGCGCGCTCATCGTGTTCGGCATCATCGCCGAACAGTCGATCGGCAAGATGTTTGCCGCCTCGATCATCCCCGGCCTCAGCCAGGCCCTGTTCTACATGGTGACGATCAGCATCCTGTGCCATTTCCGCCCCGCACTCGGCCCCAAGGCCGAACGCATTGGCTGGCGCAATCGCATCCTGGGCCTTGGTCGCATCATCGATGTCATCGCGCTGGTGATCTTCGTCATCGGCGGCCTGATGATCGGCTGGTTCACCCCCACCGAAGCCGCGTCCGTCGGCGTGATCGCGGCACTCGGCATCTGCGCTTTGCGCGGTGCCTTCAACCGGCAGGCGATTGGCGGCGCGGTCGCCTCCACCCTGCGCACCGCCGGCATGATCTATGTCGTCATCATCGGCGCCGTCCTCTTCGCCACCTTCATCAGCGTGACCGGGATCGCCGACCTCATGTCGCAGACTGTCCGCGACATGCACACCAGCCCGGTGCTGGCGATCATCGTCATGGCGGCCCTGCTGCTGCTGCTCGGCTCGTTCCTCGATGGCCTCGCGCTTATGCTGCTGACCACCCCCATCTTCCTGCCTATCGCGCAGGAACTGGGCTACAGCGCCATCTGGTTCGGCATCTTCCTGACCCGGACGATGGAAATCGGCTTCGTCCATCCCCCGCTTGGCCTCAACGTCTATGTGATCCAGGGCATCGCCAAGGACATACCACTGGGCGCGATCTTCCGGGGGATCATCCCCTTCCTCGTCGCCGACTTCTTCCACCTTGGCCTCATCATCGCCTTCCCGGCGCTGACCCTGTGGCTGCCCAGCGTGACGGGGGGCTGATCCCATGCGTTTCCTCATCCCCCTTGCCGCTGCACTTGCACTCGCCGCCTGCGCGCCTGCGCCCAAGCAGGCGGAGCATGTGCTGACCTATGCCAGCCCCTATCCGCCCAGCCACCCGTTCAGCCGGGCGGACAAGGAATGGATGGCCGGTGTAGAAAAAGCCAGCCACGGCCGCATCGCCTTTCGCCCCTATTGGTCGGGCGCGCTGCTTTCCAACGACATGAGCATGGAGGAAATCCGCCACGGCATCGCCGATATCGGCCTCATCACCCCCATCTATGCCAAGGGCGGCGCGCATCTGCTGCGGGTCCAGTCGGGCTTCTATGGCGGCGTGCGCGACATCAGCGAGCAGATCGCCGTCTATGACTGCCTCGCCAGCCGCTTTCCCGGTTTCGGCAAGGAACTGCACGGCCTGCATGTGCTGGCGGTGCAGGGCGGCAACTTTCCCGGCGTCCTGACGATCAACCGCCCGATCCGCCATCTGGAGGATTTTCGCGGACTTCGTTTGCGCGCGCAGAGCGACGCCGTTGATGTGCTGAAGGAACTGGGTGCCGACCCGGTCAACATGCCGATGAGCGAAGTCTATAGCGCGCTCGCCAAGGGCGTGATCGACGGCGTGGTCGCCCCGGCCGACACGATCAAGAGCCTGCACTTTTCCGAAGTGGCCAAGCATTTCACCACCATCCGCTTCAGCCGCGGCGCCTATCCCGCGCGCGCCATATCGGACAAGGCATGGGGCCGGCTGCCCGCCGACCTGCAAAAGCTGCTCGCAGGTTCGCGCAAGGACTGGGAAGCCGCACTCAACCGGGAATTGCTGAAGGCTGAAGCCGACGGCATCGCCTTCGGCAAGACCGACGGCGTCGATTTTGCGCCCCTGCCGCCGCAGGAGCAGACACGCTTCGACGCCCTCTACAACAAGGACGCGCTGGGACAGGCGGAACGGTTGCGATCCGTCGGGATCGACGGCCTGCCCGTTTTCCGCGCCGCCCAGCATCTCATCACCAGCGGCACCGCCGCTCAATGCGACATCGGCGCGCAATCCGCGCCGTCAGGGGAACAGCCATGACCAACACGCCCACCCAGCGCCCGCTCGAAGGGCTGCGCGTCATCGACCTGACCCGCGCCCTTGCCGGCCCCTATGCCACCTTGCTGCTCGCTGGCCTTGGCGCCGAAGTCATCAAGATCGAAGATCCGCGCGGCGGCGACCTGGCGCGCGAGAACAGCCCCTATGTGGGCCGCGACGGTATCGTCGTGGAACGCAAGCATGAGGACGATATTTCCGTATCGCACCTGACCCGCTCCCGCGGCAAATATGGCGTGGCGCTGGATTTCAAAAAGCCGGGCGCTAGCCAGGTCTTCCGCGACCTCGTCCGAACCGCCGATATCGTCGTCGAAAATTTCACCGCCGGGACCGCCGATCGGCTGGGCGTCGGCTATGACGTCGCGAAACAGGAAAATCCCGGTATCATCTATTGCTCCCTGTCCGGCTTCGGCGCCACGGCGACGGATGGCAAGGCGATGGATATCATCATTCAGGCTTTGTCGGGCGCCATGTATGCGAGCGGCGGCCATAATGAGCCGCCTGTCCGCATCGGCATCCCGATCGCCGACATGCTAGCCCCCGTCTTCGCCGTGATCGGCATCCTTTCCGCGCTGGAACAGCGGCACCGCACGGGCGAGGGCCAGCATATCGACGTGTCGATGCTGGGGGCACTCACCAGTTTCGTCGCAATCGAAAACTGGTCGGCCATGGCGGCGGCAGGGATGCAGGCGCGCACCGGCCTCACGGTTCAGCGCCTCTCCCCCTTCGGCGTGTTCGAGTGTGCCGACGGCTATGTTGCCGTGGTCGCCGTCCATGAAAAGCTGGCCCAAGGCCTGTTCCGGGCCATGGGCCGCCCAGATCTGGGGCAGGAGGCGCGCTTTGCCAACCGCGACTCCCGTGTCGCCAATGCAACCGTGCTGGAAGCGCTCATCAACGACTGGTCGCGTACGCTGCCGACCAGCGAGGTGGTTACGAAGCTGGAGGCGGAGGGCGTGCCCGTCGCACCGGTACGCCATCCCGAAGATGCGCTGGTCGATCCGCGCGTCGTCGCCCGGCACGAAACAATGGAGGTCGCCCACCCCACCTACGACACCCATATCGACCTGCGCACCGCCGGCATCCCGATCGTCTTTTCCGGTGCGAAAACCGGTTTCGACGATGTGATGCCAGTGCTGGTCGGCCAGCATAGTGACGACATATTGTCCCGCCAGCTCGGCTATTCGGCAGACCGGATCGCTGCATTGCGTTCGGACGGCGTGATCTGACATGACAGCCGCGCGCGCCTTGGAAACCGCTGCCGCCGCCTATCGCGATCCGACGGGCGTCGCCATCCGCCTGCGCAGCGAGGGCCATCGCGTCCTGCGCGTCATTGGCAGCGACGCGCCCTTGCCGCTGCTCAGGGCCGCAGGCTTCTCTCCCGTACGGATGGCGCCTTCGCCCGGACATCCCACCCCGCGCGCCGATGCGCTGCTGGGAGCATCGACCGGCCGTCGCCGCGCGCATCATCTGGTGGAACAGTTGCTCGATCCGGCGATGACCGATCCTGTGCTGTTCACCCGCGCCGACGCAGAACAGGCGCAAATCTTCTCCGCGTTGCGCGAAAATGCACGCCTCGGCGTGGCAGGTCCACGCATCGTCACCCTGCTCGACCTGCTGCATATCGATCGCCCGTCGAGCCGCGCCTATAATGGCCAGCGCCTCGCCCAATTGCGCGTCTGGCTGGCGGAGGCCGGCGGTCATCACTTCACCGATGCGGACCTCACCAATGCCGCCGATGCCGCTGACGAAGTGAATGCGTTGTTGCGGACGGCCGATGCCCTGCGGTTCGGCCCAGCACCTCGCCTTTCCGGCACGGCGATGCTCCACCTGATCGGAGGCGCCGCGATCCTGCCCCCCGCCGAAATGGTGCCGTTGCTCAAGGCACTGATCGAGAATGCCGCCTCGCTCCCACGTCTGACCGGCACGCCTGCCTTCGTCGCTGGCAGCGCACAGGAAACCGACCTGCACGCCGCCGAAATCGAGGCCGAAGGGCTCCGCATCGTCGGGGAAAGCCACGAATGGGGCATAATGCGGTTCGCGCGGCCAACACCGCGTAGTATCGCGGATTGGTCCGATCCGACGCTCGCCGTCCCCAACGCCGCGGCCAGAAGAGCAATCCTCACTGCACTGGCCAGCGACGGCGCCCGCGATCGGCACGCCACAATTATCCTGCACCTGTCGGTCGACATGGACGAAGCCGCCCCCTGGAACGCCGCCGCGCTCCATGACCAACCGATCCCGGTACAGATGGTTCGATGCCCGCTCGATTCTGCCGATCCTCTGCGTCAGGCGCTACGGGGCGAACAAACTGCCCCTCCCGCTCGCACGCAACCAGCTGCTCAACAGCCCAAGACCCGCAGCCGCAAGCTCCTCACCGCCTCCACCTCGTCCGGCGACTATCAGCGCGACTGGTTCGCATCCGTACGCGCGCAGGCCGTTGCCGGCGCGCCCTTTGCGATGGTCAATGCCAACGCGCCGCAGGAAATATTGCGCGCGCTCGATGTCCCCTTCGTCGTCAACCAATGGTGGGCCTCGATCGTCGCCGCCAAGCAGCAGAGCAGCCGCTATCGCGACCTGCTGAAGGCGCGCCATTATCCTACCGATGTCGAGGCCTACAGCGCGCAAGGCTTGGCCGCCGCATTGGACGAGGATGGCGAGCAGGCTCCATGGGGCGGCCTTCCGCGCCCGGATTTCGTTCATGCCATCGCCTCCAGCGATGCAACGCCGGGCATCTTCGAGGCATGGGCGCTAGAAAGCGGCGCGACCCCCATGCTCTACGAGCGCACGGTCGATCCCCGCTGGCAGATCGACACCAATTGGTGGGAGATCTTGCCCGACCGCTGGGATGAGGTGCTGGAACCGGAACGGCTCGACTTGCTGGTCGCCGAACTGCGCGACGTCATCGCCACAATAGAGGCCAGAACAGGTGGTCGCTTCGACGAAAACCGCTTCATCGAGGTCATGCACCTCGTCAACGAGCAGGAAGAATATTATCGCAAGACCCGCGACCTGATCGCCAACACCACCCCTGCGCCAATCGGTATCGTGGATAGCATGCCCGCCACCATGGTGCCGCAATGGCATCGCGGCACCATCTGGGGCCGCGATGCGGCGAAAGCGCTCTATGAGGAAGTGGCGGTGCGCGTTGCCCAAAAGCAGGCCGCCATACCGAATGAACAGGTTCGCCTGATGTGGGTTGGACGCGGCCTGTGGAGCAACACCGGCTTCTACCAGAAATGGGAGGAAAGCTATGGCGCGATCTTCGTCTGGTCCATGTATCTGGCGCTGGCTGCGGATGGTTATATCCGCAATTTCGATCGGGACCGCGATCCGCTGCGGGCGCTGGCCGCCCGCTTCCTGACCATGGGTGACGAACTGCGCATGCCAAGCTGGGCCGCGCCTTGGCATGTGCATGAGGCGCAGACTCATGGCATCGACGGGGCAGTGGCGCTGACAGACGCAGACCCCTTCGTGCTTCGGGCTCTGATCGCGGCGGGCATCCCGGTTCTGGAACTGGGCGTCGACAATTATGCGCTCGACCGCGCCAACGCAGATGATCTGGAACGCCGGATCGCCGACTTCATCACCGGCCCCTGCATGCAGATGGCAGCGCGCCGGAAGGCTCCAGCATGAGCGCGCTCAAAGGGCTGACCGTCCTCGATTTCTCCCGCTTCCTGCCCGGCGCCTATTTCGGCTGGCTGGCCGGCGACATGGGCGCCGACGTGATCCGCATCGAACATCCGCGTGAACTGGCCAAGGCCACCACGATGTTCGGCGCAGACACGGACGAGGATGCCGAAAAGCTGCGCCGCGCGCGTCCGACCTACACCCGCAACAAGCGCTCGCTGCTGCTCAATCCTGGCCATCCCGACGCTGCGCCGGTCCTGCGCGCGCTCATCGAGCGGGCGGATATATTAGTGGAGGATTATCGCCCCGGCGTCATGGATGTGATGGGGCTTGGCTATGCAGCAGCAGCAGCGATCAATCCGCACCTCATTTACGCCTCCGTGTCCTTCGCCGGGCAAACAGGTCCGCTGGCCGGCCGCGCGGGCCATGATCCGGCCGCGCTGGCACTGTCGGGGGCACTTTCGCGCCTCAACGGCACCGCGACCCCAACCCTGCCCAGCGTACAGGTCGCCGATGTCCTGGCCGGCACCCATGCGACGATCGCGATCATGATGGCGCTTCAGGCCCGCGCCGCCAGCGGAACAGGCCAGCATGTCGATGTCGCCATGACCGACGCCGCCATGCCATTGTTGATGGTCGCGCTGGGCCGTACAGAGCCGGACGCGATCGGCTGGCCCGATGGCCGTTGGCATCCCAAAGGCGGCGTCTGGCAATGCGCGGACGGACACTGGCTTTGCACCACCGATATGGAGCCGCGCTACTGGGCCCGCTTCTGCGCTGCTGTGGGCCGGCCGCACTATGCCGTCCGGCAATTCGACACGGCATCGCACCCTGCCATGCATGACGATCTGGTTGCGCTGTTCGCGACGCAGGATCGCGCCCATTGGCTCACCCTGTTCGACGCCGCCGACACACAGGCGATGCCGGTGCTCACAGCCTCCGAAGCGTTGCGCCATCCCCATGCACATGCACGCGCCATGCATGTCACGCTGCCGGTCGGCGATAAAAGCGTCGAGCAGATCGGCACCCCTTTCCACCTCTCCGCCAGCCCGCCGGTCGATCATCGTCCCGCCTCCCTGCCCGGCGCGGACAATGAAACCATTCTTGCCGAACTCGGTTTCGATGCAGCCGCTATAGAATCTTTCGCCTCCGCCGGCCTTTTCTCCAGCGCGCGGGGCGCCGCCGCATGAACGCGCTGGACGGCATCAGGGTGGTGGACCTGACCCACGCCATTTCCGGCCCGACCTGCACCAATGCGCTGATGCAGATGGGCGCGGATATCGTGAAGGTCGAGCCGCCACGGACGGGCGACGGCTTCCGCCATTATACCGAACATGCCGGCGAATCGCTGATGAGCGTGCCCTTCGCCTCGATCAACGCCGGCAAGCGCTCGATCGCGCTCGACCTGAAACAGGATGAGGCAAGAGCCGTGCTGTGGCAGTTGATCGAGCAGGCCGACATATTGGTCGAAAATTATCGCCCCGGCGTGCTCGCGCGACTGGGCTTCCCGGTCGACGCCCTGCACCGTCGCAACCCGCGCCTCGTCATCGTTTCGATCACCGGCTTCGGCCAGACCGGCCCGCTGGCTGATTGGGGCGCTTATGATCATATTGCGCAGGCCATGTCGGGCATCGCCATGCTGAACGCCGTCGATGGCGAACCCCGCAAGCTGGGCCTGCCGATCATCGATAGTTTCACCGGCTATGTCGCGGTCATCGGCGTGATGGCCGCACTGCGCCGCCGCGACGTGACCGGCGTGGGCGAGCATGTCGATGTTGCCATGCTGGATTCAGCGCTGAAACTCGCCAATCAGACGGTCGCGATACACAGCTATACCGGGCACACGCCGGGCGGCACCGGCAACAAGGGTTTCCGTCTGGTCGCCACATCCGAATTCTATCCCACCGCCGACGGATGGATTGCGCTCGGCGCCAATCACCAGACGCAGGTGGAAGCGCTACTGCGTGTGCTGGGGCAGGAGCATATGATTGGCGATCCGGCCTTTATCGACCATGCCGCCCGCGTAGCCCATTATGACTTCGTCAAGGCATGGCTGACCGATCAACTGGCCCAATGGCAGACGAAAGAATTGGAAGCCCGGTTGACGCAGGCCCGTGTCCCGGCCGCCATGATCCGCAACGTCGGTCAGATCGTGGCGCACCCCCATCTCTCGCAGCGCGGATCGCTGGACGCCGTCACTCTGCCCGGTCATGATCGGCCACTGACGGTCATGGGCGCAGGCTTTTCGACCGATCCCGTCGCAACACCGGTCGTGCCGAAGCTCGGCGGCGATACCGACACCATTCTAACCGAACTCGGCCATGCCGGGGATCATATCGCCGCGTTGCGCGCGCAAGGAGCCGTGGCATGAGCCGCCCGATCGACATTCTGTTCCTGGGCGACATCATCCTCGACGTGCCTGAACCGGATCATTGGCTCTCCGGCATCGCCGACGTCACACGCGCTGCCGATCTTGCCATCGGCCATCTGGAAGTACCGCACACGCTGCGTGGTGAAGAATTGAAGGGCGATGTTCCCGCCCCCGGTGCTGAGCCTGCGCATCTCGCCGCCATCGCCCGCGCCAACATCATGATGCTCTCCATGGCCGGCAACCATATCGCCGATTGCGGCGCGATCGGCATTGCGGACACCAATGCGGAACTGGACCGCCTCGGCATCGCCCATAACGGCGCGGATGCGACGCTCGCCCTCGCCCGGCAACCAGCCATTATGATCCGGGAAGGCAAGCGTATCGCGCTGCTCAGCTATAATTGCGTCGGCCCGGAAATAAGCTGGGCGACGGCAGATCGGGCCGGCAGCGCCTATGTCAATATTCATGCCGCCGATGGCGGCCCCTGCCGTCCACAGGCCGAACTGACCGAAGCCGATCCCGCCTCCGTCGCTCAAATGCAGGCCGACATCGCCAATGCGCGCGGGCGGGCCGACGTCCTGATCGTCGCCCTGCACAAGGGGATCACGCATCGCCCTGCGGCACTGGCCCCCTATGAGCGCGCCCTGGCGCACGCGGCTGTCGAAGCCGGTGCGGACATCGTCGTCGGCCACCACGCCCATATTGCACGTGGCATCGAATTTCATCGCGGGCGGCCCATCTTCCACGGCCTTGGCAATGGGTGCGTCGTGACCCACGCCCTCACGCCGGCGCAGGATCATCCTGCCCGCGCGGAATGGGCCGAGCGACGCAAGAAGATGTTCGGCTTCGAACCCGATCCCGCCTATCCACTCGCCCCCTTCCATCCCGAAGCCGTCAATGGTCTGATCGGCCGCTGCCGTATCCATGCCGACGGCCGGATGGAGACGGGATTTCTGCCAATCTGGTTTGCGCCGCCCGGCCGCCCGACCGTGGCAGATGACCCAATGCGCGATGACATTGCCGCTTATATCGACGCCATCGGCATCAGGGCGGGCTTGCCGCCCCTTGATCGACGACTGTCGGACGGCTGGATCGAACTGGCCTGATCCCGATCAAGCCGCCGGCAACGTCACCACGCTGTCGGGCGCATCCCGCAGGCGGAGATAAAGTTTGCCGTCCTGCGGCGCGGGCGCCTTGAGCGCCGAGCCGGTATAGCCCTGCGCCACCTGTGCCGCCTGGTCGAGCGTCGGCGTCGCCCCCACCGCATCGATCAGGAACAGGTCGCGTCCCTTGATGGTGCACCCCGCCGCCTTGTCCTCGCAGGCCACCGCCTCGATCTGCGGCAAGCGTGCCAGTGTCACCAGCGGTTGCCAGTCGCTGACCTCTGCGCCGCGCAGCAGGCGGAAGCGCAGCGGCCCGAACAGGGATGGCGCCATGATCTTGGGGTTCAGCGTCGCTACCATCACCTTAGGGCCTTCCAGCCGAAGCCCGTTGGCGGCGGTCAGCCTGATCGGCACTGCCTCCTCATCGGCGGGCGCCACCTCTATCATGTCGCTGGCGCTCAACTTCGTCCCTTCGCCGGCACGGACCGAAAAGACCAGCTGACCATTATCCGGCAGCAGATTGTCGCCATTCAGCGCCAGCGCCTTGCCGTTTGCGGGCGGCGTGCCCAGGCTGATATCCTTGCTCAACAGTCCGACTTGCGGCCGCGCCGCTGCAACCGTCACGGCCAGATTGACACTGCGCCCGTCACGCAACCTGATCCGCGCGCTGGCTTCGCTGCCGGCTTCACCCGCACCGCTATCGCCCTGCGCCACCAGCCGCAACCGATCGACCGATCCGTCGCGGGTCAGTCCATCCGGCCGCAACGTCACGCCGCCGAGATCCACGCTTTCCACCTGATCCAGCCGCTGCCCGGACAGCAGCGCCGCCTTATCTCCTGCGTGGATCACCAGCCCGTCCAGCCGGCTCGCCTGCGCATAGCTGCGCACCGCCACCGCCGCGGGTTGGGCCACGCCCTGATATTTGACCTCGATGCTCAGCGCGCCGGGTTTCCGGTCCGCCAGCGGCACGGTCAGCGCCAGCGCGTCGCGTCCCTGTATCTTCCATTCGACCGGTCGGGGGGCGCCATCGCCCTGCCGCATCATCACGCTTTCAACGCAGGCAGGCGCGCCGCCCTTCAGCACCAATCCATTATCGCGGCCCACGACCAGCGCAGCGGTATCACCTTCGGCGGACCAAGCTCCGCCATCGGGCATCTGCAACATGAAGTCCGGCCCCTCGAACCGGTCAAAGCCCCAACGGCCATAGAGATGCCCTTCGACGCTGCCCTTGAAGGCGGGCGGCAGGCCGGCCCCCGTCAGCACATAGCCGCCCCTGTCGGCGCGCGCTTCCACCGGCACTTCCACCGTCTCGCCCGATGCCGCCTTGAGTGCCAGCTTCACGTCGCGGGCATAGGTGGTGGAAAAGATCAGCGGCGCCCCTTCGACCGGCAGCACCGTGCCCGCCCGTGCAACGCAAACCGGCGCATCGCCGACGCGGCGCAGACGCGGCGGACTGTCCGCCTCGATCGCCGGCATCGCGACGACCATCACCGACTTGGGCTTCTGGAAGGACGGCGCGGCGTTCAGCAGCAGCGATATACCCTCAGGCTTGCGCACGCTCAGCGTCGGCAGATAGTCGAATTGCGGGCTGCTGAACGCACCGAATATCTTCGCGATGTCGCGCACCACGCCGATATAGGGGCTGTAGAAGCCATAGCCTGCCTCGCGCGTCGCGGCTAATTGCAACGCCAGATCGGTGGGTGCCCCGGTCAGCGTCTCGGCCAGCGAGCTGCTATGGACATCGGACAGCACTAGCGATTCCCGGTTGTCGAGCAGGCAGGCCGCCTGCATCTCGACCACCTTGGACAGGCAGTCCTCGTTCAGCTTGATCGACAGACTGCGCGCCAGCGTCGGCGCGACGCTACGCAGATATTCGGGATGGCTGTTTTCCTGCGCCTTGATCGCCACCATAAAGGCATCCAGTCGTGAGCGGTCAAGCGATGCCTGATTGAGATCCTGTGTCGCCCTTACGAATTCACCCGGCTTTCCCCGCACCGCATCGGACAGCACGCCTTCCGCCCCGCCGGTATCGGGCACCAGGAACAGCACCATCTGGCGCGCGCCTTTGGGCACGGTCAGGACCAGCGCCTTGTCCTTGTCCTTCTTCTTCCATGTTTCGGCGAACTGCACCCAATCCTTTGGCGGCGGATTGGTCGCGCCGCGCAGGAAGGCCGAAACCAGAATGAAGCGCGCGCCCTGATCGGTCGGCAGATCCGCTTCGACCGAGAGTCGATCGCCTTCGGACAGACTGGGCACCTGTGCAATCGGCAGGCTCTGGTCGCCGCGCATCACCAATATGTCGAGCCCCGGTCCCGGCATTTCAAACGGCGCCGGCTCGGCCGCGCCCAGAGATGCTGGCGCCAGCATCGCCAAAGCAAACACACCCGCAGCACAGCGGGCAGTTCGCGTCATCCTGTCGATTGGCAATGGCGTCATCTGTTCGTCCGGTATCCTGTTGGCGCGACCCTGCATGCGCCTTTCCCACATGGGCCGGCACAAGCCAAGAGTGGAAGGGTAACGCCTCGCCCGGCTACCGGTTCACTCCGCCCCTGCTTCACCTTCCTCGGCGATCAGGCGCAGCGCCTCTCGCAGCAGGGAAATGTCCCTACCGGCCAGCAACCGTTCGAACCGCGCTTCATGCGCATCCATGATGGCATCGACCTGCGCACGCAGTTGCTCGCCCGCCGATGTCAGCGACAGCGCCAGGCTCCGCCCATCGACCGGCGATTTCTCCACTAGCCCCCGCCCCGCCAACGCCGCGATCAACGGCACCATATTGGCGCGCTTGATGCCCAGCATCCGCCCGACCTCGCTCTGGATACAGCCCGGATTGGCGCCGACCAATATCAGGATCGTCCCCTCGACCGGCCGCAGCCCGATCTCCGCCAGCGCGACGCCAAGACCCGCCATCATCGCAGCCGAAGCCCGCCGCAGCATATAGCCAAGGCGCAATGCCACCGGGTCTGTCAGGCGGTCGGCAGGGGGTGCGGGCTTATCCATATATCCGGCAATAATGTTATTGCTCAGAACAATCAACATTGCTATGTTTCATAACAATAAGAAGGAGCCAGGATATGCCTGCATCGGAAATTGCCCTGCTGATCGGCGGCGAATCGCACGCCACGGCTGCCACATTCAAACGCGCCAATCCGGTGACGGGCGCGGTCGCCACCATTGCCTCAGCCGCCAGCGTCGATGACGCCATTGCCGCGGTGGATGCGGCGCAGGCCGCTTTTCCGGGCTGGTCGGCCCTCGGTCCCAATGCCCGCCGCGCCGCCCTGATGAAGGCCGCCGACGCGCTGGACGCAAAAGCGGCCGAGTTCGTCGACGCGATGATGGAAGAAATCGGTGCGACCGAAGGCTGGGCCCGCTTCAACCTGATGCTGTCCAGTTCCATGGTGCGTGAAGCCGCCGGCCTCACCACCCAGATCGGCGGGGAGGTCATCCCGTCCGACAAGCCTGGCTGCATCGCCATGGCGATCCGCGAGCCGGCCGGCGTCGTGCTGTCGATGGCGCCATGGAACGCGCCGATCATCCTGGCCACCCGCGCCATCGCCGTGCCGCTCGCCTGCGGCAATACGGTGGTGCTGAAGGCGTCCGAACAATGCCCGCGCACCCATGGCCTCATCGTCCAGGCATTTGTCGAAGCCGGGCTTGGCGGCGGCATCGTCAACCTCATCACCAATGCGCCGCCGGACGCTGCGGATGTGGTCGGCGCGATGATCGATCACCCGGCCGTCCGCCGCGTCAACTTCACCGGCTCCACCGCCGTGGGCAGGATCATCGCGAAACGCTGCGCCGAAAATCTCAAGCCCGTGCTGCTCGAACTGGGTGGCAAGGCGCCCCTCATCATATTGGAGGATGCCGATCTGGACGAAGCGGTGAAGGCGGCTGCCTTCGGCGCCTTCATGAATCAGGGTCAGATCTGCATGTCGACCGAACGGATCATCGTGGTCGATGCCGTGGCCGATGCTTTTGCGGAAAAATTCCAGGCCAAGGTCGCAACCATGGCCGTGGGCGATCCCCGCGAGGGCAAAACCCCGCTCGGCGCCGTGGTCGACACGAAGACCGTCGCTCATGTCCAGTCACTGATCGCGGACGCGCTGGCATCGGGCGCAACGCAGTTGAACGGCGGCGACGCAGCCGGCGTCCTGATGCCCGCCCATGTCATCGACGGCGTCACCCCGGACATGAAGCTGTTCCGCGATGAGAGTTTCGGCCCGGTCGTCGGCATCATCCGCGCCCGCGACGAAGCCCATGCGATCGAGCTGGCCAACGACACCGACTATGGCCTTTCCGCCTCGGTCTTCACCCGCGACACCGCGCGCGGGCTCAGGGTCGCCCGCCGGATCCAGTCGGGCATCTGCCATATTAACGGCCCGACCGTACATGACGAAGCGCAGATGCCCTTCGGCGGCACCAAGGCGTCGGGCTACGGCAAGTTCGGCGGCCGCGCCGGCATCGACAGCTTCACCGAACTACGCTGGATCACGATGGAAACCGAGCCCGGCCACTACCCGATCTGATTGCCCCCCATTTTCCAGTCCCGTTTGGGCTGAGCCTGTCGAAGCCCTCGCCTCATCTTCGCAAAACGCGCCCTTCGACAGGTTGAGGGCCAACGGATCAAAAGGACATATAGCCATGACCAACATCCTGCATGTCGACGGCGTCGACCATACCGAACTCGAAACCGTCGCCTACACCGTCGAAGACGGCGTCGCCTGGGTCAGCTTCAACCGGCCCGACAAACGCAACTGCATGTCCCCGCGCCTCAACCGCCAGATGATGCGTGTGCTCGATGAATTGGAATATCGCACCGACGTCGGCGTCCTCGTTCTCACCGGCGAAGGCACGGCATGGTCGGCGGGCATGGACCTCAAGGAATATTTCCGCGAAACCGAAGCGCAGGGCCTAGCCGGAACGCGCGGTGCCCAGCGCGAAAGCTATGGCTGGTGGCGCCGTCTGCGCTGGTACCAGAAGCCGACCATCGCGATGGTCAATGGCTGGTGCTTTGGCGGCGGCTATGGCCCGCTCTTCGCCTGCGACCTCGCCTTCGCGGCGGAAGAAGCGCAGTTCGGCCTGTCCGAAATCAACTGGGGCATCCTGCCCGGCGGCGGCGCGGCCAAGGTCGCGACCGAACTCACCAATTTCCGCAATGCCATGTACCATTCGCTGATGGGCGAGAATGTCGATGGTCGTAAGGCCGCCGAATGGGGCTTCGTCAACGAAGCGCTGCCGCTCGACCAGCTCAAAGCCCGCGTCTCCGACGTCGCCCAGAAGCTGCTGACCAAGAATCCCGTAGCCTTGAAGGCCACCAAGGACGCCGTCCGCCGTGTCCGCGAAATGACCTATGACAACGCCGAGGATTATCTGATCCGCGCGCAGGAATCGGCCAACAGCTTCGACAATGACGGCCGCAAGGAAGGCATCAAGCAGTTCATCGACGACAAGAGCTACAAGCCAGGCCTCGGTGCGTACGACAAGTCGAAGCAGAGCGCCTGATCTGCACGACCGGGCCGCTCGCCGTAGGCGGCCCGCAAGGCTGTTCGGCTATCCGGACAGCCACCATCCTGCCATGAAAGAAAAGCCGCCAAAGGAGAGGATATGAGCCAGGATTTGCCGCGTCGAAGCCTGTTGAAGGCCATGCCCGCCCTGACCATCGCCGGCGTCGCAACCCCGGCTGCGGCATCCGACACGCTCGCCGTGCCGCCCTTGACGCTCGCCATGCGCCTGCGCGTGCTGATCGGCGCACCGCAGGAACTGGGCATGGTGGATGGCGTGCGCAAACGGGTGATCCCCATCACCGGCGGCAGCGTCGATGGCCCCCGCCTCACCGGCAAGATATTGCCCGGCGGCGCCGACTGGCAATCGATCCGGGCCGACGGCACCGCCGACATCCTGGCCCGCTACACGATCGAAGCCAGCGACGGCACGCTCATCTCCATCGTCAACCCCGGCTATCGCCATGGCCCCGCACCGGTGCTGGCTCGCATCGCAGCGGGCGAGGTCGTCGACCCCTCCCTCTATTATTTCCGCACCACGCCAAGGTTCGAGGTAGCAAGCGATAGCCCACATGGCTGGCTCGGCCGCACCGTGTTCCTGTGCACCGCCGCGCGCTACAAGGATCATGTCGCGCTGGACATTTTCGCGGTCGGCTGACACGCACGCAATAAGAATATGAAGACAGGAGCAGGCATGACCGACATCAGGCGACAGTTGGACGAAGCGCCCATGGGCCGGCTCCAGATCGCGGCGATCATCCTGTGCATCCTGCTGAACGCGCTAGACGGGTTCGACGTCCTGGCCATCAGCTTCGCCTCGCCCGGCATCGCGAAGGAATGGGGAATCGATCGGGCCGCCCTCGGCCTCGTCCTCTCGATGGAGTTGATCGGCATGGCGGTGGGATCGGTGCTGCTCGGCAACCTCGCCGACCGTATCGGCCGCCGCCCCACCATATTGGGCTGTCTCGTCGTCATGGCGGTCGGGATGGCCGCCGCGACGCAGGCGTGGGACGTGCTGTCGCTCTCCGCCATCCGCCTTCTCACCGGCCTTGGCATCGGCGGCATGCTCGCCTGCACCAACGCCATGGTCGCCGAACTGTCCAACGCCCGCGCCCGCAGTCTGGCCGTTGCGATCATGGCGGCGGGCTATCCAGTCGGCGCCATCCTGGGCGGATCGGTCGCCTCGCAATTGCTGGTGTCGGGCGGCTGGCGCGACATTTTCCTGTTCGGCGGCATCGTCACCGCCATCTTCCTGCCCGTGTCGCTCTGGCTTCTGCCCGAATCGATCGGCTTCCTGCTGCAAAAGCGCCCCGATGGCGCACTGGCCCGGATCAACCGCCTGCTCGCCCGCATGGGCCACGCCCCGGCCGGCGCCCTGCCCCCGGCCGACAGCGCCGCACCAAAGCCTGCTTTCGCCACCCTCTTTGCGCCCGGCCTTGGCCGCACCACCATCCTGCTGACGCTCGCCTATTTCTGCCACATCATGACCTTCTACTTCATCCTGAAATGGGTGCCGAAGATCGTGGTGGACATGGGCTTTGCGCCATCGGCGGCGGGCGGCGTGCTGGTTTGGGCCAATGTCGGTGGCCTCATCGGCTCGCTGCTGCTCGGCGCGCTCAGCTGGCGCCTGCCGGTGCGCGGCCTCGTCATGGTCGCGATGGTCGCATCGACAATCATGGTCACCGTCTTTGGTCAGGGGCAAACGACGCTGGCGGGCCTCAGCCTCGTCGCCGCCTGCGCCGGCTTCTTCACCAACGGTGCGGTGGTCGGCCTCTATGCGCTGGTCGCCCAGTCCTTCCCCACCGCCGTACGCGCCGGCGGGACCGGCATCGTTATCGGCATCGGCCGGGGCGGCGCGGCGCTCGGCCCGATCCTTGCCGGCTTCCTCTTCACCCTCGATTTCGGCCTGCCGCTGGTCGCGCTGGTGATGGCGCTGGGATCGCTGATCGGCGCGTGCCTGCTCATGGGGCTGCGCCCCCGTCCCGCCTGAGCCCTTGCCGGGGGACGGGAACAAGCGCATGGATGGATGATCCATCATGTCGACCGCGCCCGTCCCCAGCTTCTACCTCTATGGCGAACCACAGCGCAGCGTGGCGGAAGGCTTCGTCCATGTCGAAAGTCTCGACGATCGCTCTCGCCCCAGCGAATGGACGATCCGCCCGCATGTCCATCGCGATCTCAACCATATCATCCTGATCGCGCAGGGCGGAGGCGCGATGCAGGCGGAGGCGGCGCAGGTCAGCTTCAACGCCCCCTGCCTGCTCCTGATCCCGGCCGGCATCGTCCATGGCTTCAGCTGGCACAGCGAATCCAGCGGCCATGTCACCACTATCGCCGATTCCTACCTGCGCCACCTGATCGCCCGCGACACCGATCTGGCCCCGCTGTTCGCCCATCCCCAGGCGGTCCCTCTGCCACCTGCCGAGGGCGACGCTGCGCAAACCGCTATAACCCGCATGGCGCAGGAACTGGGCTGGTCTGGCCCCGGCCAGCGCGCCGCCGTCGAATCCGCACTGCTTTCACTGATGGTGCTCGCGCTGCGCCACGCCCCCCTGACGCAGGCGGCACGGTCCGGCACCGCGCGACAGGCGGCTCTTGTCGCGCGCCTGCGCGAACGGATCGAACAGCGCTTTCGCCAGCGCGAATCCGTGTCCGACCATGCCCGCGCGCTCGGCACCAGCCTCACCGCCCTACGTCAGGCCTGCGCTCATGTGGCGGGCAGTTCGCCTGCCCAGATGCTCGACGACCGCGCCTTGCTGGAGGCGCGCCGCCTGCTCCTCTATTCGCAATTGTCGGTGGCGGAGATCGCCTATGCGGTCGGCTTTGAAGACCCTGCCTATTTCTCGCGCTTCTTCACCCGCCATGTCGGCCAGCCGCCGCGAGCCTATCGGGTCGCGCGCGACGGTTGACCTCGCTGGCAACGGCCCTACATGTCCGCCCATGACGGCGGACAAGCTCATCGACCTGCTGGTGGCCCGGCTGCTGCGCGACCATGGCAAGAGCAAGCATCACTGGCGCAAGGCGATCGGCCCGCTGCGCCTCTACAGCCCCGCCACTCATCCGCATTGCAACTGGAATGCGACGCCTACCGGCAGCTTTCAGGATATCGCCTTGATCGAAACCCTGCTCGATGACCTGCGCATGGCGCATCCGCTGCTGACTGCGTAACAAAGAGAAAGGGCGCAGCGAGTATATCCGCCACGCCCTTCCTGCGACCCCGAAGGGAATACCGGCTTAACCGAGCTGCGTTTCCAGCTCACCCAGCACGCGATAGCAGTCGAACACCTTGGCGACGCTCGAATTGGGATCGCGGCCTTCGCGGATCGCGCTGATGAATTCGCGGTCCTGCAATTCGATACCGTTGTTGGACACGGCGACGCCGGCCAGATCGATCGGCTCTTCCTTGCCGTTCACCAGATCGTCGTAGCGCGCGATATAGGTGTCGGTATCGCCGATATAGCGGAAGAAGGTACCGAGCGGCCCGTCATTGTTGAACGACAGCGACAGGGTGCAGATCGCATCCGTCTCGCTCTTCAACTGGATCGACATGTCCATGGCGATCCCCAGTTCCGGATGGATCGGCCCCTGCATGGCATGCGCCGACACGATCTTGCCTGCCTGATAAGCGAACAGGTCGACCGTGTGCGCGGCATGGTGCCACAACAGATGGTCGGTCCAGGACCGCGCTTCACCCTTCGCATTGATATTCTTGCGACGGAAGAAATAGGTCTGCACATCCATCTGCTGAACGTTGAATTCGCCCGCCTTGATGCGGTTGTGGACGAACTGGTGCGACGGGTTGAAGCGGCGGGTATGGCCGACCATGCAAGTAAGGCCCGTTTCCTTCTGCTTGGCCAGCACCGCCTGCGCATCCTTCCAGCTGTCAGCCAGCGGAATCTCGACCTCGACATGCTTGCCGGCATCCATGCAGGCGATCGCCTGCGCGGCATGCATCTGGGTGGGCGTGCACAGGATCACCGCATCCACGTCATCGCGCGCCAGCGTTTCATTGAGGTCGGTGGTGACATGGCCGATGCCATATTTCTCCGCGACCTTCTTCGTCGCTTCCAGTTCGCGACCGATGATCGAGGTGACGGTCACACCGTCGATATTCTTGAGGCCATCAAGATGCTTTTCGCCAAAGGCGCCGGCACCGGCCAGGGCAATACGCATGTTGTTACTCCATACATAAAGCCCCTCCCCTTCAGGGGAGGGGTTGGGGTGGGGGAGCGCGGCGAAACACCACCTCCACTCCCCGATGAATTATTCCGCCGCGATCGCCGTCACGTCGCTGCCGGTCATGTCCAGCCCTTCGCCATTGTCGGGGCGCAGCACCATATGACCGATCGCGGTGTTGGAGCAGGGCACATGATAATGCCGATGCAGCATGCGGGTGCTCTTGCCGAGCGCGCCGCGCATCACCAGCCACATCACCATTTCTATGCCTTCGCTGCCCGTCTCGCGCAGATATTCGATATGCGGGATGCGACGCAGATGGTCGCTGTCACCGATCAGCCCGTCCAGGAACATATTGTCCCATTCCTTGTTGATCAGCCCCGCGCGCGGCCCCTGCAACTGGTGGCTCATGCCGCCCGTGCCCCAGATCTGGACGTTCAGATCCTCGGGGAAACTCTCGACCGCCTTGCGGATCGCCTCGCCCAGCGCCCAGCAGCGATTGCCCGACGGCGGCGGATAGGTGACGACATTGACCGCCAGCGGCACGACCTTGCACGGCCAGGCCTCGGGCTTGCCGAACATCATGGAGAGCGGCACGGTCAGGCCATGGTCGACATCCATCTCGTTGATGATCGTCATATCGAACTCGTCCAGGACCAGGCTCTGCGCCATGTGCCAGGCAAGGTCGGGATGCCCCTCCACGTCCGGCACCGCGCGCGGGCCCCAGCCCTCGTCGGCCGACTTGTAACGCTCGCCACAACCGATCGCGAAGGTCGGGATGATCTTCATGTCGAAGGCGGAGGCATGGTCGTTATAGACCAAGATGACGACGTCGGGCTTTTCGGCCTCTTCCCATGCGCGGGTCCAGTCGTATCCGGCAAAGATCGGGCCGAAATAATCGTCGCGATCCTTGCCGAAATCGGACGCCACACCCAGCAGCGGCACATGGCTCGACGCCACGCCAGCGGTAATACGCGCCATTTCAGCGATCCTCTTTCTTGGCGGCAGCGGCCGCTTCATTGGCCTTGATCGACCGCACGCCCTCTGGCGAACGGCCACCCTGCATCATCATCTCGCGATATTCCGGGAATTTCATGTCGGTCATGGTGCTGACCGCTTCGGCGAACGGAATGCCATCGGTCGAAAACAGCTTCGACAGGAAATAGACATTGCCGCCCAGGTCCAGGCAGCGATTATAGTCGCGGGCCAGCAGCGCCTGCTTCTGGTCCTCGGTCAGCGGCCACTCGTCCATATAGGCACGCTCGTCCGCCTTGAACTTGGCACGGTTCTCGGCGTTCATCAGGCTCATCGCGAACTGATTGATATGATAGCCTACCCGCGCCCGCGCGGCGGTGAAGACGCGCGTGCCGGGGATATCCTCCATCTCGGCTAGATATTCGTGGATGTCCTGATGCTTGGGATCTTCTGTTATCATAGTCCCCTCTCCTTCAATTTGGCGTCGAGGCGCGGGAAGACGCGACGGGCATTGCCCGCGAAGATCGCAGCGCGTTCCTCGTCGCTAATCTCCAGCGCATCGACATAGCGTTTGGTGTCGTCGAAATAGAAGCCGGTGGTCGGGTCGATGCCGCGCACAGCGCCGACCATTTCCGACCCAAACAGGATATTCTTGTTCTCGATCACATCGGCCAGCAGGTCGACGCCCGGCTGGTGATAGACGCAGGTGTCGAAGAAGATGTTGTTCATCAGATGGGTCGACAGATCCGGCTTCTTCAGCATATCCGCCAGACCGCGATAACGACCCCAATGATAGGGCACCGCGCCGCCGCCATGCGGGATGATGAAGCGCAGCGTCGGGAAATCCTTGAACAGGTCTCCTTCAAGCAACTGCATGAAGGCAATCGTGTCGGCGGCGATATAATAGCCGCCGGTCGCGTGCATCGCCGGGTTGCAGCTGCCCGACACATGGATCATCGCCGGCACATCCAGCTCGACCATCTTCTCGTAGAAGGGATACCAATATTTGTCGGTCAGCGGCGGATGGGTGAAATGGCCACCGCCCGGATCGGGATTGAGGTTACAGCCGATAAATCCGAGTTCATTGACGCAGCGTTCCAGCTCGGCGATCGAGTTGCTCATGTCGGCCTTGGGCGACTGCGGCAACATGCACACACCGACGAAAGTTTCGGGGAACATCGCCACGACCCGCGCGATCAGATCGTTACAGCGGATCGCCCATTCCTTGGCCGTCGCTTCGTCACCGACATGCGGCGCCATCGCCGACGCGCGGGGGGAGAAGATGGTGAGGTCGGCGCCGCGCTCCTTGATCAGGCGCAACTGGTTCGCCTCGATCGTCTCGCGAATTTCCGCGTCGCTGATTTCAGGGTAGGCCGGCGCAGCTACGCCAGCCTTGAACGCTGCTTTCTGCTCCTCGCGCCAGGCGTCATGCCCTTTGGGCAATACGGTATAATGACCGTGGCAATCGATAATCAGGCTCATCCGTTCTCGTCTCCAACCTTATTCCGTCGCGCCAGCAAAAGCCGGGGCCTCAAGCGGCAGCGCATGACGCCTGCCTCAAACTCATCACCGCTGCGCAATGGCGCCTATCTTCGCACCCAGTCCGTCGGGCGGCATCTTCACGCCTAGCGCACCGATCGCCCGCTGCCGCTCCACCGTGCCGCGCGTCATCGCAGCGCCAGTGCCCAGCCCTTCCAGAGTCTTGACCACTTCCTCCATCTCGGCGGCGCGGCGCAGCCCATGCACCAGCATCCGGTCGAGATTATAGTCGGCCCGCATATCCCAAGGCTTTGCCTTGTCGCTTGCATCCAACGACGCCATCACCTCGTCCAGCACATCGGCCTCGCTTGCGGCCAACACGCATTCGGCTGTCAGCGCCTCGATCCCCTTGACCATGACCGACCGGATCATCTTGATCGAAGAGGCCCGACCTACAGCGTCACCCACGACGCGGGTTTTGGCGAAACCCAATGCCTGCAATCGCGCCTCAGCATCATCCGCATGCGCACCGCTGATCAGCAGCGGCACATTGAGCCGCGCCGGATCGACCGGGGCCATCACCGCCACATCGACATAATGGCCGCCTGCCGCCTCGATCGCCTGCGCTGCCGCCTGCTTGGTCTGCGGCGCGACACTGTTGAGGTCGCAATAGAGCGTGCCGGGCGTGATCAACCCCGCGGCCGCTTGCGCCACGGCCAGGGCCTGATCCGCCGTCACCAGCGACATTATCAACGATACATCATGTAGAGCGCCTGCCAGCGTGCCTGCCACGCAGACGCCCGCATGAGCGTAGCTGGCCAGCATCGCGTCGCGGGTCGCTACATCGTTCGTCTTCGCATCGAACACATGAGCCGCTTCGGCCCAGTCCCCTGCAAGTGCCAAGGTGGACCCTGCTTCACCAAATCCGATCAGACCAATTTCCTGCTCCATGGCCCTGATGGATGACCCATCGGACCGGGCGTCGCCAATCGAATCCGACACGGCGTCATAAGAATTTACGAAGTCATCTCTCTGACAGAGGCTTCGACCGCCGCCATGAATTGCTGCTGCAAACGGGTCGGCCGCCAGTCCGCGCGCGTGGTCAGGCCAATGGTCCGGCTGATCGCGCCGGGCGCCGGGCCGATATCCGTCAATAATCCCGCCTCCAACTCTAGTGCCAGCTGATCATAGGAGAGCAGAGTCAGATAATCCCCACCGACCAGCAATTGCCGGATCGTCATCACCGATCCACATTCGATCGGAACAGCAGGCACATCGCCACCCAACTCATCGAACATGGCCTTCCACAATTGCCGCAGCGGCGTGCCTTCGGGCGGCAATATCCATGGAAAACGGCGCAACGCATCCGCGTCCCAGCCCGTTTCCAACGGATGGCCGTGCCGCGCCAATATGGTCGGCCGATCCTCGAACAGCGCGCGCTGCTCCAGGTCCAGCGCCATCGCGGGATCGCGCAGCGCGCCGATCATCATGTCAATTTCGCCGTCCCGCAGCGGCCCCACCAGTTCGGCATGTGCGCCCTCGGCAACGCTGATATCGACCAGCGGAAATTCAGCGCGAAACCGCATGATCGCGTCGGGCAACAGGCGGGCACGCGACAGCGGCATCGCCCCCACCAATATGCGGCCGCCTTCCTCCCCCTTCAGGTCGGCCAGATCCGCCAGCCCCTGCCGCAATTCCGCCAGTGCCAGCCGCAATCGCTGCGCCAGCGCCATCCCCGGCTTGGTCAGCGTCACCCCTCTGCCCCGCCGGTCGACCAGCCGACTGCCGACCGCCAGCCCCAGATCACCGACCGCCCGATGCAGCGAGGGTTCCGCCACGCCCGTCATCGCCGCTGCCGCGGCATAGCTGCCCGCCCGTGCCAGCGCCACGAACGCCCGCACCTGCGCCGCCGTCACGCGATTGCTGCCGATCAGCCGCAACGCCACGTCGATCCGGGGCTTCAGCCGCTGCGCCGCCTCCAGCGCCGCCATGCCACCGGGTTGCCGGTCGAAGAGCCGGACGCCCAGTTGTGCCTCCAGCTTGGCGATGCCCTGCGTAACGGCCGGCTGGGTCAGGTTGACCGACCGCGCCGCCAGGCTGACACTGCCCTGATCGACCACGGCGGCCATCGCGGCCAGGTGACGGATATTGAACTGATCGGGTTCCATATTTGATGATTATCAAAATTTAATGGCATTGCGCCAGTTCGGATTTGAGCATTGCGTCGCAACTGCCCATGTCGCTGTCCATCTTGGGAGAAGGAGCCGGTCCATGTCCAACGTCGTCGTCCAGAATATCCAGCGGGCGGACCTTTCCGTCATTGACGGCCTCGCCAAGGCCGGCGTCGCCACCGTGCATGAAGCGCAGGGCCGCACTGGCCTGCTCGCCCCCTATATGCGCCCCATCTACAGCGGTGCCCGCATCGCCGGCAGCGCCGTCACCATTTCGGCGGCGCCGGGCGACAACTGGATGGTCCATGTCGCGATCGAGCAGTTGAAGGAAGGCGACATCCTTCTCCTCGCCCCGACCAGTCCCTGCACGGACGGCTATTTCGGCGATCTGCTCGCCACTTCGGCGCAAGCGCGCGGCTGTCGTGGCCTCATCATCGACGCGGGCGTGCGCGACGTGCGCGACCTGACGCAGATGAACTTCCCCGTCTGGTCAAAGGCCATTCATGCGCAGGGCACGGTCAAGAATACGCTGGGCAGCGTCAACATCCCCGTCATCTGCGCCAATGCGTTGGTCAATCCGGGCGACGTCGTGATCGCCGATGACGACGGCGTATGCGTCGTTCCCCGCGCCGACGCCGCATCTGTCCTTGAAAAGGCGCAGACCCGCGAAGCCGCCGAAGAAGCCAAGCGCGTCCGCCTGGCCGCCGGCGAGCTTGGCCTCGACATATATAATATGCGTCCTCGCCTCGAGGAAATGGGTCTGAAGTACATCTAAGCCTGATGGCTGCCGTTCCCTCCGTTCGGTTCGAGCCTGTCGAGAACCATGGCGCAGGGTTCTCGACAGGCTCGAACCGAACGGAATTGTAGATGACAACACATACCCAATCCCGCGTCATGTGGATGCGCGGCGGCACGTCGAAAGGCGGCTATTTCCTGTCGGAGGATCTGCCTGCCGACAACGCTGCCCGCAACGCCTTCCTGCTGCGCAGCATGGGGTCGCCCGATCCGCGCCAGATTGATGGCATGGGCGGCGCCGACCCGCTGACGAGCAAGGTCGCCGTGGTGAAAAAGTCCGCGCGGGAGGGCGTCGATGTCGACTATCTCTTCCTTCAGGTCTTCGTGGACAAGGCGGTCGTCACCGACGCGCAGAATTGCGGCAATATCCTGGCCGGCATCGGTCCCTTCGCGATCGAACGCGGACTGGTCGCCGCGCAGGACGGCGAGACGCGCGTGGCGATCTTCATGGAAAATACCGGGCAGATCGCCATTGCCACGGTGCAAACGCCCGGCGGCATGGTCCGCTATGATGGCGACGCGAAAATCGACGGCGTGCCCGGCAGCGCCGCGCCCATCCCGCTGGAATTCCGCGACACCGCCGGCTCTTCCTGCGGCGCGCTGCTTCCAACCGGCAACGCCTTTGACGAGGTCGAGGGTGTACGCGTCACCTTGATCGACAATGGCATGCCCTGCGTCGTGATGAAGGCACAGGATGTCGGCGTCACCGGCTATGAAGATCGTGATACGCTCGACAATGACACGGCATTGAAAGCCCGGATCGAAAAGATTCGCCTCGCCGTGGGGGAACGCATGAACCTGGGCGACGTCACGGACAAGTCCGTGCCCAAGATGATGCTGGTCGCCCCACCCCGCGATGGTGGCGCAGTGACGGTACGCAGTTTCATCCCGCATCGTGCCCATGCCTCGATCGGCGTGCTGGGCGCGGTCAGCGTCGCCACCGCCTGCCTGATCGAAGGATCGCCAGCGGCAGAGGTGGCCTCGATCCCGGATGGCAGCCGCAAGACGTTGTCAGTCGAACATCCGACCGGCGAGACGACATGCGTGATGGAACTGGATGATAATGGTGCGGTCATCAGCGCGGCAATGCTGCGCACCGCCCGCAAATTGATGGATGGCGTGGTCTTTTCCTGACCCATTCATTGAGAACCGTTCGCCCTGCGCTTGTCGAAGGGCCGTTCTTCTCCTCAAAAAAGGGCTAGGCTTCGACAGGCTCAGCCCGAACGGAGTTTTGGGATATGACTCGAATTACCTCTTGGCACGGCAATCCGTCAAAGCCGCTCTACACCCCGCCGGCCGGCGCGATCGACGCCCATTGCCATGTGTTCGGCCCAATGGCAGATTTTCCCTTCAGCGCGAAGGCGAAATATCTGCCCGAAGACGCCGGCCCGGACATGCTGTTCGCGCTACGCGATCACCTGGGCTTTGCCCGCAACGTCATCGTCCAGGCCAGCTGCCACGGCACGGACAATGCCGCCACGTTGAACGCGATCGCCAAATCGAACGGAAAGGCACGCGGCGTCGCCGTGGTAGATCCGGCGATTTCGGACGCCGATCTTGCCGCCCTGCATGATGGCGGTATCCGCGGCATTCGCTTCAATTTTCTGAAACGCCTGGTCGATGACGCGCCCAAAGATAAGTTTCTGGATGTCGCGAAGCGCTTGCCCGCCGGCTGGCATGTCGTCATCTATTTCGAGGCCGACATATTGGAAGAATTGCGCCCCTTCATGGATGCGATCCCCGTCCCTCTGGTGATCGACCATATGGGCCGCCCCGATGTGACCCAAGGGCCGGACGGCGCCGACATGAAGGCCTTCCGCGCCTTCCTGGAAAGCCGCGACGACATCTGGTTCAAGGCGACCTGCCCCGACCGCCTCGACCCGACAGGTGATCCCTGGAACGCCTTTGCCGATGCGGTCGCGCCGCTGGTGGCGGACTATCAGGACCGCGTCCTGTGGGGCACCGACTGGCCGCACCCGAACATGCAGGACAATATTCCGGACGACGGTCATCTGGTCGACATGATCCCGCGCATCGCCCCTACCGCCGAATTGCAACGCAAGCTGCTGATCGACAATCCGATGCGCCTCTACTGGCCGGAAGAACTCTAACCGCCCGGCTTGATATAGGGCACCGCCGCGAAGAGCAGCCGTTCTTCGCGGCGCGGGTCGTTTTCGATTCCGACCCGACGGTCGAAAATCATTGTCGGGCGCTGATCGATATCGAAACGCGGCCAGTCAGGAAGAGTCCGATGGTTCGGATCGCCAGTGCGCGCCAGCGCGATGAAACTGTCCGCCATCTGACCCGCCAGTCGTCGCGCATCGGGGCTGTCGCCGGTCCGCGATCCAGCCGCATCGACATTGTCGAACACCAGCGGAATATCCAGCGTGTGGAAAGCGCCCAATATCCCGCCTGCTTCCGGGCAGGGAAAGTCGAGCTGGTACATCCAGGTCGGCGCGCCGATGCGCGCGCGTTCTTCCGCCTGAATGAGATGGCCCGGCCAGGATCGTCCCGCCGTCGTCGCCGCCAGCAATATCTGGCCGGGGCTGCGATCGGGATAAAGTTCGCGATAGCGGCGGATGACATGGTCCGGGGCGAGATCCTTCACCGTCTCGCGCGCCAGCCGATCGGGCAGATTGTCCCATGTCGTGTCGCCCGCGCGCAGCATCTTTTCGATCCAAAGCGCCGTTTCGTCATGGGTATTGCCGACGATCAACGGAATATGCGCCGCTTCGCGCGGAGCATCCGGGAAGAAGGGGTGACGCGCCAGCACACCATGGTCGAGCGTGGAGGTGAAGCTAATTTCCCCCTTGCCCTCCAGCGGGTCGATCATCCCCATAGCCTCAACCAGCCGGTCAATCGGAAGCCGCATCAGCGTCGAAATATCAGGCGCTCCAGCCTTTTCCATCCACGCCCTTGCCCGGCGGGTAGCGTGCATCGGCCCGGCCGCGGTGACATGCTGGCCACTCATCGTAGCGGCCGCATGGAAGAGCGGACGCGCTTCCGGCATTGCCATCAACGTCACCACCTTAGCGCCGCCGCCCGACTGGCCGAAGATCATCACCCGATCGGGATTGCCGCCGAACCGGGCAATATTGTCGCGGACCCATTGCAAGGCCAATATGATGTCAAGATTGCCGACATTGCCCGATTCCGCCGGTCCGCCGAGCCCCGCAAGATAGGCATAGCCCATGGCCGCCAGCCGATGGTTGAGCGTCACCACCACCACATCACCGCGCCGGACGAGATTGCCTCCGTCATAGAGCGGATCGCTGCCCGATCCGTGGGCATGGGCGCCGCCGTGAAGATAGACCATCACCGGCCGCCGCCCTGCATCTAGCGCTGGCGTCCAGACGTTGAGGAACAGGCAGTCTTCGGACGTCGGCTCGGTCGCTCTGGTCTGTGACGCGGCGGGGCCGTAGGCTGTCGCGTCGGCTATCCCGGTCCAGGGCCGGGGCGGATCGGCACGACGGAAACGGGTCGTGGCCGTATCCGCGCCATAGCGGATGCTGCGAAAGACGAGCACGTCCCGTTCGATCGTGCCGCGGACCTTGCCATGGCGCGTCTCGGCAATCGGGCTGGATCGCGTTCGGGCAGATGACGCGATCGGGGTCGCCGCCATGCCGGCCAGCAAGGTGCGGCGACCGATATTGATCATGCCGTCATTTCCGTACAGAGTTGCCGCATGGCCGGCAGCGCCGGATTCGCATTGTCGCGGCGCCAGGCCATATGCAGTTCCACCGGCTTTTCCTGCGGCGTCATCAGTCGGCGGAAATGCACGTCGCTCATATGCAGGCCGGTCGCGCTTTCAGGTACGATGGCGGGTGCGACCCCGGCATGGACAAGGCCCAGCATCGAATGGATCTGGGTCACATGCTGGACGTAGAGTGGCGCAGCAGCGACTTCGTTGAACAGATGCTCCAGCATATTGTAGAAATAGGCTGCCCCCTGCCGCGAATACATGATGAGCGGCTGGCCGTCGAAATCGGCCGGCGTCAGCGCCGCCATCGCCTTGCGCGGATCGCCCGGCGGCAGAGCTACGAACAAGGGTTCGTGCAAAACGCAGGCGCTGTCAAATTCATGGCGGTTCACCGGCGGCCGGACGAAGCCGATATCGACCAGGCCGGTGAGCAGGGCGTCGACCTGATCGCCCGACACCATTTCCCGCAATTCCAGTTCGATATTGGGCAGCGCCGCGCGTGCCTGTGCGACAATGCGCGGCACGATATTATAGCCGGACACCGCCGTGAAGCCGATTGCCACCCGTCCGGCATCGCCCTTGGCCACGCGGCGAGCGGACAGGGCGGCGCTGTCGGCCAGACGGACGATCCGACGCGCCTCGATCAGAAAGACGCTGCCAGCCGGGGTCAGGCTAACCTGACGGCTGGTACGTTCCAGCAACTGCACGTCCAATATCCGTTCCAGCAACTGGATTTGCCGGCTGAGCGGCGACTGGGTCATGTTGAGCCGCTGGGCCGCCCGGCCGAAATGCAGTTCCTCGGCGGCGGCGACGAAGCAACGGAGCTGGCTGAGTTCGAACATCATGCCAGACTATCCGCGCTTGCCGCCTTAGTCACGCCGCAGCGCGTTCGATCAGAATACGCAGTTGCGCTTCCTCTTCGGCCGACAGATCCGTGAGCGGCGAACGCACCGGACCGGCATCGCGACCGATAATGCGCATGCCGGCCTTGACGATCGACACGGCATAACCGCGACCCTGATCGCGTAGAGCGATATAGGGCAGCACGAAATTACGCAGCTGATCCATCACAAAAGCCTGATCGCCCGCCCGGACGGCCGCATAGAAGCGCAGCGCCCAGTCCGGCATGAAGTTGAAGATGGCCGAGCTGTAGGTCGTCACACCCATTGTGAGATAGGGCGTGGCAAAGGTTTCGGCCGTGGGCAGGCCACCGATATAGGTCAGCCGATCGCCCATTCGCGCATAGATGCGGGTCATCAACTCGATATCACCAACGCCGTCCTTGAAGCCGATCAGATTGGGATTGCGGTCGCACAGGCGGGCCAGCGTCTCGTCATTCACAATCGCATTGTCGCGATTATAGACGATGACGCCAAGACCCGTAGCACGGCATACCGCCTCGATATGGGCGGCCAGCCCCTCCTGCTTGGCATGCATCAGATAAGGGGGCAGCAGCAGCAGACCATCGGCGCCTGCCTTTTCCGCGTCGCGGGCGATGCCGGTGGCAATCGTAGTTCCATAGCCACAGCCCGAAATCACCGGGATGCGGCCATTGGTTTCCTTGACCGCCGCGCCGACCACCTGCGCCACTTCGTCGGGCGACAGGGAGAAGAACTCCCCCGTACCGCCCGCCGCGAACAGGCCGGTCAGCGCATGGTCCAGCATCCATCCGCAATGATCGCGATAGGGGCCTTCCAGAAATGCGCCCTCTGCATCGAAATGCGTCACCGGAAAGGACAACAGCCCCTGGCCCAGCTGGCGCGCCATGTCTTCGGGGCTAAAATGGCTCATATCCCTGCATCTCCTCTCGTCGGCGGTGTCTGTCCCTGCCGGTGTTCGAGAGGATGAATAGGAAGGAGCCGGCTATCGGGTCCAACTCAAAGATGCGCATGATTGATGCACGGCTTGGCATGATCGCCTGTGCCGTGCATCGTGCAGATCAAAATTCGATCAGCGCTACCTTGGTCTTGAGGTTGGCCATGTAGGCTTCGCGCCCCAGATCCTTGCCGATGCCTGATTGCTTATAGCCGCCGGTCGGCAAGATGAAGTCGTTGCTGCGGCCATAGCGATTGACCCAGACGGTACCGGCCTCCAGCGCACGGGTAGCGCGCAGGGCGAGCCCGACGTCCCCGGTGTGGACGCCGGCGGCTAGGCCATAGTCGCTGTCATTGGCGAGGGCATAGGCCTCTTCCTCATCGGCGAAGGTCTGGACGGTCAGGACCGGGCCGAAGATTTCACCCTGCACGACCTCGCTCCTCTGGTCGACATTGGCGAGCAGGGTGGGCGCGAAATAGCTGCCCTCCTGCGGCGCGGTAGCACGGCCGCCGCCAGCCAGCACTTCCGCGCCATCGGCGATGGCTCGGCCGACGATGCCATCCATCCGGTCGAGTTGGCCGTTCGAGATGATCGGCCCCAGCGTCGTGTCATCCGACCAAGTCGGGCCGGCCTTATGCGCGGCGAAGGCGGCGGTGATACGATCGATCACCTGATCCGCCACCTTGTCCTGCACAAGTAGCCGCGATCCGGCGACGCAGACCTGTCCCGCGTTAAGCGTGATGGCCCTTGCGACGATGGCCGATGCCTTGTCGAGCTTGGCGTCGGCGAAGATGATCTGCGGGCTTTTCCCGCCCAGTTCCAGCGTGACCGGCTTCGGCCCGGTTTCAGCACAGGCCGCCATGATCGCGGCGCCGGTGCGGGTCGATCCTGTAAACGTCACCTTGGCCACTTCGGGACGGCGGACGAGCGGATCGCCGACGCTGCGCCCGTCGCCCTGCACGATGTTGAAGATGCCTGCCGGCAGGCCCGCCTCGATCGCCAGCTCGGCCAGGCGCACGATGCTGAACGGCGTCATTTCGGAAGGCTTGAGGACGATGCTGTTGCCCGCCGCGATTGCCGGCGCAATCTTCCATCCGGCCATCACCAGCGGCAGGTTCCACGGCGCGATCGCCGCGACCACACCATAGGGTTCGGTGATGGTGAGGCCCAGCTTATCCGGCGTGGTAGCGGCCACTTCGCCGCCGACCTTGTCTGCCCATTCGGCAAAGAAGCGGATCGTCTCGGCAGTGTAGCTCAAGTCCCAGGCGTTGATTTCCTTGAGCATGCGGGTCGAGCCCAGCGCTTCCAGCGGAGCGAGGGTCGCCGCGTCGGCCTCGATCAGGTCGGCCCAGCGGCGCATCACCTTCATCCGGGCGCGCGGGTCGCTCTGTGCCCAGCCGCTGGTCTTGTACGCGCGCTGCGCGCTTTCGACCGCTTCTGCCAGCTGCGTCGCGTCAACGCTGTCCAGTTCTGCCTGCACCCGACCATCGGACGGCCGCCGCACGGTGATCGCCGGCCCGCGACCCGCGACCCGGCGCCCACCGATGAAATTATTGGCATGGGGCAGGCTGATCTGATCGGGGTTGAAACCGGTCACGGCATAATCTCCTTCATACGGACATTCCGATAAAATAGGCGTGCACAGCGGCATTTGTTGCAATTGCACGCGAAAATGTGCGCGATAATCTTCCAAAATCGGGGCGAAGGCAGCAGCCAATGCTTGGAGCGGGCTCCTAATGTCCGACTACTGATTCCAAAAGTAAGGCAGGCGGGCATCCCTTTCCCGCCAAGGAGCAAGCGCATGGCGACAGGCATAGAGGCGATGGTGGACTTACGGCGGATGACCGTCGATGATCTGGCCGCCGCCCATATACTATCGAGCGAACAGAAATGGCCCCATCGAATCGAGGATTGGGAAATGCTGTTCGGCCTGGGCTTCGGTTATGTCGTGGAGCGCGATGGTGACGTGATCGGCACGGCGATGGCGTGGCTCTATGGTGATAACGCCGCAACATTGGGCATGGTCATCGTGTCGCCCAGGGCGCAGGGCATGGGCCTTGGCCGCCGGCTGATGGAAGCCGTGCTGGGCGATCTGGGCGACCGGACCGTGCTGCTGAACGCCACCGATGAGGGCGCCCCGCTCTATCGCAAGCTGGGGTTCGAGTCGATCGGGCCGGTGTTCCAGCATCAGGGCGCAGCCTTTGCCGTGCCGATGGCCGAACTGATCCCTGATGAGCGGGTGCGGCCGCTGGGCGCGAAGGACATGCCGACGCTCCATGCTCTCGCCCGCCGCGCCACCGGTATGGATCGCGATGCACTGCTCGACGCGCTGGTGCCCGGCGCGCAGGGCGTGGTGCTGACCCGTTGCAACGAGCCAGTGGGGTTTGCGCTGTTCCGTCGTTTCGGCCGGGGCTATGTCGTTGGGCCGACGGTCGCGCCGGATACAGGTGGCGCGAAGGCGCTGATCTCGCACTGGCTGGGCTCCAACAGCGGGATGTTCTGTCGTCTCGACATCCCGGAAGAAAGTGGCCTTGGCGGCTGGCTCGACGAACTGGGCCTGCCCTGCGTAGGCCGTGTCATGCGCATGGTACGCGGTCCCGCGCCCGCCAGCGATCCGTCGATCACGACTTTCTCTCTGACCACACAGGCGCTCGGATGACCCTCCCCCTCAGCAACCCCGCCCTCTTCATCGAACGCGCCTTCATCGGCGGCGCGTGGGTCGGCGCGACGTCCGGCGCGAGCGTGCCGGTGGACAATCCCGCGACCGGCGCGATCATCGGTACCGTGCCCGATTGCGGCGAGGCCGACACGCTGGTCGCGATCGCCGCAGCAGAGGCGGCTTTCCCTGCGTGGAAGGCGCGCACGGCAGCCAATCGCGCCGCCATATTGGAACGCTGGCACACTCTGGTGCTGGACAATGTCGCAGACCTTGGCCGGATCATGACTGCGGAACAGGGCAAGCCAATCGCGGAAGCCGAAGGCGAGATCCGCTACGCCGCCAGCTTCGTCAAATGGTTTGCCGAGGAAGCTCGCCGGGTCGAAGGCGGGATCATTCCCGCACCGGAAGCCAATCGCCGCATATTGGTGATGAAGGAACCGGTCGGCGTGTCGGCAGCGATCACGCCATGGAACTTCCCGGCGGCGATGATCACGCGCAAATGCGCGCCGGCTTTGGCAGCAGGATGTCCGGTGGTGGTCAAGCCGTCCGACCTGACGCCCTTTACCGCGCTGGCGCTGGCAAAGCTGGCGGAGGAAGCGGGCGTGCCGGCGGGCGTGTTCAATGTCGTGACGGGCATGCCGACCGCGATCGGCGGCGCGCTGACCGCGAGCCCGGTGGTGCGTAAATTGTCCTTCACCGGATCGACCCGCATCGGCGCGCTGTTGATGCGGCAATGCGCCGATACCATCAAGCGGGTGAGCTTCGAACTGGGCGGCAATGCGCCGCTGATCGTGTTCGACGATGCCGATGTCGATGTCGCCGTCGCCAGCGCGATGGTCAGCAAGTTCCGGAACGCCGGCCAGACCTGCGTCTGCGCAAACCGCATTTTGGTGCAGGATGGCGTCTACGACCAGTTTGCCGAAAAACTGGCCAAGTCCGTCAGCGCGCTGAAGGTCGCGCCGGGCGATATGGCGGGCAGCACGATCGGGCCGTTGATCAACGCAGCGGCTGCCGAGAAAGTGAAGGCGCATGTCGAGGATGCGCTGTCCCATGGCGCCACTCTGTTCGCGCAGGCGCCCAATGATGCGGCCGGCGATCGGTTCGCCACCCCCGTGATCCTGACCGGAGCGACGCGGGACATGCGGCTGGCTGAGGAAGAAACATTCGGTCCGGTCGCCCCACTGTTCCGCTTCACCCACGAAGAGGAAGGGATCGAGCTGGCCAATGCGACCAGCTATGGTCTGGCCGCCTATTTCTACACCGAGAATCTTCACCGCGCCTTCCGCGTGGCGGAGCGGCTGGAGGCCGGCATGGTCGCGCTCAACAGCGGGGCGATCGCCATGGAGGTGGCGCCGTTCGGCGGGGTCAAGATGTCGGGCCTGGGTCGCGAAGGCGCGCATGCCGGGATCGAGGAATATCTGGAAACCAAGGCGTTCCATATTGCCGGTTTGAAACTCTGAATTGTTTTCACCCCTGATTTCCAAAGACAGAAGCGCACTTTTACAGGTTGAGCGCGAACGGGAGGTTTTTATGTCCACCAACCGCAATTACGCCATTTCCGTCATCCCCGGCGACGGGATCGGCAAGGAAGTCATGCCCGAAGGCATTCGCGTGCTGGAGCGCGCGGCGAGCCTTTATGGCTTCGCCATCAAGCAGAAGTGGCAGGATTTCGCCTGCTGCGACTATTATGCCAAACATGGCCAGATGATGCCCGACGACTGGAAGGCGCAGATCGGCAATCCCGATGCGATCTTCTTCGGTGCTGTGGGCTGGCCCGATACGGTGCCCGATCATATCTCGCTCTGGGGTTCGCTGCTCCAGTTCCGGCGCGAATATGACCAATATGTCAATCTGCGCCCTGTTCGGCTGATGCCGGGCGTGCCTTGCCCGCTGGTTGGGCGCGAGCCGGGCGATATCGACTTTTGGGTCGTGCGCGAAAATACCGAGGGCGAATATAGTTCGGTCGGTGGCAAGATGTTCCCCGGCACGCCGCGCGAAGTCGTCATTCAGGAAACGGTGATGACCCGCCATGGCACCGACCGGGTGCTGCGCTATGCGTTCGAGCTGGCGGCGACACGGGACCGCAAACATGTCACATCGGCCACCAAGTCCAACGGCATCGCCATCACCATGCCTTGGTGGGACGAGCGGGTGGAGGAGATGGCGAAAAACTATCCGACCGTCACCCATGACAAATATCATATCGACATTTTGACGGCGCAGTTCGTGCTGAACCCGGACCGGTTCGACGTGGTGGTCGCGTCCAACCTGTTCGGCGATATATTGTCCGACCTTGGCCCGGCCTGCACCGGCACGATCGGCGTCGCGCCATCGGGCAATATCAATCCAGATCGCACCGCGCCCTCTCTGTTCGAGCCGGTCCATGGGTCGGCGCCCGATATCGCTGGCAAGGGTATCGCCAATCCGGTTGGGCAAATCTGGTCTGCGGCGATGATGCTGGAGCATTTGGGCGAAGCTGAAGCTGCCGCCGCGATCATGCGCGCGGTGGAAACGGTGCTGGCGGAACCGGGCCTGCGCACCGGCGACCTCAAAGGCAAAGCCAATACCGAACAGTGCGGCAAGGCAATCGCCGACGCGCTGGCGTGAAATAGGAAATCGCGCGCTTAACTTCGCACATTTCCCGCAAGTTCAGACATTTTATTGCGCTGGATTGATCCTATCGCAAAGCGCTATGGAGGGCCGTCCTATCGGGGCGGCCCTTTTGCTCACCTATCAAAAAAGCGCCTTGTAGGACAGCGGCAGATTATGCCGCCCGGCTTCGCGATTATGTGATGAGAAGGTTGCCGATCGGTGCATATCAGGCTTTCGCTCTGCGGCATGCGGTTAGGCTGAACCCCAAGACCCACAATGGCGAGCCTGCTGATGACTCTGCAATCCAACCGGTCCTTGCTGGACATCGACCGTGACCACTTGATCCACCCCGTCACCTCCTTCCGCGGGCATGAGGCGCATGGCGCGCTGCTGCTGGAAAGCGGCAAGGGCATGTGGCTGAAGGATATGGACGGCAAGGAACTGCTGGATGCCTTTGCCGGCCTGTGGTGCGTCAATGTCGGCTACGGCCAGGACAGCATTGCCGAGGTCGCGGCCGAGCAGATGCGCCGCCTGCCCTATGCCACCGGCTATTTCCATTTCGGCAGCGAGCCGGCGGTGCGGCTGGCGCAAAAGCTGGTAGACCTCAGCCCCGAAGGGCTGGACCATGTCTATTTCACGCTGGGCGGGTCGGACGCGGTGGATAGCGCCATCCGCTACATCACCCATTATTTCAACGCGATCGGCAAGCCGGCCAAGAAGCAGTGCATCGCATTGGAGCGGGGCTATCACGGGTCTAGCACGACCGGTGCGGGCCTGACCGCGCTGGCCAATTTCCATCGCGGTTTCGACCTGCCGCTGCGCTGGCAGCATCATATCCCGTCGCCTTACCCCTATCGCAGCGATCTGGAAGGCGACAACGCCGCGATCGTCGCCCGGTCGGTACAGCAATTGAGGGACAAGGTGGCAGAACTGGGCGCGGACAAGGTCGCCGCCTTTTTCTGCGAACCGATCCAGGGATCAGGCGGCGTGATCGTGCCGCCAGTGGGCTGGCTGAAGGCGATGCGCGACGCATGTACCGAACTCGACATCCTATTCGTCACCGATGAAGTGATCACCGGTTTCGGTCGCACCGGCCCTATGTTCGCCTGCGAAGCGGAGGATGTCACGCCCGACCTGATGACGCTCGCCAAGGGACTGACCGCCGGTTATGTGCCGATGGGCGCAGTGCTGATGTCTGACACCATCTATCAGGGCATCGCCAATGGCGCGGCGCCCGAAGTCGTGATCGGCCATGGCGCGACCTATTCGGGCCATCCCGTCAGCGCGGCTGTGGGTCTGGAAGTGTTGCGCCTCTATACCGATGGCGGCATCCTGGCAAACGGGCAGAAGGTCGCCGCGCGGTTCGACGCCGGCATGGCGGGCCTGAAGAATCATCCGATGGTCGGCGACACGCGCGGGCGCGGCCTGCTGGGCGCGATCGAACTGGTGAGCGACAAGAGCAGCAAGGCGCGGTTCGATCCGGCGCTGAAGCTGGCCGACCGGCTGTTTACCAAAGCCTATGAAAACGGGGTTATTTTCCGCGCCTTTGCCGACAATATCATCGGCCTGGCCCCGGCGCTGTGCGCATCGGACGGAGAGATGGACGAGATATTCGCGCGCATCGCCAAGACGCTGGACGATCTGCTCGAAGAAGCCGATATTCGCGCGGCGGTGAGATAAGAGACGGGGAGCAAGGCATATGTTGGGCGGACCCAGACTGGACAGGATCGACCTCAAGATCCTGACGCAACTTCAGCAATCAGGCCGCATCACCAATGTCGAACTGGCCGACGCGGTCGGCCTGTCGCCCAGCCCCTGCCTGACGCGGGTGAAACGGCTGGAAAAAGCCGGCTACATCACCGGCTATGGTGCGCACATCAACCTGCACAAGCTGGGCGAATATCTGACCGTCTTTACCGAGGTGACGCTGACCGAGCATCGCGCCGGCGATTTTTCCCGGTTCGAGACGCGTATCCGCAAGCTGGACGAAATCGTCGAATGCCATCTAGTCAGCGGCGGATATGATTATCTGCTGAAATTCGTGACGCGCGGCGTGGCGCATTATCAGTCGATCATCGAAGGCATGCTGGAGAGCGACTACGGCATCGAGAAATATTTCAGCTATGTCGTCATCAAGTCGCCTTTCATCAAACATCACTACCCGATCCAGCATCTGTTCGGGGAACAGAGATAGGTTTATCCTTTACCCATGACCGACATCGCTGACCTGATCGAACCGCTCGTCGCCCTTCGCCGCGACATCCATGCCCATCCCGAACTCGGCTTCTGCGAGCATCGCACCGCGGGAAGGATCGCCGAGCAACTGCGCGCGCTGGGGCTGGATGTGCATGAGGGGATCGGCAGGACCGGCGTGGTCGGCGTGTTGCGCAACGGGACGTCTTCGCGCAGCATCGGCTTGCGGGCGGACATGGATGCGCTGCCGATCCATGAGCAGACCAACCTGCCTTATGCCAGCACGACGCCCGGCACTTTTCATGGCTGCGGCCATGACGGGCATGTAGCGATGCTGCTCGGTGCTGCGCAGCAATTGACGCGCAGCCGCAATTTCGACGGGACGATCAACTTCTTCTTCCAGCCGGCCGAGGAAGGCCAGGGCGGCGCGCGGGAAATGGTGAAGGAAGGGCTGTTCGAACGCTTCCCGTGCGACCGGGTGTTCGGGCTGCATAATTGGCCCGACCTGCCCGCCGGCACGATCGCCACGCGGCCCGGCCCGATCATGGGCGCGGCCGACAAGTTCGAGATCAAATTAGAGGGGCGCGGTGGCCATGCCGCTATCCCACAGGATACGCCCGACGCCATTCTTGCTGCAGCAGCATTGGTGCAGCAATTGAATGCCATCGTATCGCGCAGGATAGCGCCGACATCGTCGGCCGTGCTGTCCATCACCCAGATTCATGGCGGACATACGCATAATGTGATCCCCGAAGTCGTGACGATTTCGGGGACGGTGCGCACCTTCGATGCTGCGGTACAGGATCGCATCGAAGAGTCCATTCGACAGGTTGCGGCGGGTGTGGCGCTGGCCGGCGAATTGACCGCGCGCGTCGATTATCAGCGCTATTATCCCGCGACGATCAACGATGCGGAGGCCGCGCAGGAAGCGCTGGCCGCCGCCGCGAGCGTGGGCGAGGCGCAACTGGCGCCCGATCCCGCCTTCACGTCCGAAGATTTCGCCTTCATGCTGCAAGCCTGCAAGGGCGCCTACATCTGGCTGGGGCAGGCGAAGCCCGAGGGGTCGGTGCCGCTGCATAATCCGCATTATGACTTCAACGACGATGTGCTGGCGCTGGGCATCAAGCTGCATGTCGCGCTGGCAGAGCGGCATCTAGATTAATGGCTTGACGTTCCCCGGCGCAGGCCGGGGTCCAGTCCCATGCTCTCAACTGGACCCCGGCCTACGCCGGGGAACGCTACATGTAGCAGCGCCCTTGACCAGACATCAGAACCAGAAGCGGATGCCCATCACCAGACTGGTGGCCGACGCCCGCTCCCCCGCCGCGCGGGCGTAGCGGGCGGTGTCGCCGAAGCTGCGTTCCCAGTTGACGCCAATGTAAGGCGCAAATTCGCGGGCAAATTCGTAGCGTAGCCGCAGGCCCAGTTCGATATTGGACAGGCCCGAACCGATGCCCAGTTCCGGTACGTCCTGCGCCGCGATATTCACTTCGGCGGCGGGTTGCAGGACGAGGCGCTGGGTGATGCGCTGGTCATAGCTGCCCTCGGCGCGGACATGGACGTCGCCCTTGTTCGACAGGAACGCCTGCGCCTCCACCTCGAACCAGTAGGGGGCAAGGCCCTCTATGCCGACCGTCGCGTAGGTACGCTGGGGCTGCGGCCGGAAATCCTGACGGACGCCGCCAACGATGTTCCACCAGGGATCGATGGCGCGGCTGTAGAGCGCCTGGAGTTCGGCGCTTTCGAGCGCACCGCCGACATCGCCCTCCCCTTCCGACTTGATGGCGAGGCGGTGGATGTCGCCGCCGATCCAGCCTTCACCCTCCCAATGATAGCCGTCGCCGCCCTTTTGCGCGCGATATTCGAGCCGGTCGATCATCAGTTGCGAGAAGGTCATGCCGCCGCTTTCCTTGAACATGGCGGCGCGGGCGCGGGCCATGACGGCGGGATCGTAAAAGGCCTCCGCGGCATGGTCGGTCGGGACCGGAGGCGCGACGCCCTTTGGCACGCTGTTGCCCGATGCGGACATGGCGTGACCGGCATGAGGGTTGGCGGGTTGATCCGGCGCGGGGGCATCAGCCGGCTGCGCCGGCTGTTCCTGGGCTGGCGGCATCTGGTGCGCGCTGTGGTCCATCTGGCCATTGTCCATAGTGCTGTGATCCATCTGCGGATCGGTCTGGGCCAGCACCGGCATGGGGGTGCCGGAGAGCAGCAGCGCGGCAGAGGCGATCAGGCGATTCATGCGGCGTCCTCCCCATGACGAACCGTGACGACACGCATCATCCCCGTGTGCATGTGCATCAGCATGTGACAGTGGAAGGCCCAGTCGCCCAGAGCATCGGCGGTGAGGTCGAAGCTGATCTTGCCGCCGGGCAGGACATTCACCGTATGCTTGCGCGGATTGTGGGTCGGGTCGTCGCCAGTCAGCAACTGGAAGAAATGGCCGTGAATATGGATGGGGTGGGGCATCATCGTATCATTGATGAGCGTGACCCGCACGCGCTCCATATGGCGGAAGGCGATCGGCTCCGCCCCATCCGACAGCTTCACCCCGTCGAAGGACCACATATAGCGCTCCATATTGGCGGTCAGGTGGATGTCGAGCGAGCGGGTCGGCGTGCGAATATCCTCGTTCGGTTCCAGCGCGCGCAGATCGGCATAGGTGAGGACGCGATGGTCGACATCCTCCAGTCCCGTCGGCCGGTCGGCGGTGCGATCGGCCGGCATGGAGGACAAGGTCGCGACCCCCGGCCCCATCGGTACATCCGGCGCGACCGAAGGATCGAGCATCTTCATGCTGTGGCCGGACATGCTTTCATTCGCTGGCTGGCTGAGGTCGATCACGCCGCCCTGCCCCATATCCATGCCGGACATGTCCATCCCCATATCCTTCATGGTCAGCAGCGGACGCTGGCGCAGGTCGGGAATGGGCGCAACCATGCCGATCTGCGGCGCGAGCGTGGCGCGGACCTGGCCCGAACGGTCGATCGCCTCGGCAATCAGGCCATAGGCTTTCGCTTCGGTCGGCTGGACGATGACGTCGTAGGTTTCGGCGATGCCGATCTGGAACTCGTCGGTTTCGACCGGCTGGACATGCTGGCCGTCGCACTGGACCACGGTCATCGGCAGGCCGGGCAGGCGGACGTTGAAATTGGTCATGGCCGAGGCATTGACGATGCGCAGGCGCACCCGCTCGCCCGGCGCAAAAAGCCCGGTCCAGTTTTCCGGCGTGCCATGGCCGTTGATGAGGAAGCTGTAGGTGGAGCCGGTGACATCGGAAATGTCGGTGGGGTCCATGCGCATCGCGCCCCAGTCCAGCCGGTCCTTGAGCTTCTGGTCCTTGCCCGCGAGCAGGCCGGCGAGCGTCTGACGCTGGAAATTATGATAGCCGCCCATCTGCTTCAGGCGCTTCAGTAGCACATGGGGGTGGACCGGCGACCAGTCGGCCAGCACGATCACATGTTCGCGGTCGGACTGAACCGGATCGACGCCGGCGGGGTCGATGACGATCGGGCCATAATGACCCATCGCCTCCTGCATGCCCGAATGGCTGTGATACCAATAGGTGCCCGACTGACGGATCGGGAAATCATAGGTGAAGGTTTCGCCCGGCCGGATGCCGGGAAAGCTGACGCCCGGCACACCATCCATCTGGAAGGGGACGATCAGGCCGTGCCAGTGGATCGACGTGTCTTCCTTGAGATTATTGGTGACGGCCAGCTGGACCCGCTGCCCTTCCTTCAGGCGGATGAGCGGCGCAGGGACGGTACCGTTGATGGTGATGGCATGGGCCGAGCGGCCGCCGGTGCCGAAATGGCTGTCGCCCACGGTGAGCGCGATGCGGTCGCCCGACAGGACGCCCGGTGCGGGATGGAGGCCGGCGGTGCCGCTGCGCGCCCAGGCAGGGAAGGCCCCGGCCAGCGTCAGCGCGGCGGCGCCTTTGAACAGGGTGCGGCGATCAAGGGACAGGTCGGTCATGCCCCTTCATACGCGGGCGATGCGTCAATCCCTCAAAATTTCAGTCAGTTTTGCGCGGGCGCGGTAGAGTCGGGTTTCGACCGCCTTTTCGGTGACGCCCAGCACTTGGGCTGCTTCGGCCTGGCTCATCTGTTCGATCGTGCGGAGCAGCAACACGTCCCTCAGATTGGCCGGCAGCGCGGCGATGGCGGCATTGATGCGGGCGACTTCCTGACCTGAGCGGGCGGCGTCCTCCGGCGTGGCACCCGTGTCCGCAATGTCGAGCGCATCGTCGATGGGTTTGGCGAAGGTAAAGAAACGACGGACGGTACGGCGGCGCGCCCAGTCGCGGCATTTGTTGAGCGTGATGCGCGCGATCCAGACGCGAAACGGGCGCGATCCATCATAGCGGGCGAGCGCGGCGAAGGCGGCGACGAAGCTTTCCTGCGTGATGTCGAGCGCTTCGTCGGCGTCGCCGATCGCCCCGCGCGCCAGCCGATAGACGGCATCGCGGTGCCGCTGCATCAGCGCGCCATAAGCGGCCTGATCCCCGGCCAGCGCGCGAGTGGCCAGTACGCGATCATCGGGATGGGCTTTCGTCACCGGGCCGGCTGGGTCAGCGCCTTGACGATCGCGGCGTCGAACTGGGCCGCCTGATCGGGGCGAAGGACGCCGCGCATCGCAAAGATGTGCTGGAGCGTTTCCTTTTGCAGCTGGCCCATGACATGATGCGATCGATCGACCGCTTCCGCCACTTTGGGGCCATAGCCATGTTCCGCTTCGATCGCGGCGGCGAGCCGTTGATTGTCAGCGCGCATTTCCGCCTCCAGCGCTTCGCGGCGCTTGGCGAAGGCAGCCTCCAATGCATGAATGCGTTGTTCCTGCGCGCTATCGAGCGTCAGCCGCTGGTGCAGCAGGGCATGGACTTCGCTTTCAACGCGCGGTTCGGGCGCCAGCCAGATGCGGGCAACCAGCACGGCAGCCAGCGCAGCGGCAAAGGCCACCAGCGCGACCCAGATATAACGCCGGCCGCTCATTGGCCGAGCAGGCGGGACGGCGCATAGTCGGACATGCCGATCGGCATCGGTGCAGCTTGTGCCGGCGCGCCGGGCACGATGCTGCCGGCCCAGCCGATGCCGATCGCCAGCAGGCCGGCCAGCATCAGGCTGCGCCGGGCCATCGCCCGGTCGCGCCGCAGGGCAAGGCCGCCCATCACCGCCGCGTCCATATCCGCCAGGCGCGCGTCGGTCGGCATCGCCCGCACCGCGCCCAGCAACTGATCCAGATCGCTCATCATATTATCTCCATCCTTCCCCCCGCATACGCGCCGGAAGCGCCGACCCCTCATATCGGCGCGGCAGAAAAAATTATGCGCATGGGTCGAGGGGTGCGGCAAGTCCATGCGTAATTGTCCTGAACATCCTACCTGAATACCCCTGATGGAGATTGCCCCATGACCCGTTATTTCCTGACCGCCGCTGCCGCCCTTGCCCTGGCACTGCCCGGCGTCGCCGCTGCCCATAGCAAGCTGGTGTCGTCCAACCCGGCCGCCAACGCGACCGTCGCCAAGCCGACCAAGCTGACGCTGACCTTCTCCGAAACCTTCCTGGCGCCGATGAGCGGCGCGGAGCTGGTGATGACCGGCATGCCGGGCATGGCCGATCATCCCGCGATGCCGATCAAGGGCTTCAAGACCGACGTCAACGGCAAGACCATGACCCTTACCTTCCCGCGCGCGCTGCCCGCCGGCAGCTATGACATCAAGTGGCACATTGTCGGCGCCGACCAGCACAAGATGGAAGGCGGCTACAGCTTCAACGTGAAGTAAGAGCCGATGACCGAGGGGGCGCTGATCGGGGCGCGCTTTGCGCTGATGATCGACCTTGCCTTGCTCATGGGCCTGCCGCTCTTCTGGTGGGCGATGGGCATGGCGGGGCGGAAAGCCATGCTGGCGGTGCTGGCGCTGGGCGGCATGGGGCTGTCAGCGCTATGGCTGCTGGCCAGTGCCGCCGCCATGACCGGCACGCCGATCAGCAACCCCGACTGGGCCAGCGCGCAGATATTGCTGACCATGACGCCGATCGGCCCGGTGCTGGCAGTGCGCGGGGTGGCCTTGCTGCTGGTGCTGGTCTGCCTGATCCTGCCGCAGGGCCTTCGGGTCGCACTGATCCCTGCGGCGGTCGGGGCGGCAACGCTGGCCTGGACCGGCCATGCCGGCGCGACCGAGGATATGGCCGGTATGCTTCACCGGACGGCCGATGTCGCCCATATATGGGCGGCGGCTGGCTGGGTCGGGGCGCTGGCGGTGCTGCTCCATGCAGTGGTGACGCTGCGCCATGATGTACGGCGGGTGGCCGCCATGTTGAGCGGCTTCGCCCTGATGGGGACGCTGATCGTCGCGACCCTGATCGTCAGCGGCGCGGTCAATCTGATGATGATCGTCGGGCTGGCAGAGCTGCCGGCGCTGGCAAGCAGCCATTATGGCCTGTTGCTGGGCGCCAAGCTGGCGCTGTTCGGACTGATGCTGGGGCTGGCGGCGGTGAACCGCTGGCGGCTGACGCCCCTGCTGGAACGCGGCGAGACACAGCGCGCCATTGCCCATTTGCGATTGTCGCTGGGGATCGAAACCGGGGCTGCGCTAGCGATCATCGGGCTGATCGCCTGGCTGGGCACGCTCGATCCGATGGGATGAGATTGCGGGGATGCGCCGTGAAGGGCATCCCCGCAATTTGTCAGGCCGGGCGGTAGATGCAGTAGACCTTCTTCACATGCACCTGGCTGTCCCAGCTGCATTGCGCGCCCTGTTCGACCAGGAAGATGTCGCCCTTGTGGAAGGTGCCTTCATCCCCGGCCTCATCGACGAAGGTGACGCTGCCGTCGAGCAGATACATGAGTTCGAAGTGGCGATAGGCCATGGCGCGGCGATAATAGGGCGTCGAATCCCAGGTGCCGACCATATATTCGCCGTCGTCCGACTTGTAATCGCCATGGTTGCGGCATTGAGGGGTCGGGCCGACCAGCAGTTCGGCGAGCGGCGCGCCCGACGGTTCCAGCGGCGCGCCGGTATCAACCGGGATGATCGCGCCATTGCCAGCCGGGCCGCCGCTGCGGCGCATGAAGAGGATGCGGGCATCGGCATCGGTGGACCAGTCAAAGGCCGCACCATCACGGAGCAGCAGGCTTTCGCCTTCGGTCAGGGCGTAGCTCTTGCCGCCCTGTTCGATGCGGACCGCGCCGGATTCCACGATGATGAACTCCTCGCCGGTCAGGGCCGATACGCTGCCGCTGCCCTGCGGCAGACGGATCAGGCCGGCGCTGATCGGCCCGTCCGCCAGCGGCAGGGCCGCGCGGGCGGCAAGAAAAGCGTCGTCGCTGGCGGGAGAGACGGTCGCGCCTGCGGCCCATTGGCGCAGGTCGATGAAGGAGCGGATTTGCGAAGCGGTGCTGGTCATGCCGGCCTTTTCCTGTGCTGGACGAAGGCGGCAGGATAAAAGGGGCGGCGCGGCAGGAGGCACCGATCGCGGCAGGATATGCCGCGATCGGTGCCGTTTGCGGCGGCGGCGGCCGTTACAACTGCCGCAGCGCGCGGGCCGGGCGGATAGACATCAGCGGGATCGCGCCGGCCAGGCCGATGCCGAGCGTCAGCAATGCGCCGCCGCCCAATGTCGCCAGCACCACCGCCCAGTCAGGTTGCCATTGAAATTCGAAGATGCGCACGATCACGAACCATGCCGCGGTCAGGCCAAGGCCCAGCGCAACCAGCGCCAGCATGGCGGCGAGCAGGCCATATTCGATCGCCTGCCCGGCGAGTATCTGCCAGCGAGTCGCGCCCAGCGTCTTCAATATCACGCTGTCATAGCTGCGCGCGGCGCGGGAGGCGGCGATCGCGCCGACCAGCACGGCAATGCCTGCCAGGATCGCGACCGAGGCAGCGGCGACGATGGCACGCGACATTTGGGTCATGATGGTGCCGACCTGATCGATCACATCGCCCACACCGATCACCGAGACGCCGGGGAAGGCGGACAGCAAGGCGCGGGTCATGGCGGCGTCGTGGCGCGCGTCCATGGTAATGGTCGCGGTCAGGCTGTGCGGGGCGGCGGACAATGTGTTGGGGGAAAAGACGAGGATATAGTTGAAGCCCATCGTGTCCCAGTTGACCTTGCGCAGCGAGGCGATGCGCGCGGTGATTTCCCGGCCGAGGATGCTGACGGTCAGCGTGTCGCCGATGCCGACGCCCATGATCTTCGCCGCTTCCTCGTCCAGCGAGACGAGCGGCGGGCCGGCATAGGTGCGCGGCCACCATTGGCCTGCGGTCAGGTCGCTGCCCTGCGGCAGGGCGTCGCTATAGGTGACGCCGCGCTCTCCGCGCAGGAACCAGGCGCCTTCGGGCAATTCCTTCAGGTCCGCGACCCGCTGATCGCCATAGGCGACGATCGTGCCGCGCAGGGCGGCGACGATGTTGAGCTGCGCCTCGGGCGCTTGTTCCAGCGTGATGGCGCGGAACCGATCACGCGATGTGGATGGGATATCGAGGACGAACTGGTTGGGCGCCTTTTCCGGCACGACGTTGCGGATTTCGCGGTCGAGGCTGGTCTGAATGCCGGCCAGCGTCACGAACAAGGTGAGTGCAAGGCCGAGCGCCACGATCAGCGCGGCGGTCTGCGCGCCGGGGCGATGGAGATTGGCCAGCGCGAGGCGCAGCAGGGGGCGGCGCGGACGCGGGGCGAGCAGGGCAAGGCGGCGGACCGCCCAGCCGAGGCCGAGCAGCAGCAGCAGCACCGCCGCCGTCGCGCCGAGCACTGCCGCCGAGAAGAGCGGCTCGCGCGCGGTCAACAAGGCCAGCGCGACGAGCAGCCCCCCTGCCCCGGCCATGGCGATCAGACTTCGGCGATCTAAACCGCCGCCTGTTTCCACCGCGCCGCGAAAGATGGCGGCGGCGGGCTGGGTGCGGGCGCGACCGAGCGGCGGGAAGGTGAAGAGGAAGGCGATGAGCAGGCCATAAGCGGCGCTGGTGACGAGCGGCAACGGATGGAGGCGGAAGCCGGGGCTGACCGGCAACACATCGCCCGCCAGCGCGACAATCAGCGGCGGCAGCAGCGCGCCGACGATCAGGCCCGCGCCAATGCCGAGCAGGGCGACCGCGCCGACCTGCATGCGATAGATGCGGCCAATATCGGCGGAGGTCGCGCCCAGCACTTTGAGCGTAGCAATGCCGCCGCGCTTGCCGGCCAGATAGGAGGCAACGCCGTTGCTGACGCCGATGCCGGCGATGACGAGGGCGGCCAGGCCGATCAGCGACAGAAATTGGCCCATGCGTTCGATGAAGCGATTGGCGCCGGGTGCGGCGCGATCCTTGTCCTTGAAAGTCCAGCCATCGCTGGCATGCGCCTTTTCCATGTCGGTGCGGACGGTCACGGCATCGAAGCGAGGGTTCAGGCGGATGCGATATTTGGCGGCATAGAGGCTGCCGGGCTGGATCAGGCCGGTGCGGCGCAGCCCGTCCATAGAGACGATCGCGACCGGGCCGAGGGTAAAGCCTTCGCCGAGGCGATCGGGCTCGTCGGTGATGATGCCCGCAATGGTGAAATCGGCGGTGCCGTAGCGCAGCCTGTCGCCGGGTCGGACGTCCAGTCGCTGCGCCAGTGCGTCACCGATGAGGATATGGTCGGGATCGAGCGGACTATAGATACCGTTTTTTAGCGCGAGCGTGCCGTAGAGCGGATAGGCGCCGTCGACGCCCTTCAATTCGGTGAGGATGGCGGGCGGCGCGTCGCCCCTGCCCTGCCCGGCCCGCTGCGCCATGGCGCGCAGGCGGACGGTTTCGCTCAATGTGCCGAGCTGGCGGAAGGCTTCCTTGTCGCCAAGACGGGCTTCGCGTTGGGTCATGGCGATTTCAATGTCGCCGCCCAATAGATTGCGGCCACGGTCGCTCAATTCCTGTGTGATGGCAGCGGTCAGGCTGCCGATCGCCGCCAGGGTCGCCACGCCCAGGAACAGGCAGAGAAAGAGAAGGCGCAGGCCGCGAAAGCCCAGATGCAGGTCGCGCCGGGCGATGCGCCAGCTGGCGCGCCAATCCAGGGCATTCATGCGGCGCGGTCCGAGACGATCAGGCCGTCGCGCATTTCCACGATCCGGCCGCAGCGCTGCGCCAGCACCGGATCATGGGTGATGATGATGAGGGTCGCGCCCGCCGCCGCCTGCCGTTCGAACAGAAGGTCCATGATGGTGGCGCCGGTGGTCGCGTCCAGATTGCCGGTCGGTTCGTCGGCGAACAACAGGGTCGGGCGCGGCGCGACGGCGCGGGCGATGGCGACGCGCTGCTGCTCGCCGCCAGACAGTTGCGCGGGATAATGGTCGAGCCGATGGCCGAGGCCGACGGCGCGCAGTTCGTCGGCCGCGCGATCGAAGGCGTCGGCATGGCCGGCCAGTTCCAGCGGCACGGCGACATTTTCATGCGCGGTCATGGTGGGCAGCAGGTGGAAGCTTTGCAGGATGATGCCGATGCGGCCACGGCGGGCCTGCGCCAGTGCGTCCTCATCCAGCGCGCCGAAATCGACGCCGCCCACGCTGACGCTGCCGCCGCTCGCCCGTTCCAGCCCCGACAAGACCGCCATCAGCGAACTTTTGCCCGATCCCGATGCGCCCAATATCGCGAGGCTTTCGCCGCGCAAGATGGTGAGATCGACACCCTTGAGGATCGCCACCGGCGCTTCGCGCGTTCCAAGCGAGAGGGTGACATCCTGCGCGCGGATCGCGATAGTGGCGGGATCGATGGGCAAATGCATGAAGAAGGAGCGCTCCTTGGCGGGCAGATGGATGCAATATGGGGCGTTGGCGCTGTTTGTCCAACTGGCGGTGGCCTGTTCGGATAAAACACCTGTGCCGCCACCCGCCGGCAACGATGCGCAGGCGGTCAATCAGGCAGCGGCAGCGGTCCCAGCGGCCGGCGAGCGGCTGGTGGTCGCGTTCGGCGACAGCCTCTATGCCGGCTATAATCTGGATCAGGACAAGGGGCTGGCGCCGGTGCTGGAAAAGGCGCTGACGGCGCGCGGGGTGAAGGCGCGGGTCGTCAATGCCGGGGTGTCGGGCGATACGACTGCGGCGGGACTGGCGCGGCTGGCCTTCACGCTGGACGGGCTGCCGCGCAAGCCCGACCTGATGCTGGTGGGATTGGGCGGCAATGACATGCTGCGGGGGCTGTCCCCAGCCGAGACACGCAGCAATCTGGACGCGATATTGGCGGAGTTGCAGAAGCGCGGCATTCCGGTTCTGCTGACGGGTATGCTGGCGTCGCCCAATATGGGGCCGGACTATGCCGCCGCCTTCAACCTCATCTACCCCGAACTGGCGCGCAAATATAAGGTCGGCCTTTATCCCTTCATGCTGGACGGGGTGATCGGCGAGCGGGCGCTGCAACTGCCTGACGGCATCCATCCCAATGACGAGGGCGTGGCGGTGATCGTTGGCAAGCTGGCGCCGGTGGTAGCCGGAGCATTGAAGCCGTGAGCGCGCTGATCAGGGTCGGCCTGATCGGCTATGGCATGGCCGGGCGGGTGTTCCATGCGCCACTGATCCGGGCGGCGTCGACGCTGGATCTGGTGGCGATCGCGACCAGCCGGGCGGAGGAAGTGGCCGCGCTCGATCCCGCGATCCGCTGCATGGATACAGCGGCCTTGCTGGCCGATCCGGCGATCGACCTGATCGTAATTGCGACACCGAGTGCGACACATGCAACGCTTGCCGCAGACGCGCTGCGGGCCGGCAAGCATGTGGTGGTGGACAAGCCGTTTGCGCTGACGCTGGCAGAGGCGCGCGATCTGGAGCGGCTGGCGGGAGCCAGTGACCGGCGATTGAGCGTGTTCCACAATCGGCGGTTCGACGGCGATTTCCTGAGTATCCGCACCGCCATCGAAGAAGGGCTGGTCGGGCGCGTCAGCCATTTCGAATCCCATTTCGACCGCTTCCGCCCGGAAGTACGCGACCGCTGGCGCGAGGATGGATCGCCCGGATCGGGGGTGTGGTTTGACCTCGGCCCGCATCTGGCCGATCAGGCGCTGGCCTTGTTCGGCCGGCCGCTGGCGGTGAGCGCTGACATTGTTGCGCTGCGTCCCGGATCGGCGGCGGACGACTGGGCCCATGTCGTGCTGCATTATGACGGGATGCGCGCCGTGCTGCATGCCAGCCTGAATGCGCCGGGCGGCGACATGGGCGGCAGTCCCCGCTTTGCCGTGCATGGCAATAAAGGGTCGCTCATCAAGCGACGGCTCGATCCGCAGGAGGCGCAATTGATCGCCGGCCTGCGACCGGGCGATAGCGGATGGGGCGTCGATGCCGATCCGGTCGAATGGCATGACGGATCGGGCGGCGTAACGCTGCGCCCGGCAGCGACGGGGTGTCAGGAGCAATATTATGAGAGGCTGGGCGCGGCCCTGTTGACCGATGGCGTCCTGCCGATTGCGCTTGAAGAAGCGGTCGCAGTGCAGGAAATCATCGAAGCAGCGCTGCGATCGGCGCGGGAACAAAGGGTAGTGGCCTTGCCCCTGCCCTGACGAACGGGAGAGACGGAATATGCGCTTTCGCTTGGGCATGATGCTATTGGCCACGGCGCTGTCCGGCTCCGCCGTGCAGGCGCGCACCGCGACCGCCGATCCGGTCGTCACGATCGCAGACGGCGCGCTGCGCGGTGTGAGCGTGGATGGCGTGGTCGCCTTTAAGGGCATCCCTTTCGCGGCGCCGCCCGTGGGCGACCTGCGCTGGCGCGCGCCGCAAAACGTGGCCCGCTGGCAGGGGATTCGCGATGCCAGCCAATATGGCCATGACTGCATGCAACTGCCCTTCCCCAGCGATGCCGCGCCACTGGGCACCCCGCCCGCCGAAGACTGCCTCTATATGAATATATGGAAGCCGGCGGCGGCCAAGGCCAAGCTGCCGGTGATGGTGTGGATCTATGGCGGCGGCTTCGTGAATGGCGGATCGTCGCCGCCGACATATGCCGGCACGGCGCTGGCACGGCAGGGGATCATGGTGGTCAGCTTCAACTATCGGCTCGGCCGGTTCGGCACCTTCGCCCATCCAGCGCTTACCAAGGCGGATGCAGACAAGGGGCTGCTCGCCAATTACGGCTATATGGATCAGATCGCAGCGTTGCGCTGGGTGCAGGCGAACATTGCGGCCTTTGGCGGCGATCCGGCCAATGTCACGATTATCGGCGAAAGCGCAGGCGGCATGTCTGTTCATGCACTGCTGACATCGCCGATGGCGCAAGGGCTGTTCCAGAAGGCGGTGATCCAGTCGGGCGGACCGATGCCGATGGGCGATGCGACATTGGAGGCGGCCGAGAAGATCGGCGCCACGTTCGGCGGCAAGAAGGGGATTGCCGTCGATGACCCGGAGGCCGCCGCAAAGCTGCGCGCGCTGCCGGCGGATGCTATTGTCGACGGGTTGAATCTGGCCGCCCTGTTTGCGCCCGGCCCGCGCACCCACAGCAGCCCGATCGCAGACGGCCAGATCGCGGTCGACAGCCTTGCCGCCTATCAAGCCGGCCGCTTCGCTAAAGTGCCGGTGATGATCGGTGCGACCAGCGACGATATTGGCGGGCCGACCGGCCCGATGGTGACGGGCGCCCGGTCCATGGCGGAAATGTTCGCAGGGCAAAATGTGCCGATCTATTATTATCGCTTCTCCTATGTGGCGCAGGCGCTGCGCAACGCCGACACCAAGGGGGCGGGGCATGCGAGCGAAATTCCCTATTTTTTCGACACCGTCGGAATCAAATATGGTGCCGCGACGACGGCCCGTGACCAGACCATCGGCCGGCTGGCGAGCGGATATCTGGTCAATTTCGTGAAGAAGGGTGACCCAAACGGGGCCGGGCTGCCCGCCTGGAAGACCTATGCACCCACCGCCGGGACAGTGCTGGATATCGGCACAGAGGGCAATGCAGCCGTCATGCCAGATCCTTGATCGGCTGGAATTTCAGCGTGTTATCAAGTCTCACCAGACGTACTTTCGGATTCATCCCGGCGTGTTATCAGTGCCGTTCCATCGTGCGATCAGTTTGTGTGCCTGTTCTGCGAATCGGTGGATTTGAGCCGGAAATCGCCGTTCCGTGTTGATGCTAATCCGTCTAATCTCCTCATAAAAATCTCTAATGCGCCTTTGCCGCATGAATTTTGGCATGGTTAGAGGTTGAAGGGCTGTCAGATGGCGCCCATCCTTCCCCTAGCCCCTTATCTCATCGGTTGTGTTTAAACGTGACGCAGCGCAGTAAGGAGGCGACTCCGGATGCGTGATCGAGCAAGTTTGACTTTCAAGGCGAAATAAGCGCATTAAACGCCAACCAGTTTTGCCGTCATGATTCGACTATGAGGGGCGCCATGTCGTTTACCGTCAACACGCTGCGTAACGTCACTACGGCGTGCCAGCAAATGCGCGATCATATCAAGACGATCGTGTTCCGTCCCGATACGCGAAAGACGCTCGACATCACTTTCGGCCCGACCGTCGCTGCCGAACTGATCGGCCGCACGCCCGAAGCACTGGCCAAGGCGGAGGCCAAAGGCCGCCTGCCCCAGCCCAAGCAACTGCCCAACGGTCGCCGCTATTACACGCTGGAAGACCTGACTCAAATTCGCGAAGCGCTGGGCATTCATGTCGGCAAGCAGCCGGATGAGGATGCCGTCGTGCTGGCGGTGCAGAATTTCAAGGGTGGCGTCGGCAAGAGCACGATCACAAAGCATCTGGCGGACTATCTGGCGCTGCATGGCTATCGTGTTCTGGTGATTGATTGCGATCCACAGGCATCAACCACGACCATGTTCGACATCCAGCCTGAGACACTGATCGACGACGAACAGACGCTCGGCACGTTCCTGTCACCACGCAGCACCTTCAGCGATTTTGCCCAGACGATCCGTGATACGCCCTGGCCCACGATCAAGATCGTGCCCTCCAGCCTGGGTCTGCAGGACGCGGAATGGGATCTGACATCCACCCTGCGCGAAGGCGGACAGGCCGTCCGCGAAAGTTTGCAGGCACTGCGTATCGGTATAGCCAGTGTGGCCAAGGATTTTGATGTAATCCTGCTCGACCCACCGCCAGCCATGGGCTTTCTGGGCCTCAATGTGATGGCGGCCGCGACCGGTCTGCTGATCCCTGTGCCGGCGCGCCAGCTCGATTATCTGTCGACCATCCATTTCATGGACACGATCGCGGACAATATCGAAATCCTCGAACAGAATGGCACGCCGGTCAATTACGGCTTCATTCGCGTGGTCTGTTCCACATTCTCTCCCAGCAAGCCGGGCGAGAATGACATGTGGCGGATCATGCAGGCGACCTATGCGGGCCTTCTGCTGGGGCAACCGATCCTGGCGTCCGAAGAGATCAAGAATGCGACCCAGGCTTTCCGGTCCATCTATGAATCCAAGCCCTCCGCCTCGCACCAGACCTATATGCGATGCCGCGACAATCTCGACGCGGTGTTCGGCGAAGTCGAGCAGCAGATTCGCCAGCAATGGGCATCGACCAGCCTGACCGGCGCTGATGCCGGCGTGAGTGTTGCGGCATGAGCCGGCGGTCGCTGATCAGTGAGGCGCTCGCCTCCGTGCCGGCCGAACCGATTGCGGCACCTGATCCGGTAACCGGTGAGGCTGCGCCCGGTCGCGTCAACTTCACCAACAAGCGGCTGGAGGCCTTTGGCGAGGCCGCCCGAATCGTGAAGCGACCAACCATCAGGCTGAAGCCGGCAGAATGTTCGATCTGGCCAGGCAACGCACGCGACTATTCGCTGCTGGACGAACATCGGCTGCGCAGCCTGATCGATTCGATCCTGGCCGAAGGCGGCAACCGTATTCCGGCGGTGGTACGGCGCACGCCCAATGGCCCCCTGCCCTATGAGCTGGTCACGGGGACGCGGCGGCATTGGGCCATCAGCTGGCTCAATGCCAATCATTATCCCGACATCGACCTGATCGCGATCATCGAGGATCTGGATGACGAGGCGGCCTTCCGACTGGCCGACATCGAAAATCGCGAGCGCGAGGATATCTCCGATCTGGAGCGCGGCCTCAACTACAAGGCGGCGGTCGATCGCTTTTATGGCGGTGTGCAGTTGCGCATGGCCGAGCGGTTGAAAATCTCCAAGTCGCAGCTGTCGCGCTATATCGCGTTGACGGACATTCCGCCCTTCCTGGTCAGCGCCTTTCATTCGCCGATGGATTTGCAGGCCAAATATGGCGAGAAGCTTTTGCCGTTGCTGCGCGACCCTGCGAGCAGGACAAAGCTGGAGGCGGCGGCCGACCAGATTGCTTCCGAACAAAGTTTCCGTCGGTCGGGCGATGAACAACCGATCGCGGGCGCTGAGGTGATGGGGCGTTTGCTCAAGGCGATGACAGCCAAGGGACGCGTGCAGAAGGCAGCGATTGCGGGCAGCAATGGCAAGCCGATCGGTGAGGTGGTGAAGGATCAGCAAAAGATTTTGACGCTGACGCTGACCCCCTCCGACCTGTCGACCGATGCCATACTGGAAGCGTTGCGGCCAGTGATCGAGGCCGCACGCATTCGTGGCGCAAAGCGCCGATAGAAGGACGCCTTGCGCGGACGAAAAGCTGAAAATAGAGGAATAAGTCTTATATTTCAGTTTGTTATGTTGATTTCCCCCCGGGGGGACAGCGGAATGGGATGATATAGGGTGGTGAATGAAGGCGAACTCAAGACGGCGCTGAAAGAGCGCAAGGTCCAGTTCGAAATGTTCTTCACCCTGCCCGATTTCAGCGATATTTCGCTGCGCGATTATCAGGAGACGATGCAGCGCCCCTTCTTCAGCTTGTCGAAGCGCAAGCGCATCAAACCCATAGAATATGTCAGTCCCGACAAGTCGGTGAGCGTCCATGTCTCACCTAATCCCGCCTATGGCATGGCGACGATCTGGGACGCGGACATCATGATCTATCTGGCGTCGCATCTCAACGAACTGCGTGAGCGTGGCCTCAATGACCTGTCTCCCGTCATCCGGCTTCAACCCGGCGATTTGTTGAAGCGCATCTGCTGGGGCACCAGCGGCCGGGCCTATGAGCGGCTGGTGAGCGCGCTCGACCGCCTGCAGGCGACGACAATCAAGACCAATATCCGGGCCAGCGCCAAAAGCCGGGAAACGACTTTCTCCTGGATCGACAGCTACACCCATCTGGTGGACGAGCGGACCCAGCGGTCGCTCGGCATGGAAATCACCCTATCCAAATGGTTCTTCGATGGGGTGATGGACAAGCGCAATGTGCTGGCCATTTCGCCACTCTATTTCGAGATTACCAGCGGTCTTGGCAAATGGCTCTATCGCGCCTCACGCAAACATGCGGGCGGGAATGGACCGGAAGGGTTCGTCATCGGCTTTGAAACACTCCACCAGAAGAGTGGGAGCGAGAGCGCCTATCCGGTCTTCAAACGCAAGCTGCTTGACCTCGCCAAGGCCAATGAATTGCCGGACATCAGTCTGGAAGTGATCAATCCCAATAGTACGAAACCCAAGATGCGAATGGTGATGCGCCGGCATATGGCCGAGCGCGTGCGATCGGCGCGGGTCACTCCCCTGCCCTCCTCGCCAACTCGGGCTGACCCGGATGAGCAGGAGATGATCGACCCCCGACAGGCGATGACGCTGATCGCACAGGCTGCGGGTGGCTTGCGAAGCGCTGGTGCTGATCCGCGCAAGGCTCGCCCGACCCCGGTAGCGCATGGCCGGGCCCGCGATGTCCTGGACGCCGATATTTATCAAACGATCCGCAGCGATTTCCCCGGATGGGATTATGATGAACTGATGCGACGCTTCGACGCTTTTCTGGGGGCCAATCCGCACGAGCTGCCGCGCAACTATTCGAAGCGCTTCCACGGCTTCGTCAAAGAGCATCACCGTCGCAACAAATATAAATTGCGACCCTGACATGCCGCACGGCGTGTTTTTGGAATCACGACATTCTTCATCGCCGTCGATCGGCTGAACCGGCAATCACTCGGCTAACGGCAGGCGGCCTAGACCACGGACATGTGAGAAATCCGCCCTTCCCGCTTCGTCCAATGAACGGGTTCCGATCGATATCTGCTGACCGATGGGACCAGCGTGGGTCAGAATGACGTGATTCTGAAAACACGATGCATGGCGGACTGGAGAAGAGTGTTCGAACTCTTCGCACGGACTCACGACTCGAACGGCCCCTATTTCCGCCATTTGGCCAGGCTCTGATGGCAAGCATCATTCGATCGCCCGTTCGATCCCGTCATCGAACGTGTTTTCGGACCTCGCGCTGATCACATGTCGAAGAGGCGCGAGATGATGCGCTCCCTCGCCTGTCGAGCCATTTGATGGGAACGCTCACGTGTCCCCCTCCCCTTTTGCGGACATGTACACAGAGACGGCAGGCCGCATCACCGATATGCTGCATTCGGTGACGCGGCCTGTGATAGGCTCATCAGAAATGCATCAGAAAGAGAACAAAAGTAGAAACCCCTGGCAGGGCGGTTTCTAGCCCTCTGGGGCGCTTTGGCGCATTTTAGATGTAATGGCCTCGCGGCGCGCTTGAATGGCGTTCAGAGCGCTTCTGGCGAGAGCGATTTTCTCAGCCTTCAGTCCATAAATTCCCGGTTCCGGGATCGGCAAGCGGGTCTGGGGTAAGGGAAGAGGAAGGCAGGCTGCTCACTGGAATGGCATAGCTGCGATAGCTGGATTGCCCAGAGCGCTCCACCAGCAGGCCAGCCTCGGTCGCGATGGTCAACAATTTGATCGCGCCAGCAGATGTGATGTCTAGACGATCGGCGACCAGGCGACTGCCAATATGAGGATGCGCCATAGCCAGCATGATAACCTCCCGCAATCGGCCCGGTCGGCGTCGGGCCGCGATATGGGCGGCGGCGCGTTCGGCATAGCCGCGCAGTCGTTGCTCCTGATCCAGATGATGCCGTGCACCTAGAGCGATGGCGTGCAACCACAGCCGGTCGAAGCGTGCCGGCGTGGCAGCTTTCCAGGCGGCGCCGCTGACCTGGAAGCCGAGGGCCGCCAATCCGCCGGATGAGGCTTCGGATCGACCGGGGCCATGGCGATCGCCGATTAGGAAGCCCGCAACTGCGTCACCGCGTCCGATCGGCGTACGGACCCACCAGGACTGCGCGAGACGCGCGCCATACAGCAAAGGGGGGGCAGGGGGCAGGGCGGCCATGGCCTTTTGCCAAGCCTCTACCCGCAGTTGGACGTCGGCTAGCGGCAATAACGGTACAGCCCAGGGTGTAGCGGCCGTGCTGGCATCTTCCACGCCCAGCCAGTCGAGGAGGCCGCTTGGGTTCGTCCGCAATATGTCGAGCGCGATCGGTGCACCGACAGCCCGGCGCCAATGGGTGAGGTCGAAATCCGCACCGCTGACATTGCCGCGACCATCGACGGTAAAGGCGTCTGCTTCGATCGTGGTCGCATCAATCCAGGCCAGGGCCTGACGTTCGGCAATGAAGCATCGTATCTTCCAAGGGCGGCGAACCGGACTAAGCCGTTGACGCTCCTCAACCCGTGCCAGCATGGCCTGAGCGTCGGCATATTCGACCAGCAACGTGTTATCGGTCATAGCACGTTCGGCAGGTGTCAGATTTTCCTCAAACGGCATCAATTTAGCGTCACAAAAAATATCTTTCCTATCAATAAGATGATCGTAAATATTAAACGATATAGGCGATTTGGATAGTCATCTTTTAAACCGGTTTTCGTCGACCGCCAATCCCTCCATCTTTCGCACCGATTGGCGTCGGCGGCAGAGGCGACTATGCCTCTTCCCATGTCTATCGCCATTCTTCTGGCCATCCTCTACGCCGCCTTGCTGTTCGGCGGCGCCGCGCTGGTTCATCGCTATCGCGCGCGCCTGAGCGGATCGCGCTGGCGTATCCATGCCTATGGGCTGGCGTTGGCCGTCTATTGCACCAGTTGGACCTATTTCGGTGCGGTGGGCAGCGCCGCGACCGGGGGATGGGACTATCTGCCCATCTATCTGGGGCCGGCGCTGCTGATGGCGCTGGGCGGGGGCTTCCTGCGTCGCCTGCATATCGAGGTGCATCGCGACGGCGCGACCTCCATATCCGATTTCATAGGCTCCCGCTTCGGCAAGAGCCGGGTGATCGCGGCATTGGTGACGATCATCCTGCTGTTCGGCACTATTCCCTATGTCGCGCTCCAATTGCGTTCGGTCGCATTCAGCTTCGCGCTAGTGTCCCGCACACCTGAAAGCACGATGCCGCTGATCGGCGCATCGGCTGCGCTGGCGCTGTTCGCTATCCTGTTCGGCGCGCGCCGTTATCAGGTGGCGGGGCAGAATGAGGCGATCCTGTTCGCCGTTGCGAGTGAGTCGGTGCTGAAGCTGGTGGCGCTACTGCCGGTGGCGGGCCTGGCGGGCTGGCTGCTCTGGACCATGCCGACCGCGCACATAGGGGAGGGGCTGAGCGCTTTTCGCAGCGGCTTTGCGCCGGCGCGGCTGGACGGCGATTTCATTGTCACGACCCTGTTGGCGATGCTGACGATTATCTGCCTGCCCCGCCATTTCTTCGTCAGCGTCATGGAGGCACGCGATTCGGACGATATCCTGCGCGCGCGTTGGGGCTTTATCACCTATCTGCTGGTAACGGTGTTGGCCGTGCCGCCGATCGCCGCGGCGGGACTGGCGCTGCTGGGAGAGGGGGCGCTGCCCGACCTGTTCGTGCTTAGCCTGCCGCAGCATTTCGGTTTCAACGCGCTGGCGCTGCTGGTCTTTTTCGGCGGGCTGTCCGCTGCGATGGCAATGGTGGTGACGGAAATCGTCGCCATATCCAGCATGATCTCCAACGATCTGTTCGCGCCGATTTTGCTACGCCGGTCTGGTGGCAGCGGTCATATGGGCAAACGGTTGCTATGGGTCCGGCGCGGCGCCATTGTTGGAATGATCGTTGCTGCGGCCTTCTATGCCATGGCGACGCCGCTCACGACCGGGCTGGCCTCTGTCGGACTGATCGCCTTCGTCGCCATCGCGCAATGCGCCCCGGCGCTGATCTGCGCCGTCTATCGGCCGCATAATGATGCCGTCGCAGGCGGCGCAGGGCTGCTTACCGGCTTTGCCATCTGGATGCTGGCGCTGTTCCTGCCATCGGTCGACCTGCTGCCCGACTGGATTGCGCGCTGGACCGGTGGCAACCCGGTGACGCTGGGCACGATCGCCAGCCTGGGCGGGAACATGCTGGCGACCCTGCTGGTGTCGGCCCGGACGGTCGGCACGGCAGGGCTGGTGCGCCAGCGCGGTATTGCCCCAATCGGCACGATGGCGGCGCTGGGCGATTTGGTCACGCGCTTCGTCGGGGTGGACGCGGCAGCGGAGGCTTTAGGCCCGGATGAGCGATCGGATCGACCGATCGACCAGAGCAGCGCGCGCACGGCCGAGCGTCTGATCGGCAGCGTCGTGGGTGCCTCCTCCGCCCGCGCGATCATGGCGTCGGCCATTTCCGGACAGGGCATGGGCTTTGCGCAGGTGGCGCAGGTGCTGGACGCATCGGGCCAGTCGCTCCATTTCTCGCAAGGGCTGCTGGCCGCAACACTGGAAAATATCGACGTCGGCGTCAGCGTGATCGACCGCGATTTGCGGCTGATCGCCTGGAACAGCCGATATCTCGACCTGTTTCGCTATCCGCCCGGTCTGGTGCGGGTGGGCGTGCCGATCGCCGACCTGATCCGTTTCAATGCCGAGCGGGGCGATTGCGGTCCCGGCGAAGTGGACGATCATGTCGCCCGGCGACTTGGTCATATGCGCAGCCGCAAGCCCCACAGTTTCGAGCGGCACCGACCCGACGGGCGCGTCATCAAGACGGTGGGTGGGGCGATGCCCGATGGCGGCTATGTCATGAGCTTCACCGACATCACGATCGAGGCGCAGGCGCGGGCTGCCACCGAAACGGCGCGGCGTGATCTGGAACAGGCAGTGGCGCAGCGCACGGCGGAATTGTCGCAGGTCAACGCCAAGCTGGCAACGGCGATGGCGGACAAGACACGCTTTCTGGCTGCGGCGAGCCATGATCTGTTGCAGCCATTGCACGCGGCCATGCTCTTTTCGTCGGCGCTACGGCGGCGGCTCGCCGAACCGGAACGGGCGATGCTGGCGCGGCTGGACCGGTCGATCGAAGGGGCCAATGATCTGCTCGGCGCCCTGCTCGACATATCGCGGCTGGACGCGGGCGGGGTTACGCCGCAGCCGACCCGGTTCCCGGCGCGGGCGATGCTGGTGGATCTGGTCGAGAGCCTGGCGCCGCTGGCGGCGGAGAAGGGGCTGTCGCTGCGCGTCGGGGCAGGGGACGGCTGGGTCGAGACGGACCGGTCGTTGCTGCGGTCGATCGTGCAGAATTTCCTGTCCAATGCGATCCGATACACCGAGCAGGGCGGAATCATCGTTGCGGCGCGGCAGCGGGGACAATGTCTGCGGATCGAGGTGCGCGACAGCGGCATCGGCATCGCGCCCGATAAGCTGGACATCATCTTCCGCGAGTTCGAGCGGTTGGGGCAGGGGAGCGAGAATGGCATTGGCCTGGGGTTGGCGATCGTGGAGCGCTCTGCTGCACTGATCGGCGCCAAAGTGGATGTATGGTCGCAGCAGAGGCGGGGCAGTTGCTTTGCCGTCAGCTTGCCCCGCGTGGCTGCCGATCTGGAGCAGCGCACCCAGGTAGAAGCCGGCGAGATCGGCGCATCCGGGCTACGATTGCTGGTGGTCGATGATGATAGCGCCAACCGTATGGCAATGCAGGCGGTTCTGGAGGCGATGGGCAATGATTGCGTGGTGGCCGGCAATGAGGCGCAAGCACTGGCCGCACAGGGGCCGTTCCACGGCGCATTGGTGGATTTTGAACTCGGTGCGGTGCGGGATGGCATCGACCTGATCGACGCGCTGCATCTGCGCTGGCCCGGATTGCCGGTGGCGTTGGTGACGGCGGAGCGCAGCGCGCCGATGCTAGAACGGGCGCACCAGCGGAATATCACGATATTGGCAAAGCCGCTGGGCGGTGTGATATTGGATCAGTGGATTACCGAATTGGCATAGTTATTCGTCATAAATGATCCATATAGGTTCATGATGCTACCGATCCGCACCCAAGCCCAGCGCACGGGCCGCCAGCGCTGCCTGTGTGCGGTTCTGGACGCCCAACTTGGCCAGCACGGTCGTCATGTGTGACTTGATGGTGGATTCCGCTACACCCAGTTCATAGGCGATCTGCTTGTTGAGCTGGCCATCGAGCACGCCCAGCAGAACGCGCAACTGGGTGGGCGTGAGCGAAGCGACCTTGTGCGCCATGTCATCGACATCTCCCGCAGAAGCCAGAGGTGGCGCGGGGCTATGCCCATCCAGCGCGGCGGCGATCGCCTGTTCGATCACAGCCAGATCCTGATCCTTGCCGATGAAGCCGACTGCGCCATAGCGGCGGGCTTCGGGCGAGGCGACCTGCGCCTCCGCACTGGAAATGACGAGGATGGGGACGGAGGGGCGCTCGGCATGGAGCAGGGCGACGCCGGAAAAGCCCGCCGATCCGGGCATTTTCAGGTCCAGCAGGATGAGGAGCAGGTCGCTGGTGGCGTTGGCGATTTCCACGGCGCGATCAAGGGTCGAGGTTTCGACTATGCGTGCCTGCGGGGCGACTGCCTCCACCGCCATGACCAGCGCCTGACGGAAGAGCGGATGATCGTCCGCTACCAATATGGTGCCCAATGTCGCAGGCGTCGTCGTCAGCGTCGCGTTCCTCTCCGATAGTGGGGCCGGCCGGTCTGTCACCGGTCCGGGATAGGGACTTGCCCCGATCGGGGGCAAGTCCTTTATGGTTATTCCGTTGCTCAAACAGCCTGTCAGGCGTGGGCCAACTGACTGTCGGCGATGAGCTTTTCGACCACCGACGGATCGGCCAGCGTCGAAATATCGCCTAGTGCGCCGGTTTCGCCTTCCGCGATCTTGCGCAGGATGCGGCGCATGATCTTGCCCGACCGGGTCTTGGGCAGGCCGGGTGCGAACTGGATGATGTCGGGCGTCGCGATCGGGCCGATTTCGTTGCGCACCCACGCGACCAGCAGCTTGCGCAACTCGTCCGATGGCGCCTCATTGGCATTTAGGGTGACATAGGCATAGATGCCCTGGCCCTTGATCGCATGGGGCATGCCCACGACGGCGGCTTCGGCGACCTTGGCATGGGCGACCAGCGCGCTTTCGATCTCCGCCGTGCCCATGCGGTGGCCGGACACGTTGATGACGTCATCCACGCGGCCGGTAATCCAATAATAGCCATCCTCGTCCCGGCGCGCGCCATCACCGGTGAAATAACGGCCGGGATAAGTGGTGAAATAGGTCTGGAAGAAGCGCTCATGATCGCCATAGACGGTGCGCATCTGCCCCGGCCAGCTTTTGGCGATGCAGAGATTGCCTTCGGTCGCGCCGTCCAGCGCCTTGCCCTCGGCATCGACCAGCAGGGGATGGACACCAAAGAGCGGCCGGGTGGCGGAGCCGGGTTTCAGGTCGGTGGCGCCGGGCAGGGGGGCGATCAATATCCCGCCGGTTTCGGTCTGCCACCATGTGTCCACGATCGGGCAACGCCCTTCGCCGACGATGCGGTGATACCATTCCCAGGCTTCGGGATTGATCGGTTCGCCCACGCTGCCCAATATGCGCAGCGACGTGCGGCTGGCGGCCTGCACATAGGCGTCGCCTTCGCGCATCAGCGCGCGCAGCGCCGTGGGCGCGGTGTAGAAGATCGACACCTGCCACTTGTCGCACACCTGCCAGAAGCGGCTATGGTCGGGGTAATTGGGGACGCCCTCGAACATCAAGGTTGTTGCGCCATTGGCCAGCGGTCCATAGACGACATAGCTGTGGCCCGTGACCCAGCCGATATCGGCAGTGCACCAATAGACATCGCCGGGGCGGTAATCGAACACATGCTCATGCGTCATCGACGCCCAGAGCAGATAGCCGCCGGTCGAGTGCAGCACACCCTTGGGCGTGCCGGTGGAGCCGGAGGTATAGAGGATGAACAAAGGGTCTTCGGCGCCCATCGCTTCGGGCGCATAGTCGGTTGCGGCAGCATCGCGCGCAGGGCCGTAGAACAGGTCGCGGCCTTCCACCATCGGCACATTCGCGCCGGTGCGCTGGACGACGATGACTTTCTCGACCGATGTGCAATGGGCGATTGCGGCATCGACATTGGCCTTGAGCGCGACCTTCTTGCCTCCACGCAACCCTTCGTCGGCGGTGATGACGATGCGGGAGTCGCAATCGCGGATGCGGCTGGCCAGGCTGTCGGGCGAGAAGCCGGCAAAGACGATCGAATGAACCGCGCCGATGCGGGTACAGGCCAACATGGCAAAGGCCGCTTCCGGGATCATCGGCAGATAGAGCGTGACCCGGTCGCCGCGCTGCACACCCTGGCTTTTGAGCACATTGGCGAACCGGCAGACTTCCTCATGCAACTGGGCGTAAGTGATGACGCGGCTTTCGGAAGGATCGTCCCCTTCCCAGATGATCGCCGGCTGTTCGCCACGCTCCGCCAGATGACGGTCGATGCAGTTGGCGCTGACGTTCAACTGTCCGTCGGCAAACCAGCTGATGCCGAAATCCGCCTCGTCGAAGCTGCTTTCATCGACCTTCGTAAACGGCGTGATCCAGTCCAGTCGCTGGGCTTCCTTGCGCCAGAAGGCGTCGGGATCGGAAGCGGCCAGCGCGTGCATAGCGGCGGCGGTGGTGGCGGTGATGCGGGCGTCTGCGGCGAGGGCAGCAGGGACGGGGTATAGCGTTTCGCTCATTGTCGAGAACCTCTCCAGCTCTTTGCCCCAGCCTATCGTAGCGACGGGGGACCGCCATCCTCGACCAAAGTCGAGGGTCTTTGGCACCATGGTCCGCCTTCTCTCCAACCCCGCTTCCTCCGCATGATGGCGGCACAGGCTGGACTTGCCACCAACCCCGCACAGACGGGATGGTCCGACCCGGAGAGGCATGATGAAGTTAGCGATGTCGGCTCTATGGCCGACCTACGGAATTTGGCGGAATGGCGCGGCGATCGGTACACTGGCGGCGGCGATGCTGGCCGGGCCGGGCGCGCTGGCGCAGACCCCGCGCGAGGCGGAACTGGAAGCGCGGCTCAACCAGCTGGAAGCGGCGGTGACGGCGCTGAAGGGCGAGTTGCAGGCGGCGAAGGCTGACCAGCAGGCGTCGGCGCAGATTGCCCAAAAGGCCGACGATCGCGTTGCCGCGCTGGAAAACAAGCCAGCGGCGGAGGGCTTCCAGATCGGCGGGACCAGCTTCAGGATCGGTGGATTCGTCAAGATGGTGGGCAGTGCGACCCGCTATGATGATGGCGAGATGCCGGGCGGCGCGCTGGGCAAGGAATTTTATCTGCCGCAGCAGATTCCGGTTGGGGGCCGCAGCAGCCATGATGTGATTGGCCATGCCCGGCAGAGCCGCCTGTCCTTCGAGACGGAAACGCCCGTCGGCGCCAAGTCGCTCAAGAGCCATATCGAGTTCGATTTCGGGCTCGCCACCGCGCCGGCCGGGGCACAACGGGCAACCAATCCCTATACGCCGACATTGCGCCGCGCCTATTTTACCTATGGCAACTGGCTGTTGGGACAGGAATGGACGACCTTCCAAAGTCCCAGCCTGCTGCCCGAAACCACCGATTTCGTGGGGCCGATGGAGGGCACCGTTTTCGTCCGTCAGTTGATCGCGCAATATCGTCAGCCATTGGGCGACAATCTTTCGCTCTATCTGGCGGCGGAAAATCCGCAGACGGAGACGGTGACGCCGGCCGCCGCAGCGCTGGTCGACCGTGACAATGACCGGATGCCCGATCTGGTGGCCAAGCTGGCGTATAAGAGCAAGGCGCTGGAATGGCATGTCGCCGGGCTGATGCGGATGCTGGCGGTGAACCGTGAGGAACAGGGCGGCGCGCGGAGCGATACCGCCATGGGTTGGGGCGTCAGCGGCGGTGCGCGGGTCGCCTTCGGCCCACAGGGACGGCATGATGTGCGTCTGCTCGCCACCTATGGCCGGGGTATCGGCCGCTATCTGGGGCTGGGCGCGGTCGCCGATGTGGTCGATGATCCGGCGCAGGCGCAGCGGCTGGGGCTGGTCAGCAACCTGTCGGGCTATGCAGCGGTGAAGCTGGGCTGGACCGACAGTCTGCGCTCCACCTTCATGGCAGGCTATCACCGGGCTTATTATCCGTCCGACTTCACGGTGCCGGGGCTGGCGGACAAGGCCGCCTACAGCCTGGCCGGCAACCTGTTCTGGTCGCCGGTCGAACATCTCGACCTTGGCATCGAATATCGCCATGCTCAACGCGAAGTCGTCAGCGGCCTCAAGGGCCAGATGGACCGGCTTGAGATGGCGGCCAAATATACTTTTTAAAGGAGGGGCTTATGGCGACGACCTATGACGACGGCCAGCCGAAACAACATGCGGCGACGCAGAACGAGAAACTCGTCATCGCCGCGTCCTCATTGGGGACGGTGTTCGAATGGTATGATTTCTATCTTTACGGCCTGCTGGCCACCTATATCAGCGCGCAATTCTTCTCGGGCGTGAACGAAACGACCGGCTTCATCTTCGCATTGGCGGCGTTCGCGGCGGGCTTTGCGGTGCGGCCCTTCGGTGCGCTGGTATTCGGGCGGATCGGCGATCTGGTCGGGCGCAAGAACACCTTCCTCGTCACCATGGGGATCATGGGCCTGTCGACTTTTGCGGTCGGCCTGTTGCCCAGCTATGCCAGCATCGGGGTGGCGGCGCCGATCATCCTGCTGATCATGCGGCTGGCGCAGGGGCTGGCGCTGGGCGGCGAATATGGGGGCGCGGCCACCTATGTCGCCGAACATGCGCCGGAGGGGAAGCGCGGCCTCTATACCAGCTGGATCCAGACGACGGCGACCTTTGGCCTGTTCGCGGCGCTGCTGGTGGTGATCGGTTTCCGCTTCGCCCTGGGCGAGGAAGCCTTTGCCGCCTGGGGCTGGCGCCTGCCCTTCCTGATTTCGATTCTGCTGCTGGGCGTGTCGATGTGGATACGACTGCAACTCAACGAAAGCCCCGTTTTCCAGAAGATGAAGGATGAGGGCAAGACGTCGAAGGCGCCGCTGACCGAGGCGTTCGGCCAATGGGGCAATCTGCGCTGGGTTATCATCGCGCTGCTGGGCGCGGTCGCCGGGCAGGCGGTGGTCTGGTATGCTGGGCAATTCTACGCGCTGTTCTTCCTGGAAAAGACGCTGAAGGTGGATGGCGCGACCGCCAACATCCTGATCGCCATTGCGCTGGCGCTGGCCACGCCCTTCTTCGTTTTCTTCGGCTGGCTGTCGGACAAGATCGGGCGCAAGCCGATCATATTGGGCGGCTGCGCGCTGGCGGCGATCACCTATTTCCCGCTGTTCGGGGCGCTGACCCATGCGGCCAATCCCGCGCTGGCAGCGGCGCAGGCGGCCGCGCCCATCACCGTCGTCGCCAACAGCAAGGAATGCTCGTTCCAGTTCGACCCCGTAGGCAAGAACAAGTTCGACACGTCGAGCTGCGACATCGCCAAGACCTATCTGGCCAAGGCGAGCGCCAGCTATGACAATGTCGAAGCGCCGGCTGGCACTCCCGCGATCGTGAAGATCGGTGCGGTCAGCTTTACGGCGCCCGATGCCGCCACGCTGGCGGGCCAGGACAAGGCGACGGCGATCGCCGCCTTCCAGGAGCAGTTGAAGGCGGGCCTTGCCAAGGCGGGCTATCCGGTCAAGGCGGACAATGCGCAGATCGACAAGGTCGCGGTCGTGGCGATCCTGTGGGCGCTCGCGATGCTGGTGACGATGGTCTATGGTCCGATCGCGGCGATGCTGGTCGAACTCTTCCCCAGCCGCATCCGCTACACATCGATGTCGCTGCCTTATCATATCGGCAATGGCTGGTTCGGCGGCTTCCTGCCGACCACCGCCTTCGCCATGGTCGCGGCGACCGGGGATATCTATTACGGCCTCTGGTATCCGGTCGTAGTCGCGGCGCTGACGGTGGTGGTCGGCCTGCTGTTCCTGCCGGAGACGTTCCGTCGAAATATCGAAGACTGAGACAGCGAGTTGGACAGGTAAAATGAGGGAGGGGCGGTGTCCGCTGGCGCCGCCCTTTTTATGAGGCGATGAAATTGACGCTATAAAACAGGATTATTCGCTAAATGATGGTGTAATATTTTCGACTTTTGTCGAAATAGCGTCACGGAAGCCAGATTTTCTGGGCTTTTCGTAAATTGGCACGGCCCCTGCAACGTCTCCGGCATGATCCACAACGGATCGCCACGGAGAGTTCAGGGAAGGACAACCATCATGAAGACCATCGCTTTCGCCGCCGCCGTCGTCGCTGCCACGCTCGCCGTTTCGGCCGCCGCTACGCCCGCTTTCGCTCAGCCGCAGGGCCGCTTCGGTGACACCAAAGTCACCTATCATGCCAAGACCGACCGCTACTGCTTCCGCGAAATCCGCAACGGTTCGCGCGCGCCGCTGGTCCAGTGCCGGACCAAGGCCGAATGGGCGCAGAATGGCCTGACCATCAGCCGCGTCTCGCCGGTGCAACTGGCCCAGCGCTGATCCATCCTCCCCATTGCCCCGGTCATGGAACCGGGGCAGGGCAGGGGCCTATCGGTCCCAGGGAAAGGACAGGGTCGGCCGGTTGGCATAGCGGGTCATCGCCAGCACCAGCCGCGCGCCGCATCCTGGTTCCAGTCGCAGCGTGATATCGCGTCCACCTGACGCCATGGTGCGGCCATCCAGCATCACGCTGTCGATCCGATGTTCGGCATAGGCGCCACCCTGCACCGTCACGGTGCGCGCCTGATCGCCCAGATTGACCAGCGTCACCTCTGTTTCCCGATCCGCCAGCCGGTGGACCAGTGCGCCGACATCGGCCGGAACGCCGGCGCGCCGTGCGATCGGATCGAAATAGCGCAACCGGCAATGGAGCGGCACGCCGCCCTGCGGCGGAGAAGTTTTCGACCAGGGCGGCCGGGCGATATGCAGCCCGCCGGTCATCAACTGCACCAGGCTTTTGACGCTGGCCGGATTGATGCCGATCGGCCAGTCCGCCAGCCGCGTCTGCGGCGTGGTATCGTCCTGCTCGCGCGCCGCCACCCGCTGCGCCACGCGCGCCAGATCGGCGGTCAGCGCCTGCACCGGATAGTCGTCCTTGCGACCCTCCAGAAACGCGATCCAAGGATCGTCGCCTGCCAGAGCGCGATCGTCCGCGCGCTGTGACATATACCAGATTTCAAACCCGTTGGTGCGGTAGGGGCCGGGTTTCCAGCCATACCAGCCCTGTGTGCCATACATGGTGGGGGCGGACGAGGTGCCGTCGATGCTGCGCACGGCATCGTTGATCCGGGCCGTCTGCCGCCGCCACAGGTCGATATAGGCCATGTCCCCGCTCATCAGCAGCGCGCCCATGAAGGCGGTGATCGACCGGGGGACGCGGTTGCGATCCTCCCGCACGCCTGTCTGCGGCACGATGGGGGAAAAGCCCCAGCCATAGACGCCCTTCCACCAATCGTCGCCGACCGTGCCGTCGGGGCGAACATGGCTGGGCAGCAGGCCGCCATTGTTCGCCGCCCGTTCCGCCCAGGCGGCCAGATAGTCGAGCGCCCAGCTGCGAAACCGCTCCCCGCCGCCCAGCGCATAGGCGTTGAGGCCCAGCGTCGTCGCCTGCAAGTTCAGCGGATTGTCGCCCACCACATCGCCATATTCGGCATAATGGTCGAGCGTCTGTTGGTAGCTCGTTTCGCCATGTTCCATATGGAAAGGGGTGGGGTCGAACGGATCGCCGGCCCAGTCGAGCGGGGTCGCCGGTCGCAGCATCGGCCCGCGACTGCCGTTCAGCAGGCTGCAGATCATGCGCCGTTGCGGATCATAATTGGGCGCCGTGGAATCGCGGCCGGTGTAGAAATCGGCATAGCGCCGCGTGCGCGCCAGCAGCGTGCGATCGCGCGGGCTGGACAGGCCCATGAGGTTGAAGCTGGTCAGCCCCTCCGCATTATGCTGCCAGTCCATCTGCACCGGGAATTCGCGATGGTACATGCCGGCGCGCGCGATCGGCACGTCGGTCGTGCGGGCGGCGGCGAACTGGCGCAGATGCCCTTCCCAGAAGCGCGCGGCCAGCGTCCTGATCCGGTCGCTGCCGCCCAGTGCATGGAGCAGATACCAGTCGTTGGTCGCTTCGGCCGCGTCATCCGGCCCATCATTGGCGCCCCAGCGTTCGAACACTTTGAGATGATCGCGCTTGTCGACATAGGCGGCATAGAAAGCCTCGCAGGCCGCGGCATTGGCGTCCAGCAACTGGCGCTGCATCGTCGCCCAGTCGGGCGCGGCCATCGGCTTGTCGAGCGAGAGGCTTGGCCGGGCGGTCCTTGCCTGCGCGGGGAGGGCGAGCGCCGCTGCGCCGCCCAGAAACATGCGTCGATCCACCCGCATCAGGCCAGCTCCAGCCGACGGATCGGCCCCACGATCACGGTGAAGGCAAAGATGGTGAGCAGGCAATGGGCGCCCACGAACACCAGCGCCAGATCGAAGGAACCGGTCGCCGCGACGATATAGCCCACAACGATCGGCGTCACGATCCCGGCCATATTGCCGAACATGTTGAACACGCCGCCCGACAGGCCGGCCAGCTGCTTGGGCGCGACATCGGCCATCACCGCCCAGCCGAGCGAGGCGATCCCCTTGCCGAAGAAGGCGACCGCCATCAGCGTGACGACCAGCCATTCCGCATCGACCCAGACACAGGCGATGATCAGCGTGGCGAGCAGCATGCCCGCGACCAGCGGCGCCTTCCTGGCCAGATCGACAGAGCCGGTGCGCCGCAGGATGAGGTCCGACGCAAAGCCGCCGACGAGGCCACCGGCAAAGCCGCAAAGTGCGGGGGCGGCGGCGGCAAAGCCCGCCTCCATGATGTTGAGGCCCCGTTCCTTGACCAGGTAGATGGGGAACCAGGTGACGAAGAAATAGGTCAGCACATTGATACAATATTGGCCCAGATAAATGCCCAGCATCATCCGGTTGGCCAGCAATTGGCGCACATTGTGCCAGGTGAAGGTCGGCGCGCGGGCGGTGGCGGGGCCGGCATCCTCCATGTGGATCAGGCCGCCGCCCGCCTCGATATGCGCCAGTTCCGCTTCGTTGATGGCGGGATGGCGGGCCGGGCTGTGGATGAAGCGCAGGAACAGGGCGGTCGCCGCCAGCCCCAGCGCGCCCATCACCCAGAAGACCGATCGCCAGCCGAAATCATGCACGAGCCAGCCCATCAGCGGCGCGAAGGCGACCAGCGAGAAATATTGCGCACTGTTGAAGATGGCCGATGCCGTGCCGCGCTCCGCGCCGGGGAACCAGGCGGCGACCAGCCGGGCATTGCCGGGGAAGGAGGGGGCTTCGGCTGCGCCGACCAGAAAGCGCAGCACGAACAGGCTGGCCACCACCGGCAGGCCGGCGATCAGGCCCACCGTCCCCTGCACGGCGGTGAAGATCGACCAGATGGCGATTGCGCCAGCGTAGATTTTCTTGGTCCCGAACCGGTCGAGCAGCGCGCCGCCGGGTATCTGTGCCAGCACATAGGCCCAGGCGAAGGCGGACAGGATGAAGCCGGTCTGCACCGGTGACAGGCCCAGTTCGCCGCTGGCCGCATTACCCGCGATGGAGAAGGTTGCGCGATCGGCATAGTTGATCGATGTGATCAGGAAGATCAGCGCGATGATCCTGTATCGCACATGGGTCGGGCGTACGGACAATGGAACGGCCTGCGACAAATCTGCTCTCCTGATGGCGCCGCCCATCTGTCGGGGCAGTCGGAGGTGTGGAGGAAACAGGCTAGCCGGACGGACGGCGATCGTCCAAGTCCAAAAGCGGCATGATCTAGCCATAACTTGGCAAGATCATGCTTATGCGACCGGTGTCTATCGCCGATCGGTGCAAGCTGTGCATTGATCCATGCCGGATTGAGGTTGGCATTTCCCGCCATCCCGGCAGTATCCAGACAGAACCGATCCGGCGCCAGAGTCCGGACAATAGGATGAGGGGAGTGAGAAAGGCCATGAACGGCACCACCAACCGCTGCAAGGCGATTTTGAGCCTGACGACCGCGATCGCGACGATTGCGCTGGCGCCCCATGGACTGGCGCAGGCCGATCCGGTCGCACCGCAGAATGAGGCGCCGGTCGCCGATATCGTCGTCACCGGCTTTCGCGCCAGCCTGAACAATGCGCTGGCGATCAAGCGCAATGAAACCGCCACGGTCGACGCGATCAAGGCGGAGGATATCGCCGAATTTCCCGATCTCAACCTGGCCGAATCCTTGCAGCGCATTCCCGGCGTGGCGATCAGCCGCGTCAACGGCGAAGGCCGCAACATCTCCGTCCGTGGCCTTGGCCCCGAATATACCCGCGTCCGCATCAACGGCATGGAAGCGATCGGCACCAGCGGCGGCACCGACAATTCAGGCGGCGTGAACCGCGGTCGTGGTTTCGACTTCAACATCTTCTCGTCCGACCTGTTCAGCAACTTGTCGGTGCGCAAGACCGCGACGGCGGATGTGGAGGAAGGGTCGCTGGGCGGCACGGTCGATCTCCAGACGTCGCGCCCGCTCGATTATCGCAAGCCCACGGCGGTTCTCTCCGCCGCCGCCAGCTATAACGACCTGCGCCAGAAGACGACGCCGCGCCTGTCCGGGCTGGTCGCGACCCAGACCGACGATGGCCGCTTCGGCGTGCTGCTGTCGGTCGCCTATGAAGAGCGGCGGATCAAGGAAGAAGGCGCCAACATCACCCGCTGGAGCTATGGCGGCTTCAACGGCGGGTTTAACGGGGCCTCGACCCTGCCCGGCTATACGATCGGCGAAATCAACGACACCAATCCCGAAACCGCGCTTTATCACCCGCGTATTCCGGGGCTGGTCAGCTATGATATTTCCCAGAAGCGTCTTGGCGCGGCGGGATCGGTGCAGTTCAAGCCGACCGATCGCACGCTGATCTCGATCGACGGCCTCTATTCGCGGCTGGACGGCACGCGCAAGGAAGCGCAGTTGCAGGCGATCAGCTTCAGTCGGTCGGGCAGCGGCAAGCCGCAGACGATCATCCGCGACGGCGTGGTGGACGGCAACAACAATATCGTCAGCGGCACGTTCGACAATGTCGATCTGCGCTCCCAGTCGCGCTACGACGTACTGAAGACGGAATTCTATCAGTTCACGGGATCGATCGATCACCAGTTTACCGACCGGTTGAAAGTCTTCGCCATGGGCGGTTATGCCAGTTCGGAATTTTCCAATCCGATCCAGACCACGGTGACGATCGACGCGATCAACACCGGCAATTTCCAATATGATTTCTCGACCCGCTTCCCGAACATCCAGCCGGGTGTCGATGTCGCCAATCCCGCGACCTGGAGTTTCATCAACGGCACGTCGGAAGTGCGCATCCGGCCGCAGAGCGTCAGCAACGCCTTCACCACGGCCAAGGGGCATGTGGAATGGGAAGCGATCGACGGCATCACTTTCAAGGCCGGGCTGGACTGGCGCAAGTTCGAATATGGATCGACCGAGCGTCGCCGCCTGTCGGGTGAAACCGTGGTCGCGCCGCTGACCGCCGCGCAACTGGCGGGCATGACCACGCTCTTCTCCGGCTTTGGCAAGGGGCTGAACGTGCCCGCCGGCACCCCGACCGCCTGGATCGTACCGAACCTCGACGCGTTCATCACGCAGGGCGGCATCAATGTCGACCCGCGCTATGCCACCGGCGGGATCGAGAATGCCACAGCGCGCGGCTCCTATATCAACGTGACGGAGGAGGATACGGGCGTCTGGGGCATGACCCAGTTCAACTTGCAGGATATTGCCGGCGTGCCGATCCGGGGTGACATCGGCCTGCGCTATGTGAAGACCGACCAGTTCTCGACCGGCTATGCCAGCCAGGGGACGGCGATCAATCTCGTCACCGCCGATCGCAGCTACAAGCGCTGGTTGCCCTCGCTCAATCTGGTCGGCAACATCACCGACAATCTCCAGGTCCGCTTCGCCGCCGCCAAGACGCTGGCCCGCGCCGGCATCGCGTCGCTGACGCCGGGTGGAAACCTCAACGTATCGGGCGGCAACCGCACCTATAGTTCGGGCAACCCGGACCTGAAGCCCACATCGTCGAAGAATCTGGACGTGTCGGTCGAATGGTATCCGATGCCCGGTGCCATCTACGCCATTGCCGGCTTCCGCAAGGATATCGGCAGCTTTGCCCAGACTCTGAGCGTGGGCGTGCCCTATAGCAGCCTTGGCCTGCCGGATGCGCTGCTGGATGGGACGACGGCGTCGCCCAGCGATATCTTCATCGTCAGCCAGCCGGTCAATTCGGACGGCGGCATCCTCAAGGGCTTCGAAATCAACGTGCAGCAGCCCTTCAGCTTCCTGCCGGGGGTGTTCGCCAATTTCGGGGTGATGGCCAACTATACCTATGTGACGTCGAACATCGAATATCTGACCTCGGCCAGCGGGGCGACGTCGGTGACCGCGCCGCTCGTCGGCCTGTCGAAGCAGGCGGCCAACGCCACCCTCTATTATGAGGACAAGAAGTTCCAGATCCGCGGGTCCGTGGCCTATCGCTCCAAATATCTGACCGCGGTGCCGGGGACGGAGGGCAATGCCTATAATGGCACCAACAGCACGCTCAATGTCGACGCGCAGGCCAGCTACAATCTGACCGAGAAGATGAAGATCAGCATCGAGGCGATCAACCTGACCGACACCAAGAACGACCAGTTCGTGGACGAAACCAACCGCCTCAACGTGCTGACCCACAGCGGTCGCCAGTTCAATTTCGGCGTACGTTACAGCTTCTAACCCTCCCTTTCCCGAAGCACGCCGACCTGACGCCGGTTGCCTGATATGGCAGCCGGCGTCATTTTTTGCGCGGGAAGGGGCGGGGAGGCCCTTGCAAACAACAGTCGTTCGTTTCGAGTGAATAGCGTAATGGAGAAGCGCCGTTACGCTTGCGCGAAGCGGGCGATGTTATAGGGCGCCATCGGAATGTCGGTCGCGCCTTTCGCGATGATTTCCGCCATCGTTTCGCCCACGCCCGGCCCGATCTGGAAGCCGGAACCGGAAAAGCCGAAAGCGTAATAAAGCCCGCTGGTCGTCGCGCTCGGTCCCATGACCGGCTGGCTGTCAGGCAGATAGCCCTCGATCCCGGACCAGACGCGGATGATGTTGAGCTTGCCCAGTTGGGGCGCCAGCCGGCGGATCTGTTTCAACTGGCTCAGCGTGTTCTGCGGCTCGACATAGGCGCGATACTGGTCGGGGAAGGACGGGCCGCGCGTGCTGCCGCCCAGCACGATATTGCCGCGCGCCACCTGCCGGAAATAGACCGTCTCCTCCTCCAGCGGCGTCATCACGCCGACGGCGGGATGGATCGCATAGGGCACCGGTTCGGTGACGCTCATATTCGGTCCGCGCGGCACGATCGGCACCGGCTCGCCAAATTGCGACGACAGCGCATTGCCCCAGGCACCTGCCGTCACCAGCAGGATCGGCGCGCGGAAGGTGCGCCCGTCGGCCGCCGTGACGACAAAATCCTCGCCCAATTTCTGCGCGTCGATGATCTTCGTATTTTCATGCACGACCGCGCCCAGCTTCTGCGCCGCGCGGGCGAAGGCGGGCGCGGCGAGCCGCGGATTGGCATGGCCGTCAGTCGGCGAATAGGAACCGGCCAGCACATCGGGACCGAAGAAGGGGAATTTGTCGCGCAGCGCATTGCCGCTCAGCAGTTCGAGGTCGAGCCCCTCCAGCCGGGCCTTGTCCGCATAATCCTCCATCGCGCCGACCAGTTCGGGCCGTTCGCGATAGCAGACGCGGATATGGCCGGACTGGAGATATTCCACGTCCGCACCCAGCAGTTCGCGCGACTTGCGCCAGATGGCGATGGCGCGATTGGCGAGCGGCAGCTGGTGAAAGCCGCGCCCCTGTCGCCGGACATTGCCGAAATTGGTGCCGCTGGCCTGCCGCCCGATCAGGTCGGTTTCCAGCAATGTGACGGACAGGCCATGGCCGCGCAGGAACAGCGCGGCCGATGACCCCATCAGCCCGCCACCCACGATGATGACGTCGCTCGTGCCAGTCATGGCTCTTCTCCGATCGCGATGGTCAGTGGCTTGACCGGCGCCTGTCCGCGCAGGCGGCCGACCTGTTCGATCGGTACGCCGGCTTCGGCGGCGATCAGTTCGGCGGCGGCGAGGCCGCAATAGCGGCCCTGACAACGGCCCATGCCGACGCGGCTGAACGCCTTGGCCCGGTTCGCCTCCTTCGCGCCCGTTTCGCGCATGACCGCGCGCAGATCGCCCGCCGTCACGCCTTCGCAGCGGCACAGGATCGCGTCATCGGGCAGCTTCGCCGCCTGCTCCGATGGCCATGGAAAGGCCTTCGCTAGCCCGCGCGCGAATTTCGCATAATTGGCGACATCGCCGCGCAGGCTGGCCATCTCGCCCTTGTCGACCGGCAGGCCAAGGTCGCTCAGCGCCGCAAAGGCTGCCAGGCGTCCGCTCGCCTCGGCCGATCGCGCGCCCAATATCTTCGCGCCGTCGCCGGCCAGATAGACGCCCGCGACGCTCGCGCGCCCATCGCCATCGCGCTCCGGCAGCCATTGCCGGGTAGCCGAATCGAAGGCGAAGGCACAGCGCGCCAGATCGGCCAACTGGGTTTCGGGACGCAGATGATAGCCCATCGCCACCGCGTCGCACTCGATCGTCTCTTCACGGCCGGAGGCGGTGCGGAACCGCAAGCCATGGACGCCGCTTTCCGCATCGCCCATAATCTCCACCGGCGTCACGCCATGCTGCACAGTCACGCCCGCGCGCCTGAGCATTCGGGTCAGCGCCACGCCGTTCCACAGCACCGACGGCATCGCCAGCAGGTCGGGCAGCGCCTTCAGCCGCGCGGAGAAGGGCGAGGTGTCCAGCACCGCCGCGACATCCGCGCCGGCCTCCACATATTGGCTGGCGACCAGATAGAGCAGAGGCCCCGACCCCATGAATACGACCTTGTGCCCGATCGACACGGCTTGGCTCTTCAAGGCTACCTGCGACCCGCCCAGGCTGTACGCGCCCGCATGCTGCCAGCCCTTGACTGGCATCAGCCGATCGGTCGCGCCGGTGCAGAGCAGCAGTGCGTCGAACGGGATGGCCTCCTGCGCGCTGCCGCTCGCAGTCCACACCTGCCCGGCGGCGATATTCCACACCAAAGTTTCGGGTCGATAGTCGATGGCGCTCTTCAGCCCGTCGAACGTTTCGTGCAGCGCCTTTGCCCGCCCGGCTTCGGTGCCATAAAGCTTGGCATAGGGACGGGTGAAATTGTCCGGCTGCCGGCGATAAATCTGTCCGCCGTCGCGCCGCCCTTCGTCGATGACGATCGGGCGGATGCCCGCCGCGACGCAGGCTTCCGCCGCGCGCGTGCCCGAGGGCCCGGCGCCGACGATAATTATGCGTGGTTCGGCCATGATGCCCCCGGCTGGCTGGTCAAAATCCGCTGGCCCGAGGCCGCCAGCGTGGAACAGGCGCGCAGGCGATCGCCGCTTTCCGTCCACACCCAGCAATCCTGGCAAGCACCCATCAGGCAGAAGCCGGCGCGCTTTTCCGGCCCGAACTCGCTCTGGCGCAGCCGGTCGCCCGCGCTCAGCAGCGCGACCATCAGCGTGTCGCCCTCCAGCGCCTCTATCGGCGCGCCATCGATATGCAGGGCGACGGGCGGGCGATCGGTTTCGCCCAGACGAACGAACCGGCTCATGACGCGATCAAGCTTTCATCTCCATGATGGCACAATATACGGCTGGTTATTCCCTCAGCTTTTGCCAGCGGATGGCGGGGCGGCGGGGTGGTATTGCACAGCCCCTCCACCCGCGCGGCGCAGCGCGGCAGGAAACGGCAGAGGTCGGGATGGTCGCCGGTCGCGCCGATCGGCGTTGGCGCAGCGCCGGCATGGCTTTCCTCCAGCCAGCCCGCGCGCATCTCCGGCACCGATCCGATCAGCAGGTCGGTATAGGGGTGGAAAGGACTGGACTGGAAGGCGGCGCGCGGCCCGGTTTCGACCATGGTGCCGGCATAGAGCACCAATATATCGTCGCAAATGGCGCGTACGGTGGAGATATCATGGCTGATGAACATGGTCGCGATGCCCAGTTCCCGGCGCAGCTCCGCCATCAGGTCCAGGATCGCCGCGCCCACCACCGTGTCCAGCGCCGACGTCACCTCGTCGCACAATATCAGCTGTGGGTCGGCCGCCAGCGCGCGGGCCAGGTTGATGCGCTGTTTCTGTCCGCCCGACAGCCCACCGATCGGCCGGTCGATCAGCGCGACGGGCAGCCGGATGAGGTCCAGCAGTTCGGCCACCCGCATCCGCGCCGCATTGCCCTTCAACCCATGGTAGAAGGCGAGCGGACGCTGCAATATCTCCCCCACGCTATGCGCGGGATTGAGCGCGGTGTCGGCATTCTGGAACACCAGTTGGATGCGGCGGAACTGTTCGCGGCTGCGCCCCTGCAATCCGGGGGGTAGTGGTTCGCCGTCCAGCAAAACCTGACCGCTGGCGGGCGGCAGCAGCCCGGCGATGACGCGGGCGATGGTGGACTTGCCCGAACCGCTCTCGCCGATCACGCCCAGCGTCGCGCCGCGCTCGATCGTCAGGTTGATGGCGCGCAGCACCGGTATGCGCGGCCGGCCATCCTTGCCGATCTTGCCATAGCCCGCCGTCATGCCGCGAATTTCCAGCAGCGGCGCGGCGGGCAGGTCGGCCTTGGCCGGGGTCGGGCGGATGGCGGGCCGGGCGGCGGCCATCAGCGTCCTGGTATAGTCGTCGGCCGGGCGATGCAGGATTTGCTCCGCCTTGCCCGCTTCGCGAATGCGCCCCTGATTGAGGACGACGATCTGGTCGGCCATCTGCGCCACCACGGCCAGATCGTGCGAGACATAGATGGCGGTCGCGCCGCGCTCCAGCACCACCGCCTTGAACGCGCGCAGCACTTCGATTTGGGTGGTGACGTCCAGCGCGGTCGTCGGCTCATCCAGAATCACCAGCTCCGGATCGGTGATGAGCGCCATCGCCGCCATCAGCCGCTGCAACTGCCCACCCGATAGCTGGTGCGGGTAGCGCGATCCGATCGTGTCGGGGAAGGGCAGGGCGAGCGCGCGGAACAGATCGACCGCCTTCGCCTCTGCCGTGGCGCGGGGCATCAGCCCATGGATCATTGCTGGCTCGATCACCTGATCCATGATCGTGCGCGACGGGTTGAAGGCGGACGCTGCGCTCTGCGCGATATAGGCGATACGGTTGCCGCGCAGCTGCGCCAGCGCGGGCCGATCCAGTTTCGTGATTTCTGCGTCGCCCACGCGAATGGAGCCGCCCGCGATCGTCGCGCCGGGGCGGGCATGGCCCAGCAAAGTCAGCGCGATCGTCGTCTTGCCAGATCCGCTTTCGCCGATCAGCGCCAGCACCTCGCCGCGCTTCAGCGCGAAGTTAATGCCGCTGACGATCGGAAACGTCTCGCCCTTCGCATTGCGGGCGGTGACGCACAGATCCTTAACCTCGACATGGATGGCATCGGTCATGCGCGCTTCCCCCGGCCCGGCAATCCGTCGATCAGCAGGTTGACGCCCACAGTCAGCGTGGCGATGGCGACGGCGGGTGCGATGATGGCCAATGCGCCTTCGCCAAGGCCGGAAATATTCTCGCGCACCAGCGATCCCAGATCGGCGTCGGGCGGCTGTACGCCAAGGCCCAGGAAGGACAGGCCCGACAGCAGCAGCACGATGAACACGAAGCGCAGGCCGAAATCGGCGAGCAGCGGGTGGATCATGTTGGGCAGGACTTCGGCGATGGCGATATGGAAACGGCCTTCGCCGCGCGCGCGGGCGACCTGCACATAGTCCATCTGCGCAAGGTTCACCGCCAGCGCGCGGGCAATGCGATAATTGCCGGGGACGTAGGTGATGGCCGCGATCAGCAGCAGCAGCGGCAGCGAGGAGCCGAAGGCGGCGACCAGCACCAGCGAGAAGATCTTGGACGGGATGGAAATCAGCATGTCCATGAAGCGCGACAAGGGTTCGTCGACCTTTGCACCACCCACGGCGGCGGTCAGCGCCAGCGCCGTGCCGGTCGCGCTCGCCAGCATCGCGGCAGCGGCGGCCAGCCCCACCGTATAGCGCGCGCCCGACAGCAGGCGGCTCAGCACATCGCGGCCCAGATAATCGCTGCCCAGCCAGTGGGCGGCGGACTGGCCATCGAACACGTCATAGGCGACGAAGGCGCCGACCGGATAGGGCGCCAGCATCGGCCCGAACAGGGCTACGGCCAGCCAGAAAAGGACCAGCGCCAGCCCGACCTTGCCGGATAAAGGAAGCGCCTTGGCTTGCGAAAGAGCATTAAAGATCATTGCGCACGCAGCCTGGGGTTGGCGAGGATCGCGGTCACGTCCGCAATCAGCATCAGGAGGAGATAGGCCGCGCAGAAGATCATGGCGCAGGCCTGAAGCAGCGGCATGTCGCGGCTGGTGACGGCGTTGACCATCAGGCTGGCGAGGCCGGGATAGTTGAAGATCGTCTCCACGATCACCGCGCCGCCCAGCAGGTAAGAGAGGCTCAGCGCCATGGCGTTGACGATCGGCGCGATGGCATTGGGCATGATGTGCTTCAGCACCACCTGCACCGGTGCTACGCCCTTCAGCACCGCCATTTCGACATAGGGGCGGTCCATCTGGTCGATCACCGCCGCGCGGGTCATGCGGGCCATCTGGGCGATGACGATCACGCTCAGCGTCAGGATCGGCATGGCGACCCCGCGCAGATAATCGCCCCAGCCCATCTCTTCCGATGCCATCGCGATGGAGGGCAGCCAGCGCAGCTTCACCGAGAAGATCAGCACGGCGATGGTCGCGACCAGAAATTCGGGCACCGCGACCATGGAGAGGGTCGCAACATTGAGCGCACGGTCCAGTCGTCCGCCCCGGTTCATCGCCGACCCGATGCCGATCGCCAGCGCCACTGGCACAGCGACCAAAGCGGTGAGCGCGGCCAGCAACAGGCTATTGGGCAGGCGCTCGCTGATAACCTCGGACACCGGCATGTTGGCGACCAGCGACTGGCCCGGATCGCCGCTCACCATGCCGGTCAGCCAACTGGCGTAACGGACATAGGCGGGGCGATCGAGGCCCATTTCGTGGCGCAGCGCGGCGACCTGTTGCGGCGTGGCGCTCTGGCCCAGCGCCTCCTGCGCGGCGTCGCCAGGCAGCAACTGCGCGATGATGAAGATCGTCACCGATACCAGGAGCAGGGTCAGCAGCGAGGATGCGAAACGCTTGCCGATCAGCGTCAGCGCGGCCTTCATGCCGCTTTGGGACGAGCCACCCGCCATCAGCCTTCCCACCACACATGTTCGGAAAATTGATAGCCCATCAGGCCGCCCAGCGACACGGGATAGAGGCCCTTGAGCCGTCGGTCATAGCCGTCGATCAGGCTGATGAAGACCGGGATGCCGACGCCGCAATGGTCGCGGACCAGCCCCTGCATCTCGCCATAAAGCTGTTTGCGCCGCGCCTGATCGGCCTCGCCCCGTGCCTCCAGCAGCAACTTGTCGAACCGGGGATTCTTCCACCCGCTCTCGTTCCACGCGGCGTCGGATTTGTAGAAGAGGCTGAACAGCAGGTCGGCGGTCGGGCGGGGGTTGGTGTTGCCGAAGCCCAGCGGATGTTTCATCCAGTGGGTCGACCAGTAACCGTCCGCCGGCACCCGGTTGACCGCCAGCTTCAGGCCCACGCGCGATCCATATTCCTGAAGGATCGATGCCATGTCGACCGATCCATCGGCGGCCGGTGAAGCATAGACGGGCAAGCGCACGCCGGTCAGGCCCGCACGCTGCAAATGCCATTTCGCCTTGTCCAGATCGAGCGACCGTTGCGGCAGGTCGGCGCGATAATAGGGGTGGAAGGGCGGAATCGGCTGGTCGTTGGCGATCGTCGCATAGCCGCGATACAGCGCCCGTTTGATGAGGGGACGGTCGATCAGATATTTCATCGCGGCGACGAAATGGGGATTGCCGGTCGGCAATTGCCGCTGCTGCATGATGAGATTGGTGTAGAGGCCCGACTGGGTTTCCAGCAGCGCATGGCCGCGCGACGCCATGATCCGCTTGGTGGAGCGCGGATTGACCGCGATCACCAGATGGACGTCGCCCGACAGCAGGGCGTTCACGCGGCTGACCTCGTCGGGAATCCCGATCAGCTCGATCTCGTCCAGATAGGGCTTGCCGGGCTTCCAGAAATTGGGATTGCGCCGCGCCAGCGTCCGCACGCCGGGGCTGAATTGCGCGCACTTATAGGGACCGGTGCCGTTGGCGACACGAAAATCCTTCGTGCCAGCGCGCAGGATCAGGAAATGGGATTGCGCCAATATGGCGGGCAGATCGGCATTGGGACCGATCAGGGTGATGACGACATCGCGGCTGCCCACAGCCTTCACCTGCGCCAATTGTTCGGCGATCGGCGCCATCTTGGACCCGGTGGCCGGGTCTTTATGGCGCAGCAGCGACCAGACCACGTCCTGTGCGGTCAGGTTCGCGCCGTCATGAAAGGTCACGCCCTTGCGCAGGCGGACATGCCAGACCTTCTGGTCGCTGCTCTCGATCCGTTCCGCCAGAGCCGGCCGGGGGATCAGATGGCGGTCCATTTCCGTGAGGCCGCTATAGAACATATAATGGCGCACATAATCGGTCGATAGCGCGCCCTTGGCCGGGTCGAGCGTGTCGGCGGTCGAGCTGGACAGGCTGGCGACACGGATGCGTCCGCCTATGCGCGGCTTGGCAGCCGCCAGCGCGCCATCGGGCAGGATCAGCCCGGCGCCAAGGCCAAGCCCCGCACCGATCAGGTCACGCCGGGAAAAGGGCGGCATATCGTCCATCAATGGATCACATCCTGCCATTTATACCACAGGCCGACGAGCGGCAGGAACCAGGGCTTGCCGAAATGGCCGGGCACGCTGGGCCAATCCAACCCATCCCAGGGATTGGCGGCAGGCTCGCCGCTCATCACCCGTGCCATCTGCTGACCCATATGGGTCGCCATCTGGACGCCATGGCCGCTATAGCCCATGGAATAATAGAGCCCGTCCTGCTCGCCCGCGCGGGGCAGCCGGTCGGCGGTCAGGTCCACCATCCCGCCCCACACATGGTCGATGCCCACGCCCTTCAAGGCCGGAAAAATCTCGCCCATGGTCTGCACGAGGATATGGCCGCTCTTCACGTCAGACCGGGGATCGCTGATGGCGAAGCGGGCGCGTCCGCCGAAAATCAGCCGATTGTCGGGCGCCAGCCGGAAATAATTGCCGATATTCTTGCTGGTCACATAATTGCGCCGCCCCGGCAGAAGGCGGTCGATCAACGTATCGTCCAACGGCTCGGTCGCGATGATGAAGCTGCCCACCGACACGATGCGGCGGCGAAAGAAGCCGAACGGGCCGGTCGCCGGCGCGCCGCCGGTCGCGACTAGCAGCTGCTTCGCCGTCACCGTCCCGCGTGAGGACGTCACGCGCCATCCCTGCGGCACCCGCTGAAAATCGGTGACATCGGCATTTTCGTAGATCTGCGCACCGGCCCGCGCTGCGGCTTCGGCCAGGCCTACGCCGAAACGGCCGGGATGGACCTGCGCGCTGGTCGTCTGGATCAGGGCGCCATGAAAGGCGTCCGATCCCACTTCCTCGCTTATGCGCTCCGGCGGCACAAGACGGACATTTTCGTCCACCTCCGCCGCCAGTAAATCATGGGCGCGGACCAGCTTGTCATAATGGGCAGGCTTGGCCGCCAGCTTCACCCGGCCGCAGCGGTTGAAACTGCAATCAATGCCTTCCTCGCGTGCAAGCCGCTCGACCGTATCGACGGCGTCGCAGTGGACGCGATAATAGGCTTTGGCGATATCCTTGCCGAACCGGGCGGACAGCGCGCCATAATCATGGGCCGTGCCGTTATTGCACTGGCCCCCGTTGCGACCCGAAGCCTCTCCGACGACGCGCCCCTTCTCCAGCAGCACGACGCTTGCGCCGCGCTTTGCCAGCGCCAGCGCCGCCGACAGGCCGGTAAAGCCGCCGCCGATGATGGCGACGTCAACCGATCCTTCGACGCCGCCCTTGGCTCCGCCCGTAAAGGGCCGCGCGCTGGCCAGCCAGTAGGAGAGGGGGGACGCGTCCATGCCGCTTACAGGCCGACGACCGCGGGCAGGCAGCCGATATGCGGGATTTCGACGTCGCGATAGAAGGGGTTGGACGGCTCATGGCCGCGACCCACGAACACGCGACAGCCGAAATGCAGGTCGGTCGCCGTATTCTGGTCGTAACGGAAGCTGGAGGAGACGTGCATCATCTCTTCGGGCTTCGCACCCAGCTGGTCGAACATATATTCGAACGCCTGCATGCGCGGCTTGTACGCCTGCGCCATCTGCGCGGTATAGACCGCGTGGAAGGGTGCGCCCAGCATGCCGACATTATGATGGATCTGGTCGGTCATCGCGTTGGACAGGATGACGAGCGGGATCTTGTCGCCGATCTTGCTCAGGCCGCCGGCGACATCGTCATGCGGGCCCCAGGTCGGCACGGCGGCATAGACCGCGTCGGCATCCGCCTCATTATAGGCGACGCCCCATTTCTGGCAGGTGCGGCGCAGCGAGTTGCGTATGATCTCCTGATAGGGTTCCCAGTCGCCCATCACCTGATCGAAGCGATAGGCGCTCCAGTCCTTGCAGAAAGCGGGCAGATTTTCCGCCGCGATCCGGTCGGCCATGAAGGCGGTCGCCATTTCGGTCATGCGGAAACGGGTCAGCGTGCCATAGCAGTCGAAGCTGATATATTTGGGCCGGAAATTGGGCATCGGCGGAGCGTCCTTTGCGGGTTCTACATTTGGCTTGAGAGCCGTTTGACTAACAGCATTACGACATGGCGAAGCCGGAACATGCACCCGATTGGTTCGGGTCGGGGGGCAGATTTCGGCCTTTTATGGCATGGCATTCGGCATCATTTGCCGTGTCGCTTTCGTGCGTTGGATATGTGCCGGATCATAGCGGAAAAGCCCGGTCCGGCACAGATGCGCGGCATGGAATGTCGCGCACTCAATAGCCTCGGTCGCGCGCGACTTCGCCATCCATCGGCTGTCCGGCGGAAAAGCGCCGGATATTGGCGATCAGCGCGCGGGCTGCGCTGTCCGAACGGGTCATGCTGGCGACATGCGGCGTAATCATGATGCGCGGATGCGCCCAGAAAGGGTGATCGGCAGGCAGCGGTTCGGGGTCGGTCACGTCCAGCACAGCGCCCGACAGATGCCGTTCATCGAGCAGGGACAGCAGATCATGCTCCACCAGATGCGGACCCCGGCCGACATTGATGAGGCCGGCGCCTTTGGGCAGTTGCGACAGGCTGTCCCGGCACAAGATGCCGCGCGTCTCCGGTGTCAGCGGCAGCAGGCAGATGAGGATATCGCACTGGCACAGGAAAGTCGGCAGCGCGGCTTCCCCGGCATGGCAGGTGACGCCCTCGATCGCGGCACCCGACCGGCTCCATCCCGACAGGGGAAAGCCGAAAGGTTTCAAGCCCTGCAACACCGCTTGCCCCAGATTGCCCAGGCCCATCACGCCGACCCGCCGTTCGTTCGCCGGCTTCAGCTTGATCGGCGTCCAGCGCGCTTCTTTCTGCGCCTCGCGATAGTCGATCAGGTTCCGGTGCAGCGCCAGCACCGCCATCGTTGCATATTCGATCATGCCCGCTGCGATGCCCGGCTCGATCATGCGCACGACCCGGATATGGGGGGGCAGGGCGGACATGTCGAACTGGTCGATCCCCGCGCCGATCGAAAAGAGGATTTCCAGATTGGGCAGGCTGGCGAGCAATTCGGCGGACGGTGCCCAGGCGGCGAGATAGCGGATCGCGGCCGGATCATAGGATTGGGACGGATCGACAAAGGCGACGTCCGGCGCGTCGGCCGCGAATATCGCGCGCCAGATGTGGCCGCGTGTCGGATCGGATGTGTAGAGCAAAGCCATGGGTGCGACCTTCAGGCATCATCAGGCAAAAATAAACCGCCGCTGTCCCCGAACTTGGAGGGAGGGACAGCGGCGGCCGAACGGGGCGGGCACGCCCCGAATGGAAGGATCAGAAGTTGAAGCTCGCCCGGACGGTGAACTGACGGGGCGTGCCCGGCTGGATCCACAGCGCCGCATAGGAGCTGGCATAATATTTCTTGTCGAACAGGTTGGTCACATCCGCCGACAATTTGATCTGCTCGGTGATGTTGAACGATCCCATCACCTTGGCGATGGTGTAACTGGGCAGGAAGAAGGTCGTCGCCGTTTCGCCCAGACGCCGCCCGACATGGGTCACGCCACCGCCCAGCATCGCTTCATGATCGCCGATCGCAAAATTCTTGAACAGCAGGGCATTGCCCTGATGCTTGGGAATGTTGATCAGCGGATCGCCCTTCAGGATCGGCTGGTTGAAATTGGGATCGCGCACTTCGGTCGCCCACCCGGCATCGGTGTAGGCATAGGTCAGGAACAGCTCGAATCCGGCCGGCAGTTTGGCGTTCACATCGAACTCGACGCCCTTGCTCTTGGCCGCACCCACCGGCTTTGAGAAGTTGGCGTTGGCGGGGTCCAGACTGAGGACGTTGCTCTTCTTCATGCTGTAGAGCGACAAGGTGCTGGTGATCCGGCCATCGGGCGTGACGAATTTCGCACCGACTTCATAGGAACGGCTCAGTTCCGGGTCGAACGGCAGGCCATCGGCACCCACACCGCTATTGGGACGGAAGCCCTTGCCATAGCTGCCGTAGAAAGACAGGCTGCTGGTCGGTTCGAACACCAGACCGGCCATCGGGCTGAAGCGCGTATAGGATTTGCGCGGATTGGTGCCATTCAGGCGCAGGTCGATATTCTGGCTGAAATCATCATAACGTCCGCCAAATCGCACCTTGAACTGCGGCGTGATTTCGATCTGGTCCTGTGCGTAGACGCCCCAGGCTTTCTGCACCTCGGTCGCATTCTGGATCACGACATTGGGCACGGGCAGAGCCGTCGTATAGACCGGGTTGTAGATGTCGATCGTATAGGGGTTGTTGGCCGGGCGGTAACGGGTCTGATAGGTGTCGATCTTGAACCTGTCCCAATCTGCGCCAACGCGGATATTGTGGATGATCGACCCGGTTTCCAGCTTGCCGCTGATTTCGCCACGGAACACCATATGGGTGGTTTCATAGTCGCGGAAGCGGCGCTGGCGCGTCAGGGTGCGGCCATCGGTATAGAGCGCCTGACGTGCGCGGCTGAGTTCCGGGTCGCTGGAAAAGCCGGTAAAGCTGGTATCTTTGTACCCAGCGCCCAGCATCAGCGTCCAGTCGTCGCTGAAATCATGCTGATATTGCGCCTGATGGCCCAGCACTTTCACCTTGGTCGGGCCGTCATTGGGGTTGCCCAGGAAGGTCGAATTGGGGATGAGGCCCAACACGCCATTGACCGCGACCACGCCGCGTTCGAATGGCACTTCCTGATTCACATATTCCAGTTCGTAGGTGAAGATGTCTTTGTCCGACAGTTTTGCCAGGAAAGACGGGGTCAGCGTATATTTCTGCGTCTCCACCGTGTCGCGGAAACTGTCCGCCTTTTCGGCTGAGCCGTTGATGCGGATCGCGATGCTGTCGCTCAGGGGCAGATTATAGTCGCCCTCGACGCGATATGTGTTCCAGCTGCCGCCCGATACCGCGAAACTGCCACCCTGATCGAAGGTCGGCTTCTTGGTCACGATGTTGACTGTACCGCCCGGTTCGCCGCGTCCGAAGAGCGCGCCGTTGGGGCCCTTGAGCACTTCGATCCGTTCGACGTTCGATGCATCGCGCGGGCCGCCATAGCCGCGACCGCCGTTGAAGCCGTTGACCAGGAAGCCGCTGGGGAAATTCTCGTCGCCGGCAAAGCCGCGAATGGCGAAACTGTCCCACAGGCCGCCGAAATTATTCTGCTTCGACACGCCGCTCGCCAGTTCCAGCGCGGTGTCGAGGCGCGTGATGTTCAGGTCGTCGAGCAGCTTGCCTTCCAGAAACTGGACGGCCTGGGGAATTTCCTTGACCGGCGTGTCGCCGAAATATTGGCGTTTCAGGCCGGTGACGACGATTTCACCTTCGGCGTTTTCTGCTGCGGCCGGTTCCTGCGCCTGGGCGATCGAGGAAAAGGCGATGGCGGCGGTGCTGGCCACACAGGCCAGACGGAGGGCGGATAACGTGCGCATAATGCTGTAACCCCTTATAAAATCACTGTTCCCTTATGTCCTGCGAACGTTAGGGGACCGGTTTGCTCTGTTATTCCCGCGCGGACTTTGTCCTGTCGTCGGGTCCGATCCTTGGGTGATTTTCCACCTCTTCTGAGCAACGAGGCTAAGTTGAGTGACGGAAATATTACGTCAAACTTGGCTCATCGGACGGCGCAAAATTGTGAATCATGGTCGCCTACGACAAATAATGCTGCGCCCGATGTTGCGGTCGAAAGCCGCAAAAATACGGGAAAAAAGGCCGCCTTCCGGGTGGAAGGCGGCCCAGTCGACCCGACGCAGGACCGTCAGAGATATTTGAGCCACCATATGTCCTTGCGTCGTTGCTTCAGTTGCGCGAACCAGCGGGTAGGGAAATACAGGATCGGGACCAGGATGAAGACCCAGATCCACACCCAGCGCAGATGGTCGACGCCGAACACCGTGCCCTTGGTCGGACCATATAGCAGCAGCGCGACATTATAGATCGCCTTCAGCACATAGAGGTGCAGCACGTAATAGAACATCGGCGCGCCGCCCAGCATCGCCAGTGTAGGCATCGCCTTGCTCGTCTCGAACTTCTCGAACAGCGCCAGCAGCAGGCAACCCGTGCCGATGGTCGGCATCAGGAACAGAAGCGACGGCGGATATTTGGTCAGCGCCAGAAAGCTCATTACCGTACGCAGCGGGGTTTCCGCGACGAACCAGGGCTTGTCGCCATAGACGTTCAGATAACGGATGATGATGAAGCCGAGGATCAGGCCAAGGCCCAGCATGGCAAGGCGGCGAATACGCGGCGCGGGATCGCTGCCGCGCGCGAACCATGGTCCGCAGGCATAGCCCAGCAGGATGACGCCGATCCATGGCAGGATGGGATAGGTAGTCTTGACCGCGATTCCGCCGACTTCGATCAGCGAACGCTGATGCAGCACCGCCCACAGCGCATAGCCCGGCTGGTCGGCGGTCAGCCGGATCGGATCGAGCAGATTGTGCAGGCAGACGATGGTCAGGCCGACTACAAACTGCGCCGGGCGCGGCAGGTGCAGCAAAGCGGCCAGCGCCACCATGCTGATCCCGATCGCCCAGATCACCTGCAACCAGATCGCTGTCGGCGGAAAGGCGGGCGCCTGTGTCGGCCAGGCATAGCCGACGATGGTGAATTCCAGAAAGATCAGGAACAGGCCCCGCTTCAGCAGGAATTCCGATACCTGCCCCTTGCTGTGCGACTGGCCATAGAGCCAGGCCGACAGGCCCGTCAGCGCCACGAAGGTCGGCGCGCAGAAGGTGGAGAGCAGGCGCGTGAGGAACAGGCCCGGGTCGGTGGTGTTGGCGTCAACCGGGTCCGTGACCTGCAAATGCAGGAACCATGTCTCGCGCACATGGTCGACCAGCATGAACAGCATGACGAGCCCACGCAGCGCGTCGATGGCGATCAGCCGGGTGCGCGCCTTGGCCGCGCCGATCGGCGATGCGTTGGCCGAAAGGCCGATGGTGGGCATCGCGCCCGATATGCTGTTCATAACCCCGGTTCCTGGCCCCGCCATGTCCCACTGCCTATGATACAACATATCATATCTGGCAAGGGGGCATAGCGCCTCTGATCGGCGACGCACCCTTCTGTATCGACGGGGACTATCGCCAGCGTTGGAAGGCTATGGACGGCGCACGACCGAATGTTCCGAATTTATGAAATGGCGAAGCGGAAAATATCAAAGAAAAGGGGCCGACGAAGCGCTATGCTTCGCCGGCCCCTTTACCATGATGGCAGAGTCGATCGTCAGGCGTCTTCGAGCGCCACGATATTGACGATATGCGCCTGGGTATATTCCAGCAGCCCTGCCTCGCCCAGTTCGCCGCCCAACCCTGATTGCTTCACGCCACGGAACGGGATGTTGGCGTCGATCGCCAGATGCTGATTGACCCACACAGTGCCGGTGTCGATCTGCATCGCGATGGCCGTGGCCCGCTCCACATCCTTGCCCCATACCGTGCCGGCCAGGCCATAGTCGCTGTCGTTGGCGCGGGCGATGACGTCGTCGATATCGTCATATTTCAGCACCGGCAGCACCGGGCCGAACTGTTCTTCCTGCACCAGTGGCGCATCTTCGGGCAGATCGCGCACGATCGTCGGCGCGATGAAATAGCCCGGCCGGTCCATCGGCTCGCCGCCCGCCAGCACCGTGCCGCGCGACTTGGCGTCGGCGATCAGCGCGCTGACCTTGTCGAACTGCATCTTGTTCTGCACCGGGCCGATGGTCGTGCCCTGCTTGGCGCCATCGTCGACGATCGCCTCGTTCGCCAGCTTCGCCAGCTCGTCGCAGAAATCATCATAAAGCGGGGCAGGGACATAGGCGCGCTTCACCGCGACGCAAATCTGGCCGGCATTGGTCATCGCGCCCTGATAGACCTTCCTGGCCACCTGCCGTGCGTCGACATCGTCCAGCACGATCGCCGCGTCATTGCCGCCCAGTTCCAGCGTCACCCGCTTCACCGTGCTGGCGGACGACGCCATCACCTTCTTGCCGGTCGCGGTCGACCCGGTGAAGGCGACCTTGGCGACATCTTTGTGCCCGGTCAGCAGCGGGCCGAGCTCATTCTGGTCGCAGACGATGTTCAGCACGCCGGCGGGCAAGATATCCCTGGCCAGTTCGCCGAAGAGCAATGTGGTCAGCGGCGTCGTGGGCGCGGGCTTCGATACCATCGTGTTGCCCGTCACCAAGGCCGGCCCCAGCTTGTTCATCAGCAGGATCAGCGGGAAATTCCACGGCGTGATCGACGCGACGACGCCCAGCGGGGTGCGATGCTCGATCACCTTGTTGCCGCCTTCATCCCGCAGCACTTTGGGCTCCACCCGCATCGCGGCGAAGGCGCGCAGGGTGAAGACGCTGCCCATGATCTCGTAACTGGCCTGATTGAGCGGCTTGCCCTGTTCGGCGGTCAGCAGGCTGGCGAACTCGCCGATCCGTGCTTCCAGCGCATCGGCCAGCTTGTTGGTCAGCGCCGCGCGTTCCTCGACCGGCAAGGCGGCCCAGCCGGGCTGCGCCTTCTTGGCCGCTGCGATCGCGCGCTCGGCCAGCGCCTCGTCCGCCTTGGGACACAGGGCGAAGGGCTGCGCCGTCGCCGGGTTCACCACGTCGAACGTGCTGACACCGGCGACCAGTTCGCCGTCGATCAGCATCCGAAATTCATGATCCATGAGTCGCTCTCCAATTATTCGGCACCGTCCGGATGGCATTGCCTATCGCAATTCGGCCCGGCTGGCTGTAGCATATATTTGTGCGCTAGGGATACAATATTGACAAGGGGTATAGTGAAGGGATGAAACAGGGGGCCGATCTCCAGTCGCTCGTCGGCTATCGCGTGCAGCGGGCCAATCTGCTGATGGAAACGGACGCGCGCGGGGCGCTCGCCGCCCATGATTTGTCGCCGGCGAAGATGACCGCACTCATCCTGATCCGCGACAATCCGGGCTGCGACCAGACGGCGCTTGGCCGGGCGCTCAGTATCAACCGCTCCAGCGCGATGAAGCTGGTCAACATATTGGCCGACAAGGGGCTGGTGGAGCGGCGGCCGGGTCGCGACCTGCGCACCAACGCGCTGATGCTGCTGCCCGAAGGCGCGCGCCAGCTAGACGCGATGCTGGCGGCGGTGCGCCAGTCCGACGCGCGCATGACCCAGCGGTTGAGCGCGGAAGAACTCAGGACGCTGCGCACGCTGCTCGCCCGACTCGGTCCTGCCCCGACACCGGAAGACGACGAGGATTGACGACAAGGCCGCTTGCGCAAACTGTATCCTTGGCGCACAATTGTCTTGAAACAGGCGGTTGATTCGACGGAAACAGCCGCACGAACGGGAGACAGGTGCGCGTGACGGAAGCTGCTTTGATGGATGGACCGGCAACATCGGACCGGAGCCTCCCGTCCGCCTCGCTCGATTGCCTGCTTCGGCCCCGCTCGGTTGCGATCATCGGCGCGTCGGACAAGCCCGGCGCGCTGGGCGCGTCGGTGCTGGCCAATCTGGTGCGGCAGGGCTTTGACGGCGACATTCATCTGGTCAATCCCAAGCGGACGGACATTGGCGGCCGGCCCTGCGTCGCTTCGGTCGATGATCTGCCAACAGGTGTCCATGTCGCTGTTCTCGCTATCCCGCGCGTAGGCGTACTGGACGCGATTCGTGGGCTTGCGCGCAAGGGCGTGGGCGCTGCCGTCATCTTCTCCGCCGGCTTTGCCGAAGATGGGCCACAGGGTCTGGCCGATCAGCAGGAAATCGCCCGCATCGCGCGTGAAAGCGGCATGGCGGTCGAAGGGCCGAACTGCCTTGGCCTCGTCAATTTCCGCGATAATGTCTCGCTGACCTTCATCGAAATGCCGGAGGCGAAGGCGCAGGGCGATCGTCGCGTCGGCATCGTCTCGCAATCGGGCGCGATGGCCGCCGTGCTGGCGACGACCATGATCCACCGCGATGTGCCCTTGAGCTGCTACATCTCCACCGGCAATGAAGCGGCCAGTGGGATCGAGGATTATCTCGCCCATCTGGTCGATCAGCCCGACACTGCCGTCATCGCCCTGATCGCCGAACATGTGCGCGACCCTGCCCGCTTCCTCGCGGCCGCCCGCGCAGCGCGCGCGGCCGGCAAGGCGGTCGTGCTGCTCCACCCCGGCCGCAGCGCGGCGGGTGCGGCCAGCGCCGCCACCCATACCGGCGCTATGGCGGGCGACCATGCGGTCATGGCCGTCCATGTCGAGCGCGCCGGCGTCATCCTGGCGGAATCGCTGGAGGAACTGGGCGATATCGTCGAAATCCTTGCCCGCTCGCCTGATGCGGGCGTGGGCGGCACGGGCATCGTCGCGGAATCCGGCGCGTTCAAGGCGATGATGCTGGATCTGGCCGAAGCGGTCGATCTCGACCTGCCCAAACTCACCGACGCGGACAGCCCGGCCTTGCGCGCGGCACTCCCCGACTTCGTCCCCGTCACCAACCCGATGGACATCACCGCGCAGGGGCTGGTCGATCCGGGCCTTTACGGCCGCACGCTGGCCGCACTGGCGCAGGACGACCGGATTGGCACCATCTTGCTGACGCTGATCCAGACCGACACCGGTACATCGCATGTGAAGTTCAGGGCGGTGCTGGACGCGCTGGCAACCATCGGCGACACTAAGCCGATCATCGTCGGTGGCGTCGATGAAGGCGGCGCCGTCTTCGCCGACGACCTCAGCGCGCTGCGTGAAGCCGGCGTCACATACCTCCCCACCGCCGAACGTATGCTGCGCGCGCTCGCCCGCATCGCCACCCATCGACAGGGCGACGCCACGGTGGCGCCGCTCGACGCCGAGCCGGTCGATGGCCTGTCGCAGGTCGGCAGCACCATCCCCGAACATCGGTCCAAGGCGATCATGGGTGCGCAGGGCATCGCCTTCCCCGCCTTCGCACTGGCGCAAAGCGCGGCGGAGGCGATCGTCGCCGCCGATCGTCTCGGCTATCCGGTGGTGCTCAAGGCGCAGTCGCCCGAACTGCCGCACAAGAGCGATGCTGGCGGCGTCATCGTCAATCTGGCCGATGCCGATGCCGTCGCGGCCGGCTGGGACCGGCTGATGGCCAATCTCGCCGCCTCACGCCCCGACCTTGTGCTGGACGGCGTGCTGGTGGAGGGGATGGCGGCCAAGGGCGTCGAACTGATCGTGGGCGCCCGCAACGATCCGCATTGGGGACCGACCATCCTCGTCGGCTTTGGCGGCGTCGCGGCGGAATTGCTGCACGACGTCTGCCTGCTCCCGCCCGACCTGACCCGCGACGCGATCATCGCGCAGATCCGCACCCTGCGCATGGCGCCGCTGCTCGACGGATTCCGTGGCGCACCGGCCATGGATATCGGCGCGGTCGCCGACATCGTCCAGCGCCTCGGCCAGATGGTCGCGGCCACCCCGGCGATCAGCGAAGTCGATCTCAACCCCGTGATCGTCTATCCGCAGGGGCAGGGCGCCATCGCGCTGGATGCGCTGATTTCCCTCTGAAAATAAGGGGCGGTCCCTGGACCGCCCCGGCCTGCCTATGTCAGCGCATAGTATCTCAGCACATTGCCGTCCGATCGCCGCTCCCCCACGCCGACGAACACATGCTTGGTCAGCCAGTCATGCTTGCCGACCGGACATTCGAAGCTGGGATTGCCGCGCAGATAATAGTCCTGCTGCTCCACCGGCGCGCCGTCGGCAAAGGCCCAGTCGCGCAAGCGCGCCATCGTGTCGGGCTTGCGCCCCCACAGGAAACCGCGATTGTTGAGCAGGATCAGCGTCCCGTCCTCCTCCTCCAGCATGTAACGCGCGTCGAACACCGCGACATCGTCCGGCCGGAAATAGGCATAATCGCCGCCCGACCCCGGCACGGCCTTGCCCTTGATCCGTGGCCCCTCGAACGTGCCGCCATCGACATAGACGGCGCTGCGATTGCCGCCCATCGGCGTGTTGACGATGGTCTGCACGCGCGGAAATTGCAGCCGCACCTCCATGGCGAATTCCAGCCGCGGATTGTCCAGCGTCGAAAACAAGTCACTCATCAGCCTAACTCCAACGTTCCGCCATCGACAAAGAGATTGGCGGCAGTGATAAAACTGGCTTCCTCCGAAGCCAGAAACAAAACGGCGCGCGCGACTTCGTCCGCCCGGCCCATGCGCTTCATCGGCACGGCCGCGATCATCGCCGCGCGCAGAGTGTCCACATCGGCATCGCTCATGCCCGGATTGCGGTGCAGCAGCGGCGTCTCGATCGGGCCGGGACTGACCAGATTGACGCGGATGCCCTCGCTCACCAGTTCCCCAGCAATCACCTTGAGCGCCGCATAAAGCCCGCCCTTCGCCGCCGCATAGGCGGTGTTGCCGGGCACGAAGGCATGGCCGCCGATCGACCCCGTCGCCACGATCGACCCGCCTTGTCCCATCAGCCGCAATGCCTTCTGAATCGCAAACACGCAGCCGCGCAGATTGACGCCATGGACATGGTCCCAATCGGCCGGCGTCAGGTCGCGGATCGGCGCAAAGCCACCCACGCCCGCATTGACGAACAGCGTGTCGATCCGCCCGTCCTGTGCTGCGATATCGGCGATCACCGCCTCCATCGCGTCCAGATCGGCCATGTCCGCGCGATAACCCCGCGCGCCGTCGATCCCGGCCACAGCTGCGTCGATCGTCGCCTGATCCCGCCCGGTCAGCCGCACGATCCCGCCCTCCGCCGCAAAGGCCTGCGCACTGGCCAGGCCGATGCCGCTATTGCCGCCGACGACCAGCACGATCTTATCCTTGAACCGCATGATGTCTCTCCTTCGCTTAGAAGGGCGAATGGGGATTGGGGCTTTCCGTCGGCACATCCTGCACCGTGTCCCAATGTTCGACGATCATGTCGCCCTCGATGCGAAAAATATCCATCACCGCAAAGCCCGGATCGCCGTCAAACCGCCGAACATGATAATGGACGATCACATGGTCGCCATCGGCAAAGCGCCGTTTGATGTCATGCACCGCGTGCGGATTTTCGCCCCGCACCTTGCGCAGGAACGCCTTCAGCGGCGCCAGCCCCGTATCCACCCACTGATTATGCTGGATATAGTCGGGCGCGATGAATCGATCCGCTGCGTCACCATCCATCGGTATCAGCACATGATCGAACATCGCCTGAACCAGATCCAGATTGCGCTGCTCCTGTAGTGTATAAGCCATCGTCCTCTCCCTCATATTTTCCGCTGGCGCATGGCCTTGTTTTGCGGTTACGATAACGATCGTTATTAAAAGAACAAGAGCCAAGGAAGAGGAAAGCGCCATGAATCGCGCCGATTATGACCGCTATGCGCAGGCCTTCAACAATCGCGACTATGACACGGTCTTCGATTTCTACGCGCACGGCGCCAGCATCCGCTTCTTCGGCGTGGATCTGGGCACGCGCGACGCGTTCAAGCGCTTCTACGGCTTCCTGCATGCTCATGTGATCGAGACGCTGACGATCGAACGCTTCGCCGCCAGCGACGAGCTGGTCGCACTGGAAGGGATCATCCGGGTAGAGGCGATCCGCGATCTCGACGCCGCCACGCTCGCCGCAAACGGGCTCGACCAGTTCATGCCGATCGCGAAAGGCGAAGTGCAGCAAATGCGCCAATATATCCATTATCACGTCGTCGATGGTCGGTTCACCAGCGTGGGCTGTGCCATCGTCGGCTTGACTTGAGCGCCGGCAAATGCCCTATCGGAAGACCATGTCGAACAGCAGCCCGCCCAAAAAGCCGTCGGCGTCGGCCGAAACCAGTCCCGCCGACACGCTCCACCGCGTCCTGCGGCTGGCGAACAAGCTGATGGCGCCTTTCTCCACTTATCTGGAGCATCGCTACAAGATCAGCCTGAACGAGTTTCGCCTGCTGATGCTGCTCGGCCGCTTTCCCAATTCGGCCAGCCATGAACTGGCGGAGATGACCGGCGTCAATCCGATGAGCGTATCCCGCGCCGTCGCCGCGCTCCAGAAACATGGTCGCATCACCGTGGAGCGTGACCCCGCCAACAAGCGGCGCAAGATCCTTGTCCTGACCGATGAAGGCCAGCGCCTCTACCGGCTGATGCGCCCGCAGACGGACAAGGTCGCCACCTATCTCGTCTCCGACCTGAAGACGAAGGAGGTGGAGACGCTGAACCAGTATCTCGACACGCTGGTCGATACGCTGGAATCGACGGACGAAGCCGGCAACAGCCGCTTCCTGGAATTCACCCGGCCCGACGGCGAGCAGGCGGACTGATCCGGGCATTATCCCGTCTGTGAAATAATCTATTGCTGAAATCCCTGCTTATCGCATCAGCGGGACATTGCTAGAGCCGGACCATCTGCCAATTGGAGTTGAAACCATGAAAACCCGCGCCGCCGTTGCCTTCGAAGCGAAAAAGCCCCTCGAAATCGTGGAGCTGGATCTGGAAGGGCCCAAGGCCGGCGAAGTGCTGGTGGAGATCATGGCGACCGGTATCTGCCATACCGACGCCTACACGCTGGACGGGTTCGATAGCGAGGGCATCTTCCCATCAGTGCTGGGCCATGAGGGCGCGGGTATCGTGCGCGAAGTCGGCGCGGGCGTCACATCGGTCAAGCCCGGCGACCATGTCATCCCGCTCTACACCCCCGAATGCCGCCAGTGCAAAAGCTGCCTGTCCGGCAAGACCAACCTCTGCACCGCGATCCGCGCGACGCAGGGCAAGGGGCTCATGCCCGACGGCACGACCCGCTTCAGCTACAAGGGCCAGCCGATCTACCATTATATGGGTTGCTCCACCTTCTCCAACTTCACCGTCCTGCCCGAAATCGCGCTGGCGAAGATCCGCGAGGATGCGCCGTTCCAGTCCAGCTGCTATATCGGCTGCGGTGTGACGACGGGCGTCGGCGCGGTCATCAACACGGCCAAGGTGCAGGTAGGCGACAATGTCGTCATCTTCGGCCTTGGCGGCATCGGCCTCAACGTGATCCAGGGCGCGCGCCTCGCCGGCGCGAACAAGATCATCGGCGTCGACATCAACCCCGATCGCGAGGAATGGGGCCGCAAGTTCGGCATGACCGACTTCCTCAATTCGAAGGGCCTGTCGCGCGAAGACACGGTCGCGAAGATCGTCGAACTGACTGACGGTGGCGCCGACTACACCTTCGACGCGACCGGCAATACCGAAGTGATGCGCACCGCGCTGGAAGCCTGCCATCGCGGCTGGGGCACGTCGATCATCATCGGCGTGGCCGAAGCCGGCAAGACCATCGAGACGCGGCCGTTCCAGCTCGTCACCGGCCGCAACTGGCGCGGCACTGCGTTCGGCGGCGCCAAGGGCCGGACCGACGTGCCCAAGATCGTCGACATGTACATGACCGGCAAGATCGAGATCGACCCGATGATCACCCATGTCATGGGTCTGGAGGAGATCAACACCGCTTTCGACCTGATGCACGCGGGCAAGAGCATCCGCTCGGTCGTCGTCTTCTGATGGAGACGGTTAGCACCAATCGCGCCTTTGGCGGCGTGCAGGGCGTGTACCGGCACGCCTCTGCCGCCACCGGCACGGACATGACCTTTTCCGTCTATGTCCCGCCGCATGCGGAAGGTGCGAAGCTGCCGGTCGTCTGGTATCTGTCGGGCCTGACCTGCACCCATGCCAATGTCACGGAAAAGGGCGAGTTTCGCGCGCTTTGCGCGGAACTGGGCCTGATCTTCGTCGCGCCGGACACATCGCCGCGCGGGGAGGGCGTGGCGGACGATCCCGATGGCGCCTATGATTTCGGTCTGGGTGCTGGCTTCTATGTCGATGCGACGCAGGCGCCCTTTGCCGCCAATTATCGCATGTGGTCCTATGTCACGGACGAACTGCCGGCGCTGATCGCCGCGCAATTCCCGATGGCCGACATGGATCGCCAGTCGATCATGGGCCATAGCATGGGTGGCCATGGCGCGCTGACCATCGGTCTGCGCTTGCCCGATCGCTTCAAGGCGGTTTCTGCCTTCGCCCCGATCGTCGCTCCTTCGCAGGTGCCATGGGGCCAGAAGGCGCTGGGCGGCTATCTGGGCGAAGACAAGGGCGCCTGGCGCCAGCATGACGCCGTCGCCCTGATCGAGGATGGCGCGCGCGTGCCCGCGCTGTTGGTGGATCAGGGCGCGGCCGACAGCTTCCTCGACAAGGAATTGCGGCCCGACCTGCTGCGCAGCGCGTGCGAGGCGGCGGGCATCCCGCTCACCCTCACGCTGCGCGATGGCTATGACCATAGCTATTATTTCATCTCGACCTTCATGGCCGATCATCTGCGCTGGCATGCCGCGCGCCTGACCGGGGAGGGCCGGGCATGAGCATCGACCTGCTGCGCAGCTATTATGCCGCCTTCAATCGTGGGGACGCCGCCGCGATGCTGGACCTGCTGACCGACGATGTCGTGCATGAACCCTCGCAGGGGGCGGTGCGGGAGGGGAAGGCGGCCTTCGCCGATTTTCTCGCCCATATGAACCGCTGCTATAGCGAGCAGGTGATCGACCCGGTCTTCCTGACGTCGCCCGACGGCAGCCGCGTTGCGGCGGAATTCCAGCTGGAGGGCCGCTATCTGGAAACTGATGGCGACCTGCCGCCGGCATCGGGCCAGACCTATCGCTTGCGCGTCGGCGCCTTCTTCGCGATCGTCGATGGCCGCATTGCCCGCGTCAGCAATCACTATAATCTCGCGGACTGGTTCGTGCAGGTCGGGGCCTGAAACAGGGCGTCAGGATGGCGCGCGCCGTTGCGCGCCACCCAGCGCCATCATCACCAGCAACATCGTCAGGAAGCTGACACCCAGCACACCGGTCAGCGGCAGGATGGAGACGGACGGCAGCAGCGATACGGCTGCGCTTGCCGCCGCCGTGATCGCCAGTTGCAACGTGCCGAGCAATCCGGCCGCCGCCCCCGCGCCGCCGGCCGCCGCATCCAGCGCTGATATCGCGGCTGGCGTCAGGATGAAGCCGGACAGAGCGAAGAGCAGCATCGAATAAGGCTGGAACAACGTGATCGGCACGCTTGCCGTCAGCCCCGCCATCGCGATCAGCGCGGTCGCGCCCATCGCCACCAGCGCCACGCCCGTCACCAGCGGTCGCGCGCCCAACCGCCGCATCAGCGTCGGGGCGAACTGGGTGGCGATGATCGACGTCACGGCGTTCAGTGCCAGCAACAGGCTATACTGATGCGCGGTCAGGCCAAAGCCGTGCGTGTAGATAAAGGGCGCCGCGGTCACGAAGGCAAAGGGCACGGTGGTCGCCAGCCCCGCCACCAGAGTCCAGCCCAGAAAGGCGGGTGTCCCAAGCAGCCGGCCATAGGCATGCAGCATCGGTTGCCGGTGCAATCGCCGTTCTGGCGGCAGCGATTCCGGCAGGAAGAACGCTACCGCGATCAATGCCATCGCCCCGCCGCCGGCCAGCAGCAGGAACAGCCCGCGCCAGCTCATCGCCTGCAACAGATAACTGCCCGCCAGCGGCGCCAGCACCGGCGATATGCCGATAATGAGGAAGGTGAAGGCCATCAGTTGCGCCGCGCGATGGCCGCTATGCCGGTCGCGGATCATCGCCCGCACGCTCGATGTGCCGGCGCACGCACCCATGCCTTGCAGGAAGCGACACGCGATCAGCATGTCGAGGCTGGTCGCCATGGCGCAGGCGATGGACGCGATCGCGAACAGCAGCAGCCCACCGATCAGCGGCCGACGCCGGCCATAATGATCGCCCAGCGTGCCGAGCGGGATCTGCGCCAGCGCCAGCCCCAGGAAAAAGGCGGACAGGGTACGCTGCACCGCGCCGCTGTCCGCCGCCATCGTCTGTGCCATGCCCGGCATGGCCGGCAGATACAGGTCGATGGCAAAGGGGCCGAGCGAGGACAGAAAGCCGAAGGCGATGCCCAGCAACAGGGTCGGTTCCATATCCTGTGGACCCGAGCGGCGATCGGCTTGTGCCATATATTATGATGTCCTCTCCCTAATTAGTAACGAACGTTATATTTGTTTGCGAGCGGCGACAAGCGATTGCTGCGTTAAACATATGGCCGAAGAGCGCGAGTGCCGGCATGAGGCACGGCATTTCGATTTGCATAATGTGTCATCAGCATACAATGTATGTGAAACGGGGGACGGCGTCGCAGGCAGCCCCGCATAAGATCAAGCGAGAGGACCGCAGCCCATGGCCCCCATTTCGACCGTCGCGCCGTCATTGCCGGCCGACGATCCCCGCAGCATCTTGGCCAGCCAGCCGATGCGCCTGCCGCAATGCGTCGCCATCGCCATCTGCTTCCTGCTCAACGCCCTCGACGGCTTCGACATATTGGCCGTGACTTTCGCCGCGCCCGGCATCGCGAAGCAATGGAGCATCGGCCCCGGCGCCATCGGACTGGTCGTGTCATCAGGGCTGGCCGGCATGGTGGTGGGGTCGCTGACGCTGGGCCAGCTGGCCGACCGGATCGGGCGGCGGCCGCAGGTGCTGCTCTGCCTCGCCATCATGGTCAGCGGCATGTTCGCTTCCGCCTTCGCCTCCAACGTCCTGCTGCTCTGCCTGCTGCGCGCCTATACAGGGCTTGGCCTCGGCGCGGTGCTGGCGGCGGTGAACGCGCTGTCGGCGGAGTTCGCCAATCGCAAGCGTCGCGACCTGTCGGTCAGCATCATGGCGGCCGGCTATCCCGCCGGCGGCATCGTCGGCGGCTGGGCCGCGGCGCAGCTGCTCAAACATCATGGCTGGGAATCCATCTTCCTGTTCGGCGCGGGTGCGACGGCGGTGATGGTGCCGCTGGTGCTGCTGTTCCTGCCCGAATCGATCGGCTGGCTGGCGACGCGCGGCGGGCCGGATGCGCTGGCCCGGATCAACGCCATATTGAAACGCCTCGGCCAGCCGCTCGCGGGTCGGCTTGTCGCGCTAGAGGAGCCGAAGGCCTCCATCGGCGCGCTCTTCACCGATCGCTATCGCGCAACGACGATCGCGCTCATCTTCATGTATGGCCTGCACATGATGACCTTTTATTATGCGCTGGGCTGGACCCCGGCGCTGGTCGTGTCGCTCGGCTTCGATCCGTCGCAGGCGACGATCGTGTCGGTATTCATGAATATGGGTGGCGCGACCGGGGGGGTGATATTGGGCTTCCTGTCGCCGCGCATCGGCCTGCGCCCGCTGGTGCTGTTCGGCCTCGCCGGTGCGGCGGCGGCGGTCGCGGTCTTTGGCGCCGTGCCGGCCGATATCCTGCTGTTGCAGGGCGCGGCGTTCCTGCTCGGCTTTCTCGCCAATGGATCGGTGGTCGGCCTCTATGCGCTGATCGCCAACATCTATCCCACCACCTTGCGCGCCACCGGCACCGGCACGGTGATCGGTTTTGGCCGTTGCGGCGCGGCGCTTGGGCCGTTCATCGCGGGGCAGTTGCTGGCGGTCGGGGCAGGGCGGGGCGTCACCTCGCTTTCGCTGGCGCTCGGCTCCGCCATCGCTGCGCTGGTCCTCCTCGTCACCCACCTGCGCGTGGCGGACGAGGATGCGGTGTAAGTGCCAACTTCCGTTCGTTTCGAGCGAAGTCGAGAAACGAACGGATCATGGTGTGTGAACCCGCCTCACCCCACCCGCTCCGCATCCATCATCGCCTGCAACATGCGCCGGCCCTCCACTGCATTGCGATCGCTCTTCAGCAGCAGTTCCTCGGGATGTTCGCCCACCACGGCCAGCATCGCCTCGATCTCTTCGGTGGCGAATTTATCCTCGGCGATCACGGGGCGCAGATACTCCTCCATGATGTCGATCGCGCTCGCATCTGTCGTCGCCATGGCGAAAAAATAAGTGCAGCTATGCGGCGTCTCGGGCGTCACCGCATGATAGACCCGGCTCGACGCAAAGGCTTCCCCCGATCGCGCGTGCCCCTGCGGGAATCGGCTCTCGTCGATCCCGGCATGGAATCCGGGCAAATGGAAATCCATCCCGCTCACCCGGTCGATGCGGGTCAGGTCGTGGCCCATATAGGCGACCACCGGCGGCGCCTCGGCATCGCGCATATGGCGGCGGCTCCCCAGGAAGCCCGGCCGCTTGACCACCTCTTCGGGCGTCGCGGCATTGTCCAGCGTGCCGATCGAGCTGCCATGCAGGAAGGCGAGGTGGGTCAGGTCCAGCAGATTGTCGTTCAGCAATTGCGCCCGCCCCTTCACATGTTCCACGAACAAGGGGCGCGCCGTCATGCCGGGCGCCGTCAGGCCGATCGCCGCCAGATCGGGCAACAGCGCTGGATCGGCCTTATCGGCATCCCCCATCCATATCCACGCCCACAGCCCATGTTCGACCAGCGGGTAGCTGGGGATATGATAAGATCGCGGGGTGAAGTTCTGGCTCGGAATATCGGTGCATTGCCCGTCCGGGCCAAAGGCGATGCCATGATAGCCGCAGACGATGCCGTCGCCCTTGCGACAGCTTTTGCCGAGCGGAAAATGGCGGTGCGGGCATCGCCCACCGACCGCCACCGCTTGCCCATCCTGCTTGCGATAAAGGACGACCGGCTGATTGAGGATCGTGCGCGCCAGCAATGCCTCATCGATTTCATGGCGGAAGGCGGCGACATACCAACCATTTCGGACGGCGAAGGAACCGGTGGTGAAGGGATACATGATGAGCCTCTCCTGATTTTTATCAGACTTACAGTGTAAGCTTGACGGAAATCGGGCTGCTGTCAAGGGCGGTGTCCTTTCGCCGAATAAAGACCCTGCCACGCATTTTCCGACTGGCAGGATCTGAAATATTCGTGTAGATGAAATATTCATGGATGCGAAATCATCAGATCGCGATCTGGGCGCCCCCCTCCTGATCCTGCCGGGATTGCTCTGCGATTCCCGCATGTTCGGCGAAACGCTGGCTGCTTTCCCCGGTAGCGCGGTAGTGGACGGCTTCTATGCCGGTTGCGATCGAATCGAGGCGATGGCCGATTATGCTATCGCCCGCATGCCTGATCGTTGTGCCCTGCTCGGCCATTCCATGGGTGCGCGTGTCGCACTGGAAGTGGTGCGCAAGGTGCCGGACCGGGTCGAGCGGCTGGCACTGGTCGATACCGGCGTCCATCCGGTCAAGCCGGGCGAGCGGGAAGGGCGCTATAAACTCCGCGACCTTGGCCGCGATCAGGGCATGGCTGCCCTCGTTGCCCAATGGCTGCCGCCAATGATGGGCTTTGCCGGCCTGCGCGACGAGGCGCTGATGGACATGCTCTACGCCATGGCGGTCGACGCCGGCCTCGCCACGTTCGAGGCGCAGGTCGAGGCGCTGTTGCACCGCCCGTCGGTGGACGCGCTGCTCCCGGCCATCATCTGCCCGACCGTCGCGATCGTCGGCCGGCAGGACCAGTGGTCCCCGGTCGCGCAGCATGAAGCGATCGCCGCCGCGATTCCCGGCGCGCAACTGCGCGTCGTCGAACGCGCCGGCCACATGATGCCGGCCGAAGCGCCCGTGGCCTTCAATGCCCAGCTACAGGACTGGCTCTCCATGCCTGTTCCTGCCCCCATTTCGTGAAGTTCCAGACAAGTCGAAGGAGAGGTTTGAATGACTGACAAGACCCTGCAACAGCTGCTCGATGAAAAGGGCGATATCGTCGAATTCCTGCGCAACCAGCAGGTCGGCCCCAATGCCTATCCGGGCGTGCCCGGCGAATATAGCAACTGGCGCGACGAACAGCGCAGTTGGGCGGAAAGCTCGGTCCTGTTCAACCAGAGCTTCCACATGGTCGACCTGCTCGTCACCGGCCCCGGCGCGTTCGATATGCTCGCCTATCTCGCCCCCAACAGCTTCAAGGGCTTCGTGCCGAACCGCGCCAAGCAGTTCGCTCCCGTCACGCCTGAAGGTTATGTGATCGGCGATGTCATCCTCTTCTATCTGGAAGAAGAAAAGTTCGAACTGGTCGGCCGCGCGCCGTCGATCGAATGGGTCGAATATTGGGCCTCGACCGGCAAGTGGGACGTGAAGGTGGAACGCGACGAACGCACCATCGCCCGCCCGCTCGACCAGCAGGGCTATCGCCGTAACTATCGCTTCCAGTTGCAGGGCCCCAACGCCATGCCGGTGCTGGAAAAGGCGATGGGCCAGACCCCGCCGGACCTGAAATTCTTCCACATGGCCCCGATCAACATTGCCGGCGTCGAAGTGCGCGCGCTGCGCCACGGCATGGCCGGCCAGCCGGGTTACGAGCTGTTTGGTCCGTGGGAAGATTATGACACCGTCCGCAACGCGCTCATTGAAGCGGGCAAAGATTATGGCCTGACCCTGTGCGGTGGCCGTACCTATTCGTCCAACACGCTGGAATCGGGCTGGATTCCCTCGCCGCTGCCCGCCACCTATACCGGCGAAGGCTCGAAGGGCTTCCGCGAATGGATCGGCGAGAACAGCTATGAAGGCAAATGCTCGCTCGGCGGCAGCTTCGTCTCCGACAAGATCGAGGATTATTATCTGAACCCGTGGGAGCTGGGCTATGGCATCATGGTCAAGTTCGACCATGAGTTTGTCGGCCGCGAAGCGCTGGAAAAGATCAAGGATCAGCCGCACCGCCAGAAGGTGACGCTGGCCCTCGACAATGAGGATATCGTCCGGGTCATGAGCTCCATGCTCCAGACCGGCGACAAAGCGAAGTTCCTGGAATTCCCCAGCGCCGTCTACTGCATGCACCCCTATGACGCGGTGCTGAAGGACGGCAAGACCGTCGGCCTGTCGACCTGGATCGGCTACACCATCAATGCCGGTCGCTTCCTGGCGCTGGCGATGGTCGATGCCGAGTTCGCCGCGCCCGGCACCGAAGTAACGCTGCTCTGGGGCGAACCCAATGGCGGCACCCGCAAGCCGACCGTCGAACCGCACGTTCAGACCGAAATCAAGGCGATCGTTTCCTCGGTTCCCTATTCGGAAGCCGCGCGCGACAATTATGCCGACGGCTGGCGCACCAAGGCCGCATAATCGGAAAGTGATTTCAAGTCCGATGGAACATCGGACGGCTCGGAAATCACGATAGATAAAAGCCTATGCCCGAGCGGGGCTGGAGCGGGGGATGCCGAAAGGCGTCCCCCGTTTTTATTTTGGGGGAGGGAGGTTCGTAAGGTCATCGGTCCGGTGAAGACCATAATGCGACTTTGAACGGCCCGAATGGTCAGTCTAAAAGCATATGGTCTATACGAATAAGCCGGAGACCGTTTGATGCCGCAGGTTAGTGTTTTTGAGGATGACGAGATGACGCCGCTCTTTACGGCGGAACTCGCCTTCATGCCGCGGATTGGCGAATATCTCTCAAAGGATGCTGGTGGATATTTCCGCTACTACCATGTGGTTGAGGCATGGCAGGCTGAGGACCTTGAGAAAACTGGCGTCTTCCACGCGTGCGTGCGGGTGGAGGAAAGAGACTAAGAACGCGCCCGCGACCAAATCTAGACAGTCCGCTAACCACCAAATCTGCCGCCCTTGCCGGCCACCATCTACACTCTTCCAATGCAGGATAATGTCTGGTCTATCCTGACTGATGACGCCTCGCGCCGCCGACCAGATAGCTGCCCGCCCTATTGCCGTGTTCCTGTCGCGTGGGTGGCGCACAATCGTCGCATGTCTGTCGCGTGGATGTGCCCCATATGTGGCGCCATCGTCGCGTCGCAGGCGCGTTGGGAACGCTTCGCGAGCGCTTCCAGCCGATTGTGCCCGACGACACTGTGAACTTTGCCCTCCCGCGTCATTGGCGCGTCCTGCGTCAGACCGCGGGCATCTCCGCCGCGGCGAACAGGCTGACGGCCTGCTCCAGCTTGGCGATGGTCCGTCCCTCCACCTCTGCGGTGAAGCGCGGCACCGGGATGGCCAGCGCGAAGGCGCCGACGGCCTCGCCATCGATCACCACCGCCATGCCAAGGCCGCAAATGCCCGGCGTATATTCCTCCCGCGTGCGGCCGATGCCGGTCGCGCGAATCTCCGCCAGTTCGGCGCGCAATTGCCCAACATCGACGATGCTGCTGGGGGTAAAGCTTTCCAGCGGCGTCTGCGCGAAATAGGCATCCAGCTCCGCGTCGCTAAGGTGTGCGAGCAGCGCCTTGCCCGCGGCCAGGCAATGGAGCGGACTGCGTGTGCCCACGCTGATCGAATAGCGCAGCGACTGTTCCGCCGTCTCGGTGACGATCGCCTCCAGCAACCAGCCGTCGCGCACGAAGAAGGACGCCGTCTCGTTGATCTGCAAGCGCAGCGATTTGACCAGCGGCCGCACCTTGTCGGCCAGCGACATGGCGATGCGGGGCGATGCCAGCCGCTCCAGCGCCGGGCCGGGCAGATATCGCCGCCCCTCCCGCGCCAGATAGTGCCGCTCCACCAACGTCGCGAGCAGGTAGGATAGGCTGCTGACCGGAATGGCCAGACCCGCCGCAATCTCCTGCGCCACGACGCCGGCCGGGCGCGCGACGACATATTCGATGATGTCGATGGTGCGCATCGCCGATTTGACGGTGGACGGCGTGGTCCCATTCATGATCGGCGATACCCCTTAAAATATCAGGCTGCCCCGCCTTTCGGCAAAGCGCCATTCCCCCTCTACCGCCACGAAACGGTCGTGAAAGCTACCGACTTTAGGCGCTCCCTCGCCCGTGAACAACAGCATAGCGCTTTCGCCTGTCGCTTCGCTCTCGCTCAGCACCTCGATCACGACATTGGAACAGACATGCCGCGTGGTCCGCGCGGGGCGGGAGAGGAAGGCGGCCAGAATCGCGGCCCGCCCCACGATCCAGTCATCGGGCGCGGTCGGACGGGCCATGCGGCCATCACTCGCATAGAGCGTAGCGACATCGTCCCAGCGCCCCGCATCGTTGAGATTGGCGTAGAGCGCGACCAGCCGGGCGCAGTCCTGCTCGATCGCGCGACGATCCTCTTCCCTCATAGCCGGGAGTCCGCCAGATCGGCGCCGGCGCGCAGCGACCGCAGCTTCTTCCAGGTCACGGCGGGGTCGATCTTGCCATATCCGGCGAAGGTGCCGAAACCGCAATCGGTGCTGGCCACCACCCGGTCCTTGCCGACGATGCCGGCAAAACGCTCGATCCGCTGGGCGATCAATTCGGGATGCTCGACATAGTTGGAACAGGTGTCGATCAGGCCGGGGGCAAGAATCTTGTCGTCAGGAACATTGGCATCGCGCCAGACCGTCCATTCATGCTCGTGGCAGGGATTGGCGCCCTCGAACAGCATAGTCGCCGGCCGCGCAGCCAGCACGATGTCGATCACCTTTTCCAGCGGAATGTCATGATCGTGCGGGCCTTCATAATTGCCCCAGCAAATGTGCATCCGCATCCGGTCCGCCGGGATATTGACGGTCGCGGCATTCAGAGCCTCGACATTGGCGGCGGCGATCTTCAGGAATTCCTCTTCGCTCGCATCCTGGTATCCGGTGTGGCGCGACATGGCGAGGTCGGGGCAGTCGAGTTGCAGGTCGAACCCGGCCGCCACGATCGTCTCATATTCCTCCCGCATCGCATCGACCAGATCGGCCAGATAGGCTTCGTGGCTGGGATAATGGCGATTGACCTGGAAGGCGGTGATCAGGCCGGGGGAGGCGGCGTTCATGAAAGCGCGGGTGCCCGGATGATCGGCCAGCGCGGTCCTGAAGCGGCGAATATCCTCATGCAGCGGATCGAGCGTCACCAGCCTGACCGGCCCGATGCAGGAGGCGCGGGTGAACTCCTGGCTCCCCATGATCGCCGCCAGCTTCTGCCGCAACTCGGGCAGTGGCGCGAGGTCGGCGGCGACCTTCCGGTCGATATGGCCGCCAAAGCCCGAAAGTCGCTCGATCATATAGGTAGAATAGCCGACCTTGCCCAATTCGCCGTCGCTGACGATCGACACGCCCGCTGCAATCTGCGCCGTCACCGCATCCGACACCGCCTGCTGGACGGTCGTATCGAACAGCGCCGCGTCATAGGCCTCGCCCTTGTCGCGGGCCAGCAGCAACGGAGTCAACGCATCGCCGCGCGGCAGGCTGCCGACATGGGTGGTGGCTATGGACATGGCGTATTCACTCTCCCTAAGATGGGGCGAATATCTGCCACAAGTTCGCAAATATGGATATATCATAAATGTGAATTTATCAGCGGGAGAGCGCGGCCTGATCTGGACAAAGGCGCGACTCTCACTATATACCGCTCGGTATGAAAATGGCAGCTGAACCCGCAACGAGAGGACGCCCTCGGGAATTCGATCCCGAGGAAGCCCTGTCGGCTGCGCTCCAGGTCTTCTGGACGCGGGGTTATGAAGGCGCGTCGCTGGCCGAGCTGACCGAGGCGATGGGCATTACCAAGCCCAGCCTCTATGCCTGTTTCGGCAACAAGGAAGCGCTGTTCCACAAGGCGCTCGACCTCTATGAGCGCGACAAGCTCTGCTATATGCGCTCCGCGATGGAGGAACCAACAGCCCGCGCCGTGGCCGAACGACTGCTGCGCGGTACGCTCAATATCCAGACCGGCGGCAACGACCCGCGCGCCTGCCTTGGCGTCATCAGCCTGGTCGCCTGCACCACGCAGGCGGATTCGATCAAGACCGACGTGCTGGCGCGTCGCGCCTCGTCCGACAAGGCACTGGTCGAACGGCTGGAGCGGGCCAAGGCGGAGGGCGACCTGCCTGCCGGGGTCGAGCCGGCGGCGCTGGCGGCCTATGTGATGGCGGTCATGCAGGGCATGGGCGTGCAGGCCAGCGGCGGCGCATCGCCGCAGCAGCTGGAACAGCTGGTGGAAACTACCATGGCGATGTGGCCGTCCAATTGAACTGAGCCTTCGTAAAACCGTCCATTCAGCCGCAATTCAGAAAAATTTACCAAGCGGTACAGAAAGCGGTTGACGGAAGGGTGCTTCAGATTATATACCGATAAGTATGAAATCCGGTCGAGGCATCTGCCTCCAAGGAGGCACCATGAAAAATATCGTCCTGAGCTAAGTTTTTAAGCTGGCTGGCGCGCTTCGCCTCGCCACCTGCACCATCATCATCGTCTGGCCATGGGGCCGGGGCATCGCTCCGGCACGGATGGCTTGTGCATTTCCGCAGCCGCCACCGGTTCGGGAGAGTATCGCGTGCGCCCGCAGATGGTGTTCGCGGCCGGATCTGCACGCAAATAGGGGTTTGAAACCATGGCCTATATCGATTTCGCCCAGCCGCTGCCTGCGGTTGGGGACGGCATCTCCTTGCCTGCGATCCGCGACCGGATCAAAGCGGTCGCCACCGGTTTTTCGGCGATGGAATGGCAGATCGTGCGTCTGGCGCAGACGGACGGTCTTCCTTCCCTGAATGAGCCGGGCCGCTGGTCGCGCTTCAAGACCTTGCTCTTCGGCCCGCAGCCGCATTTCAAACTGGCGGACACCAGGCTGGAGGCGCTGCGCCGTCTGGCCGTGGAGGCCTGGCATGAAGGCTTCGCCGTCCGTCCATCCGCCATCCGACACTTCCGTGAGGCGGGGTTTAGCGAAGGCCAGCTGGAAACATTGCTGTCCGCCGTCACCGCCGCCCGCCGCACCATCAAAGGGAAATATCCATGAACATGATCGCAAAGATCGACACTGATACGCAGGCCAGCGAAGTCGGGCCTGACGGCATAACGCGGCGCTGGCGCGGGCGGCACTTCGCCTGGGCGGCATTGGGCATCGCCGTGCTCGGCGGCGCCAGCTGGAAGTATTGGGGCCAGACGGAGGCGCAGGCCTCCGCCGCGCCGTTGGCGGCTGTCGGCGTATCCGCGCCGCTCGCCCGCAGCGTGACCCAGTGGGACGATTATGTCGGCCGCTTCGCCCCCAGCCAGACGGTGGAAATCCGCCCGCGCGTATCGGGCGCCGTCACCGCCATCCATTTCCGCGACGGCGACTTTGTGCGTCAGGGGCAATTGCTCTTCACCATCGACCAGCGCCCCTTCCAGGCGGCTCTGGCCGAGGCACGGGCAAGCAGCGCATCGGCCCGCAGCGCCTTGCAGCTGGCGCAGAATGACTATGCCCGCGTCCAGCGGCTGAGCGGCGACGAAGCCGTATCGGCCAGCGAAGTGGACTCGCTGCGCTCGCGGCTTCAGGCTGCACAAGCCGCCCTTGCCGGGGCGCAGGCGCGCGAACGCAGCCGGGCGCTGGACGTCGAGTTTACGCAGGTTCGCGCGCCTATTTCGGGCCGCGTTTCCGACCGCCGCGTCGACATCGGCAATCTGGTGGCCGGGGCGGAAGGGAGCGGCGCTACTCTGCTGACCACGGTCAACAAGCTCGACCCCATCTATTTCAACTTCGACGCGTCCGAAGCGCTCTATCTCAAATCGCAGCGCGACAAGGATGATGGCGGCGCAGTCGAGGTGCGGTTGCAGGATGAGGCCGACTATAATCATCAGGGTCGGCTCGACTTCACCGACAATGGCCTTGATCCGCGGTCGGGCACGATCCGCATCCGCGCGGTGTTCGACAATCCGGGCAATTTCCTGACCCCCGGCCTGTTCGGCAATATGCGCCTGGCCAATGGCGGCAAGGCCAACGCCCTGCTGGTCCCGGACGAGGCGATCCAGTCGGATCAGGCGCGCAAGACCGTGCTGGTGGTGGACAAGGACAGCAATGTCGCGGTCAAGCCGGTCGAACTCGGCCCGATCGTCGACGGGCTGCGTATCATCCGCTCAGGGCTTAGCCCACAGGATCGGGTGATCGTGTCGAACATTCAGGCCGCGATGCCCGGCGCCAAGGTGGCGGTGAAGCCGGCCACGATCCGGCCGGCCCCCGCGCCGGTCACGCCGGTCGACAGCGCGGCGCCGGTGGCGGCGCAGGCGACCTTCGCAAGATAGCCCCACCCCAACCCCTTCCCTAAAGGGGAGGGGCTTTAGAAACACAATTCCTCAGCCCGTGATCCGGCCCCTGCCGGATCGCGCGGCATCCCTTTCGCTCGCAAAGGACGATCCGATGCGCTTCTCCCGTTTCTTCATCGACCGGCCGATCTTCGCCGCCGTGATCGCGGTGGTCATCACCGTGGTCGGCGCGCTCGCCTTTATCGGCCTGCCGGTGTCCCAATATCCCGATATCGTGCCCCCCACGGTCACGGTGTCCGCCCAATATCCCGGCGCATCGGCGGAAACGGTCGCATCGACCGTGGCCGCGCCGATCGAACAGGAAATCAACGGTGTCGACGACATGCTCTATCAGAGCAGCCAGTCGACCGGCGATGGCAAGGTCGTCATCACCGTCACCTTCAAGATCGGCACCGACCTCGACGCCGCGCAGGTGCTGGTGCAGAACCGCGTCGCCGTCGCCACGCCGCGCCTGCCCGAAGAGGTACAGCGCCTCGGCATCGTCACGCGCAAGACCACGCCCGAATTCCTGATGGTCGTGAATTTGCAGTCGCCGGACGGCACGTTCGACCGCGACTATATCTCCAACTATGCGCTGACGCAGGTGCGCGACCGGCTCGCCCGTCTGGACGGCGTGGGCGACGTGCAGATGTTCGGCGCGCGCGATTATGCGATGCGCGTATGGATCGACCCGGACCGCGCCGCCGCGCTCGACCTGACGGCCGGCGAAGTCGTGTCCGCGTTGCGGGCGCAGAACGTGCAGGTGTCGGCCGGCTCCATCGGCCAGCCCCCTTATGACCGCGGCGAAGCCTTCCAGCTTGGCGTGGAAATGCAGGGGCGCCTCAACACGCCCGAACAATTTTCCAGCATCGTCATCCGCACCGACGCCACCGGTCATCAGGTGCGCGTCAGCGATGTCGCGCGCGTGGAACTGGGCGCGCAGGATTATGGCACCAACACCTATCTGTCGAACAAACCCACCGTCGTCATCGCGACGATGCAGCGCCCCGGCTCCAACGCGCTCGACGCAGCGGAGAAGGTGAAGGCGGAGATGGAGCAACTGTCCAAGCGCTTCCCCAAGGGCCTGGAATATAGCATCATCTACAACCCGACCGAGTTCATCAGCCAGTCGATCGACGCCGTCTATCACACGCTGATCGAAGCGGTGCTGCTCGTCGTCCTCGTCATCCTCGTCTTCCTGCAAAACTGGCGCGCGGCGATCATCCCGATCATCGCCATCCCGGTGTCGCTGATCGGCACGGCGGCGATCCTTGCCGGGCTTGGTTATTCCCTCAACAATCTGTCGCTCTTCGGCCTGGTCCTCGCCATTGGCATCGTCGTCGACGACGCCATCGTCGTGGTCGAAAATGTCGAGCGCAACATCGAGAATGGCATGTCGCCGCTGGAGGCCGCGCGCGTCTCCATGGATGAGGTGTCGACCGCGCTGATCGCGATCGTGCTGGTGTTGTGCGCGGTGTTCGTGCCGACGCTCTTCATCACCGGCATTTCCGGCGCCTTCTATCAGCAGTTCGCCGTCACCATCTCGACCGCGACCGTCATCTCGCTGATCCTCTCGCTTACCTTGTCGCCCGCTGCCGCCGCACTCCTGCTCAAGGAAAAGCACGGTCCCCGCGACCGCAGCGGCGATCCGGTCTGGCGACAGAAGCTGGGTGTGGTAGTTGATGGCTTCAACACCGGCTTCGATCGGATGAGCGCGGGCTATGGCCGCCTCACCCGCTTCCTCGTCGCTCGGCCAAAGAAGATGTTGCTGACCTATGCCGGCCTGATCGCGGCCACCATCGCCCTGTTCTGGGTGACGCCCGGCGGCTTCATCCCGGCGCAGGATCAGGGCTATTTTCTGGCCGTGGTGCAACTGCCATCCGGCGCCTCGCTCGAACGCACCGACAAGGTGACGCGCGAAGTCGCGGCGAAAATCCTGCCGATCAAGGGGCTGCGCGGCGCAGTGATGTTCGCCGGCTTCCACGGCCCCTCGCAGACGCAGGCGCCCAACAGCGCGGCGATCTACTTCCCCTTCAAAAGCTTTGCCGAACGCAAGGAAGAAGGCGCCACCTATGCCGGCATCATGGAACAGGCGAACAAGGCCGTCGCCGGCTATGACAAGGCGCGCATCCTGCTCGTGCCCCCGCCGCTTATTCAGGGCATCGGTTCAGCCGGCGGCTATCGCATCATGCTGGAGGATCGCGAAGATCGCGGTTATGCCGAACTCAACAAGGTGGCGAACGATCTGATCGCCAAGGCGAACCAGACGCCCAGCCTCGCCATGGTCTACACCCTTTTCGACGTCGGCACGCCGCGCGTCTATGCGGATGTCGACCGGCGCAAGGCCGACCTGCTGGGCGTACCGCCCGAGCGCATCTTCGAAGCGATGCAGGTCTATCTGGGGTCGTCCTTCGTCAACGACTTCAACCTGCTGGGCCGCACCTATCGCGTGACCGCGCAGGCCGATGCCGAACATCGCGGCACGGTGGCGGATATCGCGAACCTGAAAACCCGGTCGAACAGTGGCCAGATGGTGCCGATCGGCTCCGTCTCCACCTTCAAGGACAAGACCGGTCCCTATCGCGTGGTCCGCTACAATCTGCTGCCGGCGGTGGAGATCGACGGCGACACGGCGCCGGGCTATTCCTCGGGCCAGTCGCTCGCCACGATGGAGAAGCTCGCCGACGCGGCCCCGGCCGGTTACGCCAGCGAATGGACCGGCGTCGCCTATCAGCAGGTCAGCGCGGGCAATACCGCAGGTCTGGTGTTCGGCATGGCGGTATTCTTCGTCTTCCTGGTGCTGGCGGCGCAATATGAAAGCCTGACGCTGCCGCTCTCGATCATCCTGATCGTGCCGATGTGCCTGTTCGCGGCCATGCTGGGCGTGAACCTGCGGGGGATGGACAACAACATTCTCACGCAGATCGGTCTGGTCGTGCTGATCGCCCTTGCCGCGAAGAACGCCATTCTGGTGGTCGAATTCGCCAAGCAGGCGGAGGAAGAGCAGGGCCTGTCGCCGGTCGAAGCCGCCGTTCAGGCCGCCCAGACCCGTCTGCGTCCGATCCTGATGACCAGCTTCGCCTTCATTCTGGGCGCGGTGCCTTTGGTGATCGCCACGGGGGCGGGGGCCGAATTGCGGCAGGCACTGGGTACGGCCGTCTTCTTCGGCATGGCCGGTGTGACCGCCTTCGGCCTGCTCTTCACCCCTACCTTCTATGTCGTGTGCCGCGCGCTGGGCGATCGTTTCGCCCGCCGCCGACCGGAAGCCGGCAATGATGGGGCCGAACCTGCGTTGCAGCCGGCCGAATAAGGACAAAAGCCATGACAAGGAACTTCATCGCTTTGCTGCTCGGCGCCAGTGCCCTTACGGCCTGCGCCGCCGGGCCGGACTATAAGGCGCCCGCCACCCCGGCCACGGCCGCCGCTCCCTTCATCGGAGCGGCGAGTCCGTCGGCCAATCCCGCAGTCACTGCGGCGGCAGCGCAGGATCATTGGTGGACGCTCTATGGCGATCCGCTGCTCGACATGCTGGTCAGTGATGCGCTCGCCGCCAATACCGACATTCGCGTGGCGGTGGCGCGGATCGAGCGGGCACGCGCGTCGCTGCGCGGCGCGAAATCGGATCGCCTGCCGCAGACCAGCCTGGGCGCGTCCGAAACCTACAACCGCACCTCGGCGGCCCAATCCCTCCCCGGCCTCGATCGGGAAAATTGGGTCTTCGATAGCGGCCTCGACATCAGCTACGAAGTCGATTTGTTCGGTCGGGTGAAGCGCGGCGTGGAAGCGGCGCGCGGCGACTATGCCGCGGCACAGGCGGATGCCGACGGCGTGCGCGTGGCGGTGATCGCGGACACGGTGCGTGCCTATCTGGACGTCACCGCCACATCGGAACGGCTGGCGGTGGCGCAGCGCACGGTCGGCCTGCTCGACCAGTCGATCCGCATCACCGGCGCCCGGTTCGAGGCTGGCCGATCGGACCGGCTGGACGTCATCCGCGTGACGACGCTGCGCGACCAGCAGAAGGCGACGATCCCCGCGCTAGCGGCTGATCGCGATGCGGCTTTGTTCCGCCTTGCGACTCTGACAGGCCGCACGCCGCAGCAATTGCCCGACACGGTGCGTGCCGCGACCCGCACCCCACAATTGTCGCAGCCGATCCCGGTCGGTGACGGCCAAGCACTATTGGCACGGCGGCCCGACGTGCGGGCGGCGGAACGGCGGCTTGCGGCCGACACCGCGCGTATCGGCGTGGCGACGGCGGATCTCTATCCGCGCATCTCGCTGGGCGCCTCGGTCGGCAGCACGGCACTGGGCGGCGGCAATCTGTTCGGTGGCGGACCATTGAACTGGGTGCTGGGACCACTCATCAGTTGGGCCTTCCCCAATCAGGAGGCGATCCGTGCGCGCATCGGCGCGGCGAAGGCAGACGGCGATGCCTCGCTCGCCACGTTCGACGGCACGGTGTTGCAGGCACTGGAGGAAACGGAGCGTGCCTTGTCCGCCTATGCCCATGCGATCGAACGGGCGCAGACACTGAGTGCCGCGCGGGATGAAGCCGCCCGCGCCGCGCGGATCAGCCTGGCCCGGCAGCGGGAAGGGCAGATCGACTTCCTGACGGTGCTGGACGCGCAACGGACGCTGGCCAGCGCCGAGGCCGACCTGGCAACCGCGACCCGTGCGGTATCCTTCGCGCAGGTCGATCTGTTCCGCGCGCTGGGCGGTGGATGGGGTCAGGCTACGGCCTGACCCCGAACAGTATCAGGCCGAGGTCTTCGCCTTGCTCAGATCATAGCTGCCCAGACCCGGCTTGTAGCTTTTTTCATCAATGAACTGGCGGATGCCTTCCTTGCGGCCTTCGCTCTTGTCGTGGAAATTGGCGGCCTCCTGCATGCGGACCAGATAATCCTCGGCTTCGTCATAGGTCATGGTGCCCACGCGGCGGACGGCATCCTTGGCGAATTTCAGCGCCACCGGATTCTTCTTCAGCAGCATCTCGGCCACTTGCGTGGTGCGCGCCTTGAGTTGCTCCAGCGGGACACTTTCATTGACCAGCCGCATGGTCGCCGCCGCCTTGCCGTCGATCAGGTCGCCCGTCAGCGTCAGCCACATGGCGTCGCGCATCGGCAGCAGGTCGACCACCACCTTGGTCACGCCGCCGCCCGGCAAAATGCCCCAGTTGATCTCCGATAGTCCGAACTGCGCCTCATCCGCGCAGATGGCGAGGTCGCAGGCGAAAAGCGGACCGAAGCCGCCGCCGAAACACCAGCCATTGACCATCGCGATGGTCGGCTTCTGATACCAGCGCAGGCGGCGAAACCAGCCATAGCTTTCCGCCTGCGACTTGCGCACGCCGCGCAGGCCCAGCGCTTCGGTTTCGCGGAAATATTCCTTCAGGTCCATGCCCGCCGACCAGGCCGTGCCTTCGCCGCCCAGCACCAGCACGCCGACATCGTCGCGATATTCCAGTTCGTCCAGCACCTCCATCATGCGCCGGTTGAGCGTCGGGCTCATCGCGTTGCGCTTGGCGGGGCGGGCGAAATTCACCCAGGCGATGCGGTTTTCGACATGTACCGAAACGACGTCCTGCTCATCCATGATCCTGCTCCTGCAATATGTATCATTGGCATACAATCTGATGCGTTATGCAGGCAAGCGCTTTTTACAGCCTCGCTTGACAAGCGGGCCGCCTGTTCAGATAATAACGATCGTTATTAAAAAACGCCGGCTCGACCGGCGGAGTGAGGTGGGATGAATGAGAAGGGCCAGATAGCGCCGGCCACCATCGCGGCCTTTGCCGCGATCGTCGGCAAGGATCATGTCTTCTTCGCGGAGGAGGATCAGGCGAGCTATCAGGATAAATTCGCGATCGACGATGCCCGCCACCATCCCGCCGGCGCAGTCGCGCCCGCCAGCGTGGAGGAGATTCAGGCGATCGTCCGCATCGCCGCCGAACGCGGCATTGCCCTCTGGCCGATCAGCCGGGGCAAGAATCTGGGCTATGGCGGGTCTGCCCCGGTGCTGGCGGGATCGGTTGTCCTCGACCTCAGCCGCATGAAGAAGATCGACTATGACGAAGCGAACGGCACGGTGCTGCTGGAGCCGGGCGTCGGCTTCTACGATCTCTACGATTTCCTGAAATCCAAGGGCATGAAGCACTGGCTGTCGGTGCCCGGCAATAGCTGGGGATCGGTGGTCGGCAACGCGCTGGATCGCGGCATGGGCTATACTCCCTATGGCGAACATGCGACCCGCATCTGCGGCATAGAGGCGGTGATGGCCGACGGCCTGGTCGTGAGGACCGGCATGGGCGCGCTGGATGGCGCGCCGACATGGCAACTCTATCGCTTCGGCTTTGGCCCCGGCTGGGACCAGATGTTCGTCCAGTCTAATTTCGGTATCGTCACCAAGATGGGCCTGTGGCTGATGCCAGCGCCGGAATCGCTGATGGGCATGGATCTGGAGTTTGAGCGGCCAGAGGATCTGGGACCGCTGATCGACGCGATCGCGCCGCTCCGTCGCGAAGGGCTGTTGCAGCAGTCGCCGACCATCGGCAACTGGCTGCGCGCCGCCGCCGTGGTCACGACCCGCGACCAGTGGACCGACAAGCCCGGCGCGCTGCCCGACGATGTGATCGCGGCGATCCGCAAGAAATTCAATGTCGGATGGTGGGGCGTCAGCCTGCGCCTCTACGGCCGGGAATCGGTCAACAAGGCGGCGTACGCCATTCTGGAGCAGGAACTGGGTAAGCTGAAGCCTATGTCGCTGCGTCCCACGACATGGAAGACCGGCGAACCGCTGGAGGCCACCGGCTGGACCGGCACGCCGCTCACCATGCCGATGCAGAATGCCAACTGGCATGGCGGGCGGGGCGGACATATCGGCTTCTCGCCTATATTGCCGCAATCGGGCGCGGCGGCGCAGGCGCAGTTCCAGCGCACTTACGCCCGCTACAAGGAGTATGGCATGGATTATCAGGCCAGCTTCGCCTTTGGCGAGCGCCACCTCATCAACGTCAATGCCGTGCTGATCAACAAGGATGACCCGGATCTGATGGGCCGGGTCGATCCCTTCCTCAAACATCTGATCGCCGACGCGAAGGCGCAGGGGTACGGCGAATATCGCACCCATCTCGACTATATGGACGCGGTTGCAGGCACCTATGATTATAACAAGGGCGCACTGGGGCAACTCAACCGCAAGGTGAAGGACGCGCTCGATCCCAAGGGGGTGATCGCGCCGGGCAAGAGCGGCATCTGGCCCAGCAGCCATGCAGGAGGGCAGGGCTGATGCGCCGGGGGATGATCGCGCTGGCGGGCGCCGCGCTGATATTGGCCGGGTCCGCCTGTGGCCGCGCGAGCGAGGCGCCGAAGGAAGCGCCCAAGGGGCCACCACCCTTGCCAGCGCCTGAAACCCTCTCGTCGCGTCCTGCTGCGGGGCCGGGCGAGAAACTGTATCTGGCGAAATGCGCCATGTGCCATGGGCCGGGTGGCATGGGAACGGGGCTGCTGGCGCGCCGTACCGACCAGCCCTTGCTGGAAAAGCGCACCGACCTGACCGCCGACTATGTGGTGCAGGCCGCGCGCATGGGCATCGGCAACATGCCCGCCATCCCGCGCGGCGAAGTGAGCGACGCCGACCTGCAACTGATCGCGGAGCATCTGGCGAAGGGAGCCAAGCCATGAGCGGCCTGTCGCGGCGGGGCTTTCTGGCAAGTGTTGCGGTGGCTTCGGCTGCGCTGGCGGGCGGACGGGTGGAGGCAGCAACAGTGCCGCTGCTGCTGCATGATCCTGAACTGCCGGCTGGTCGCCGTTTCGCCACTCGCGCGCATTATCTGGGCGGGCAGGCCGTGGCGATCGAGGGTGACCGGGTGCGGCAGATGCAGGCCCTGCTCGCTTCTGCACCGGCAGCGATCTTCGGCGTTACCCGGAGGAGTGACGAACTGCTGATCGGGGAGATTGCGGCCGAAGCGGGCTATCGCCGCATGGCGTTGGTGCGTCATGGCAATGGGCCTATGATGGCTAATTGTGCGTCGGACGGCGCCAGCATTGCTAAGCTGGCGCAGCTCTCCGATGCGGCCTGGCCAGAAGCCTTTGCTGAACTCGCGTTGGACAAAATGGGCCGATGCGCCGTCCCACCTGACAGCAAGATGATGCCCGCGCTTAGTTGGGTGATGATCCGCCGTTAATTCAAGACTCCGTTCGGGCTGAGCCTGTCGAAGCCCTGTCCTTCTTTCTCACATGAGTAGAGAAAAACAGTCCTTCGACAGGCTCAGGACGAACGGCCCTTATATACCAAATTATCGCCGAATAATCAGCGAATCCGGTCGTTTGCGCGGCACCCACTCCCCGCGTCCGGGGAAATTCTTCAGCACCTCGCCATCCCACAGTCGCACCGTGCGGCGATGGAAGCGCCACTGGCCGTCCGCGCCCTTCACCGCATGATCGTCATACCAGCCGGCAAAGCGCAGCAGATAGGGCGGCTCGCCCTCGCACTCCGTCACGAAGGCGAAGGAGCGCATCGTGCAACTGCCATCATCCTGCGCGGTATATTGAGTCTGGGTCACATGATGCTGGCGCCCCGGAAAGCCCGGCGCATTGCGATAATGTTCCGCGATGCCGCGAATCCCTTCATGCCCTTCCCAGATGTCGGGATCATCGAACACCTCCTCCACCATACGCGCGTCGGGTGTGAAGCAGGCGACCAGCCCGTCGACATCGCCGGTATCGAGCGCCCAGCTATAGGCGGCGATCAGGTCTTGCAGCGCGATCCTGTCCTCGATCGGAAGGGAAGGCATGATAGTCACTCTCCTGTGTTTCTATGGCTTGACGCGATAATAACATTCGTTACGATTATCTGCAACAAGACGACAGATGATGCAAGCGAGAGGACGCATGGGGAAGATCATCATTTCAGGCGCTTCGGGATCGTTCGGCCGGGCGGCAGCGGAACTGCTGCTGGAAACGGTCGCGCCGCAGGATGCGATATTGCTGACCCGTACCCCGGCCAAGCTGGCCGACCTCGCCGCGCGCGGGGCCGACGTTCGCTTCGCCGATTTCGACGATCCTGCCAGCCTGCCCGCTGCCATGGCCGATGGCGAAAGGATGCTGCTGATCAGCACCGCCCGCGTCGGCACCCGTGTCGGCCAGCATCGGAACGCTGTCGAGGCGGCGGTCGCGGCCGGTGTCCGCCACATCGTCTACACCTCGATCATCGCCGCCGATCAGCCCGGCAATCCCGCGATCGTGAAGAATGACCATCGCGCGACCGAGGAGATTATCGAAGCCTCCGGCGCGGCCTGGACCCATTTGCGCGATAGCCAATATGCCGAGGCGATTGCCGGCCCGATGACGATCCCCGCTTTGATGTTCGGCGGTAAGCCCGACAATTGCGGCGATGGCCCGGTCGCTTTCGTCAGCCGTGACGATTGCGTCGCAACCGCCGTGGGCGTGCTGACCCAGCCGGGGCACGAGAATAAAGCCTATGTCCTGACCGGCCCCGACCTCATCACCATCCCGCAGGCGATGGCGCTGGCCAGCGAACTGGCCGGCAAGCCGATCGTGGTCGAAGCGGTCGATGACGAGGCGATGTTCGCCTATTTCGATTCGCTCGGCGCGCCGCGCCACGCCTCCGACATCATTCCCGACGGCCCGATCCCCTGGTCCAGCGATGATATGGTCACCTTCGGCCAGTCGATCCGCGAAGGCTATTTCGCGCAGAAAACCGACTGGGTTGAGAAGATCACCGGCCGCAAGCCCAAAAGCCTGCGCGACGTGATGCTGGCGCACAAGGAAAGCTGGCCCCTGTGAAAAAAGCATTGCTGATATTGGCCGGCCTGCTGGCACTGACCAGTTGCACCGGTCGCGGACCGGGCGGCGCCAGCGGGGCCGGCGATGACTGGCCCTATACCGGTGGCGACGTGTGGGGCAGCCATCATTCGCGCCTGACCGATATCGACAAGGATAATGTCGGCAAGCTCGGCCTCGCCTGGTCCTATGACCTCAACACCAACCGCGTGCAGGAAGCGACGCCGGTGGTGGTCGATGGGGTGATGTACACCAGCGGCAATCTCGGCCGCGTCTACGCGCTCGACGCGGCGACCGGCAAGCCGCTCTGGACCTTCGAGCCGGAGGTGGACATGCAGGCGAACCGATCCGCCTGCTGTGATCAGGCCAATCGCGGCGTCGCCGTCGCCAATGGCAAGGTGATGGTCGGCGCGCTCGACGGCATGCTTTACGCGCTCGACGCGAAGAACGGCAAAGTCCTGTGGAAAGTCGATACGGTGGTCGATCACAGCCGCGGCTACACCAGCACCGGCGCGCCCGAAGTGGCGGGCGACGTCGTCATCCTCGGCAATGCCGGCGCGGAATATGACACGCGCGGCTATGTCACCGCCTATCGCATCGCCGACGGCGCGCAGGCCTGGCGCTTCTACACCGTGCCGCATGACCCGGCGAAGGGACCGCAGGAAGACAAGGCGCTCGACGCCGCGCTCAAGACCTGGGACGCCAAGAGCCGCTGGGATATCGGCGGCGGCGGCACCGTCTGGGACGCGATCAACTATGATCCCAAGTTCGGCACTGTCTATATCGGCGTCGGCAATGGCGGCCCCTATTCGATAGCCACGCGCTCGCCCAAGGGCGGCACCAATCTCTATCTCTCCTCCATCGTCGCGCTCGACGCAAAGAGCGGCGCGGTCAAATGGCATTATCAGGAAACGCCCGGCGACAGCTGGGACTTCACCGCCACCCAGCCGATGGTGCTGACGGAGATGGAAGTGGACGGGCAGGTTCGCCCGGTCATTCTCCATTCGCCAAAGAACGGCTACCTCTTCGTGCTGGACCGCGAAACCGGCAAGCCGCTACGCGTCAATCCTCTGGTGCGGACCAACTGGACCAAAGGCTTCGACAAGGACGGCGTCCCGCAGATGACGCCGGACCGCACCGATTTCTGGAACAGCCCGCGCCTTATTTTCCCCGCCTCTGCGGGCGCGCGCAACTGGTATCCGGCCGCCTATGATGCGGAGCGCAAAAGCTATTTCGCCCATGTGCTGGACATGGGTAACCTCATGTTCACCGTGCCCCCCGGCACCCCGGCGGAAGCGCGCCGGCCCAAGGCGCTCAACGTCCAGACGACGCTGATCTTCACCCCGCAATTGCAGGCCGTGCTGCCCACTTTGCCGCCCGCGATCCGGGAGCAGGTGGAAAAGCTGCCCGAAATGCAATGGGTGAAGGACAAGCCCTACAGCAGTGAGTTACGCGCCATCGACCCGCTGACCGGCAAGGCGCGCTGGTCGGTTCCGACCGAGGGCTGGCAGGACCGGATGGGCATGCTCTCCACCGCGTCGGGCCTGATCGTCCATGGCACGATCGGTGGCAAGCTGGTCGTCCGTGATGCCGACACCGGCAAGCTGATCAAGTCCATCGACACCGGCAGCGCGATCATGGCCGCGCCCATGACCTATCGCGTGAAGGGCGTGCAATATGTTGCGGTCGCGGCCGGCTTTGGCGGCGGTGGCTGGGGTTATGTGCCGCGCTATTCGGCCGCCTATCGCAACGGCAATGCCAACCGCATACTGGTGTTCAAGCTGGACGGCGGAGCGGTGTCGCAGCCCACGCCTCTGCCGCCGCTGGAACCGGCCGAGGCGCCACCCGCGCAAAAGCCCGGCGTCACGCCCGCGACCATCGCGAAAGGGCAGGTGCTCTTCTTCCAGAATTGCGCCATCTGCCACAGCAACCAGCTACGCTCCACCGCGCCGGACCTGCGCCGGATGCAGCCGGGCACGCATGATGTCTTCAATCAGATCGTACGCGAAGGGCTGCTGCTGCCCAACGGCATGCCGCGCTGGGACGACCTGCTGAGCGTCGAAGATGTCGACGCCATCCATGCCTGGCTGATCGCGGAGCAGGGGCCGCTGCGGGAGCGCGAACTCAAGCTGAAAGCCGCCGGCAAGCCGATCGACGCGCCCAGCGCCGCCATCATGTCCAATTTCTAGGAACGATCATGGAAGATACCGACATCATCGTCGTGGGCGGCGGATCGGCCGGGTCCGCGATGACCGGGCGGCTGGCCGAAGCGGGTCTGTCCGTCACTCTGATCGAGGCGGGCGGGACCGACCGGCATATGCGATCGCGCATCCCCGCGCTCACCAGCGCCATCGTCCAGAACCCCGCCTATGACTGGTGCCATCAGGTCGAGCCGGACCCATCGCTGGGCGGCCGGGCGGATATCTGGCCGGCGGGCAAGATGCTGGGCGGCGGCAGTGCCCTCAACGGCATGATGTTCATTCGCGGCCATCGCTGGGACTATGACGAATGGGCGCGACGGGGCGCGGCGGGATGGGACTATGAATCAGTCCTGCCCTATTTCCGGCGCATGGAGGATAATGAGCGCGGCGCCGACACATGGCGCGGCACCGGCGGTCCGATCGCCGTGTCGGAGGGGCGCGCGCGCTATCCCATCACCGACCAGTGGATCGCGGCGGCGCAGGCGGCGGGCATCCCCCGATCGCCCGACCTCAACGGCGAACAGGCCGAAGGCGTCGATTATGTGCAGGTGTCGCAGCGCAAAGGCGAACGTTGTTCGGCGGCGCGGGGCTACCTCCACGACCGGCGCGGCGGCAAGGCGCCGACGATTCTGCTGGAAGCGCAATTGCTGCGCATCCTGATCGAGGACGGTCGCGCGGTCGGCATCGTCTATTGGCAGGACGGCGTCGAAAAGACGCTGCGCGCCCGCCATGGCGTGGTGCTGAGCGCCGGGGCGATGAACACGCCGCGCCTGCTGATGCTGTCGGGCATCGGCCCGGCCGATCATCTGCGGACCCATGGCATCTCTGTGGTCCGCGACCTGCCCGGCGTCGGCGCCAATCTTCAGGACCATGTCGGCACCCATGTGGTCAATGAAGTCGATGTGCGGACGCTCAACAGCGATGCGCAGGGGCTGCGCGGCGCTTGGCAGCTTTTGCGCTACGCCCTTGCTAGGCGCGGCGCGCTGACCACCGCGATCGGCCATGCCCAGGCCTTCGTGAAGAGCAGGCCGGATCTGCCCGCGCCCAATCTCCAGATCAGCTTCGCCGCCTTCGCCTTCGACTTCGATGAGCAGGGGCGGCTGATGCTACGCAAGACGCCGTCCGTCTCCACTTTGGTTGGGCTCATGCGGCCCAGCCATCGCGGGCGGATCAGTCTGCGGTCCGCCGATCCGTTCGCGCCGCCGAAAATCGAGCATCGCCAGCTCGGCAGCGACGATGATATCGACCAGATCGTGGAAGGCATCGGCATCGCCCGCGCTATCCTCAATGAGACAGCGATTGCGACACATATAAAGGCCGAATTGCGCCCCGGCGCGGCGCTGACCGATCCGGAGCAATTGCGCGGCTATGTCCGCATGGCGTCGATCCCGCTCTACCATCCGGTCGGCACGGCGAAGATCGGTCGGGCAGACGATCCGCAGGCGGTGGTCGATGCCGATCTTGCTGTCATCGGCGTGGATGGCTTGTGGGTGGCGGATGCCTCCGTCATGCCGACCCTGCCGGCTGGCAACACCAATGCCACCGCCATCATGATCGGCGACAAGGGCGCGGACCATGTGCTGAAAAAGCTGCGTCGCAACTGAGCGGCTGGCGACGGGCGGGCAGCTTTGCCACAAGGCGGTCATGAAACTGAGTCGTGATGCCATCGTCGATGAAGCGATCGCCCTGTTGCAGGAAGAGGGGCTGGAGGCGGTGTCGCTACGCAATGTCGCGGCGCGCTTGGACGCGAAAGCGCCCTCGCTCGCCCGCCATGTCGGCGACAAGCAGAGCCTTCTGGCACTGATGTCGGCGCGCCTGTTCGGGGCAGTGATCGATGCGCTACCGCCCTGCACCGGCTGGCGCGACTGGGTGATGGCCTTCGGGCGCGGCCTGTGGCGCAAACAGCAGGCGACCCGCGATGCGGCGCCTTTGATTGCCATGGCGCCGCTGGATGCGGATGCGATGGCGGCCATGGCGGACCGGTTGCGGGCACAGGTGCAGGGCGTCGGCCTGCCGGTCGATCGCGGCATGCTGCTCCAGTCGGCGGTGCAGGCGCTGGTGACCGGCTGGACCGGCTTCGCCACCGGGGCGCAGGGGGTAGCGATCGGCCGGATCGTCCCGATCGAGGCGGCGGTGGAGGAAAGCCTGGCGGCGCTGGTGCGGGGCTTTGCCGAAACGCTGGACCCGGCCGACCCGCCGCGATAAGTCCGGCGGCGAAGGCTGTGCCTTCGACCGCGTCGGTGCCCGCAAGGGCTTGAAAGGGAATATGGTGCGGCCGCCTGCGGCCCAATCCATGGCTGTCCCTGCAACTGTAAGCGGCGAGCCACCGGGCCATCATGCCATTGGGAGCGGTCCCGAGAAGGCGGTCCGGCCGGCGACGACCCGCAAGCCAGGAGACCTGCCGGCGCGGGTCGCTCTTGCCCCGGCCCAGGGACTGGCCCGGACACGGTTCTTCCGTTCGAGCGGCATGGAAAGCGGCGTCGCGGCCATCCCGGCCGCGCGCCCTGTCGACGGGAGCAAGGCAGATGGAAGAGCAGGATCAGATCAACGCCCGGCATAATGAGAAGGCTCGCAAGCGGCAGGCCTTCATGCAGGCCAAGATCGCGGAGAAGACGGATGAGAAAGGACTGCTGATCGTCCATACCGGCAAGGGCAAGGGCAAGTCGACCGCCGCCTTCGGCCTCGCCTGCCGGGCGCTCGGCCATGGCATGAAGGTGGGCATCGTTCAGTTCATCAAGGGCGGCTGGGCGACGGGGGAAAAGGCGGTCTATGCCGCCTTCCCCGGTCAGGTCGATCATCGGGTGATGGGGGAAGGCTTCACCTGGGACACGCAGGATCGCGCCCGCGACATCGCCTGGGCGGAGGCCGGCTGGGCAGAAGTGCAGCGCATGATCGCCGATCCCAGCTATGCCATGGTGATCGCGGACGAACTCAATATCGTGCTGCGCTACAAATATCTGGCGGTCGAGGATGTCGTCGCCGGGTTGATGGATCGCGACCCGATGAAACATGTCGTCGTGACCGGCCGCAACGCGCCCGATGCCCTGATCGAGGCGGCCGATCTGGTGACCGACATGGTGCAGGTGAAGCATCATTTTCACGCCGGGATCAAGGCGCAGCGGGGCATCGAATTTTGACGGTGGCGCTGGGGCGCGGCCTGATCGTCGGTGCCCCGGCATCGGGTGTCGGCAAGACCATGGTGACGATCGGGCTGCAACGCGCCTTTGCCGATTGGGGCCTTGCGGTACAGGGCGCCAAATGCGGGCCGGATTATATCGACCCGGCCTTTCATGCGGCTGCGGCCGGGCGACCCTCGATCAATCTGGATGGCTTTGCCATGGCGCCGGCGATGCTGCGCGGATTGGCCGCGCACGTCGCATCGACTGTCCAACTCGTTGTCGCAGAAGGGGCGATGGGCCTTTACGATGGCGCGCGGGCGCAGGACCGGTCGGGTGCTTCGGCTGATGTCGCGCGCCTGCTTGGCTGGCCGATGCTGCTGGTGGTCGATGCCCGTGCGGCCGCGCAGACGGTGGCGGCCGTCGCGCATGGCTGCGCCACCTTTCCCGGCGCGCCCGCCATTGCCGGAGTGATCGCCAACCGGGTCGCCAGCCCGCGCCATCGGCAGATGGTCGAGGATGGCTTTGCCCGTATCGGCCTGCCCCTGCTCGGTGCGATTTCCACCGATGACGGGCTGGCCATGCCGTCCCGCCATCTGGGTCTGGTGCAGGCGGACGAGACGGACGCGCTGGAATCGCGGATCAGCGCGATCACGGAACGGGTGGCGGCCCAATGCGATCTCGATGCGGTCTTCGCGGCGGCCGGTGCGACGGCGGATCGGCCGATGCAGCCGCCCGGCATCCGGCCGCCGGGGCAGCGGATCGCCATCGCCCGCGACGCGGCCTTCAGCTTCTTCTATCCGCATATGGCGCATTGGTGGCGGGCGGCCGGCGCGGAGTTGCACTTCTTTTCCCCGCTGGCCGACGAAGCACCGCCTGCCGATTGCGATGCCTGCTGGCTACCGGGCGGCTATCCCGAACTCCATGCCGGGCGGATCGCGGCCAATCGGCGATTTCTCGATGGCCTGCGGGCCTTTGGCCAGACACGCCCGATCCATGGCGAATGTGGTGGCTATATGGTGCTGGGCCGTGTGCTGGAGGATGGCGAGGGCATGATGCATGCGATGGCGGGCCTGCTGCCGGTTGAGACAAGCTTTGCCCGCCGGCGCATGACATTGGGCTATCGGCGGGCGCGGTTGCGGCAGGACAGCCGCTTCGCCCGTGCCGGGCAGGAACTGCTGGGTCATGAATTCCATTATGTCAGCATCACCGCGAGCGAGGGTGAAGCGCTGGCCGACATGGCCGACGCAGAGGGGCAGGCGATCGCGCCGGCGGGCCACCGGGTGGGCCATGTGACGGGTGGCTTCTTCCACTTGATCGCCTGATCCAACTGGATTAGGGCCGCGGCTGCGTCAGGTTCCCCGCAAGGGGATCAAAAGGGAACGGGGTTCAAGACCCCGGCTGCCCCTGCAACTGTGAGCGGCGAGCCATCGAGGCACAGGCCATTGGGATGCGTATCCCGAGAAGGCGCTTCGAAACGGCATGGACCCGCAAGCCAGGAGACCTGCCTGTCGCGGTCGTTCTTCGTCCGGACAGGGTGCGCCGGTCGAACGAGGATATCCTCGCGCAACGACAAGCTGACCGTGCGGATTCGCACGGCGGGGATGTCGTGCGCGCTGGCGTTCGGCATCGCTGTCGCGTCGCGTCCGCCCGGTCCTGTCTATGACTGGGGGGATTATCATGCACTGGATTTCAAAGAGCGGACTTTTCATTCTGGCCGGCCTGTCCACGCCGGCACTGGCCGACGATGCGAGCGAGGTGATCGTCACCGCCCTGCGCCAGCCGCAGGCGATCGAGCAGGTGGCGTCGAGCGTCACCGTGCTGGACAAGGCTGCGATCGACGCGGCGCAGGCGCTGACGGTGTCGGATCTGCTGATCCGCACGCCTGGCATCAGCTTCACCCGCAATGGCGGCTACGGCACGTCGACGTCGATCCGCATCCGCGGCGCGGAAGGGGACCAGACCGTGCTGGTGGTCGACGGCGTCAAGCTGGCCGATCCGTCCTCGACCGGTGGCGGCTATAATTTTGCCACCCTGATGACCGGCGACATCGACCGGATCGAGATTTTGCGCGGTCCGCAATCCATCCTGTGGGGCAGCCAGGCGATCGGCGGAGTCGTCAATGTCGTGACCGCGCGGGCCGAAAAGCCGATCGAAGGCAGCTTCGATATCGAGGCGGGATCGCGCGACACCGTCAGCGCCCGCGCCGGATTGGGCGGCCGGCAGGGGGCGATCGACTGGCAACTCGCCGGCAGCCGCTTCACCACGGAGGGCATTTCCGCGATCAGCCCGCGCTTCGGCGGCAAGGAGAAGGACGGCTATACCAATAGCACACTCAACGGCCGGCTGGGCGTTGCGCTGGCGCCGGGCGTGTCGGTCGATGTGCGCGGCTATTATGCCAAGGGGCGCACGGACATCGACAGTGCCGGCAGCGTGCCGGACAGCCCGGAATATTCGCAGACCGAGGAATGGATCGGCTATGCCGGCCTCAATGCCGACCTGTTCGGCGGGGCACTGCACAATCGCCTCTCCTTCAGCCGCAGCGAGACGCTGCGCGACAATATCAACCCCGCGCGCAAGCTGCGCCAATTGAGCTTCGCCGCCAAGGGCGAGACGAACCGCTACGAATATCAGGGTGTGCTGACGGTCGCGCCGGGCTGGACCGCGACCTTTGGCGCGGAGCGGGAGGAGCAGCGGATGCGCACCGCTTCGCCCTCCGACAGTCTGGCCGCCTATGCGACGATCCATGGCTCGGCGGATATCGACAGCCTCTATGCGCAACTGAATGTCGAGCCGCTGTCCGGGCTGACGCTCAATGGCGGCGTGCGCTACGATCATCATTCGACCTTCGGCGGCAACACCGTGTTGGGTGCGGGCGCGGCCTGGGCGCTGGCCAAGGACAGTATGATCCTGCGCGCCAGCTATGGCGAGGGATTCAAGGCGCCGACCCTGTACCAGCTCTACAGCGACTATGGAAACACGGCGCTGGTGCCGGAAAAATCGCATGGCTGGGATGCGGGCATCGAACAACATCTGTTCGACCATGCCTTGATCCTGTCGGCGACCTGGTTCGATCGCAGCACCGACAATCTCATCACCTATAATGGCTGCCCGACCACCAACCGCCCTGCGCTCTGCTACGCGCCGGGCACGACCACGCCACGCTTTGGCTATTATGCCAATGTCCAGCGCAGCGAGGCGCACGGGCTTGAACTGGCCGGGGTCGCCCATGTCGGCCGGTTGACGATCGACGGCAATTATAGCTGGGTGTCGGCGGAGGACCGGTCGCCCGGCCTCAACTTTGGCAACCAGTTGGCCAGACGTCCGCGCCATGCCGCCAATGGCACGCTGCGCTACGACTGGACCTTCGGCCTCAGCACGACTGTGGCGGTCCGCTGGTCGGGCAAGGCGCTGGACACGGCGCGCACCAGCACGACCGTCGCGCCGTTCGTGAACGATGCCTACACGCTGGTCGATCTCCGCGCCGAAATGCCGGTGCTGGGCAAGCTGACCCTGTTCGGTCGGGTCGAAAATCTGTTTGACGAATATTATGAGACGGCCCGCCGCTACGGCCAGTTGGGCCGCAGCATTCATGCCGGCCTGCGGGCGCGGTTCTGATCCAGACGGACAACCCCTATGACAAGGAGCGAATGACCATGCAGAGCCTATCCCCTGCCGCCGCCCGCCATCTATGGGTGGGACTGATGACACTGGCCAGCACCGTGACGACGCTGGCGCTGGCCTGCGCCACGCCCTTTCCTGCGCTGGCCGCCATCGCTGCGCTGCATGTCCGGCGGCAGGAAGGGATCATCCTGATGCTCGCTGCCTGGGCGGTATCGCAGGGGGTGGGCTATTGCCTGCTCGGCTATGAGATGACCGGCGAGAACAGCGTCTGGGCCGTAACGATGGCGCTGGCGGCGATCGCGGCGCTGTTGGGGGCGGATGGCGTGGCGGGTCGATTGGCCGGCGCGCATCCCGCGTTGCGGCTGGCGGCGGCTTATGGCGTGGCGTTCGTCGCGTTCAAGCTGGTCGTGCTGGGTGGTGCCTTCCTGCTCGGTTCCGGCTGGGCCGCTTTTGCGCCGAATATCCTGGCGCGGCAGTTCGGCCGCTATGCCATGATCCTGGCCGGGCTGCTGCTGTTGCAGCATCTGGTCGACCGCAGCGGCCTGCTGCGCGGCGCGGCGCGCGGACAGGCGGTCGCCTGACCATGTTGCGCCCGGTCGAGGATGGGCCGGCGGTGGTGGTGTGCAGCAGTTGCCGCCATTCGCCGCAGGCGCGGGAGGATGCAGACGGCGTGCGCGGCGGCGCCCGGCTGGCACAGGCGTTGCGCCGGATCAAGGCTGGCTCGGACCGCTATGACGGGGTAGCAGTGCAGGATATGCCCTGCCTCTTCGCCTGTTCCGACCATTGCACCGTGCATCTGCGGGCGCCGGGCAAGATCGGCTATGTGCTGGGCCGCTTCACCCCGGACGAGGAGGCGGCGCGCGCGATCCTGGACTATGCCGTCCATCATGCCGCCAGCGACCATGGGCAGGTGCGCTATGCCGACTGGCCGCAGGGGGTGAAGGGGCATTTTATCGTGCGGACCCCGCCGCCGGGATTCGTCGCGACATGAGCCTGTTTCCGACCGTCGCGGCGTTCGATGCCGCTCTCGCATCCTTGCCTGCTGCCGACCCGTCCTGCCGGGCGGCGGCTGCGGCGCGGCAGGCGCAACTGACCAAGCCGGCCGGATCGCTCGGCCGGCTGGAGGAGATTGCCATCTTCATGGCCGGCTGGCAGCGGCGGGCACGCCCCCGCATTGATCGTGGTCGGGCAGTGATCTTTGCCGGCAATCATGGCGTGACCCGCCATGGCATCAGCGCCTTCCCGCCGGAAGTGACAGCGCAGATGGTCGCCAATTTCGCCCGTGGCGGGGCGGCGATCAATGCACTGGCAGGCGCGGCCGGACTGGACCTGCGGGTGGTGCCGATCGCGCTCGACCAGCCGACCGCGGACTTCACGGTCGAACCGGCAATGAGCGAGGCTGACTGCCTGACCGCCCTCAATATCGGGGCGGAGGCGGTCGATCCGGGGCTGGACCTGCTGCTGCTGGGCGAAATGGGGATCGGTAATACGACTGCGGCGGCGGCCCTGTGCCAGCGCAGTTTCGGTGGGACGGCGGTGGACTGGGTGGGCGTCGGGACGGGCGTAGACGGCCATGGTCTGGAGGTGAAGCGGCAAGTGGTCGAACTGGCGATGGCTTGCCATGCCGAAGCGCCGCTGACGCCATTCGAGACGTTGCGGCGGGTCGGCGGGCGGGAGATTGTGGCGATCGCCGGGGCCATGCTGGCGGCGCGGCATCATCATGTGCCGGTAGTGCTGGACGGCTTCATCTGCGCCGCCGCACTCGCACCGATGGCGGCGGCAGTGCCGGCTATCACCGATCATATCGTGGCCGGCCATCGTTCCGCCGAAGCGGCGCATGGGCGTTTGCTGGACCGACTGCAATTGCGGCCGCTGCTCGATCTGGACATGCGACTGGGCGAGGGGAGCGGCGGCGCGGTGGCGGCGGCGGTGATCCGGTCCGCGCTGGCCGCGCATGACCAGATGGCAACCTTCTCCGATGCGGGCGTGTCGGAGGGTTGATGACGGGCAGGCTGCTCCACCTGATGCGGCATGGGGCGCCTGCCATTACCGGGCGACTGTTGGGGCATGCAGACTGGCCCGCGACGGAGGCGGGCACAGCGGCCTGCGTTGCGCGGGCCGCCGCGCTGAATGTGGGGGCAATCGTCGCCTCCGACCTGTTGCGTGCTCGGGTGCCTGCGGAGGCTATCGCTGCGTCACGGCATATCGTGCCACAGATCGACTCACGTTGGCGCGAACTGGATTTCGGTGCTTGGGATGGCGTCGATCCGGCGGCTCTGGATGCCGCTGCACTGGCGGATTTCCATGCCGATCCCGATACCTGTCCGCCACCCGGTGGCGAGCGTTGGTCTGCGCTAAGAGCGCGTGTCTATGCGGCGTTGGGAGCGTTGCCGCCGGAGCCGACCCTGGTCGTGACCCATGGCGGCGCGATGCGAGCAGCGTTGGCACTGCTTTGTGGTTTCGATCAGCGTCAACTGTGGGCGTTCGACCTGCCCTATGCCTCATGCTTGACAGTACGGCTTTGGCCGGGTGAGCGACCTTTTGCGCAGATTGTCGGGCTGGCGGCATGAAGGGCTGCATCCTTGCCCTGCAATTCCTGACCCGCCTGCCGCTGCCACGGGTTGCGGCAGATGACGCGGATTTTGCGGCCGCGATCCGCTGGTTCCCGGCAGCGGGACTGGTGGTCGGCGCAATTATTGGCGGGGCAGCCTGGGGTGGCAGCCGAATGGATTCATGGACCGGAGCGCTGTTGGCGCTGCTGGCATGGGTCTGGGTGACGGGGGCGCTGCATCTGGATGGGTTGGCGGACCTGGCCGATGCGACCGCTGCCGCGCACAAGGGACGCGACCGGCTGCTGGCGGTGCTGGCCGATCCGCATGTCGGGGCGATGGGCGTGACGGCGGTGGCGCTGCAACTGATCGCCAAGCTGATATTATTGCATGGCCTGATCGAGGCTGGCGCGATGGGTGGCCTGCTCTTTATCCCCTTCGCCGCGCGGATCGGTCCCTTATGGTGGAGTCGTTATCTGCCGCCGCTGCATGAAGGATTGGGTGCGCGCTTTCGCCATGCGGTCCGGCCGGTCGATCTGGCAATATGGGCGGGGCTGCTGCTGTTGGCCGCATGGTGGTTCCCCGCCTTGCTCTGCGCGCTACCGCTGATCGGCCTTTGGCATTGGTGGCTGTTGTCGCGCATCGGCGGCATATCCGGCGACGGCCATGGCGCGGGCATCGAACTGGTCGAAAGCGGGCTGTTGCTGGCCATGCTGATCCTGGCCCATACCGCATGACCGACTGGACCTTCCATGGCGGCAAGCTGGACGCGGCGCGGCATATCTTCGGCGACGCGGATGCACCGTGGATGGACTTGTCGACCGGGATCAATCCCGACAGCTGGCCGGTGGAAAAGGCGCCGGCCTTCGACTGGCGGGCGCTGCCGGGCGATGCGCAACTGGCGGCGCTGGAGCATAGCGCAGCGGCGCATTTCGGTGTCGATCCGGCCCATCTTTGCGCTCTGCCCGGCAGCGAAGCGGGATTACGGTTGCTGGGCGAATTGTTGCCCGGCGAACTGCTCCACGGCGCGGCCTGCTATCGCACCCATCGTGATATTCGGCCTGATAGCCGGGCCTTTGTGCCAGGCCAGGATGATCCGGCTGGCAAGATATTGCTGCTCGCCAACCCCAATAATCCCGACGGCCGATTGCTGGGCCGGCCGATGCTGGACGCGCTGCTGCAACGACAGACGGATAGCGGCGGCTGGCTGGTGCTGGACGAGGCCTATGCCGATTGCCAACCCGATGGCAGCATGGCGCATCGCGTCGATGATGCGCAGCGGCTGATCCTGTTCCGCTCCCTCGGAAAATTCTTCGGTCTGGCGGGCCTGCGGCTGGGTTTCGTGATCGGGCCGCGTTCCATCGTCGTGCGCTTCCGTGAGCGGCTGGGGAGTTGGCCGCTTTCAACGGCGGCGCTCGTGATCGGGGCCGCCGCCTATGCCGATCGAGGATGGATTGACGCGATGCGGGGGCATCTCGTCCAACAGGCCTTAGCGCTGGATGCTGTGCTGCGCGTCCATGGGCTGAATCCGCAAGGTGCCTGTCCCTTGTTTCGGCTGATCGAGACGGAGGATGCGATGGCCCTGTTCGAGCGACTGGCGCGAGGGGCAATCCTGACCCGCCCATTCGATGAGAATGCGCATTGGCTGCGGATCGGATTGCCGCAAGGGGCCGATGGCCTTGCCCGGCTCGACAGGACGCTGGCTCATGGCTGAACCGGTGGCGGTGTTGGCGCTGGCGATCGAGGCGGCGATTGGCTGGCCCGATGCGCTGCATCGCCGGATCGGCCATCCGGTGGGGGCCTTCGCTGCGATCATCCTGTGGTGTGAAAAGACATGGAATCGACCGGAAAGAGCCGGGGCGTTGCGCAGGCTCGCCGGCATCGGTTGCGTTCTGCTGCTGCTATTGCTTGCCATCGGCGGTGGGCTGTTGCTGGAGCAAGGGTTGCGGCTGGTCGTGGGGCGTTGGGCCTGGATCGGCATCACCCTGTTGGCGGTGCCGGGCATGGCGGCGGGCAGTCTCTATCGCCATGTCCGTGCGGTCGTGGCGCCATTGCGCGATGGCCGGATCGTTGATGCGCGGGTGGCGGTCGGCATGATCGTAGGGCGCGATACCGAGCGGCTGGACGAAGCGGGCGTAGTGCGGGCGGCGATCGAGAGCTTGGCCGAGAGTTTTTGCGACGGGGTGGTGGCGCCACTTTTCTGGCTGATGCTGGGCGGATTGCCGGGGCTTTGGGCCTATAAGGCGATCAATACCGCCGATAGCCTGATCGGCCATCGCGAGCCGCGCTGGCGCGCCTTCGGCTGGGTGGCGGCGCGGCTGGACGATCTGCTCAACCTCATTCCCGCGCGTATGTCTGGCCTGCTGCTCTGTCTCGCAGGCGCGGGGGGCTGGTACATCATGCTGCGCGATGCCCGTCGTCATGCTTCACCTAATGCGGGGTGGCCGGAGGCGGCGATGGCTGGCGCGCTGCATCTCTCGCTCGCCGGGCCGATCGCCTATGATGGGGTGGCGCAGGACAAGCCGTGGATCGGGTCGGGTCGTCATGACCTGAAGGCGGCTGATGTCGATGCGGCCTTGCGCCTCTATGTGCGGGCCTGCCTGCTGCTGGGGCTGGTGGTAGGATTATCTGCATGGAGACTGTCATGAGCCTGTTGTTTGTGTTGGGTGGGGCGCGGTCGGGCAAGAGCCGCTACGCGCTGAGCCGCGCAGAAACCTTGCCGGGCGCGTTTGTGTTCGTCGCTACTGCGCAAGCATTAGACAACGAGATGGACAGCAGAATTGCCCGGCATCGTGAGGAGCGCGGGCCGCGCTGGCGCACGATCGAGGAACCGTTCGATCTGGCGGCAGTGGTGCGGGCGGAGGCGCGGGCGGATCGCGTATTGTTGATCGACTGCCTGACCTTATGGGCCTCCAACCTGATGCTGGCGGATCGGGATATCGATGCTGCGACCGGGGCGCTGGTGGCGGCGCTCGGCGAGGCGCAGGGGCCGGTGATCCTTGTCGCGAACGAGGTCGGGCTGGGCATCGTGCCGGATAACGCGCTGGCGCGTCGCTTTCGTGATGTCGCCGGGATCGTCAATCAGGCCGTGGCCGCTTGCGTGGATGAGGCGGTGTTCATGGCGGCGGGCCTGCCGATGCACCTGAAATAGCGGCTCACCCCTTACTCTCTTCTTGCAACAATCATAACGATTGTTACTATGAGTCGAGATAAGAGAGGAGCTTGGACGCAATGCCAGCCTATCCCCAGACCATCCATTTCGTCGGGCTGAACACCCCCGTCGGCATCGAATGGTCCGCCCGCAACCTGGACGTGATCGGCACGATACCGGCCGAGATTGACGGCGCCTTCTTCCGTGCGGTACCCGACCCTGCCCATCCGCCGATGTTCGCCGACGACATCGTGCTGTCGGGCGACGGCATGGTCGCGAAATTCGCCATCCATGACGGCAAGGTCGACTATGCGATCCGCTATGTCGAAACCGAGCGCTACGCGCTGGAGAAGGGCGCGCGGCGCGCATTGTTCGGCCAGTATCGCAATCCCTTCACCGACGATCCCGTCGTGGCCGGACGGGACCGTACTGTCGCCAATACCACGCCGGTCTGGCATGGCGGGCGGCTGTTCATGACCAAGGAGGATGGCCTTGGCTATGAAGTCGATCCCGATACGTTGGAGACGATCGGCCGCTGGGATTATCATGGCGCCTTCACGTCGCAGACCTTCACCGCCCATCCGCGCGTCGATCCGCAGACGGGCGAGATGTTCTTCTTCGGCTATGAAGCGGACGGGGTCTGCTCGACGAAGATCGCCTATGCCATCGCCGATCGGGACGGTAATCTGATCAGCGAACAATGGTTCGATCAGCCTTATTGTTCGACCATCCATGATTTCGCGATCACGGAGAATTACGCGATCTTCCCGATCTTTCCGACCATAGCCGATCTCGACCGGCTCAAGGCGGGTGGGGCGCATTGGGCGCATCAGCAGGATCTGGAGAGCTGGGTCGGCATCATGCCGCGCTATGGCAAGGTAGAGGAGATGCGCTGGTTCAAGGGACGGCCGGGCATTTCCGCCTTCCATCTGGTCAACGCCTTTGAGGAGGGCGGGCTGATCCACCTCGACCTCTGCCTGTCGGATACCAATGCCTTTGGCTTCATGCGCGAAGCTGGCGGTGTGCAGCGCGACCAGCGCGATATCCAGGGCGGCCTCACCCGCTGGACCTTCGATCTGTCGAAGGAAGGTGAGGGCTATGAGGAACGGGTCGTCGGCCCGCCCGGTGACATGCCCCGATTGCGCGACGCCGATCAGGGGCGGCCATATCGGTCGACCTGGTATCTGTCGATGAACCCGCAGGGCGGTCCGCCGCTGCCGGGCGGGCCGGTCGGCTTTGCCTTCAACGCCCTGTTGCAGATCGAGCCGGGCAATGGCCGCATCGACATGATGGGGCTGGAGTTCGGCATGGCGATCAGCGAGCCGGTGCATGTGCCCTCGACGCAGGGCGATCATGATGGATGGTTGTTGATGGTCGTGGACCGGCAGGCGGGTGAGGCGGCTTTCCAGTCGGAACTGTGGGTGGTGGATGCAGGCGCGATTGCGACTGGTCCGATCGCGCGCGTGCCGATGCCGTTGCCGATGCGGGCGCAGGTGCATGGTGCCTGGGTATCGGCGGCGCAACTGGCAACGGCGAAAGCCCGACAGGTCGCTTGACAAAATACTAACGATCGTTATTGATTGACGGGAGAGGGGCGGGCCGAAGGTCCGTTCTCTCCAACAAGGACTGCGAAGCAGAACCGGCCTTCGGCACGGGTGAGAGGATGACAGGATAAGGCAGGTGCATCGGCGCCGCCCCCGACCGGAACCCGACCACGCGGGTCCGGTGTCACCCCTTCCATGCCTGCGGCCGATCAGAAGAGGGAGGAAGAGATCATGTCCAACGGGAAGTGCGCATTTCGGGGCCATGTGGCGATGCTGGCGCTGGCCAGTGCGATGATAGCCGCACCGGCGCTGGCGCAGGACGCCACCGCACCGGAACAGCAGGCGGCGGATCAGGCCAATAGCGCCGATATCATCGTGACCGCCCAGTTTCGTGCGCAAAATCTTCAGGATACCCCGATCGCGATCACGGCCGTGTCGGCCGACACGCTGGCGGCGCGCAGCCAGACCAGCGTCACCGATCTGGGCCAGTTCGCGCCCAACGTCGCGTTGGCGCCGGCGACCAGCATCCAGGGCAATGCCGTGGCAGCCTTCATCCGCGGCGTCGGCCAGCTGGATGCCAGCTTTGCGCTGGAGCCGGGCGTCGGCATCTATATCGACGACATTTACTATGGCACCACCTTCGGCGCGGTGATGGACCTGACCGACCTGGAGCGGGTCGAGGTGCTGCGCGGGCCGCAGGGCACGCTGGCCGGCAAGAACAGCGTGGGCGGCGCGGTGAAGCTGTTCAGCAAGAAGCCGGACTCCACGCCGGGCGGCTTTGTCGAGGCGACCTATGGCCGGTTCGATCGGCTGGAACTGCGTGGCAGCGCCAATATCCCGCTGACCGACGACCTGTTCCTGCGCGTGTCGGGCGTGTCGAAAAATGTCGACGGCTATATGAAGCTGCTCGACTATGGCTGCGTCAATCCGACGTCGGGCATACCGGCCAGCAGCGGCAACAAGAATTGTCAGACTGGCACGGAAGGCGGCATCGACGTGATGGGCCTGCGTGCAGCCCTGCGTTATGCGCCGGCCGGGTCGCCGCTGGAAATCAACATCGTCGCCGATGTGTCCAAGGATAATAGCGAGGTCGTCGCGACCAAATTGCTCTATGCCGACAATCCGGCGGTGCGCAGCTATGTCGCGGGCGACGCGACCGCAGGCATCCCGTTCGACAGCCGTTTCCTGACCGGATCGAAAAGCTACACCTCCTACGCCACCTATGGCACGGGCGGCAATTACACGACCGTGTTCGGCATCCCGACCCAGATCGCGCCGGGCGGCTTTACGGCCAGCCCGACCAGCACGGTCAAGGCCTGGGGTGTGTCCGGCACGATCGACTATGACCTGTCCGACGCGCTGAAGTTGAAGTCGATCACCGGCTATCGCAGCGCGGACGGGACCAGCGCGATCGACGTCGATGGATCGCCGCTTGCCATCTTGTTGCAGCAATTCACCTATGGCCATGAGCAGTTTACGCAGGAACTGCGCCTCAGTGCCAATTTCAACGATAAGGTCGATCTGACGGTTGGTGGCTTCTATTATAAGGCAACCGACACGATCAAAGGGCGCAGCCAGATCCCGACTCTGCTGTTCGATTTCATGTCGGACGATGTCATCAAGAATCGCAGCATCTCGGCCTTCGCCCATGGCGAGTTCCATGTCACCGAAGCGTTCAACATCATCGGCGGCCTCCGCTACACCGACGATAAGAAGACCTATAGATACTCCCGCCGCAATGTGGACGGGACATTACCGAGCGGCGCCTTCTTCACGCCCAATTTCCTGCTGGTCGGGCTGGACGGTTTGACCGGCACATTCAGCGGCAACCGGCTCGATTACCGTATCGGCGTCAATTATCGCTGGTCGAGCGAACTCATGACCTATGCGCAGTTGTCGACCGGCTTCAAGGGGGGCGGCATCAACCCGCGCCCGTCTGCGCCCGATCAGGTTCAGAGCTTTGGCCCGGAAAAGCTGACCACCTATGAAGCCGGCTTCAAGGCGGACTTGTTCAGCCGCATGCTGCGCCTGAACGGTGCAGTATTCCTCAACAAATATAATGACATGCAGCTGGTCCGCTATCAGTGCCCGGAAAGCGTCGTCCTGTCCTGCTCGGTGCCGTCAAACGCCGGCGATGCCAACGTCTTCGGCTGGGAATTGGAGGCGCAGGTTCGTCCGGCGGATGGCCTGTCGTTCGATGCGTCGGTCGGCTATCTGGACTTCGACTATAAGAAGATCACCAATCCCGCGACCCTGGTGACGAAGGACATGATTGCACCCTTCATCAGCAAATGGCAGCTGTCGGCTGGCGTACAATATGAAGCGGACCTCGGCGGCAACGGTACGCTGACGCCACGGATCGACTGGTCCTGGCGCTCCAACTTCTATTATAATTCGGTCAACAACCCCTATAATCTGATCGATGCGCCCAGCCTGGTGAATGCGCGGCTGACCTATCAGGCGCCGGACAAGGACTGGTCGCTCAGCGCCGGCGTCACCAATGTCTTCGACAAATTCTACTATAATGGCGTGGCGGAAAATGTCGGCACCTTCGGCGTCGTGACCGGCACCGTCGGTCGCCCGCGCGAATGGACGGTCACGGCCAAAAAGAGCTTCTAAAAGTTCCTGTAGGGAAGGGGGAAGGCTCGTCCGCCATGCGCGGGCGAGCCTTTTTCATTATGCCGCTTCCGCTTCGTCTGTTTCGGCTCGCGCAAGGCGTTCGACCAGCCGGTTGAACAGGGTGACGCCGCGATCATGGACTGTGGGCATGATGCGTGGCGCCGGCGTCCGGTCGATCACGCGCTGCTGCGCCTCGATCATGACCTTGTCCTCGGTAAAGGCGCGATCGGCGAGCGTCATTAGCATGTCGCGCATGGCTTCGTCGCCATGGGCGCGATGCGGCCCCCAGGAAAAGAAATAGCGCGCCGTCGTGTCGCCGGTCGGAGTCACCGCCTGACTGGTGAAGGTGACGGCGCCGACGGCATCGGCATAGTCGGGCTTTGCGAAGCCGCACCGTTCGGCCGTGCCGGCTGAGAAGCTGCCGCTCCACATCAGCAATATACCGGGCAGCAGGAAATCATAGCTTTGCCAGCTGTCGATCAGGGCATCGCTCTTGCGCCGGCCGGGACCGTGGGTGCCGACCACCCAGCGCTCGAACCGCACCCCGCGCTCCAGCGGCGTGAGGCGCGGGCGTTCGTCCGCAAATTCGGGGCCGGCGCCGAAGCTCTCAGCATGGACATAGCTCAGATGGCTGAAGTCGAGCAGATTGTCGTTGATGAGCCGCGCTTCGGCCGCATAGTCGAGGAAGCCACGGCCCAATATATAGTCCGGATCGTCGAAGCCGACCGCCGGCGGAATCAATGCCGGATCGGCAAGGGCCGGGTCGCCCATCCAGACCCAGACCCAGCTATGGCGCAGTTCGACGGGATAGCTGCGCAGGCGGGCCTGCGGCGGGATCATGTCCTGTCCCGGTATCTGCACCACCGCGCCATCCGCATCGAACAGCAGGCCATGATACATGCAACGCAGCCGCGCGCCTTCGCAACGACCAAGCGACAGCGGTGCCAGCCGATGCACGCAACGGTCCTCGAACGCGACCAGCCGGCCGTCTGCCCGCCAGATCACGATCGGCTCGCTTAATATCGTTACGCCCTGCGGCTTGTCCGGTTGCAGATCCTGCTCCCAGGCGGCGACATACCAGGCATTGCGCACATAGGCCATTTCGACTCTCCCTCATTATTGAACAATGTTCAATGAACGTTGTTCAATTGTCAAGATGCGCGCCATGGGGCAAGAGAGGAGGGTGAAGATCAGACAGGAAGAGATTGTCGAAGCGGCGCTGACGCTGGTCGACGAACAAGGGCTGGGCGCGCTCAACATGCGCGCGATCGCGGCGCGTCTGGGGGTGCAGGCGTCGGCGCTCTATTGGCATTTTCCGTCAAAGACGGTGCTGATGCGCGCGATGGCGCAAAGTTTTCATGCACGCGCGCTGGCGGCGGCGGGTGCGGGGACGGCGAAGGATTGGCGTCGATGGCTGATCGACTATGGCGCTGCGCTGCGGCGCGCATTGCTCAGTCATCAGGGATCGGCGCTGCTCTGCGCGACGGCACGGCCTGCGCCGGATACGGCGGCGATGGCAGGCGACCTGCTGGCTGCACCGCTGATGGCGCAGGGCCTGTCGCGTGCGTACGCGCTCAGTTGCCTTGCCTCGATCAACGCGCTGGTGCTGGGCTGGGCGGTCTACGAACAGAGCGAGGCGATGCACGATCATCTGGCCGAGATGATCGGTTTTGACGAGAGTTTCGCGCTGGGGCTGGAGGCGATGGTGTCGGGCTTTCGCGTCGATTGACCCGTTGCAATAATAATAACGTTCGTTATGGTGCGATGGTGATTCAAGCCAGCCGCATGTCCAGCAAGGGCGCGGCGGCGACAAGCAGAAGAGGATAGACCATGACCCCAGACGCCGTCCGCATCGCCCATCCCGACAAGCTGTTCATCGGTGGCGCCTGGATCGATTCGACGGGCGATGGCGTGATCGAGATCGTGTCGCCCAACAGCGAAGAGGTCGTCGCCCGCGTCGCCGACGGGACGGAAGCAGACATGGACCGCTCCGTCGCCGCCGCGCGCAAGGCGTTCGATGAAGGGCCGTGGTCGACCATGGCGCCGGTCGAGCGGGGTGCAATTGTCCGTCGCATGGGCGCGGAACTGGAAAAACGCGCGCCCGAACTGGCGGCGGCCTGGACCGCGCAGGTGGGTGGCCTCGCCAGCTTCGCACCGGTCATGACCGGCGGCGCCACCGCGACGCTGATGGCGATCGCCGGCTATGCCGACAGCTATCCTTTCGTGGAGCGGCGCCCCTCGCACATGGTCGATACCGCGATCGTGGTGCAGGAGCCCGCCGGCGTGGTCGCAGCGATCGCGCCGTGGAACGCGCCCTATGGCATCATGTCGGCCAAGGTCGCCTATGCGCTGGTTGCCGGCTGCACCGTCATCATGAAGCCCTCGCCCGAAACCCCGCTGGAAGCCTATATCATGGCCGAAGCGGCGGAAGCGGCCGGTGTGCCGGCGGGCGTGGTCAATCTGGTTGCGGCCGGGCGGGACGCATCCGATCATCTGGTGCGCAATTCCGGCATCGACAAGGTGACGTTTACCGGATCGACTTTGGCGGGCAAGCGGATCGGCGAAGTCTGCGCGGGTCGTGTGGCGCGCTGCACGCTGGAACTGGGCGGCAAGTCGGCGGCGATCGTGCGTGACGACTTTCCGATCGAGGTCGCCGCCGCGATCCTGGGCAACACCATCACCATCATGAGCGGGCAGGTCTGCGCGATGTTGAGCCGCGCGATCGTGCCGAAGCATCGGCATGACGAACTGGCTGATGCCATCGCCAAGGTCATGCAGGGTATCCGTATCGGCCATAGCGACGCAGCGGACACGCAACTCGGCCCGGTGGCGATGAAGCGCCAGCTGGAACGGGTAGAGGAGTATATCGCGTTGGGTCGCGAGAGCGCTGACCTTGTCACCGGCGGCAATCGGCCTGCGCACATGAACAAGGGCTATTTCATCGAGCCGACCCTGTTCGCCAATGTCGATAATAGCAGCCGCATCGCGCAGGAGGAGATTTTCGGCCCGGTGCTCTGCCTGATCCCGGCGGAGGATGAGGAGGATGCGATCCGTATCGCCAATGACAGTGCCTTTGGCCTCAACGGGTCGGTGCTGACCAATGACGCCGACGCCGCCTATCGCATCGGCCGGCGCATCCGCGCGGGTGGTTTCGGACAGAATGGCATGAAGCTGGAATTTGGCCTGCCCTTTGGCGGGTTCAAACAGTCGGGTATCGGCCGTGAAGGCGGGGTGGAGGGACTGTATCCCTATCTGGAAACCAAGACGATCCTGCTCGACGCCGCGCCTGCGGGCTTCTGAGCATGATCGCCCTTGACGCGCAAGGTCACGGAACCGGTGGGGCCTTCACTGCCGCTCGGATCATCTTCGGCGGCTGGTTTCTCTTTTCGGGGGTGGAATATTTCACTCCCTTCGATCTTCAGCCGCTCGGCAATACGGCGCTGGCGCAGGAATTCACCCTGGCATTGATCCATTCCGGCCTGTTCGCTTGGATCAAGGTGATGGAGGTGGTTGCCGCGCTGCTGATACTGGCGAACCGGGCGGTGTTGCCGGCAGCGCTCGCCTGCGTGCCGCTCAACATCGTGATCGGCTATTGGAATTTCGTGCTCGATCCCGGCGTCGTCGAATATGCGTTCGGGATCGTGACCCTGTTGCTCAACGCGATCCTGCTCTGGCCGTGGCGGCAGGAATTGATCGGGCTGCTGCGCTGGTAGCGGCCGAAGGTCACGCGAAGAAAGCGACCGCCCGCACCTTGATATTCGACCGGATGTTCGTATCCGGCAGTCTGCTATCGTGGCAGGGGATGTGCGGGCAGCGAAGCGTGACGCAGGGATCGCTACCCCGCCACTGCATGCCGACCTGACGGTCAGATCAGCCGACTGAGCGACAGTCCCGCTGACGTTCGCGCGTTGCCGGGCTGTTGCATGGCTATCTGCTGAAAGGCAGTCATTACGTGTTTTCGACCGTTAACCTGCCTGTCTCCTTTTGGCCCGTCCTGCGCGCGCCCGTTATATTTTCGCCAGCAACAGCATCGCACCGTCATACCAGCTCATCGCGATGCGCCCGTCCGGTGCGGACAGGATGATCGCGCCGCCGGACGCTTCTGGCCCCCATTGTCCATCGTCACATTCGACGGCGTGGGGATCGGGCCGATCGATATGGAGAGCTTTGGTCTGGGCGGCGAATTGTTGCGCATAATCCTGCGCCGCCGCGCCGGTCTGCCGCGCCGTTACCGGGCCGTCGCACTGGTCGGACAGCGTCGCACCGGCGATATCCTTTCCACCGACCCACATCAACCGTTCCGCCGAGATGTCGAGCAGCCGGCCCATATAGGCCGGATCATCCTTTACCAGCGCCTGCACGCCCCCTTCCGGCACCGCGACGCCCACCACTTTCCATCGGCCTGCCATCGTCGCGAAGTCGATCCGCGATGCCGCCGGGTCCAGTGGCGGGGCCGCGTTCGTTGCAGGGGCAGGGAGAGCGGCATCGGCCTGCTCATTCGCGCTGGATGGACCGCTACCGCAGGCCGCGAGCGTCAGCGCGATGGGCAGGAGGATCGAGTGTCTAGCGTGCATTGACCAGAACGTAGCTGAACGCCTGCTGCCCGCCAAGCGCGGCCATGAAATCGTTGAACTGCGCCTTGGGCAGCGTCTGGCAACCCGCCGACCATGTATTGGTCGCGCCGCCCTGATGGATCAACATGCTGGTGCCCGCGCCCTTGCTGTCGATCCGGTTGGCATCGGCGGCGGTGAAGCGCCCATCCTGATTGGTATCGCGCTCCGCCACCTGTGTCTGCGTCGCCCGAAAGAAGGTGTTGCCCAGGAAATTGCCCGCCTGCTGGGTGTAGCGGATCGTCCCGGCTTGCAATCGGCCCAGATCCATCTTCCCGTCGCCGTTCATGTCGGTATGCGATCCGCGCGATGCCTTGGGACCGTCCCAGCCATATTGGCCCGATGGCTCGGTATTGCCGTCGAAAACCTTCGCCTGATAGCGGCCGGCATCATCTTTCCACACCACGGCGATCTGGTCGTCATAGACGCCCTTGCCGCCATTGGCGCCGGTATCCGTGTCGGTGCGCAGCGCGACCACCACTTTCTTGCCCGCAGCCAGATCGGCCTTGGCCTGCGCATCGCCTTTTGTCGCGATCGTCGCGGCCAGCGCATCGGGACTGGTGCCGGTGGATGCGGCTGCCGGCTTGTCCTCCACCGCCTCGGCCGGCGTCGCCAGCGCAGCGCCCGGCGCGTTGAACAATGTCACTTCATCGGCACGGCGGTTGATCAGGCCTTGCGACACCTGGCCTTCCGACTTGTTCCACCATGTCATCGCCTCGGCCGCGCCCTTGGCATCGCCTGCGTTCAGCCGGGCCAGCGCGGTCGATCCGGCAAAACCATCCTTCCCGGTACCGATATTATAGGCAAGGCTGGTCATCGCATCGAACTGGCTCTGCGTCACCGGCACCTTGATCAGGTCGCGCACCTTGGCGGCATAGGGTTCGACGGTCTGGCGCAGTAACGCCTTCTCCTGTGTCGCGGACAGCGAGATCAGCCCCTTGTTCGCGGCGGCAAAGTCGCGCGCGGCGCTGCCGGTCAGACCCGCGCCTTCGCCCGCCTTGCGCGCGGCCGCCGGATCGACACCGATTGCGGTCAGATCCCGCTCGATCGTCGCGGCATCGCGCCCCTTCATGTCGTAACCCGGCCCCAGCGTCACGCCGCTGCCGGCCTTGGGCCAGTGCAGATGGTTGCTGACGCCCGCCTGTGCCTCATGATTGTAAATGAAATCCATGCCCTTCTGCGACAGGCCCGACGCGGATGTGGTCGCAGTCGCGACCAGGGCATCAGTCGGCTTGGCCTGCGTGGCGACCTGCGGTTGCAGCCGCCCGGTTTTCACTACGCCCAGCTTCAAATCCTGCCCGATCGCGAGCTTGTTCGGATCGGCCAGATGGTTGAGCTTCGCCAGCCCCTCTACGCTATGCCCCGTCTTCGCCGCGATCGCGCCCAGCGTGTCGCCCTTGCGCACCGTATAGCTTTGCGGCGTGGCCGGCGCTGCCTCGCGCGCCTGCTGTCGGGGCTGTGTCTGCGGGGAAGCGAAGCGATCCAGCACCGAGGGACTGGCCAGCAATTTGTCGAAGTCGGAGACGATGCCGTCCAGCCCCAGCGTCTCCGCCAGCGAACCAAGCCCCTCCTGTATCTCCTTGCCCAGCGTGTCGAGCCAGTTGCCATTGCCGCTATTGCTACTGGTGGCTGTGTCGATCGTGCCGGCCATATCCATTCTCCTGCGCGTCCCGTGATAAGCTGGGAGACTAGGCCGGTACGGCGGGAGAGGCCCTAAGCGATCCGATTAGGAAGCTGAGCGATGCGATTAGGAGAGCGCTCTAGATACGGTCCACCGTCGCCTCGATCCCGCGCGCGCGCAGCCGGGCCTGTAATTGCTTCAGCGTCTCCTGCTCGCCATCGCCGCGGCTGCCCAGGTCGATATTGACCGACAGGCCGCCATCCTGGCTGTCGATCACCACCTGATCCGCGCGCCACTGGTCGCCGGGCAGCGCCAGATGCGACTGGGCCGATGGCGCAAGACCGGCATCGAGCCGGGCGACGAACGCCGCAAACTGGCCGGCATCGGCTGCCGGCGCGGCACTGGGCATGGCAGCGGCGGGCACATCCTGCGTCACGACCGGTGCCGCCGCCGCCGCGCCACCCCGGCCATCCTGCCCGCCGGCCTCATCCTGCTTTTTGCTGGCTGGCCGCTCGCGAAAGGGCAGGGGCACCAGCGGCGATTGGGCCGGGGATGGTGTCGATTGCGGACCATCTTCCGCCGTTTTCTGCGGTTTGGCCGATGCCGGGCGGCTATCCTTGCCCTTGCCCTTGCGCGCCAGTGCGTCGCGAAAACGGTCGGCCGCCTCGCTGTCGGGGCACCCCTGCGCCACCTGCCGATCAGGGGATTGCAGCGCGCCCGGCTGCGTAACCGTCTGGATCGGGGCGCTCATGCCAACGCCACCTTCGGCATGGGGGGCACATCATCCTCTGCCCGCCGCGCGATCTGCCGCTTCCACTGCCGCATCGCACGTTCCAGTTCGCCGAGGATCGCATCATGCCGCGCCTGCGCCCGCAGCCATTCGCGCTTCAGCTGATCGGCCAGCTGCCGCGCCTCCTCCAGCGTGGCGCGGGCCTGCGCGCGCAGCTGCCGTGCGGCCTCCGCCCTGGCCTGGGTCGCATGGGCATGCAGCCGCACCAGCGGATCGCACGGCTGTTTCGCCTGCTGTGCCACTGCCTGCTCACAGGTGGAAAGGGCGCGGGAACAGGCATGTGTCGCAGCATCCTCCTGCGCCTGTGCCGCTGCCACTTGCGCCCGCGCCTGCGCCACCTCCCGCTCGCATCGGTCCAGGTCGCGGCGGCGCAGGCGCAATATGGTCTTCAGTCCGTCGATTACATTGTCGCTCATGCTTCAAATCCCCTCAACAAGGTGCGGGTCATCACCATCGGCACCGCCTCATGGGTCGGCTGCCGTAAAAACCCGTCCAGTTCGTCGCGCCGGGCGATGGCGCGGTCGGCCAGCGCATCCTGGCCGGGCTTGTAATCGCCCACCTGCAACAGCAATTCGATCTCGTTCAGCTTCGCCAGCATCGCGCGGAAAGACAAAGCGGCGCGCCGTTCGCCATCCCCGACCAACTGCCCCATCAACCGGCTCTGGCTCACAAGCACGTCAATCGCCGGATAATGACCGCGCGCCGCCAGCTTGCGTGACAATATGACATGGCCGTCGAGCAGCGAGCGCACTTCCTCGCCGACCGGATCATCCTCCTCATCCTCCAGCAACACGGTATAGATGCCGGTAATCGCGCCATGCGCGTCGCAACCCGTCCGCTCGAACAGCCGCGGCAGTTCGGCAAAGACGGAGGGCGGAAAGCCCCGCCGCACCGGCGGCTCGCCCGACGCCAGCCCGATCTCCCGCAGCGCACGGGCAAAGCGAGTCACCGAATCCATGAGCAGCAGGACATGCTTGCCCTCCGCCCGAAACCCCTCGGCGATGGCGGTGGCGGCATGGGCGGCCCGCGCCCGCTCCAGCGCCGGCCGATCGGATGTGGAGGCGATGACGACGGAGCGCGCCAATCCTTCCTCGCCCAGATTATCCTCGATAAACTCGCGCACTTCGCGCCCGCGCTCGCCGATCAGGGCGATGACGATGACGTCCGCCTGCGCCTGCCGCGCCAGCGTGCCCAGCAGCGTCGACTTGCCCCCGCCTGCCGCCGCGAACACGCCGATGCGTTGTCCCCGGCCCAGCGGCAGCAGCCCGTCGATCGCGCGCACGCCGGTTTCGACCTGCGTGTCGATCCGCTGCCGCTCCATCGGATTGGGCGCAGCGGCGTAGAGCGGCTGGGTCGCCGATGCATCGACAGGGGGAAGGCCGTCGAGCGGCTGCAACCGTGCGTCCAGCACTCGCCCCAGCAACGCGCTCGACACCGGCACCCGATCCTCGCCGACGCGCACGGTGACTTCTGTCTCGCCCGACAGGCCACGCAGGTCGCCCAGCGGCGCCAATATCGCCTCATGCTCGGACAGTCCGACCACCTCGGCCAGCAAGCTGTGGCGCCCGGAAGGACTGGACAATTCACAGATGTCGCCGATCCGCACGGTCACGCCGCTCACCCGGATCGCCGTGCCGATCGCGCCGCGCACTCGTCCGCGCTGCTCGAAAGCGGGGCCGGCCGCCAGCGTCTCGAACAGCGCATCAGTCCGCATCGACCAACTCCCAGCGCCGCGCGAAGGACTGCATCTGCACGTCCAGATCGGCGACGATCCGGCCATCCGGCGCGGTCAGCCGGCACTGGTCGTCGGCCAATCCCTCCTGCATCCGCACCGCCACCTCGACCGCGCTTGGCCGATCGGCAAAGGCGCGCTCGACATGGGGCAACATGGCTTCCGACACGTCCACCAGTATCGGCCCACGCGACCCCAGTGCCTCGACGGCGCGCTGGGCGATGGCGGCAATCCGCTCCTCATCGGCCAGCGCCCCGACCATCTGCCGCAGCGCCGCCAGCGCAAGCGCCGCCATATCCTCGTCGCGCTGGGTCCGGTCCGCCTCTACCTGTTCCGTCAGGGTGGCGATGGCCTCAGCAAAGGCGGCGCGCCCGGCCTGCGCACCCGACGCGCGCCCTTCCGCTGCCGCGACCGCCTGCGCGTGCGCCAATGCTTCGGCCTGTCGATCGTGTAGCAACCGTATATCGGCCAGCAACGTCGCCGCTTCCGCCACCGGCGCGCGTTCCGATCCGCGCAGCCAGGGCCGATCGCTGGCCAGCAGGCTCAGCCCATCGGCATGGATCAGATGGAAGGCCATGCGCCCGCCTCCTTGAGCAATATTTCGGCTGCGCCCAATCGCCCGGCCGCTTCCTCATCCGCCTCCGCCGCGACCAGCAGCCTTTGCGCATCGACACTCATCCGATCGATAGCGGGCAACGGATCGCGCCCACCTTCGGCGACAGTCATCACGCGCTCCAGCACATCGGCCCCGACCAGATCGGCATAGCCGCGCAGCTTCGCGCCCTCAATCGTGCGAGACAGGGCGGATCGGCCCGCGATCAGCAGCGCCACCATGCCCACCATCTCGCGCCCATCTGCGTCCAGCACCGGCCAGCGTGGCATCGCATGGAGCGTAGCGAAACACGGCCGCACCACGCCGTGCGCCAGAAACCGCTCTCCGCGCGATCGCGCCCAGCCGCCGCGCGCCGCCAGCCGGCCCATTTCCGCTCTCGCCGCTGCGCCACTCATGAAGGCTGCTCGCCCTGTGCAGGCACCACCGGCAATCGCGCCGTTCGCCGCCGCCAGAACAGCGCGACCAGTCCGCCTATGCCCGCCAGCCCTAGCAGGATACGGCTGGCCCAACTGTCGAAGCTGGCGGTCAGGATCGACTGTTCGGGCGGCGGGGCGGCCTGGCTCGGCACCATCACCACTGACACCTTGTCGACCGCCAGCCCCTCGATACTGTTCGTCACCAGCGACTTGATCGCCCCGGTCTGTCCGCGCAGATCGAAGCCCGGCTGATATTTAACGAAGACGGCTGCCGATGCAGGCTTCACCTGATCCGACAGCGGATCGGCCTGCGGCATGGCAAGGTGGACGCGTGCCTGCACCACCCCGTCAATCTCGCTCACCGTGTGGCTCAATTCCTGGCTCAGGCCATAGATCAGCCGCGCCCGCTCTTCGGTGGGAGAGGAAACCAGCCCCTTCTTCTCGAACAGGCTGCCCAGATTGGCGAAATCTTCGCGCGGCAGGCCCTTGGCCCGCAGCAACTGGATCGCCTTGGAAAAATTGTCGCGATCGACCGCGACGCTCCACTGCCCATCCTTGTCGGCGGATTTGCTCGCGTCGATATGCGCGTCGCGAAGCGCGGCGATCATGTCGTTGGCCTGGGCTTCCTTCAGATGCCCGTAAATTTCTTGGCTCCCGCACCCCGCCAGCGCAAGCGCGGCGAGGAGCGGGAGGGCGGCTTTCCCGATCGCGTGCATCGGCCTTCCTCCCTCTCCTGTATCAGCCTTGCTGACGGAACAGCTGTTGCACGCCATCCGCACTGCGGTTGGCGATGTTGGACGTCAGCTGGCAATGGAACATGAATTCCTGGCATCGCATGGTCAGCTGGACGATCTCACCGGGGGTCATCTCGCCGCCGTTGCTCTGCGCGGTGCGGGCATAATCGGCGACCGACTTGGCCTCACCATTCACTTTGTCCAGCGTACCCAGCATTTCGCGCATCGCCGGCGCCATATCCTTGCCGCCCATATGCTCGCTGGCCGCGGTCTTGAGCGACGCAGCGAAATCGGCAGCCGCATCCTGTCCCGCCTGCTGGGGCATGGCCGGCGCCAGCTCGACCATGCGCGCCGGCACCGCCTGCATGGTAAGCGCCTCGACGCTCATTGCTTGCGCGCCATGGTTTCCAGCGCCTTGGACACGCTGTCGATCGAACTGTGCGAGCTGTTGGCCAGGAAGCTCATCTTCATCGATTCCGCCGTCAGCTGGGTGATCTGCGACGGATTGTCGCCGCCCGAATTGGCCACGATGTCGGACCGCTGCTCGATCGCGGCGGCCTGCGTGTCGAGCGCCTTGCCCCAGGCGGACGCGAACGCCTCGAACCAGTTGGCCGGGCTGTCGTCCTGCCGCATCCGTCCGCCCGTCAATGGCGTGGCGGCGATGCTGCTCAGGTCGGCGTTGGATATGCTGTTGCTCATCTCATCTTCTCCTTCGTTCAGCTTCAGGGGGTGATTTGTTCGACGCGGCCGTCCTTTTCGAAGGTCACGCCTTCGGGCGCGACGGCCAGCAATTTATGCCCGGTCGGCAGTGTCGATCCGGGGAACCAGCGGGAACCGTCTGCGGTCAGGATATGCGGCGGGTCGGTGACGATCGTCGCCAGCCCCGCGCCACTCTGGGTGAAAAAAGCCTGCAAGGGGCTGGCGTCCAGACTGTCATCCACCTTGAACCCCACCGCGCTGACCGCCGGCAGATCCTTCTTCAATTCCGCGCTCAGCGCCTGCTGCCTGTCCTGCGGCATATAGCCGGCGCTCACCACCAGCGCGCCCGGCTGGGCCGGGGTCACGTGCGCGGCGACGCCCTTGGTCTGGAGCAGGTCGGTGGCGGCATCGGCCAGCGCCGGCCCGGTCTGCGCATCCACGATTACGCCGTCGCCGCTCTGCACGGCCAGCGCGCGCAGTCGGCTCAGTTCATCCTCGTCCCGCACCACGCCGGTCACCGCCAGCGATCCGTCCGGCGCGCTATTCACCTTCACCGCTGGGAAGCCGGCCCGCCGTACCTCCCGCTGTAATGCGGTCCGGTCGCCCTTGCCGCCCGTCACCAGATCGCCCAAAGGCTGCGCGGCGGCCACGCCCAACAGGCAGATACAGCCTGCCGCCACCGTCAGTCGCATCGTCTTCCGGTCGATCCGGCCCAGATGCTCGCGCCCCATGTCCAGCAGCCGATCGACGATGCGCGGCGCCTGCAATGGCCCCACCGCGCTGCCCACCGGCATGTCGGCGATCGCGCCTGCATCCGCCCAGCGCGCCGAAACCGGCGCACCATGTGCGACCAGATATTCGCCGATGCGGATCGGCAGATAGGCGGGCAGCACCGCCTGCTCGCCGGCCGCCAGTGTGCGGCCGAGCAGTTCGACCTGCCCTTGCAACACCCGCAATTGCGCAGCATCGGGCGTCAGACTCATCTCCACCGCGCAATCGCGCGTCCCGGCGCCGCGCAGCACCACATCATTGCCCAGCCCATGACCGATGCTCAGCCTCTCCCGCCCATCCAGCGGAAAAGCCTTGCCCGACAGCCGGCCCGACAGGATTTTCAGCACCCGCCGGCTCACGGCGGCGGTGCGCGGATTGTCGATCATGGACAGGGTGGCGGCGGTCATTCCAATACCTCCCGATGATTGTTGGCCTGCGGCACACGGGTCACGGCCCCCAATTTGGTCGGCTCGGTACCCGGCGCCCCGGACGCTACGCCGGGCATCTCCATCCGGTTGATGCGCGGCGAAATCAGGAACAGCCGCTCGATATGCTGGCGCTTCTTGGTCCGGGTCTTGAACAATTCGCCCACGATCGGGATTTGCCCCAGCACCGGAATCGCGCTTTCCGCGTCGGCATCGGCGTTGACGGTCAGCCCGCCCAGCAACAGGCTTTCGCCCTCGGCGATCAGGGCCTGCGTATCGACGCTGGCCCGCTCGATCACCGGGATGCGATCGACCGTGCCGTCCAGCAGCGACCCGTCCTCGACATGCACCACCATGCGGATGCGCGGCTGGCCGCCATCGACCAGCACATGCGGATTGACGCGTAGCACCGTGCCGGCGGTCACGTTGAACAGGTCGACCTGCCGGTCGCCGGCCACCCGGACATAGAAGGTGCGGGTCCGGTCGAACACCGCCTCTACATTGGACAGCGTCATCAGCTGTGGCCGCGACACGACCTTGGCCGCGCCCTTTTCCTCCAGCGCGTTGATGCGGAACAGTAATTCGTTGCTCGCCCCGATCGCGCCGGACAGGGACAGGCCACGATTGGCCTGACCCGTGCCGGAAATCAGCGCGTCGCGCAGCGGATTGCCCGTCCGCCGCACCACGTCGCCGCCAAACAGCGCGCCCCAGTCGCCACTGTTGAAGCGCCAGTTGATGCCCAGTTCGCGCAACTTGTCGACATTGATGTCGATGATCGTCGCTTCCAGTTCCACCACCTGCGGCGCGACGTCCAGCGACCGCACCAACCCTTCATAGGCGGGCATATTTTCCGGCCGGTCGCGGATGATGACGGCGTTGAGCGACGGATCGACCGTGATGCGCGGCCCGGTGCGTGGCGGCGCCTCGACGACGATCTGGTTGGGGCCGTTGCCGCCGGGCAGGCCCAGATAATCCTCGTCATCATTGTCATAAGGTGTGGATTGGGAGTCCCCCGGCCGCACGCTGTCCAGCCCCCGACCCAGCAGGCGCGGAGCGGATTGCCGCACCTTCTGCTCGCCATAGGAGCCGGTGACGCTGCCGATCGGCTGCCCGTCACCCATGATCCGCGACACGGTGGTCGCTACGCCCGGCACCCGCACCGACCGGTCGCCGCTATTCATCGTCGTGTCGTCGGCGCGGGCATAGCGCAGGTAGAAGACTCGTAGTTCATAGGGTTCAATCCCGCCCGGCGTCATCGGCGCCTGCTGCACCATGCCTGGCGCGATCGCCACCGATCCGGGTTGTTGCCGCACGGCGGTGCGGGGCAGGGCGGATGCGATCTGCTGCACCTGATCCAGGAAGCGCGGCACGCCGGTCGCCATCACCGCCTCGGCCGACGTGATGCGCACTCGATTTGTGGCGTCCCCCAGCTGCCCGCGCGATACCGCGCCGGACAGGTCGGCCGCGCGGCCCGATGCGACCGTCATCGTCCGGCTCTGCACGTCATTGGCGTTATAGACGGTGACGACCGCCCCGTCATAATAAGCGATCAGGTTGAACGCGCTCGACACCTGCCGCCAGATGTCGGCGGGATGCCCCGAAAAACGACCGTTGATCTTGCCCGTGACCGTCCCTGCCACCGCGACCCGCAGGCCGGACGCGGCAAAGAACTGGTTCAGGAAATCGGTCGCCGGCTGGTCGCGGGCGGACAGGCTGACCTTCTTGTCGCCAAAGGGCGGCTCGGCCGCCTGTACCGGGATACAGGCCAGCGCGATCGCGGCGGCGCAGCTTGCAAGGACGCGCTTCATGCCGCCGCCTCCATCTGCTCTTCGATCGCATCGGGCGTCCGGTCCAGCGTGCCGACCACGTCCAGCGGCAATGCCGGTGTCAGCTCGTTGTAGCAAAGGATGGGCAGGCCGAAGAGGTCGCCCGCCGTCAGCTGGCGCAGCGGCCGGCGCAGATCATAGGCGGTCACGACCGCGCGCGCGCCGCATTTGGTTGCCTCGCTACGGATCATGCCGATCAGCGTGCGCGCCTGATCGGGCGCCATGGCGAGGTGCTGAACCCCTTCCACCGCTTGCAAACTGTCGCGGAAGAACCGCTCCAGCCGCCCGCCTACCACCATCACCGGCAGGCGATTGTCCGCCATGTGCGGCGCGGTGATGTAGCGGCGCAGCGCCACGCGGGTCCGGTCGGCGATCGGCACGGCATTGCGTTCCGATTGGCCGATCTCGGCAATGGCTTCCAGTACGTCGCGCATGTTCCGCAAACACACCTCCTCTTCTGCAAGCAGTCTCAAAATCTCCGCAATTCTGGGGCTGGACACCGCGCGCACCACTTCCTTGACCAGGTCGGGATAATCGGCGCCGATGCGGTTCAGCATCGCAGTGGTTTCCTGAAGGCCCAGGAACCGGCCGGCATGGCGGCGCAACAGCACATCGACCGCCGCTGCCATCACATCCTCCAGCGGGCGTTCGCCATCGGCCACACCCGATCCCACCGGCGCCTCATAGGCGAGCAAGGCCCAGCGTCCGGCTTCGCCCTCCGGCAGCAGTCTGGTGGTCATCTCGCCCGTCGGTATGGGCAGGCCCAACCGCGCCTGCACGCCCTCGATTGTGGTGACGAAGCGCGCGCGCAGCTTTTCGGCCCGTTCGGCGTCCAGCCCCGGCGCGGCGATTTCCAGCACCAGCGGACGCACCGGGCGCGGCGCGGCGGGGGCCGCCTGCAACGTTTCGGGCAATGGCTTTTCGCTTGTGTCGAACCGGGCGGTCTTGCCCAATATCCACGCCTTGGATGCGGGATGCTGCCATGCCGCCGCGCTGCCCAGTGCCAGCGCGATGCCGATAAACACGGCCGCCGGGAAACCGGGGATCAGCGCCATCAGCACGCACAATATCGCGGCCGGCACCAGCACCTTGGGCTTGCTGCCGATCTGGTGCGCGATGGCGGGGCCAAGGCTGCCATCGCGGCTTTCATCCGTGGTCCGTGTGACCAGCAGGCCGGCGGCCATGGCGCTGAACAGCGCCGGGATCTGTGCGACCAGCCCGTCGCCGATGGTCAGGATCGAAAAGACCTGCATCGCCTCGCCGGCATCCATGCCATGGCTGAAGACGCCGACGGCCAGACCCCCGATCAGGTTGACGAGCACGATGACGATGGAGGCGATCGCGTCGCCCTTCACGAACTTCATCGCGCCGTCCAGGCTGCCGTGCAGCTTGCTCTCCATCTCCAGCGTGCGGCGTTTCTCGCGCGCCTCATCCTTGCCCATCAGGCCGGAACGCAAATCGCTGTCGATCGACAATTGCTTGCCGGGCATCGCGTCCAGGCTGAAGCGCGCCGCCACTTCCGCGACCCGCTCGGCGCCTTTGGAAATGACGATGAACTGCACGATGGTAATGATCAGGAAGACGACCAGCCCGACGATCAGATTGCCGCCCGCCACCATCTGGCCGAACTGCTGGATGATATGCCCGCCCTCTGCGGTGGTCAGTATCATCCGCGTCGTCGCGATCGACAGCGACAGACGAAACAAAGTCGTCAGCAACAATACTGTGGGAAAGGTCGAGAAATCGAGCGGCTTGGATATGTGCAAAGTCGACAAGAGCAGCAGTAGCCCGATCGCGATATTGGTCGCGACCAGCATGTCGATGACCAAAGTCGGCAGCGGCAGGATCAGCAGCGCAACGATCGCCACGACGCCTATGATCAGCATCAGGTCGGCTGGGCGAATGGCCCCGCGCGGGATCCGGGACAGGATAGAGGTCGCCATGTTCATTGACCCACTCCGCCGCGCAATGCGGCATAGCGTCCCATCACCTTGACGACATAATCCTGCGTCTCGCGATAGGGCGGGATGGCATTGCCATATTTGGCGACCGCGCCTTCGCCGGCATTATATGCCGCCAGGATCAGGTTGAAATCCTTGCCATATCGGCCCTGCAACGACTTGAGCAGCCGGGCGCCCGTGTCGATATTGGTGGCCGGGTCGTAAAGCGCCGTCGTCGCCACGCCGAAGCGGGCGCCGGTGCCGGGCATGATCTGCATCAGCCCGCGCGCGCCGGCATGGGACAGGGCCTGCGGCTTGTAGGTGGATTCCTGCCCGATGATCGCATGCAGGAACAGCGGGTCGATGCGGTGCGCACGGGCGCTGGCCAGGATATGCGCATTGAAGCCAGGATCGATCCGACCCAGCCGGATCGGACGATCCAGCATGGCGTTGATCCGTTCGGTTCCCGGCGGCGGCTCGGCCAATCGCTCGTCGTTACGGACGGCACGGCGCTTACGCGCCTTGGCGGCCTTGTCTTCCTTTACGCCGATGATGCGCGCCACATTGGGTTGGGCGCGGATCGGCGCCTTGGGCGCGATCACGATCCGTGCAGCGCAGCCCTGCAACGCCATATAGTGGCTTGCACTGGCGTCGTCGGCGACGCGCAGCCTGTCGTTGAGCGGGCATGACTTGAAGTCGATATCCCGCCAACTTGTGGTTTCTCCCGCCAGGGCAGGAGCAGCGACAGTAAAAGCTACGAATATTACCGGAATCCGTAGCGTCATGTGCGAACATAAACGCATGGTGACGATCTCCCATCTGGTGACGTCCACACACCAAATTCTCGATTCGTCTTCAGCAGTAAAAAGTCAGGTAATTACGGATATTTACTTGATAATCTGACAGCGCTGTATCGCCGTCGAACGGCCGCTTTGTTGCGCTGTGTTGCAGGCATGGCCACAATTAGGAGACAGGCTGTGGCGACGAGGCGATGAACGGAGCCAAAAGCAAAATTCTTATGGAACCGTGACATAAGCGTCACTTGCATATGACGATATGATGAAAATCCGTGTCGCTGTCGTAACATCGCTCTGCGCAAACGTTTCACCCCAATTCCGAAGCGCAGGGTTGACGAAGCAGCACTTGTTCTGGACTTTTACTTCCGTCCACACACGCGGTTCATATTCTGTGCTTGCCTGTTTCTCTTGGTACTTATCGGCACAGTTTCAATCACTTCCGACCGAAAAATGCAGGCCGTTCAATCGGCTATAACTTGTGTGGAGCAGTCATGGCCGACAAGAATGACGGCGGCGACAAGACCGAAAAACCGACCCCCAAGCGGCTGCGCGACGCGCGGCGCAAGGGCGATGTCGCAAAATCGAAGGATGTCGGCCCCGCCATCGGCATGATCCTCTGGTTCCTGCTGCTGCTCTTCGCCGCCGGCTATGCGGGCGGACAGATCATGGTGCTGATGACCGACACGGTCGGCACGGCCACCACCATGCCGTTCGATCGTGCCGCGCCGGTGCTGGGCTGGGCCGCCTTCGCCGTGCTGGTGTCGGCCAGCCTGCTGATCCTGGGGCCGGCCGCCATCATCGGCGTGCTCGCCGAGTTCCTGCAAATTGGCGCGCTGGTCACGACTGAGAAACTCAAGCCCTCGCTCGAAAAGCTCAATCCGATGGAAGGGTTCAAGCGCATGTTCGCGCTCGACAATCTGGTCGAGCTGCTGAAAACCGTGATCAAGGCGACCCTGATCCTCACCATCGCCATCATCATCCTGTGGCGCTCGGCCGATGGCTTCATCAGCCTTATCCAGACCGCCGGCTGGTCACCGGTCGAGCGCCATGGCGAGAAGGTCGCGGGCGCGATGCTGTCGCTGATGCGCTCGATGACGATTCAGCTTTTCGCCTGGACCTGCGCCATCTTCCTGCTCGTCGCGGGCGCGGACCGCTTCTGGCAGCAGCACCGATTCATCAAGAAGCTGCGCATGAGCCGCCGCGACATCAAGCAGGAACATAAGGATAATGAAGGCGATCCGATGCTGCGTGCCCAGCGCCGGCAACTGCATGAGGAATGGGCGAACCAGAATGCCATCGGCGCGGCCAGCGGCGCGAACGTGCTGCTGACCAACCCGACCCATCTTGCCATCGCGCTCGACTATGATCCTGAAAATACCCCCGTGCCGATGATCGCGGCAAAGGGGGAGGGGCCGCTGGCTGCCGCCATGCGAGGCGAGGCGGAGCGGATGGGCGTGCCCATCGTCCGCAATATCGGCCTCGCTCGCGCGGTCTGGGCAGAAAGCGAAGTCGGCGGGCCGATCCCGCGCGCCCATTTCGATGCGATCGCCGAAATCATCCTGTGGGCGAAGCGCGCCCGCGACGGTCTGGAAACCGCAATCCGGGAGGATGCTGAATGAATGCCGGAACCTTCTTCCTCAGCCTGTTGGCGGTCGTGCTGGCGCTGGCGGTGGTGCTGGGCCTTGCCTGGGTCGCGATCCGCCTGCTGCGCCGCTGGAACGATCATGTTCAGGGCGGCGGTGGGGACGGGAATGATCCGCCCATCCGCTTCCTGCGCGCCATGGCGGTTGGCCAGCGCGAACGCCTCACTTTGGTGGAGGTGCGCGGCGAAGTGATGCTGGTCGGCGTCACTGCTGGTGGGATCAGCCTGCTGGCGCGCTGGCCGGACGGGCCAATGCCCGACATCGCCACCACACCGGGCCGGATCTTCCCATGACGGCGTTTGAGAAACCCCGTTTCCCGGCCCTGTCCGTGGAAGAAGCGCATCTGCGCCACGCCTTGCTCGCCGCCCTCAATGGCCGTCGGGTTGGGGGTGCGTTGTTGCGCGCTCACATCCCCAACACCGTTCGCCCTGAGCCTGTCGAAGGGCTGCCCTCGTCTTTGGACCTACAAAGCAACACTCCGACACACTCAGTCCCAACCAATACCGACTGGTTCCGCTGCGCCGAAGATCTCGCCTTCCGTCTCCATCGCCTCGACGGCCACCCCGTCCGCACCGACGCGACAGATGGCTCCGCCATGGCCATGCTGCTCGACGCCGCCAACCCGCTGCTCTGCGAAATCGAGGCGGCACTTGGCCTGACCCTCGACCCGACCGACATTGGCCAGCGCCCGCTCGCCGCTACCCTCATCGCCCACATCAGCCTGCACGACGGCCCGTCGCCGGTCGCCGCCATGGACCTCGCTCTGTCCCCGGACACGCCGATCCTGCCGGTCCCCGCACCCTTCGCGCCTGCGCTGCTCGGGCATATCCCGCTGCCCGCCCGCCTTCTGATCGACGGCCCGCGCCTGTCGCCCACCGATGCCGCCGCGCTCGCGCCCGGCGACTTGCTCCTGCTGGGTATCGCGCCGCTGATGGCCGGCGTCAGCCTGCCCGGCGCCCCGGTTGTGCCCGGTCGCATCCTGCCTGCGGAACGGCTGTTCCGGCCCATTCCATGATCGCCACAAGAGAGGACGAAGCCATGCAGATCCATGCCGACGCCCCGACCACCGACACCGCTTTCGCGCCGGATTCCTTCGCGGTGCAACTCCGCTTCGAACTGGATCAGGCCGACATTCCGCTCGCCCGGCTCCAGGCCTTGCAGGAAGGCGGCATCCTCCCGCTCCAGGATCGCGACGGCACGCTCGCCGTGCGCATCCTCGCGGGCAGCCGTGCCATCGCCACCGGCCAGATCGTCTCGGTCGGCGACAGCTATGCCGTCCTGATCGAGTCCGTCCTCAAGGAGGGCTGAAGCCCATGGATGTCTCCGCCTTCACCCCCGGCAGCGCACTGGTCGTCGTCGTCCTCATCGCGCTCGCACCCTTCTTCGCGGTCATGGTGACCAGCTTCACCAAGATCGTCGTCGTCCTCTCATTGTTGCGCAATGCACTTGGCCTGCAACAGGTGCCACCCAATGTCGTGCTGAACGGCATGGCGCTCGTCCTGTCGGTCTATGTCATGTATCCGACGATGCAGCAGATGGCGACGGCCTCGGGTCAGCAGGCGGTGCCGACCCAGACGTCGGAAATCTTCTCCGCCGCCGACCGCGCGAAGGAACCGCTGCGCGCCTTCCTCATCAAGCATAGCGCCGCCGACGAACGCGCCTTCTTCCTGCGCACGCAGCAGCGGGTGGCAAAACAGTCCGGCACCGCCGCCGCCAGCGCCACCGACTTCATCGTGGTCGTCCCCGCTTTCGTCGTGCGCGAACTGACCGTCGCCTTCCAGATCGGCTTCCTTATCTTCCTGCCCTTTCTGGTGATCGACCTCGTCATCTCCAACATATTGCTGGCGATGGGCATGATGATGCTGTCCCCCGTCACCATATCCCTGCCGTTCAAGATATTATTGTTCGTGCTGGTCGACGGCTGGGTAAAGCTCTCGCATGGACTGGTGCTCAGCTATGTCTGACGCGATCATCCGCATGACGATCGACGCACTGTGGCTGGTGCTCTTGCTGTCCGCCCCGCCCATCGTCGCGGCCTCGGCCGTCGGCCTGCTGGTGGCGCTGGTGCAGGCGGCGACCCAGCTTCAGGAACAGACGCTGCAATATACGCTGAAATTCTTCGCGATCGTCGCCACCCTGTTCCTCACTGCCTCGCTGCTGGCCGGTAGCCTGTACCAATATGGCAACACCATATTCACCGAATTTCCCGCGATGGTACGCTCTTCATGATGCAGGGCGTACCCGGCTGGACGGGTGAACTGATCCTGGTTGGCATCGCGTCGGCCCGCTTCGGCTTCGCCTTCATCATGATCCCGCTCTTTGGCAAGGATACGATCCCCGCGACCGTGCGCAACGGCATCATCCTGACCTTCGGCGGCATCGCCTTCGCGCTTCAGCCCAATTTCATGGTGCAGAATATCGGCACTTTCGGCTGGGCGGCAATGATCTTGCGGGAGGCCGGGATCGGCGTCGCCATCGGCTTCTTCTTCGGCACCATCCTCTGGGCGATGCAGGCGGCGGGCGAGATCGTCGATGCTAAGGTCGGCGCCACCATCGGCCAGCTGATCGATCCCAATAGTGGGGGCCAGGTGTCGCTCACCGGCGCCCTGATGGAACGGCTCGCCCATGTCCTCTTCGCGGCATCGGGCGGCATATTGCTGCTGGTCGCGACCATCATGGAAAGCTTCGCCGTCTGGCCGATCGCGCAAAGCTGGCCGCGCCTCGATCCGCACAGCATGATTCTGTTCGAAGGGGAGTTCGGCCGGCTGATGGCGCTTGCCCTCATCTTCGCCGCGCCTGTCCTCGTCATGCTCTATGTTGTCGATGCGGCGCTCGGCCTGCTCAACCGCTTCGCCCAGCAATTGAATGTCTTCTCCCTCTCGCTTTCGATCAAAAGCTGGGCCGCCAGCGCCCTGCTGCTTGTCATAGTGCCGTTGCTGGCACAGGCGGTCATCATGGATTTGTCGACCCGGCAGGATGTCGTCCGCGCCGTGGCAAGGGCCTTCGCCCGATGACCGCCGCCGACGAGGAAGAGGAAGCCCGCCTGCGCGAACTGATGCGCCTGTTGCGACAGGCGGACGCGCGCGCGGCGGACGAAGACGTTCCCGTCGGCGAATATCGCATCCCCCGCTCGCGCGTGCCGAACCGGCATTTGACCGGCATCGGCGCGCTGACGAAGACGGAGGTGGCAGTGATGCGCTTCCTCGGCTGGGGCCGGGCCAATGCCGACATCGCGACGCTGCTGGTCATCAGCGAGAATACGGTGCGCGTTCACCTCAACAATATGTGCCGCAAGCTGGAGCTGGACGGGGTGCGCGAACTCAATGCGCTTGCCGGGCTGCTGTTTCACCCGCTCACCTAATCGGATCGCTTATGGCCCTAGTCGGATCGGGGAGGGCGGACGGCGCAATAGGGGGGCATACAGGATGGTGACACGGCGTTCGGCGCCGCCAGTCATCGCCGCCCCGCGGCGCCCAACAGGTTCCATATCAGGAGAATGTCCATGTTCGGCCTTGATTCCCTTAACCCCATCTCCATGCTCGCCACCGCCGCTTTCGGTCCGCTCGGCGGCATCGTCGCCCAACTGGCGCAGCAGGTCATCGGCCAGTTCGGCCAGCAGCTGATCGGTCAGCTAGGCCAGCAGATCGGCGCGCCGCAGAGCGCGATCGACGATGCGACCAACAGCTTCTTCGACCAGATCGGCGGCTTCCAGGGCGGCCAGTCCAACAGCCTGGACGATGCCATCGCTCAGTTCGGTGAAGCCAATGGCGCCACCCCGACCGAAATCGGTCAGGCCCAGAGCGACTTCCAGGATGCGATCCAGGATATCCTGCGCGACCTGTCGGAAGGCGACGACGTCAAGGATGCCAAGTCGAGCGGCGGCAAGGCAGCCGGCTGGCTGATGGCCATGGCCCGCGAACTGGGCGGCAAGATGGACAGCATGGCCAAGGATCTGTCGCGCCTGTCGAAGGAAGCCGATGGCACCAATCCGGGCGCCTCGACCGAATTCACCGCCATGTCGCAGCAGTTCGGCATCCTGTCGAACGCCGCTTCGACCGGCCTCAAGGCGATCGGCGAAGCCATGTCGAACATGGCGCGCAAGCAGTAATCCTGCCGCGTTTGCCGCACGGTTCGGGGGTTGGCGCGTTGGCGCTGGCCCCCTTGTCCGTTACGCTCCGAATCCTGCACGCACGATACGCCGTCAAACTGAAAAGGATGATGTGATGAGGAAAATGGCGATTGCAGTGGCGGTCCTGACCGCTGCGCTCTGGGCAGTGCCCGCATCGGCCCAGCTCGACCCCATGTCTTATGGGGAAGCCTCGGCCAATCTGGGGCGCGTTCAGGTCATGAACAATGCCATCAACCGGCAGGCGCGCTCCGGTTCGTCCGCCCTGACCACCAAGCAGCGGGCGCAGGCGACCTGCGCGAACAAGGGCTCTCTAAAGGCGAAATATGGCGCCGACGATGCCCGCACGAAAAAGCTCTACAGTCTCTGCGCTCAGGCGGGTTATTGATCGCGTCATGGTCCGCCTGACTATGGCAGTCTGCCTCGTCCTCGCCCCCGCCGCAGTTGGGGCGCAGGACATCGCCCCCGTCATCAGCCCCGGACAGGTGGCCGAAGGGCTATATTACCGTTCTCGTATGGAAGCGCAGGCGAAGGCGACCCGCAACCGCCAATCCGGGGCGGGGGCAAGCGCCACCCGTGCTCGTCCGCCGCTCACCCGCGACCGCCAGCAGCAGATTTGCGCCAGCCGCCCCTTCTTTCGCGAGAAGATGGGTGCCGACGATCCGCAAGTGCTGAAACTGGATTCGCTCTGCACCAAGGCCGGCTTCTGATTCGGGCTCCGGCCCGTTCGCCCTGAGCCTGTCGAAGGGCGTCGTTCCATACCCCTAATCGATCCGACTACATCGCTAGTCTAATCGCGGACTGAACCTCCGATGCCCTGCGGGTAGCATCATCCGATCCCGTGGAAAGCGGCAAGGAGGAAGTCCATGCTCGAATCGATCCTGTCGGATGTCGTTGCCCTGCGCTGGTCGCTGCCATTGCGGACCCCGCAGGACAGCCGTGATGAGGCGAACTGGAACGCCGCCGAATCCGGCGCGGTGCGCGACATGCTGGTGAACAGTCCGCTCGTCTTTCCGCGCATCGCCCATGTCTATCTGGTGCAGGGCGGCGCGGTCGCCGACAGCGAAGGCGGTGCGGAACAGTGCTTCTCCCCCTCGACCGAACCGAGCTTCGATATTGGCGGCGGCTATGCGCTGCGCTTTGACAGCGCGCGTGCTACCATCGCGCTGGCGCATGGCGATGACGAAATCCCGCTCTGGGGCGAAGGCGGCATCGCTGCCCATGCTGCTTATGCACTGCCGGATGGCACCCGTATCGTGATCGAGTCCGTTCCCGCCGCCGATCATCCCGATGCCGTGATCCCCGCCCGCATCAGCGTGGAGAATGCAGCCGGCACCACGACCCTCTCCGCTAGTCGATCCGACTAGCCCGCTAGTCGGATCGCGGAGCGCGCTACGCCTGCCGATCTGCTCTTATCATCGCATAACCCAGCTCCAACGGACGGACCCCATCATGACCATCGACCCCAGCATCAGCAGCGCCGGCCCGATCGGCGCCATCAGCGCCGTGGGTGAGGGCGCGCGGGGCGCTAGCCCGGTCGATGCGATCCGCGCCGTCGCAACCAATGTCGTGTCCGGCGTCGCCGCCAGCTTCGGCCTACTCCCCGTCACCGCATCGGGGCAGGGTGACGTCTACGGCCTGCGCGCAGCGTCCGATGCGCTGGGGGAAGCGCTGGGTGGATCGGCCGCCGATCAGGGCGCGCTGACCCGCGCGGTCGAAGATTTCGCGAGCGTCGTCGCCACCGACATGACGGCCTATGCCGACGGCCGCACACTCACCCTGGTGGACGGCGCCCTTGCCGCTTCCACCCTGGCAACCGCCGGCGACATCGCCGGCATCATCGATGGCCTCGACCAGGCGCGCGTCGCGCTGGAGGGCGCCCGGTAACATTCAGCTTTGGAAGAGGAAGGGAATGGTCATGACGACGATCATCAACAATAATTTCAACCTGAACTTCGCCGTCAATAATAATTTCGGCAGCAATCCTGCGACCGCGCTGCGCAGCGGTTTCTCCACCCAGCTAGCCGCCGGCCTCGTCGCCAGCTATTTCCAGCCGCTCTTCGCCAGCGCCTTCGCCTCGGCCACGCTGCCGATGCTGCTGAACTTCCAGGGTGGCCAGGTGCGGCAGGAACCGGACGGCGCCTCTTCCTTCACCCCGACGGAAGGCGCCAGCTGGACCGCCTCGCTCCAGAATGAGAGCGAGGGCAAGATCGACCTGGGCGATGGCTATCGGCTGGAACTGGACGAGCGCAATTCGGAAGTCCGCATCTATAACGACAATACCGGCGAAACGACCCGCATCTGGGGCGATCCGCATGTCGAGATCGACGGCCAGCATGCCTTCGACTTCTGGGGCAAGACGACCTTCGAGCTGGAAAATGGCACGAAGATCACGATCGGTACCGAGCAGGTCACCGGCAATCCCGACGCCTATGTCGCCAGCCAACTGACCATTACCAAGGGCGATCAGGCGATCGTCGTCGATGGCATCAGCCAGAATGAACTGGGCGACCTGTCCATCACCCACTCGAACAATGGCTATGCGCTGGACGCGGCCACCGGCGACGGCTTCGTGCTCAATGAAAATGCCACCGGCGCCGGCTGGCGGTCGGAATGGACGGGCGAAGTCGCGACCCAGGCGGATCTGGACGCCACGCGCATCGGCGCAGCTTATGGTCCGGGCAGCGAAACCCCCAGCCTCGGTGAAATCAGCAATCAACTGACCAGCTTCCTGCTGGCAGGCATTGCCACTTCCATTCTCGCAGCGGCGTTCGACGGCGGCAATAACAGCTATCGCCGCGCCTGACGTCGCCGGGGCGGCCAACCCCCCGCTTATTCCCCCGGCCGCCCCGACCCCCATTCATCAGAGCAGGGCTATGGCCGACCGGTACCGGCTCGCCCTGCGCTCCACGAGGTATCGAGGGTGTAATCATGGGTACGCAAGCTGCTGACAGCATAGGCCAGAGCCAGGCGGGCACAGGCTCGAACACGTCCACTTCGGCCGACGTCGCGACCGGCATGGTGAGAGAGCATCGCACCGCTGGCACCCTCGATACAACCGCGCTCGCCGCGGATGTTCAGGCGCGCACGGCGGGTGATCCGCAGGCGCGGGCCGATCTCACCGCCCAACTGGACGCGCAATTGTCGCCGGTGGAGCAGGGCCAGTTCAGTGCTGCCCTGCACGCCGCGAACGACAATGGCGCGCAGCCCCCGTCGGAGGAAGGCATCGGTGCCTTCTTCGACGGGCTGGTGAAGGGCGACTTCAGCGGCAATAATAGCTGGTCCGCCACCGCCGGGCAGGTGATCGGCGGCTTCATCCCGGTCGTCGGCCAGATCGGCGACGCCCGCGACACCGTCTCCGCCATTGGCGGCGTGATAGAGGGCAAGGAAGGCGCCTGGGGCAATCTCGGCCTCACCGCGCTCGGCTGGGTGCCCGGTATTGGCGACGCGGCCAAGGGCGCAATCCGGGGCGGCGAAAAGGCGTTCGATGCTGGCACCGAAGTCGCACAGCAGGCGACCCGCCATGCCGACGACGTGGCTGACGGCGCAGGTGATGTGACCAAGCAGGCCGACGAACTGGCGGGCGTGGTGAAGACCGCAAAGGTTGGCCAGAATGAAGTCCGCTGGACCGCAAACGCCGACGGGCTGCCGGTCCATGCCGAAGCCACGCTCAAGGAAGTGCATGACGGGGCGCCCCGCTCCAGCGCGGAGCAGAAGGCGCAGAGCCAGACCGGCAAGTCGGGCAATGACGGCGATCAGGGCGGCCACATCATCGGCCACCGCTTCATGCCCGATCAGGGCGTCAAGAACATGTTCCCGCAGGCCGGCCAGTTCAACAACAGCGCCTATCGCACCATGGAAAATGAATGGGCCGACTGGGTCAAGGCCGGGGCGGAGGTCCGCGTCAATGTCGACCTGAAAGATTATCAGGGCGTCCGGCCCGACACGGTCAATGTCAGCTATGATATCTATGACAAGGGCGGCGACCTGATCTATCAGGGCGGTGAGCGGTTCAAGAACGAAGCCGGGCAGGTCTTTGACCGCGTGCCCAAGGCTGATATCGAAGCCTTGCTTAACCAGTAAAGGACTGCCCCGCATGGGATTCGACCAGGCGCTAGCCGACAGGACGTTGAACGAACTCGGCCAGCAGATCATCGCCGACCCGCGCTATGCCGGGCAGGACTGGCAGGGGATCGCCGTGGTGGTGCAGGTACAGCCGCGCCAGCGCCTGTTCGGCTATGTCTACCGCCCCGACGGCAGCTGGACCGCCGGCATGCCGGACATGGACGCCACCCTCGACAAGGCGATCGCTTTGTCGAAGGCGATGCAGGTGGACGGCAAGGACGCTTGGAAAAGCTGCCTGATCCAGATCGCCCGCCCCGGCCCGCAGCTCAAGGCCGACTTCGAATATGAAGACGGCGCGCGCTGGAACATCACGCCCGCCAATCTGAAGGCGCAGGTCGAGCAACTCAGGCCGCGCTGACGCAGGCGCCCACCGCTCACCTCCCTACATTAGGCAGCGAGAAGCAAGCGCGGGTGGGGCGTACCCCAATCCGTGTCCGGAAGCGACCAGATGCGGATGCAAATCCTCGCCTGAAAGGGGAGGTGGAGCGCGAAGCGGCTCGGAGGGGTAGGGTGCCTCCAATCCGTTTTTTCGTGCCGCGAGCTACCCCTCCGTCAGGCCTTCGGCCTGCCACCTCCCCTTTCAGGGAAGGAATGGTAACAGCCGATAACAACCAATGACGAACTGATCATGCCCCTTCCCACTTACCCAATAGCCGTCACCCCAGCGAAGGCTGGGGTCGCAAGCGACAATAGAAGGAAGCTGGCCGTCTTGCGCTATCCGTCAATGCAGCGTGCGCCTGCCTGAGATCCCAGCCTTCGCTGGGATGACGGTTGAAGGTCAAATTAATGGACAAGTCCGCTACCGACCAGAAGTGGACATGTCCCCCCTCCCGTTTACGGGAGGGGGCTAGGGGGTGGGCTGGGCGTCGCGACAGCCCACCCCGCTGCGACTAACGCGCTGCGCGCGCAAGTCTCGCCGCCCCTCCCGCAGGCGGGAGGGGAATGGCCGCTCTCCACCCCTTTCCGTCATTCCCGCGAAGGCGGGAACCCATCTCCTGACCTCGCCTCAAGCATCACGCTGAGGAAATGGGTAGCGTTTGCGGGGACGACCTTCCAGTAAATGGCATGCCAGCCAAAAGCCTTCCAAAATAGGCTTTCCTCTGATCTATCCTGTCGGATGGAACCGACACGCCCTTTCGCCACCCCTGTCCTTTCGCCCCGTCCCCTGTCGCGGCCCGGTCGCGCGTCAGTCGCGCGATCGTCGCACCCCCGTGATCTGCCTGTGATCCCCTTGTCGCATCCGTGCCGCGTCCGTGGCGCTTCGCGAGCGCCTCGCGAACGCTTCGACCCGAAAAAAGCCGACGACACTGTGAACTTCGCCCGTCGCGTGCCGGTGACCCTAATCATATCGACTAGGCCCCTAGTCGAAACGGGGAGGGGCTTTACCGCCCGGATCGGCGACAATCGGAGAAGCAGAATAAGGAGCACCCGCCATGACCGATCCCGTCGGCGATGCCGTCAGCCATATTCATGACACGCTCGACACGTCGGGCTGGTTCAACACCGTCACCAATGGCGAGACGAAAGACATCGTCGGCACGCTGGCGTCGCTCCCCGCCGATCAGGCCGACCAGACGATCGACCGGCTCCAACAGTCGGGCGACCTGGACCGCGTCGCCGATGAGGTGATGGACGGCGACTGGTTCGGCAATGGCGGCCTGTCGGGCGACGAGCGCCGCGCCTTCCTGTCCGACATGGCGGGCAAGCTGGACGGCGACAGCCTCGCTGCCCTGTCGGATGCCTTCGCCCGCGCCGACAATGGCGGCTTCGATCCCGTCACCGAACTGGGCGATGCCGTCGCCACCCATGCCGCGCCGCAGACCAAGGTCGACTATATCGCCGCGATGAAAAGCGCGGTCGATGACGCCAGCCAGTCCAGCTATGGCCTCGGCTATAGCGGCACCCAATTGCAGGATGCCGAGGCGACGGCGGTGGGCGACGTCCTGGCCTCCCTACGCGGCAGCTATGCGGAGGCGGGCTTCAACGCCATTGGCGACAAGCTCCCCGACGTGCTGACCTCCGCGCTGGACGGCCAGATGACGACCATCGCCAGTCAGGCGGGCGCCACGAACACCATCACGTGGAACGCCGACAGCTATGAGGCGATCATGGGCGCCGCCGCGTCCATGGGCAATGCGGACCTGAAGGCGCAAATTTTCGACGCCGGGGTCCACACCATGCGGGAAGTGCGCGACACCAACACTATCTTCGGCGGCCTGACCGTGGTCGGCAAGGATGACGCGATGCGTCAGATGACCAATGGCCTGACCGCCATCATCGACAGCGACACCACCGGCGTCATGGACGAACTGACCTTCAACCAGTCGACCATGGATGGCTCCAGCTTCGCCGCCTATGCCAAGGAAATGCTGAATCAGGATCGCGAGGCGGAACTGGGGCAGCAGATGGGCCGGCTTCAGGTCGGCAACTATAGCAGCGAGAATCCCGTCGAGCGGTTGAACGCGGTCGAAACTGTCCCCGGCACGACGCAGGAACGGCGCGCCAATGCCGGTGCGCTCGGCTATTTCGTCGGCGGCGTCTATGCCGCCACGCAGGCCCGGTCGCAGGATGTGGCCGAACAGCGCGAGACGGTGACGGCCATCCTCAAATCCGCGCTGACCGTGGTGGACAAGGTCGCTTCGCTGGGCGGCCCGACCGGTCGGGTGATCGCGGGCGGGGCGGCCGTGGGCAAGGAATGGATGCAGATCGCGGTCAAAAATGCTATCGCAGACGAAGGGAGCGCGGCCGGCATCCGGCTGGAACGCGCCGCCCTGCCGGTCAATGCGCAGACGGGGGAATTGGGCGTGGGCGACAATGTGGCGAGCGCCTTCGAGGATCGTCTGGCCTCCGTGACCCGGACGGCGCAGCCCTGATCGCGCGCGCGCTCCTGCCTCTGGTCACCTCGATCATGCTCCTGACCGGCGGATGCGGCAAGGCGGTGGGGCAGGGGGACTTGCCACCCTTGCCAGCCGGGCTGGTCGATAGCGCGGAAAATCCATTGGGCGACGCCGCCAATGCCCGCATGACCCACGCCGGCCATGCGCTGCGCGACCGGATCGAACCGCAATGGGGGCATCTCGACAGTCGTCTTTATCGGCTGCCGATCGAACGCTGTCGCGGGTTTGCGGCGACCGTGCGACAGGGCATCCCAGCCGGATGGCAGGAGCAGGCCCTTGGAGCCGCCGCGCGGGGCATGGCGTCGGTCGCCTTTGCGAGGGGCGGGCGCATCATCGTCTATCTCTGGTCGACCGGCGTGCGCCGTGACGGCTGCGCGCTGGCCATCCTGCACAATTGATCTGGCGGATCTGTTCATCGCACGCGGCCCGCCAGCGGATATCCGGTCCGATCACGTCCCATGTCGGGGAACAGCGCGGGGGAATAGGCCAGCGGATCTTGCTGCGCCGAGGATGATCGGTGCTGATGGCTTTTTGATCCATCTTTTAGAAATGCGCTCTCGGCCATAGCAAATATAGGTTCCAGCGGTCACGTGGGTCGTGGTCCTCGCCGTCCTCAAGATGTGAACGAATGCCAGATGGAAAACCCGAACATTATCTACAGGGTCACGGCAGCGTCCTTGCGGCTGCACGGACGGATCGCACAGGCGAGGTGCGGCGCTCCGCACCCACTCTTGCGCTTGACTTGGCGAATGCGCCAATCGCGCCGTCGTCCAAGCATATCCAGCACAGGGAGCAAGATTCTGGTGGAGCGTGAAGCCGCCGCAGAATGTGGTCGCGCTTTGTCCCAGCCTGCGGCTAACCGAAATCTACGATATCGCTCGGAAATGCGGCGCAGTGGTTTGGCTTGTGGCGACCGCCAAAGCCCTTCCGCCCGTTCTTTCCGAACGTGGAATCGCGAAACGTTGCAGAAAGATCGCAACCAGACTAAGGGGTATGATAATCATTATCATTAAAGCCATGGGGTTCATGGGGGATGCGCTGAACAGATAGCGTAACTTGCCTGCCGTCATAGAGGAACATGCTGTCGCCGTGCCGCAGGAACGGACCGCCTCTGCACTTTACAGCACGCATCGCGCGGCATTGGTGGCATATGCTGCCGCCATTGTTGGGGGCCGTGCACAGGCAGAGGATGTTGTTCAGGATGCGTGGCTGCGAATACAGCATGCGGAGCGCAACCGGTTGCTGGACGAACCGCTGCGCTATTTCTATCGCGTCGTTCGCAATCTGGCTCTCGATAGAATTCGGGTGATCAAGCGGGAAAGTCGCCGGAACGTGGAGGATATGGCTCCGGAACTGACCGCCGTCCTTGATGAGGCACCTTCCCCAGAGGATATCGCACTCGCTCGCGACGAGTTGAAGCGCGTGATCGAGAGCATGGCCGAACTCCCGGAGCGGACCCGTACCGCTCTGCTGATGCACCGCGTCGAAGGGTGTAAACTCAAGGAAATCGCAGCCCATCTGGATATATCGGTTTCCCTGGCACATGCGCTTGTGGCTGATGCCATGCGCCACTGCGGCCGCGTGGTAGCACGGTGAAACGCATGCAAATCCGCCTTTCGTCTGAAAAAATGGCCCCCCGGATCGTTGATGCTCGGAACGACTGCGTGTTTCTGATCGACGAAGCGCGTGTAACGGATATGGGGCCAGCATGAACGCAACGCCTTCCCCATCGGAAGATCGCGCCGCCGATGAAGCGATTGACTGGATCATTCTGCTCGCCGAGGAGCCTGACGATCAGGATTTGCGGGCGCGCTTCGATCTCTGGTTTGGCGCCGGCGCCGAAAATCAGGCGGCATGGCGCCATGCGAACAAGGTGTCCGCTCTGGTCGGTCAGAGCCAGAATGTGGCTTTCCTCGATCCATCGGTGGCAAAGGTCAGGTCGGTATCCGTCGTGCCGCAACGCCGATCCTGGCGATGGGCCGCAATTGCAGGGGCGGCCATAGCGGCGTGCCTTGCCGTTGTACTGGCGCCTGAGGCCATGCTGCACCTGCGGTCCGATCATCGGACAGGCACGGCGGAGCAACAAACCATAGCGCTGGAAGATGGCAGCCATATCAGGCTGGCGCCGCGCAGCGCGATCAGCGTGTCATTTGCGGATGGAGAGCGGCGTATCCATTTGCTTTCCGGCGAAGCTTATTTCGAGGTCGCGCGTAATGAACACAAGCCGTTCAAGGTTTGGACGGATCGAGCCGTAACCACTGTCCTGGGTACGGGCTTCGACGTCCGGCAAGGCAAAGACGCGACCGATGTGTCCGTCCGTCACGGCCGGGTTCAGGTGGAAAGGCTTGGCCATTCATCGGAGAGACGGATACTCACCGCTGGACAATGGGCCTCGGCCGGAGGAGATGGCCTGGCAGTTGGAGAGGGTGTCCCGGAACTGGTGGGTTCATGGAGCGCGGGCCAACTGGCTGTAGTGGACCGGCCGGTGGGCGAAGTGATCGCAGATATACGGGGCTACTATCATGGCATCATCATCGTGAGCGACAAGGGTATCGCGGCACGATCGGCATCGGGCAGCTTCAATATGGCCGATCCGGTGGCAGCGCTGGTCGCGCTTGTGCGTCCACATGGTGCCACCATACGCCAGATCACACCGTGGATAATCATAGTATCAAGCTGACATTGCTGGATATATTGCGGATATCCATTTTTTCCGAAAAATTCCCTGAAAAAGCGCTGCCCGGCATCGTTATGGCACGAGGCGTTGTTGCAATGAGTTTGCATTAGCAGGTCTGCCTCTTTGATAGACGGTTATTGGAGGCTGAATGTGTTTGCTGGGGGTTTGAATAGCGGTTTGGTGAAGCGGCACAGGATCATCAGTGCGTTGCTTCTCGGAGGCGCGGTGCTGGTGCCCAATGTGCTGGTGGCAAAGCCCGCTTCCGCGCAAACGGGCGGGCCGCGCAGCTTTAACATCGGGCCGCAAAATCTGGACCGGGCGCTGGCGATTTTCGGGGCGCAGTCTGGCCTGCAAGTCACCGTGGATGGCGCACAAATCCGCGGAGTCAAAACGCAAGGCGCGTCTGGCACGATGTCGCGCGAGCAGGCGCTGTCGACGCTGTTGACAGGGACGGGCTTCACATATCGCTATGCCGGCGCGAACACTGTCCTGATCGAAGGCGTGCCCGAAGTCGCGGATGGTTCCATCTCGCTCGGTCCGGTCAGGGTTGAAGGTTCAAACGGTTCGGGCGGACTGGGTGCCAGCATCAGTTCGGACATGCTCGCCTCCGAAGGGACGGGTTCCTACACATCGCGCGGCGCCGTCACCTCGTCCAAGCTGCCGCTGAGCCTACGCGAGACGCCGCAGTCCGTCACGGTCATTACCCGGCAACAGATCGAAGACCGCAATTTCATCACGATCGACGAGGCCGTCGAATCCTCGACCGGCATTACTGCCGAAGCGTTCAACCTCGGCTCGCTTCAGTTCAAGTCCCGCGGTTTCGATATGGGATCGGGGCAGATCGACGGCATGATGGGCGTGGGCGGCTCGACCGGCGGCTATACCCCCAACATCGCGATGTTCGATCGTATCGAGGTCATGCGCGGCGCGGCCGGGCTTGTGGCCGGGCGAGGATATCCGGGCGGCGTGGTCAATCTCATTCGCAAGCGCCCACTGAACGAGGAGCGTTACGGCGTTGTCCTGCATGCCGGCACGTGGAACCAGTTTCGCGGCGAAGTCGACATCAACGTGCCGGTTACAAGCTGGCTGCGCGTACGCACGGTCGCCGCCTATGAAGACCGTGAGTTCTTCACCGATCTCGTCCATGCCAAGCGGCCGATGATCTATGGTGTCGCAGAAGCGGACGCCACGCCGACGACCTTGCTGAGCGTGGGCGCAAGCTATGAAGAAAATAACACCAGTTCGTTCTTCAACAGCGGCTTGCCCTGGTTTTCCGATGGACGCGATTCCCATTTGCCGCGTTCCTCGCGCGGTATTGCGCCGGGCTGGAACTATTTCGATGTGAACGCGACGAACGTCTTCGGTTCGGTCGAGCAGAAGCTGGGCAGTTCGTGGAAAGCAAAGGTCCAGATCAACCATCAGCGCTGGTCGCAGGATTATGTCGCCCCGAACGCGATCCCGACGGCCATCGACCCCGACACCCTGATCGGCCCGCGATTGAGGGCTACGGTACAGAATCTGCTGTCCACCACCGAGACGATAGCGTTCGAAGGGCAGATTGATGGTAGTGTCCAGCTTCTGGGCAGGACACATGAAGTGGCGATGGGCGCCAGTTACTCGCGCCAGAAGGACTTCGACAATCAAGCCAGATCGGCGACGATCGACGCCACGGCTCGGCCTATTTTCGGAGCTGATCCTTGGGCAGTCGCACAGCCGGTCTTTGGTGATTTCGCCCCCACGGGCTATACTGCAAAGGTCGTGCAGCAAGGCATCTGGGGCGTTGCGCGGCTCAATGTGGCCGATCCGCTCAAGGTCATTCTGGGCGCGCGGCTCAGCAACTATGAATCCGGCGCGCGATATTATGTCGGTGGCGATTACACAACGCTAAAGCAGAAGCATGTCTTCACGCCCTATGGTGGCGTGGTGTTCGATTTCGCCAGCAACTGGTCGCTCTACGCCAGCTATGCCGAGATTTTCCGCGATCAGAACAGCATGTTCAAGGCAGATGGTTCCCCCCTGCCGCCGGTAACCGGTATGAACTATGAACTGGGTACCAAGGGCGAATTCTACGACGGCAAGCTGAACGTCTCCTTCGCGATCTTCCGGGTTGTCGAAAGCAACCGCGCCCAGACCGATCCGGACAATCCCGCTCCTTGCGCAGGCGCGCCGACGGCCGAGGAATGCTACATCGCCGACGGCAAAGTCCGCGGTCAGGGCTTCGAGGCGGAAGTGTCCGGCGAAGTGCTGCCCGGCTTCGAGATCACCGCAGGCTATACCTATACCGACACCAAATATCTGCGAGATCGTACTGCTACCGGCGAAGCCAGCGAATATGAGGGTGCGGATTTCAGTGGCATTACCCCACGGCATCTGCTGCGCGTCTGGGGCAATTATAAGCTGTCTGGCGCGCTCGAGGGCATATCGATCGGCGCGGGCATCAATGCGCAAAGCCGCATTTACAGCAGCTCCAATGGTACGGACATTGCCGAGCAGAAACGCTATGCGATCGTCAATGGCCGCCTTGGCTACCGTGTGAACGAGAATATCTCGCTCGCCCTGATCGGCAACAACCTGTTCGACAAGCGCTATTGGCAGCGCCTGTATTCGTGGAGCACCGGCAACCGCTATGGCGAGCCGCGCTCCATTCTGGTGAACGCCCGGATCACCTATTGATGAAGGAGCGGATCGGCGCGCCGCGGAACATGACGGGATGAAGGACAGCTTTCGCCAGTCCATGGCCTGGCTGCATAGATGGACGGGCCTGATCGTCGGCTGGGTTCTCTATTTCGTGTTCATGACCGGCACCGCCGGCTATTTCGATGAGGAGATCACGCTCTGGATGCAGCCGGAAGCGCCGCCCGTCACATCGGCGGCGGCGCTTCCGGCTGCCGAGATCGTAGGCAGGGCGCAGGCTGTTCTGCAAGTCAGGGCGCCTGACGCCGAGCGTTGGTCGCTTGATCCGTCTTGGGATCGGTTAGGGCATGATTGGTATATTTCCTGGTCCTCGGACGGACAAGCGCAGGACCATATCATCATCGACCCGGTGACCGGCGATCAGCGTCGACCCGTCCTGCTTCGGGAAACGGCTGGCGGCGTCGGCCTCTATCGGCTGCACTACCAACTACATTACATGTCCGAACATAGCGCAATCCTGATCGTAGGCGCCTGTACGATGCTGATGCTGCTGGCGATCCTGAGCGGGATCGTCACGCATAAGAAAATATTCAAGGACTTTTTCACCTTCCGACCCGACAAGGGCCAGCGCAGTTGGCTCGACATGCACAATATCGTCAGCGTGACGGCACTGCCCTTCTTTCTGGTCATGACGTACAGCGGCCTGATCTTCTTCATGTATGCCTATATGCCAGCTGCAATGAACGTCGCTTATGGCAGCGATGCGATCTGGCCCAACGACGGCTACAGCAATCCGCTCAACCCACGTGCCAACAACAGTTTCGATGGCGAGGTGGAACCGGGAAAGCGCGCGTCCATCCACGCCCGCGCTCCTTGGGCCAGTCCTCTGACGGACCTTTCACGCCTTGTGCGTGTCGCGGAAGGGGAGTGGGGCCAAGGCCGCATAGGCGGTATTTCCATTGCGCATCCGGGACGCAGCGATTCCCGCATCACCTTCCTCTTCATGGACAGCGGATTGGTCTATAACAGCCGCAGGACGCTCGTCTTCGACGGTGTGACCGGCCGGAATCTGTCGCCACCGCCATTCCGGCAGGGCGCGCCATGGCTAGTCCAGAACGGTATGATTGCTCTTCATGAGGGCCTGTTCGCCGGCCCCCTGCTGCGCTGGTTCTATTTCCTGTCGGGCTTGCTCGGCTGCGGCATGATTGCGACCGGGCTGATTCTGTGGACCGTCAAGCGCCGGCAAAAACAGCAGCGCGGCGACGGTGATGCCTTTTCCTATCGGCTTGTCGAAATTCTCAACATCGGCACGATCGTCGGGCTGCCGTTGGGCATCGCTGCCTATTTCTTGGCGAACCGCCTGCTGCCCGTTGGTCTGGCGGCGCGCCCAGCCTGGGAATATCATGCACTGTTCGCGACTATGGGAGCAGCTTTTCTTTGGGCGACAGTGCGTCGCTCGGCCGGACAAGCCTGGACGGACCTGCTGTGGATTGCGGCGCTGGCCTTCCTGTCGCTGCCCCTGCTGAATGCTGCAACGACCAACAGGCATTTGGGAACCAGCATCCTGGGCGGCGAGTGGGTTCTGGCCAGCTTTGACCTGACCATGTTCGCGATCGGCACTCTACTGGGGGTCGCCGCTTTCATGGTGAAGCGCGGACAAACGGGGCCTGATCTTCCTGTGCGAGGGCGCAGGATGGGGCCTGCTGCATGATGTCCGGCTGGCGTTATCGCTTGAACATTCTCTCCCGGATACTGGCGGGCTTCGGGGGCGGTTATGTGCTGACCTCGCTGATAGTGACATTTGCATCGCTATGCTTGCCGGGCAACAAGGCCTCGGCCGTATTGATGGCAACCATGCCGGGGTTCCTGATCTACGCCATGGTGATCATGGCAGTGTTTCACACGCGCAATTTGCTTAAGGCTTGGATCTGGATCGCCGGGGGGAGCGGATCGCTGGCGATGGCTGTCCTGTTGTTTGCGAACCGAGGGGCGGGCGGGTGATAGCTCTACTGGCTTTTGGTCCGGCGGTGCTGGGGACGTTTCTGTTGGCCCTGTCGATGTCCAAACATTATCGGGATCTCCTTGGAAGGCCGCCTTCTGGAACCATGCCTCTGGTTTTCCGGATGGCGGGCTGGACTTTGATAGTGACGTCCCTCGGGGTGGCGATTGTGATCGAGGGCAGCGCGGTAGGCGCTGTCCTCTGGATCGGGCTTCTCATGGTAGCGGCACAGCTTGTTGCGCTGATGCTGACTTGTAGGGATAGATGGCGAGCGATTTAATGATTTAACTTCAATAATATACGCAACGCCACAAGAGCGCGGTTGTGTCAGGGTGAATGGCTCTAAAAGATCCCATCTGATCAGACTGCGCGATCAACGCGCGATTGCGCCAGTCCATGAGCCTATAAATGCGCTGGGGACTGGTGCGTCAAAGATTTCCCATTGCTACACAGAATTGTCATCTGCCATCCCTATCGGCTCCAGCAGAACAAGAATCTGTCGCATCTGTGGGGACAATCATGAAATTTATGACCGCCAGCGCGCTTGTCGCGCTGCAATTTGCTGCGTGCTCTTTCGCTGCGGCTCAGGAAGTTGCGCCGGATGCAGACGGCGGTGGGGACGCGATCATCGTGACGGGTACACGCGATGCGAAGCGCACCAAGTTCGACGCGCTGGCGCCGATCGACGTCCTGTCCTCGAAGGCGATCGACGGCAGCGTATCCAACGACCTGTCCGATACGCTGGCCCAGTTGCTGCCGTCCTTCAATGTGCAGCGTCTTCCGGCGGCTGACGGCCAGGCCTTTGTGCGTCCCGCCACGCTGCGCGGCCTGTCCGCCGACCAGACACTCGTGTTGGTCAACGGCAAGCGTTATCATCGCTCCGCCTTGCTCGGTACGCGCGGCGCACAGTCGGCCGACCTTTCCACCATCCCCAATCTGGCGATCAAGCGGATCGAAGTGCTGCGCGATGGCGCATCGGCGCAATATGGGTCGGATGCTATCGCCGGTGTGGTCAACATCATCCTCGACGACCAGCCGGGCATGGAAGCCTATGGCCAGTTTTCGCAATATTATAAGGGCGACGGCACCACCTATCAGAGCGGCGCGCAGGGCGGTCTGGCGCTGGGCGATCGCGGCAGCATCGTCTTCACCGGCGAATTTTCCAAGTCCGACGCCACCTCGCGCACGCGCCAGCGGCCTGACGCCGCCGCGTTCCAGGCGGCCAACCCCAATCTCGACGTACCAGATCCGGTGCAACGCTGGGGCCAGCCCGACTTGCGCTCGGTACGCGCAGGCGTGAACGCCCATTATGATTTTTCCGATGCCGTCACCCTCTATGCCTTTGGCACGGCGGGCAATGGCGAGGGCGTAACCGACTTCAACTGGCGCAACCCTGCCAGCACGGCGAATGTCTATGGCAATAGTTCGGCCTTTCCCGGCTTCAACTTCGCCAGCCTCTATCCGGCTGGCTTCACCCCGCGTTTCGGCACCAAATATGATGATTATCAGGCCGACGCCGGCCTGCGTGGCGCGATCAGCGATCGCTTTACCTATGATGTTAGCGCGTCTTCCGGGCGCAGCCGCATCAATTACAATATGCAGGAATCGCTCAATGCGTCGATGGGGCCGGACAGCCCCACCAGCTTCTATCTGGGGCGCCTACGCCAGAGCGAGTTCAACCTGAATGCCGATTTCGTCTATCGTCTGCCGCTGGGGCTGGTCGAGCCGGCGAACATCGCCTTCGGCGCCGAACGCCGCAAGGAAAGCTACGGCATCCGTCCGGGTGATCCGGCCTCCTATGCGATCGGTGCGGGTGCCGCGACCGGGCTTGCCCCCAACAGCAACGGCTTCCCCGGTTTCAGCCCGCTCAATGCCGGTGAATGGTCACAGACCAGCTATGCCGGCTATGTCGATGTCGAAGTGCGTCCGATCGAGGCGGTGACGCTGGGCGCGGCCGGTCGCTACGAAGATTTCTCGGCCTTTGGCAATACCTTCAACTACAAGCTGTCGGCCCGGTTCGAGCCGGTGAAGGGCGTGGCCCTGCGTGGCACCTACTCCACCGGCTTCCGCGCCCCGACCCCGGCACAGCTCAACGCGGTCAACACCAGCCAGGGGCTGGACACGACCACGATGCAGATCTTCAACACCGGCCGCCTGTCGCCCAGCGATCCGATCGCGATCGCTCTGGGTGCCAAGCCGCTGACTCCGGAAAAGTCGCGCACCATCACGGCGGGCCTGACGTTCCAGTCGGATTTCGGCCTGACCGGCAGCATCGATCTCTATCAGATCAAGCTGCGGGATCGCTTCGGCCAGTCGCGCACCTTCGCCGTGCCGTCGACATTGCCCAATCCGCAGCGCTTCACCTCCGTCACCTATTTCACCAACGACTTCGACACTCGCACGCGCGGCATCGATGTGGTGCTGGCCTACACGAAACAGGTGGGGCCGGGCACGGCCGACATCAGTCTGGCCTACAATTACAATCAGACCAAGGTGACGAGCGGTACGTCGGCGGCGATCGCCAACGAGAGCCAGCGCATCGTCTTCGAGGAGCGGCTGCCCAAGCATAATGGTACCGCCTCGCTCGGCTATACGCTGGGCAAGTTCGGCCTACAGGGCCGGGCGCGCTACTACGGCGCCTGGACCGATGTCAGCGGCAATGCCACCGGCGACCTGTTCCAGCGCTTCGGATCGATGATATTGTTTGACCTGTCGGCCAGCGTGCAGGTCACGCCCAATATCTCGATCCGGGGCGGCGCAGAAAATATCTTCAACAGCTATCCTGACGAGGCGACCAACCAGGCGGTGCGCGGTCTGATCTATTCGCGCAACGCGCCCTATGACACGGATGGCGGCCAATATTATGTCCGCTTGGGCCTGACCTTTTGATCGGCTAGACACGGGACATGGATATCAGCCGCAGGCAGATGATGATCGGGGCGGCAGCCGTGCCGGTTGCAGGGCGAGCCGCCGCCCTGCCGACCGGTCCGGCCAAGCCCGACGATGAACATTATTGGGCCGGCATCGCCGCCCAATATGATGTCACCCGCGACGTCATTCAGCTGGAAAATGGCAATTGGGGCATGATGGCCCGGTCCGTGCTGGAACGCTATGAGGCGGCAGTGCGCCGGGTCAATCGCGAGACCAGCTATTATGCCCGGCGCGGCCTGACCCCCGACCTGATTGCCGTGCGCGATCGGGTCGCGGCAAAGATGGGCGTCGCGCCGCAGGAAATCGCCTTCACTCGCAATGCGACCGAGGCGCTGAAGGCGCTGATCGGCGGCTATAACCGGCTGCGGCCCGGCGACGCTGTCCTTCATGCCGATCTCGATTATGACAGCATGCAGGCATGTTTCGATACGCTCAGGCATAGTCGGGGCGTAGATGTGGTGCGGATCGCGCTGCCCGAACCAGCTACATATCAGGGACTGATCGACGCCTATGAGGCGGCGTTGAAGGCCAATCCGAAAATCCGCCTGATCCTGCTCACTCATCTGAGCCATCGCACGGGTCTGGTCATTCCGGTGAAGGAGATCGTAGCGATGGCGCGTGCGCGCGGTGTCGATGCGATCGTCGATGCGGCGCATAGCTGGGGCCAGCTGGATTTTCGGTCGGCCGACCTCGACGCGGATTTTATCGGTTTCAACCTGCATAAATGGTGGGGCGCGCCGCTGGGCGTAGGCGTGATCTATATCCGCAAGGACAAAATAGATTTTATCGACCCGGATAGTGCCAACAGCCCGCCCTTGCCCGCCACGACTTATTCGCGGGTACATACTGGCACGGTCGATTTCGCAGCTCAGTTGACGGTGCCGGCCGCACTCGATTTCCAGGATGCAATCGGCGACGCTGCCCGCGCGGCACGGCTGCGCCATCTTCGCGACTTGTGGGCGGAGAAATTACGCGGGACGAAAGGGCTGGAGATATTGACGCCGGCTGATCCGCGACTGCACGGCGGTATCACCTCCTTCCGCCTGGTTGGGCGCAGCACTGTGCAGGATAATATGGCGATCGCCAAAAGGCTGCTCGATGAACATCGAATCTTTACAGTGCATCGGGACGGGCCAGCCCAAGGTGCCTGTGTGCGCGTCACGCCAGCCTTGTTCAATAGTGCTTCAGATATTGCTGCATTGGAAAAAGCCATCCGCTCGATACTGGCCTGATCGGTGAATCAGGCGAATCCTGGCAAGACCGATCCTGTTCATTCCCGCACATATCGGGCCTGAGAAGCCGTTATTCCGCAGCAAGAGCCATATAAAGATTTCTTTATATGGCTCTTGACAGGGGGAGTGGGATGTGTTGAAAGACACCGTCAAGGTTCCCCGCTTCAGGCATGACGGCGGGGCTAAGACGGGAAGCCGGTGGTGCCTTCAGGGGCAGAGTCCGGCGCTGCCCCCGCAACTGTAAGCGGCGAGTGGCGGTTCCATTGTGTGTCACTGAGCTTCGCACAAGGCTTGGGAAGACCGGAACCACCGCGATGACCCGCAAGTCAGGAGACCTGCCTTCGGCGTCATAACGTTCCTCGGACGGGGGTTCCTCCGGTGGATCGCGCTCGAAGCGTGGCCCGTAGTCTATGTGCCGTCCGGGCCACTCAGGCCTTGCGCGTTCTTCCTTCGATCCTTCCGCCCGGCCAAAGCAGGTGATCGGTCGATGTTTGCAATCCTATCCCGTTCCTTCGCCCATCAACGAATGCGTCCGCGCGCCGTGTCGTCGGGCTGAGCCCGGCCTGACGCGGCGCGCCGCAGATTCCACACCGATTCCCAATCTCAACAACGGACGGCACTTGCGCCGGACCGAAGGACGCCTCGCATGCCCGCAACCCGCACCAGCCTCACCCTCCCACATTTTGCCTCCGACGCGCCGCTGTCGTCCGAGATCAGCCGGCCTTCAGGAAAATCCACCATGACAGAAGACGATCTCACATTCGCCGTCAGTAGCATTCGCTTTGACGAGAATTATCGTCCCTCTGATAACACGCGCATCACGACGAACTTCGCTAACCTGGCCAGAGGCGAACATCGTCAGGAAAACCTGCGTAACGCTGTCAATATGATCAACAACCGCTTCAACGACCTGGCGAACTGGGACAATCCGGAGGGAGATCGCTACAGCGTCCAACTCGATATCATTTCAGTCGAGATGCACATTGCCACCGGCGCCCGCGACTCCTTCCCGATGATCGAGATTCTCAGGACGAGCATCCTCGACCGGAAAACCGATACGCGTATTGACGGCATCGTCGGGAATAACTTCTCCTCCTATGTGCGTGATTATGACTTCAGTGTGCTATTGGCAGAACACAACAAAGGACGGGCCGCCTTCGCTACGCCGGACGGTTTTGGCGATCTGCACGGCAATTTGTTCCGGCATTTCCTGACTTCGTCTGCGTACAAGGAAAATTTCAGGAAGCCTCCCGTCATCTGTCTGAGTGTATCGAGCAGCAAGACCTATCATCGCACGGAAAACCGCCATCCCATATTAGGGATCGAATATCGGCAGAGTGAATATTCTTCGACCGACGAGTATTTCGGCAAGATGGGCCTGAAGGCACGTTATTTCATGCCATGCGGCAGCGTGGCACCGATGGCCTTCTACTTCATTGGCGACCTGCTGAGCGATTACACCAACCTCGAGCTCATCGGGACCATCAGCACGATGGAATCGTTCCAGAGGATCTACCGACCGGAAATCTACAACGCCAATTCGGCGGCAGGGAAATGCTTCCGGCCCAGCCTGAGCCATCAGGACTTTTCGTCCACTCGGATCGTCTACGACCGCGAAGAGCGCAGCCGTCTCGCCATCGAGCAGGGCAAGTTCGCGCAAGAGCATTTCATCAAGCCGTATCAGGCCGATCTGGACCGATGGTCCGCGAGCTTCAGTTCCAGCCACACCCTTTGATAAGACAGAACACAAGGTCATCCATCATGAAAAGACTGTTGCCCACTTCGACCGCCGGCAGCCTGCCCAAACCCTCCTGGCTTGCAGAGCCCGAGAAACTCTGGTCGCCCTGGAGGCTGGAAGGCGAGGAACTGACCGCCGGCAAGCAGGATGCCCTGCGCCTCGCCGTGGACGATCAGCGGCAGGCAGGCATCGACATCGTCGGCGATGGCGAACAGACCCGCCAGCATTTCGTCACGACGTTCATCGAACATCTGAGCGGTGTCGATTTCGAGAAGCGCGAAACCGTGAGAATCCGCAATCGCTACGATGCCAGCGTGCCGACCGTGGTGGGCGCGGTTGCGCGCCCGAAGCCGATCTTTGTCGAGGATGCCGGGTATCTGCGGGCGCAGACCGATCAGCCGATCAAGTGGACGCTGCCGGGTCCGATGACGATGATCGACACGCTCTACGACGCCCATTACCGCAGCCGCGAGAAACTCGCCTGGGAATTCGCCACGATCCTCAATCAGGAGGCCAGGGAGTTGGAGGCGGCGGGCGTCGACATCATCCAGTTCGACGAACCCGCCTTCAACGTCTTCTTCGAAGAGGCCAACGACTGGGGGATCGCCACGCTGGAGAGGGCCATCGAAGGGCTGAAATGCGAAACGGCCGTCCACATTTGTTACGGGTATGGCATCAAGGCGAATACGGACTGGAAGAAGACCCTGGGATCGGAATGGCGGCAATATGAGCAGACCTTCCCCAATCTTCAGAAGTCGAAGATCGATATCATCTCGCTGGAATGCCACCACTCCCGCGTGCCGCTTGACCTCATAGAACTTATCCGCGGCAAGAAGGTGATGGTCGGGGCGATTGACGTTGCAAGCGACACCATCGAGACGCCAGAAGAGGTGGCGGATACCCTGCGCAAGGCTTTGCAGTTTGTGGATGCGGACAAGCTCTACCCTTCCACCAATTGCGGCATGGCTCCGTTGTCCCGTAATGTGGCCTGGGGCAAGTTGAAAGCACTGGGCGCTGGTGCGCAGATCGTCAGAGAAGAACTCATCGCCTGACGCTTCGCTGGCGCATACGCCGCGCATGCTGGCACACCTGCGAGGGCCTGTCCTGGGGGCGGGCCCTTTGGCGTATGGCCCACACCGAATTCGTAACATTCGCAGGTTTGCAGCGAAGGCCTTCGCAACCCTCCTTCCATCTGGCTCGCGCAGGGCAGTTCGTCGAACTGCACACATATGTGGTTCGAAAATACTCGTCGCTGGCGGTCGAGGTGTAGATGACCGCCGAGGGCCTCGTTAGCGTCTAACGCTCCGAGGCGGGAAAGGCCGTTTCGAGATGGTCTGCGTGGACGATCACGGCAAATCCCGGCCCATCCGCTAATGCGCAGCCGTGACCTGTATTCGCTAAGTTCGCAAATTTGCAGAAATTCGTCCGCAAGTCTTCGCCAATTCAGCCATTTTCATCACCGGCAACGTTGCCGATAACAGGGCTATGAACGACGCCTATCGCAAGCCTTTTCCCGGAAGCACCGTCGACTATTTCGACACCCGCGCTGCCATCGATGCCATTCGCTCTGGCGCTTACGACGGCCTTCCTTACGTCTCTCGCGTGCTGGCCGAGCAGTTGGTGCGCCGCTGCGACCCTGCGCTGCTGACTGATGCGCTGACCCAAATCGTCGATCGCAAGCGCGTTCTCGACTTTCCTTGGTATCCGGCGCGTGTGGTATGTCATGACATCCTGGGTCAGACCGCGCTGGTCGATCTCGCGGGCCTTCGCGATGCGATCGCCGATCAAGGTGGGGATCCGGCCAGGGTCAATCCGGTAGTGCCGACGCAACTGATCGTCGACCATTCGCTCGCGGTGGAATATGGCGGCTTCGATCCGGCTGCCTTCGACAAGAATCGCGCGGTCGAGGATCGCCGCAACGAGGACCGCTTCCACTTCATCGAATGGACCAAAAGCGCCTTCGAGAACGTCGATGTTATCCCGGCTGGCAACGGCATCATGCACCAGATCAATCTGGAGAAGATGTCGCCTGTCATCCAGGTGCGCGACGGCGTGGCTTTCCCGGACACCTGTGTCGGCACAGACAGCCATACGCCGCATATCGACGCGCTGGGCGTCATCGCCATTGGCGTCGGCGGGCTGGAGGCTGAAACGGTGATGCTCGGTCGCGCTTCGATGATGCGTCTGCCCGATATCGTCGGCGTACGCCTTACCGGTTGTCGCAAGCCGGGAATCACCGCCACTGACATCGTTCTCGCCATCACCGAATTCCTGCGCAAGGAACGGGTCGTTGGTGCCTGGATCGAGTTCTTCGGGGAAGGCGCCGAAAGCCTCTCCGTCGGCGACCGCGCGACGATCTCCAACATGTGCCCGGAATATGGCGCCACCGCTGCGATGTTCCATATCGACAGCCAGACGATCGGCTATCTGCTGCTCACCGGCCGCGATCCCGATCATGTCCGTCTGGTCGAGGACTATGCGAAGCTGACCGGCCTGTGGGCCGACGATCTTCGCAATGCCCAATATGAGCGAGTGCTGGAGTTCGACCTTTCGACCGTCGTACGCAACATGGCCGGGCCTTCCAATCCGCACCGCCGCCTGCCGACCTCGGCGCTGGAAAAGCGCGGCATCGCCGTCGATCTCGGCAAGGCGGTCGAACAGGAGCGCAAAGGGCTGCTTCCCGATGGCGCCGTCATTATCGCCGCGATCACCAGTTGTACCAACACGTCCAACCCGCGCAATGTCGTGGCGGCGGGTCTGGTCGCGAAGAAGGCTAATGCGCTGGGCCTCATCCGCAAGCCGTGGGTGAAAAGTTCTTTCGCGCCGGGATCGAAGGTAGCACGGCTCTATCTGGAAAAATCCGGCCTGCTGCCTGAATTGGAGAAGCTGGGCTTTGGCATTGTCGCCTTTGCCTGCACCACCTGCAACGGCATGTCCGGCGCGCTCGATCCGGCGATCCAGAACGAGATTGTCGAACGTGATCTCTACACCACCGCCGTGCTTTCGGGGAATCGCAACTTCGACGGGCGCATCCATCCCTACGCCAGGCAGGCGTTCCTTGCATCGCCACCACTGGTGGTCGCCTATGCGATCGCAGGCACCATGCGCTTCGATATCGAGAATGACGTCCTGGGTGTGGTGGACGGCAGGGACATCCGACTCGCCGACCTGTGGCCCACCGACGAGGAGATTGATATGATCGTCTCTGCCTCGGTGAAGCCCGAACAGTTCCGCGAAGTCTACGACCCGATGTTCGCGCCACGCGGGCGTAGCGAGGCCAGCCCGCTCTATGACTGGCGCCCGCAATCCACCTATATTCGCCGCCCGCCATACTGGGATACCGAAGGCGTCGGCGCGTTGGCGGCGTTCCCGCGCACGCTTAAGGCCATGCGTCCCTTGGCGATCCTGCCCGACAACATCACCACGGACCACCTCTCGCCTTCGAACGCGATCCTCGCCAGCTCGGCGGCGGGTGAATATCTCGCACGGATGGGACTGCCCGAAGAAGACTTCAACTCCTACGCGACCCATCGCGGCGATCACCTGACCGCCATGCGCGCCACGTTCGCCAATCCGCAGCTGGTCAACGAGATGGCCGTGGTAGACGGCGCGGTGAAGAAGGGCTCGCTCGCCCGCGTTGAACCGGAAGGCAAAGTCATCCGGATGTGGGAGGCGATCGAAACCTATCTGGAACGCCGCCAGCCGCTGATCATCGTGGCCGGGGCCGATTACGGCCAGGGCTCCTCGCGAGACTGGGCGGCCAAGGGCGTGCGGCTTGCCGGCGTGGAAGCGATCGTCGCCGAAGGATTCGAGCGCATCCACCGCACCAACCTGATCGGAATGGGTGTGCTGCCGCTGGAGTTCCAGCCCGAGATCACGCGTCTGACGCTCGGTCTTGACGGCGCCGAGACTTATGACGTCGAAGGCGAGCGCTATCCGCGCGCTACGTTGACGCTGGTGATCCGCCGAGCCGATGGCATGGTGACGAAAATACCCGTGACCTGCCGTCTCGATACGGCAGAGGAAGTCTCGATCTACGAGGCGGGCGGCGTGTTGCAGCGCTTTGCCGCCGATTTCCTCGCCTCAGAAGCCGGAGCCGTGTGATGGTACAGATCGCGATCCCCGCCACTTACATGCGCGGTGGCACCAGCAAGGGGGTGTTCTTCCGTCTGGAAGACTTGCCCGAAGCCGCGCGCGTTCCCGGCGCTGCCCGTGACCGCCTGTTCCAGCGCGTGATCGGCAGCCCCGATCCCTACGGTGCGCAGATCGACGGGATGGGCGGCGCCACCTCCAGCACCAGCAAATGCGTGATCCTTTCGCCCAGTAGTCGCGAAGGACATGATGTGGACTATCTCTACGGGCAAGTCTCCATCGACACTGATTTCGTGGACTGGTCGGGCAACTGCGGCAATCTATCGACCGCTGCCGGGGCCTTCGCAATCCATGCTGGCTATGTCGATGCCGGACCTGACGGCGTGCGCACCGTGCGCATCTGGCAGGCCAATATCGGCAGGACGATCATCGCCCATGTGCCGGTCAGCGGTGGCGAGGTGTTGGAAACCGGCGACTTTGAGCTGGACGGCGTGACTTTCCCCGCCGCTGAGATCGTGCTGGAATTCGTTGATCCCGCTGATGAAGGTGGGGATGGCGGCGCCATGTTCCCGACCGGCAATCTGGTCGATGAACTCGACGTGCCCGAAAACCTCGTTGCAGGCGGGAAGCTGAAGGCCACGTTGATCAACGCCGGTATCCCGACGATCTTTGTCGATGCCGAGGCCATCCGCTACACCGGCACCGAACTGCGCGAGGCGATCAACGGCGATGCAGCCGCGCTGGCGCGGTTCGAGGCGCTGCGCACGATCGGCGCGCTGAAGATGGGGCTCATCGGAACGCCAGACGAAGCTGCGAGGCGCCAGCATACACCGAAAATCGCTTTTGTCGCCCCGCCCGTCGATCATGTCACATCAAGTGGCAAGACCGTCCTCGCAGGGGAAATCGACCTGCTCGTCCGCGCACTGTCGATGGGCAAGCTGCACCATGCGATGATGGGCACCGCCTCGGTCGCCATCGCCGCGGCCGCCGCCGTGCCCGGCACGCTGGTCAATCTCGCGGCAGGTGGCGGAGAGCGCCGGGCCGTTACTTTCGGTCACCCCTCCGGCACTTTGCGTGTCGGTGCCGAGGCTCGGCAGGCCCAAGGCCAGTGGACAGTCACCAAGGCGGTCATGAGCCGCAGCGCCCGCATCCTGATGGAAGGGCGCGTCCGCGTACCTGCCGAAGTTTGCAAAGGGACCAAGGAATGATCGCCAGCCGTCCCGAAAAGGGCCTCGATCTGTTGGGCTTGATGGTCAGCGCTGCGGCAGAGAGCGCCTCCGCGCATCTGCCCGGCATGATCCGCTTCGCCAAGTGCGAACAGGTTCGGTTGAACGAAGGTTTTGCCACTCCCGACGTCGATCTCGAAACCTGGTCGGTCAGCGCCGATCATCAGGCGATCGTCGTCTCTGTCTTCGCCACCGCGCCGCAACATGGTGGTGGCCGCACCACAGCGGCCAGCGGTCGCTTCACTTTCACCACGCTCACGCAAAAACGGGAATACGCTGCATGAACGCCGAGACTCCCTTCAAGCCCAAAAAGTCCGTGGCCCTCTCGGGCATCGCTGCCGGCAACACCGCGTTGTGCACCGTCGGCAAGACCGGCAACGACCTGCATTACCGCGGCTACGACATCCTCGAATTCGCTGAAACGGCCGAGTTTGAAGAGATTGCTCATTTGCTGGTTCACGGTGAACTGCCGACCGCGCCACAGCTTGCGGCCTACAAGACCAAACTCAAGGGCCTGCGCGGGTTGCCGCATTCGGTGAAGGCCGCGCTGGAGGCGATCCCTGCCGCCGCGCATCCGATGGACGTGATGCGATCGGGCGTCTCGGCACTCGGTTGCGTACTGCCTGAAGCGCACGACCATAATCTGCCCGACGCGCGCGACATTGCCGATCGGCTGATGGCCTCGCTCGGCTCGATCCTGCTCTACTGGTATCACTTCGCCCACCATGGTCGCCGGATCGAGGTGGAAACCGATGACGACAGCATCGGCGGCCATTTCCTCCACCTGCTGCACGGCAAGCCAGCCCCGGAAAGCTGGGTGCGCGCGATGCATACCTCGCTGATCCTCTATGCCGAGCATGAGTTCAACGCCTCGACCTTCACCGCGCGGGTGATCGCGGGTACCGGATCGGACATGTATTCGTGCATCGCCGGCGCCATCGGCGCGCTGCGCGGTCCCAAGCACGGCGGGGCGAACGAAGTCGCCTATGAGATTCAGAAGCGCTACGCGACTGCCGATGACGCCGAGGCCGATATCCGCCGCCGGGTGGAGGCCAAGGAAGTGGTGATTGGCTTCGGCCATCCGGTCTACACGATCTCCGACCCGCGCAACGTCGTCATCAAGCGCGTCGCCAAGAGCCTTGCCGATGAAGCCGATGCCCAGCGCCAGTTCTCGGTCGCGGAGCGGATCGAGAGCGTCATGTGGGACGTGAAGACCATGTTCCCCAATCTCGACTGGTTCTCGGCAGTGTCCTATAACCTGATGGGCGTGCCGACCGCGATGTTCACCCCGCTCTTCGTGATCGCCCGCACCTCGGGATGGGCCGCGCATGTGATCGAGCAGCGCGTGGACAACAAGATCATCCGCCCCTCGGCCAACTACACCGGCCCCGAGAACCTGACTTTCGTGCCGCTCGCCCAGCGCAGCGAAGCGGCATAAGGAGAACCCATGCCCTATCTTCTCGCTGACGACCTTCCAACTGAATCTGCCGGCAAGCGCTTCCGCGCAGCGCTGGCGCGTCCGGGCATCTATCGTCTCCCCGGCGCGCACAACGGGCAGGCCGCGATCCAGGCGCGGGGTGCCGGGTTCGATGGCCTGTACCTTTCAGGCGCGGCGATGACCGCCTCGATGGGCCTGCCCGACCTTGGCATCATCACCGTGGACGAGGTGGCATTTTTCATCCGCCAGATCGTCCGCTCATCCGGCCTGCCGCTGCTGGTTGACGGCGATACCGGCTATGGCGAGGCGCTCAACGTCATGCACATGGTCCGCACCTTCGAGGACGCAGGTGCAGGTGCGGTCCACCTGGAGGATCAGATCCTGCCCAAGAAATGTGGACATCTGAACGGCAAGGCGCTCGTCTCGCCTGCCGACATGGCTGCCAAGGTCGCTGCCGCGAAGAAGGCGAGCCGCGACATCGTCATCGTCGCGCGCACCGATGCCGCCGGGGTCGAAGGCTTCGACGCTGCTATCGCGCGCGCTCAGCTATACGTCGAGGCCGGTGCCGATGCGATCTTTCCCGAAGCGCTCAATACCCGTGAGATGTTAGAGAAGTTCGCGGCTGAAATGCCCGGTGTGCCACTGCTCGCCAACATGACTGAGTTCGGCAAGACCCCGTTCTACACGGCCGACGAGTTCGAGGCTATGGGGTACAAGATGGTAATCTGGCCAGTATCGTCGTTGCGCGTCGCAAACAAGGCGCAGGCCCTGCTTTACGCCGCGATTGCCAGGGATGGCGGCGCGCATGCCATGGTTGATGCCATGCAGACCCGTGCCGAACTCTACGATACCATCGGCCTTCACGACTATGAACAACTCGATGCATCGATCGTCAAGACGATCGTGCCCGAGGCAATCCCGCAGGTCTGAACTCCTTCTGGCCGACTGGATTACGGCGCTAGGACAGTCTTTCGATCTCCACCGGTCGGAAGACCGTCCGTTGACGCGCCCAATAAAGACACGATCACAGGATCACCCCCATGACCGCAACCGGGAACGACTCCCTGCGCGTGCGCGCCTCCCTGACCGTAGAAGGTCAGGACTATGCCTACTACAGCCTCGCTCGCGCGGCCGAGCAACTGGGTGATATCAGCCGGTTGCCGTTCAGCCTCAAGGTGCTGCTGGAGAATCTGCTGCGCTTCGAGGACGGCGCCTCGGTCACGGTGGACGATATTCGCGCGCTCGTCGAATGGCAGGTCGAGCGCCGCTCCACCCGTGAAATCCAATACCGCCCGGCCCGTGTGCTGATGCAGGACTTCACCGGCGTGCCCTGTATCGTAGACCTCGCTGCCATGCGCGACACGATGAATCGCTGGGGTGCTGATGCAGCGCGGATCAACCCGCAAGTACCGATCCATCTCGTCATAGACCACTCGGTCATGGCCGACGCTGCAAGCAGCCCCGATGCCTTCGCGCGTAACGTCGAGATCGAATATGAGCGCAATGCCGAGCGCTACGCCTTCCTCAAATGGGGCGCGAGCACGCTCGACAACCTCAAGGTCGTGCCGCCCGGCACCGGTATCTGCCATCAGGTCAACCTGGAGCACATTGCGCAGACCGTATGGACTGGCGAGGATGCGGACGGGATCACACTGGCCTATCCCGATACATGCGTCGGCACCGACAGCCATACCACGATGGTCAGCGGCCTCGGTGTGCTCGGCTGGGGCGTGGGCGGCATTGAGGCCGAAGCCGCGATGCTGGGCCAGCCTGTATCGATGCTGATACCCGATGTGGTCGGTTTCCGCCTGTCCGGTGTGCTGCCCGAAGGCGTCACAGCGACCGACCTCGTCCTCACCGTCACGCAGATGTTGCGCAAGCATGGCGTGGTCGGCCGCTTCGTCGAGTTCTGCGGCCCTGGCCTCGATGGCCTGCCGCTGGCCGACCGTGCCACCATCGCCAATATGGCGCCCGAATATGGTGCGACATGCGGCTTCTTTCCGGTGGATGAGGCGACGCTGACATATCTGCGTCTCACCGGCCGCGATCCCGCGCGCGTCGCGCTGGTCGAGGCCTATGCCAGGGCACAGGGTCTATGGCGCGATGCCTCTGGCTCCGAGCCGGTTTTCACCGATCTGCTCGAACTCGATCTCGGCACCGTGCTCCCCTCGGTCGCCGGCCCGCGCCGTCCACAGGACCGTGTGCTTCTGAAGGACGCTGCCGAGGGCCTGCGTGCCGAACTGGCGTCGGGCTATGGCAAAGCCGAAGAACTGGACACGCGTGTGCCCGTCGCTGGCACTGCGTTCACTCTCGGTCACGGCGATATCGCCATTGCCGCGATTACCAGTTGCACGAACACCTCGAACCCCTCGGTCCTCGTCGCCGCCGGACTTGTCGCGCGAAAGGCGCGGGCGCTGGGCCTTTCGCCCAAGCCCTGGGTGCGTACCACGCTTTCGCCGGGCAGCCAGGTCGTCACCGACTATCTGGCCCGCTCGGGGCTTCAGGCGGATCTCGATGCGCTCGGTTTCGCGCTGACCGGCTATGGCTGCATGATCTGCATCGGCAATTCCGGTTCGCTCGACGCGTCGATCAGCGAGGCGATCCACGCCAACGGCCTCGTCACCGCCGCGGTGCTCTCGGGCAACCGGAACTTCGAAGGCCGCATCTCACCCGATGTCCGCGCGAACTATCTCGCTTCGCCGCCGCTGGTGGTCGCCTATGCGTTGCTGGGCAGCGTCGCGCACGACATCACCACCACACCGCTCGGCACCGGCAGCAATGGTCAGCCCGTTTATCTCAGGGACATATGGCCGACCAATGCCGAAGTCACCGCGACCATCGCCGCTTCGATTGATGCCGGGATGTTCGCCTCGCGCTATGCCGATGTTTACGACGGTGACGCGCGTTGGAAGGCGCTGGATGTAAAGGAAGGCACCACCTACGAATGGCCCGCATCATCCACCTATATCGCCGAGCCGCCTTTCTTCGAAGGACTGGAGCGTGAGCCTGCCCCGATAAGCGACATCGTTGCCGCGCGCTGTCTGGCCGTCTTCGGCGATTCCATCACCACCGACCACATTTCGCCCGCAGGCTCGATCAAAGCGAGTTCGCCAGCGGGACAGTGGTTGCAGGAGCATCAGGTGCTGCCGCAGGACTTCAACAGCTATGGCTGTCGGCGTGGCCACCACGAAATCATGATGCGCGGCACTTTCGCCAATATCCGCATCCGCAACGAGATGATGAACGGAATCGAGGGCGGAATGACCCTGTCGCACGGGGAGCCACTGCCGATTTACGAGGCCGCAATGCGTTACAAGGCCGCGAAAATACCTTTGGTCGTGCTTGCAGGTGCAGAATATGGCACCGGCTCATCACGCGACTGGGCAGCCAAAGGCACGGCGCTGCTGGGCGTGCGGGCGGTAATCGCCGAAAGTTTCGAGCGCATCCACCGGTCCAACCTTGTCGGTATGGGCGTCTTGCCACTTCAATTCACCGACGGCTCCACACGCAACAGCTTTTTCCGGCGCGGCGACGAGCGCTTCACCATCACTGGTCTCGCCGATCTGCAACCACGGCAGATCGTGACGGTCGAGGGAGAGTGGGCAGACGGGCTACGCTTCCACTTCAAAACGCTCTGCCGGATCGATACTGCCGATGAACTGCGCTATTTCTTGAACGGCGGTATACTTCCGTATGTTCTGAGAAGCTTGGCCGCCTGAAGCAGGTGAACGATTTTTCTCGACTATTCACGAAATCCGCATAAGATTTGCTGGAAAGATGGGCTATTTTGCGAAGATAATCTAATATTTCGCATCACATTTGCAAATCTTGCAAAACGGATAAGTTATGCGCAAAGCGTTTATGGGTGTGCGGCTGAGGCGCTTACGGGAAGAGCGCAGTCTCAAGCAGATTGAACTGGCCAGCGCGCTGGGCATTTCTGCAAGCTACCTGAATCAGCTGGAGCAAAATCAGCGCCCGTTGACCGTGCCGGTGTTGCTGAAGATCAATTCCGTGTTCGGCGTTGATGTGCAGCTTTTCTCCGAGGACGAAGAAGCACGGCTCATTACCGATCTGCGCGATGCTCTTTCGGATGGCACCGAATCCGTCTCGGTCGCCGAAGTGCGCGAACTTGCGCTGAACATGCCTGCGGTTGGCCGTACACTGGTCGCGCTCCATCGCCGCTATAGGGAAGCCGCAGAACGGTCTGAAGCGATGGCCGCCCAGCTAGGCGACGACTGGATATCCGGCGGCCCCGCCCGCATGCCTTTCGAGCAGGTCCGCGATTTTTTCTACGCACGGCATAACCATATTGAACCGCTCGATGAAGCCGCCGAACGCCTCTATCGCCACGCCGGACTTACGCCCCGCAACATCCAGGACGGCGTCTCCAAATGGTTGCGCGATGCACACGGCGTTGAAGTTGTGCGCGGCGATAGCGATACGACGCAGCGCCGCTACGATCCGCTGACCCGCACGCTGCATATCTCAGCCGACCTCAAGCCCGGCCAGCAGACCTTCCAGATGGCGACGCAACTTGCCTTCCTCGAACTGGGTGAAGATATCGACCGACTAGCTGACGATCGCATTCTTGCAGGTGAAGAGGCCCGACGCCTGGCGCGAGTGGGCCTTGCCAACTATTTCGCTGGCGCACTGATCCTGCCCTATTCCGATTTCCTGGCGGCGGCTGAGCAGGAGGCCTACGACATCGAGAAGTTGGGCCGCCGCTTCGGCGTGGGGTTCGAGACGGTTTGCCATCGGCTTTCCACACTACAGCGTGCGGACGCGCGCGGCGTGCCCTTTTTCTTCATCCGCGTCGACAGGGCGGGAAACATCTCCAAGCGCCAGTCGGCAACCGACTTCCACTTTTCGCGCGTTGGTGGCAGTTGTCCCCTGTGGAACGTCTATGAGGCTTTCGCCCAGCCCGGTCGTGTGCTCACGCAAGTCGCGCAGATGCCCGATGGACGCACTTACCTGTGGGTGGCGCGCACGGTCGGCAGCGGGAACGCGGGCTACGGCGTTCCAGGCAAGACGTTTGCGGTGGGATTGGGATGCGATATCCGCCACGCTTCGCGACTGATCTACTCTCGCGGACTGGACCTTGCTGACCCGGACATGGCGACGCCGATCGGTGCGGGGTGCAAGGTCTGTGAACGACCCAACTGCCTGCAACGGGCTTTCCCCCCGATCGGTCGCGCCGTGACGGTCGATGAGAACAGCAGCACGGCCACGCCCTATCCGGTCGAGTGACGGGATTGCACCGAAAGGAAGGGTCGCCATGCGTCGCGACATCGGTTCGGGATAGGATATCGGAAGATTGACCAGCCTATGGCATTCCGCGCACATCTTCGATGACAGGCTTTATATGGGAATAAGCGTTGGACCGTTGGCAGGCCATGAAGATATTCGTCCGCGTCGCGGAAACCGGCGGTTTTGCGGAAGCCGCGCGGCGACTGCATATGAGCCCGCCGGCGGTCACACGGGCGATTTCCGCGCTGGAGGATGAGATTGGCGTCCGGTTGCTGACCAGGACGACGCGATCGGTGAAGCTCACGGAGGCAGGCCGTGGCTATCTGGATGATTGCCGCCGCATATTGGCCGACATGGCGGAGGCGGATGCGGCGGCGGCGGGTGCTCACGGCAATCCTACCGGGACGCTGATTGTCACCGGCTCAGTGATTTTCGGGCAGATGTATGTGTTGCCGATCCTGCTCGATTATCTGGACCGTTTTCCGGCAGTAACCGGGCGCAGCCTGTTCGTCGATCGCCTGGTGAATATCGTGGAGGAAGGCATTGATGTGGCGGTTCGGATCGGACATCTGCCGGATTCGGGCCTCACCGCTATCCGGGTCGGTTCGGTGCGGCGGGTCATCTGCGGCGCACCAGCCTATTTTGATCGTCATCCCATCCCCCAAATCCCGGCCGACATTGCCCGACATCGCATCATTGGGCCAACCGGGGCATGGGCCTCGCCCGAATGGCATTTTGGGCCAGAGGGCAGGGCCAGCGTCACGGTCCACCCTCGATTATTCTGCAACACCAATGAAGCAGCGATCGCTGGCGCCGAGCAGGGCTGGGGGCTGACGCGCGTCCTGTCCTATCAGGTCGAGCCGGCGCTGGCGGCTGGCCGGCTGGTAACGGTGCTCGACGACCATATGGAAAGGCCGTTGCCGATCCATGTTGTTCATGCCGAAGGGCGGCGGGCGGCTGCCAAGGTGCGCAGTTTCGTGGATCTGGCGGTCGATCGGCTGCGGGCCAATGCGCTGTTCCAGTCGGCATGATCATAATTCCATTTTCAGGAATAATGATTTCCAGATTTGTCGAATTATCAGGTTTCACGGCAAGGATTACATCTGACTCCAGAAGCTGAAGCCGTTGCTCAGCGCCCCGAACAGGGTGGAGGACATGATGAAGACACTGGTTATTTCGATGTTGCTGGCGACCGCCGGTATCGCTTCCCCGAACGCTGCGATCGCCGCGCCCACCAGCACCGCCACGCAGGTCGCGCCCGCCACGATCCATTACCGCACGACCACGATCAATGGCGTGAAGATGTTCTATCGGGAAGCCGGCCCCGCCGATGGTCCGGTGCTGCTGCTGCTTCACGGCTTTCCGACATCGTCGCACATGTTCCGCAACCTGATCCCGCTGCTCGCCGACCGCTATCATGTGATCGCGCCGGACTATCCGGGCTTTGGCCAGAGCGATGCGCCCGACCATCGCCAGTTCACATACAGCTTCGGCCATTATGCTGACATGGTCGACGCGCTGATGGGCCAGTTGGGTGCCAAACGCTACGCCATGTATGTCATGGATTATGGCGCACCGGTCGGCTACCGTCTCGCCATCAAGCACCCCGAACGGGTCAGCGGACTCATCGTCCAGAATGGCAATGCCTATGAAGAAGGGCTCGGCGCCTTCTGGGATCCGGTCAAGGCCTATTGGAAGAGCGGATCGGCGAAGGATCGTGCCGCCCAGGAATGGGTTGTCGGCCTCGACGCCACCAAATTCCAATATACCGATGGCGTGCGGGATGTGTCGCGGATCAGCCCTGATAACTGGGTTCATGATCAAGCACTGCTCGACCGGCCGGGCAACAAGGATATCCAGCTCGACCTGTTCTACGATTATCGCACCAATGTTCCGCTCTATCCTGATTTCCAGGCCTTCTTCCGCGAACGCAAGCCGCCGACGCTGATCCTCTGGGGCAAGAATGACACCATCTTCCCTGAGCCCGGCGCCCATCCCTATAAGCGTGACCTGCCCGACGCGGAGATGCATATTTTCGACACCGGCCATTTCGCCCTGGAAGACAAGCTGGACGAGATGGCGCCGCTGATCCGGGATTTCCTCGATCGCAAGGTGGCTGCACGCTGATCCCCGCTCCGGGGCAGTGTCTCAACGACTGCCCCGGCTCTGACAGATGATAGGAGACGGACCATGTCCTATGGTTTTCTGGATATCGCCACGACGCCGAGCGTGCGCGCAGCACAGGCCGAGATGGGCGCAGATGCCCATTGGGCAGCCTTCAGCGGCAATCGTGCCTTTGATCGCTTCACCGCTAACGAAGCCCATTTCCTGGCGGCGCGCGACAGTTTCTACATGGGCACGGTGTCGGAAGATGGCTGGCCCTATGTCCAGCATCGCGGCGGCCCGGCGGGTTTCCTCAAGCTGGTCGATGACCGGACGCTGGCCTTTGCCGATTATCGCGGCAATCGCCAATATATCAGCACCGGCAACCTCGCTGCGAATGATCGGGCCTGTCTGATCCTGATGGACTATCCCCGCCGGGCGCGGCTCAAAATCTACGTCCATGTCGAAAAGCTGGCGCTCGATGCTGATCCGGCCCTCACCGATTTTGTCATGGACAAGAATTACAAAGCGCGTGCCGAACGCATCTTTCGGTTGCGGCTGGAAGCTTTTGACTGGAACTGCCCGCAGCATATCACGCCGCGCTTCACGGAGCGGGAAATCGAACAGGCAGTCCGGCCGCTCCATGAACGGCTGGCGGAACTGGAAGCCGACAACAGGACGTTGCAAGACCGCATCGCCAAATTGGGAGACGCATGATGGATACTCCAAGGCAACCCCTGCCGCCCTTCAGCCTGGAGAGCGCGATCGAGAAGATACGTCTGGCGGAAGATGGATGGAACAGTCGCGATCCGGCCAGGGTAGCCCAGGCCTATACGCCGCTCAGCCAGTGGCGGAACCGGGCCGAGTTCATCGAAGGTCGTTCGGCGATCATCGCCTTCCTGACGCGCAAATGGCAGCGCGAACTGGATTATCGGCTGATCAAGGAATTATGGGCCTTTCGCGACAACCGCATCGCGGTGCGCTTCGCCTATGAATGGCATGACGACAGCGGCAACTGGTTCCGTTCCTATGGCAACGAGAATTGGGAGTTCGACGAAAGCGGGCTGATGAGCCGGCGCCTCGCCTGCATCAACGATGCGCCGATCAATGCGGCGGAACGGAAATTCCACTGGACGCCGGGACGCCGGCCTGATGACCATCCGGGGCTGAGCGCACTCGGGCTATAGATGGTGATCTGCAACAAGGCCTTGTCCCGGATAGCGGCGTCCTGCCGGGACAAGGTGTTCGGACTGTCATTCCCTTCCGATACGCAGGACGGGTTTGACGACGCTCCCATTTTCGCTGGCTTCGATGGCCTGGTTGATGTCGTCGAGGGGGAAATGGGCGATCAGCCGGTCGAAGGGGAAATGTCCGGCGTGATAATGGTCCATCAGTTCGGGCAGGAAGGTCTGGAGGTCGCTGTCGCCGCCCAATATGCCCATGATCCGGCGCCCGCCACCCATCAGCGCGGCCTCGTTGAAGGTCAGCATGTCCGCCGGATCGGACGCGCCGACTAGGCCGGCTATGCCCATCGGCGCGAGCAGGGACACGGCCTGTTCGATCAGGCGGTTGATGCCGGTCGTGTCGAAGGCATAGGCAAGGCCCGCCGGACAGAGCGCACCGATGCGCGCGGCCACGTCGTCGCGGCCGTTGATCACATGCGATGCGCCCAGTTCCAGCGCAAGGTCGAGCCGGGCATCATGCAGGTCGATAGCGATGATGGGAAAGGCGCCGGCGATTTTGGCCGCCATGATCGCGGCCATGCCAACGGTTCCCGCGCCCCAGATCGCGATCGGCAGGCCGGCGCGCACCTTCATCGCCCGCAGCACGGCGCCCGCGCCGGTCATAAGCCCGCAGCCGATCGGGGCGAGGATGTCGAGCGGCACGCCATCCATGCTGTCTGGCACGCGGACGACATTGCGTTCATGGGCAATGGCATGGGTGGCAAATGCGGATTGGCCAAAGAAGTGGCCGTTCATCGGCGCGCCGTCATGGAACAGCGTCGGGCTGCCATCGGCACGGACGCCGGACCAGTTATGCTGGAAGAAGTCATAGCAATAGGTGGGGGCGTCGACCGTGCAGTTGGGGCAATGGCCGCAGGAGTTGAAGCTCATCACCACGCGGTCGCCGGGCCGGACGGCGGTGACGGCGCTGCCGACCGCCTCGACGATCCCGGCGCCTTCATGGCCCAGGACGATCGGCAGCGGGACCGGCAACTGCGCGTCGCGCACGGCCAGGTCGGTGTGACAGATACCGCAGGCCACGATCCGCACCCGCACTTCGTCCGGCCGGATATCGTCCAACCGGACCTCCTCAATCACGAAAGGCTGGTCCGCCCCGCGGCAGATGGCGGCTCTGGCAATGGTCATGAACGGCTGCTCCTATGTGGCTGTGTCAGGATCAAGGGTGAATTCGACTTAGCAGGCTAACATGCGGGTGCCGTCGGACAATCCTGACTCTTCATCAGTCGCTGGAAAAGCGTGATGGCGCGATCGGCGGTTGCGGGCCTGGGCAGGCGTGCCGGGTCGGCGTCGATGATGCGCTGCTGGGCCTCGATCATCAGCTTGTCCTCGCGAAAGGCGAGCGTTGCGGTGTCGATCATCACTTGTGCGATTACATCATCGCCGCACCGTGATCCCGGCCCCCAGCTATAATAATAGCGCGAAGTCCGCTCCCCGGTCGGCACCACTGCCTGGCTGGTAAAATTGTCGAACAGGACGGCATGGCCTTCGCCCGGTGCCGCCCCCTTGCACGCTTGCGCGGTACCGGCCGGATACATCGCGGTGTAGAGCAGGAAGACGCCGGGTAGCACGAAATCATAGCTGGTCCAGATGTCGACCCGATCATGGCGCGCTGCTTCACCCAGAGGCGGGATTGGCGGCGAATCCTCGATCCAGCGCGAAGATCGCACGCCTTCGGCGATACGCTCTATCCTGGGCCGGTTGCGGGACCAGGCCGCGTCCGCGCCGAAGCTGGCGGCGTGGACATAGGTCAGGTGGGTAAGGTCAAGCAGATTGTCGTTGATGAGTTGATAATTGGCATCATAGTCGAGTTGCCCGGTCTTCAATATCCAGGCCGGGTCGTCCAGTGCCTTGGACGAGGCGATGCGCGATGGATCGGCCCGGTCGGGATCGCCCATCCAGACCCAGACCCAGCTGTTCTTCTCGCACACCGGATAGGCCTGCACGCAAGTGCTCGGCGGGACGATATCCTGTCCCGGTATCTCGCGGCACTGCCCTGCCGCCTCGAACAGGAAACCATGATAAAGGCAGCGGATCGCGTTCCCCTCGACCCGGCCCATGGACAGGGGCGCAAGCCGATGGGCGCAGCGATCTTCCAGCGCGACCGGTGTGCCATCTTCGCGCCGGTACAGGACGACGGGTTCCCCCAGCAGCATCCGTTGGACAGGCGTCCGGCTTATGTCGTGGCTCCAACCAGCGACATACCAGCAGTTGCGGACCAGATTGGACATGGTGTGCGCTTTCCCGTCCTTCGCCGATCAATATTTGATGCTGACGGTGGCGTAATATTCGCGCGGCCGCGAATAGGTGACGGTGGTGGCCCCGACGGCATCGACCTGCGTGCCGGTGACGATGTAGCGTTCGTCGGTCAGGTTCAGTACGCCGACCTTCAGTTCCAGCAAATCATCGCTGCGTGTCCAGCGCAGCGAGGCGTTGGCGATATTTTGCGGGTGCGCGATCAGGGCAGGCGTATTGACGGCGTCGCGCGCCATGCGACCCTTGTAACTATAGTCGCCATGGGCCGTGACTTGTCCGTTCGCCGCCTCGAACAGGTCGATATCGGCGCCGACAAAGGCCGTCCATTTCGGCGTATTCACGAAACGGTCGTCGGTGCTGAAGGTTACGCCCGGATCAAGTTCCGTATAGCGCGCGTCGATATAGCCGACACTGCCGTTGAGGCGGATTTGCGGGATGGGCCGGGCGACCATTTCCAGTTCGACGCCGTCGATCTTCGCCTTGCCCGCATTCTGGATGAAGGGTGAGATGCCGCGAACCACGGTGATCTGGAGATTTTTGTAATCGGTATGGAAGGCGGCGAGATTGAGTTGAAGACGATGATCGAGAAACTGCGTCTTCGCGCCGATCTCATAGGTGTCGGCCCGCTCGGGATCGAAACGCGGTGCGATATTGCCGGGAGTCGGGATTGACAGGCGCGTGGTGTAGCCGCCTGACTTGAACCCCTGCGCGAAGGAACCGTAGAGCATGATGTCGCGCGTGATCTTATATTCTGCCCCCAGCCGCACCGAGAAATTGTCGTAGCTGTCCCGTCGCTCGCCCAATGGATAGAGGCGTGTCGGATCATCGGGATCAGGCAATTGGTCCGGGGTGAACAGTCCCAGTTTGAGCAGGGACAGGTTGATGTCGGACTGCCCTGCCGAAAAGCGCTTCTTGTCCTTCGTATAACGCGCGCCCAGCGTCAGGCTGAGCTGCTCGGTCAGATTGATGTTATTGTGGGTGTAGACGGCATAGGATTTATTATCGTTCTGATAAGGGCCGTAAAACTGACCCAGCCCCTCTGAAAGATAGGCATTTTCCAGATTCTGGTTCTTTTCCCGGAAATAATAGAGGCCGAAGACAGATTTCAGTCGATCGTCGAAGGCGTCGATGTTGAATTGCAATTCCTGCGAAAACTGTTTCTCCCGCAGCCGCGACAAGGTGGTGGCGATCATCATCGGCGCACCATCAATATCGTTGGCCAGATCGGCCTTGACCTCACGATAGCCGGTGATGGATTTCAGTGATACATGGTCGGTCAATACAATGTCGATCTGACCCGTCAGCCCCCAGGTCTTGACCAGCGAACGGTTGGCGCCATTGGCATAGGTGGTGTCGATATCATTGGTGATATATTGATCGCCGAAAGTCAGTCGCGGCGGGCTATGGGTGAAATTATAACCCGCCAGCCCCGGCAATGCCGCGCCACCCGGCACGCCGCCGCCGCGCGCTCCGCAGATCGGCGCAAGGAAGGCAAGCGGACCGCCTGTAGCGAAAAGGGCAGGAGGGGCGCTGATGCAGCTATTATAAACCGCCGCATAGGTCGGCGCAGCGGCCAGCGGATTGATATCCGTCGCGACCAGAGATACCGCACCTGCCTCTTCGTCCGCTTTCGAATAGTCGGCGGCGATGCGGACAGTCAGGCCGTCGCTCGGCTGCCATTTCAACTTTCCGCGGAAAGTGTAGGTGTCGGTCCCGCCACGGCGATCGGATGTGTTTCGGGGGATGATATTGAGATTATATTCGTCCGTGACGCCGGTATCGCCGGGAAAGGGGATGATCTTCTGATAGCCCTTCTGGCTCTTGGTCGTGAAGCTGACCTGCGAGAAAAGCGTGTCGCCCAAGGGTATGTCCGCCGTGCCGCGCAGGTCGAAACGGTCGCGACTGCCATAGGTCGCTTCCGCCCGTACCCCGAACCTGTTCGCTGGGTCGCGAGTCACGACGGAAATGGCGCCGCCGATCGTGTTGCGGCCGAACAAGGTGCCCTGCGGTCCTTTCAGTACCTCGATCCGCTCGACATCGAGCAGATCGACATTGGCACCGATCGATCGGGCGAGAATGACGCCGTCGAGATAGATGCCGACGCCCGGCTCCAGACTGGAGGATACGTCATTCTGGCCGATGCCCCGAATGAAGCCGGTCAGGATTTGGGAGGATGAAAAGATCGGCGCGCTTGAATCTAACTGCACATTGGGGGCCAGCTTCGACAGGTCGGCGACCGAACTGATATTCTGGTTCTTCAGCCCTTCTGCCGTAACAGCGGTGATTGCGATCGGCACGTCCTGCACATTTTCAGCCCGCTTCTGCGCAGTGACGATGATTTCCGCGATGCCGTTGCTACTTTCCTGCGCTTGCGCCGGCGCGATGGCCAGCAGTGGCAGCGCCACGGACGCCAGGATGGTGGAGGTCGATAGCTTGCTCTTCATGGTCCTACTCCCCTGCAATTTTCTTTTTGGATATCGGCAGTCTTGAAATTCAGTCGGCCTGGACTTCCAGGTCCATCATGCGCTGAAGGATGCGACGGCCTTCCACAGTCGTCGTGTCGCTGCGGATCATCAGTTCCGGCGGCAACTGCTCGCTGCGCCCGATGATTTTCTCTATTTCTTCCGTGGCGAAGATATCTTCGTCCAGCACCGGCCACAGCGCTTGCCTGAGCGCATCGACCTGCGGTTCGCTGGTCCCGCCCAGGGCAAAGAAATAATTGGTGTCATGCCGGGTGGCGGGCGTCACCGCGTGGAACACCTTGGCGCTGTTGAGGCATTCGCCACCCCGCTCTTCATGGTCGGCGACGACGAATGTGTCGTCCAGACCGGCATGAAAGCCCGGCGCGAAGAATGTCATGGCCGATATCCGATCGACCTTTCCGTCATAGCGCCCGGCCGCCGCCATCAGCGGCGGGCAATCGGCCTGCCGCATGAAACGGCGACTGCGGATGGTCCGATCATCCACCTGCCGGTCTTCCGGCGTGCTGGCATTCTCGCCGGTGCCGATGCTTGTGCCATGCAGATAGCCCAGATGGGTGAGGTCCAGCAGATTGTCGTTGAGCAGTTGATAGCGACCTTTGACGGAAGCAAAGCGGAAGGGCTTGTAGATGTAGCCCGGCGCGCCGAAGCCCATATCCGCTTCGCTTGGCAACAGGCTCTCGTCCGCCTTGTCCGGGTCGCCCGGCCAGATGAAGGCCCACAGCCCGCGCTCGACCAGCGGATAGGATGGGATGCGGTAGACGGATGGAACGTTCGACTGGCTCGGCACCTTGCTGCACCGGCCGTCGGGACCGAAGGTGAAGCCATGATAGCCGCATTGGATCGAATCCCCGATCCGCATGGATTCGCCCAACGGGAAATAACGGTGCGGGCAGCGACCGCCGACTGCGACGGCGGTGCCATCCTGCTTGCGATAGAGGACGACCGGTTCGCCCACTATCCAGCGGGACAGCAGGCTGACGCCGATCTCCTCGCTAAAGGCCGCGACATACCAGGCATTGCGCGGGGCGAAACTGCCTTGCTTGAACGGATACATGATCTGCTGCTCCCTTTCTCAGGCCGGGATCGCGCGGGCGGGGAGACGCCGGAATGCGCGCGATATATTGTTGAGCGCACGGTCGGGTTCGCCGGCCAGTTCAAAGCCGGCGACGCGCTGCGCCAGGGCGGTGAAGACGGCCGTGAGTTCCATCCGCGCCAGACCTTGTCCGGCGCAGCCATGCGGGCCATGGCCGAAGCCGAGATTCTGCTTTTCGCGCCGGTCGATACAGAAGGCGTCGGGTCGCTCGAACTGGCGCTCATCGCGATTGGCGCTGGCATAGGACAGGATCACCCGCGCGCCCTCTGGCAGGACCGTGCCGTCCGACAGCGTGACGTCTGTCGCCGTCACCCGCGCGAAATTCTGGAGCGGGGTTTCCATCCGTACGATCTCGTTCGCTGCGCCCATGGCCAGACGCGGATCGGCGCGCAGCTTGGCCCATTCCGCCGGGTTGTGGGCAAAGAACCAGATGCCCGCCGCCATCGCACTGATGGTGGTTTCGAACGCGGCGACGACATAGCCCGCGAGCATGCCGATCGCCGTGTCGCGGCTGATGTCGCCGCGATGCGCCGCCGCGATCAGCTTTGCCGCGAAGCCGCCGGGCGTGACACGGTTCTGGTCGTAGATATCGGCCAGCAGCGCCATCATTTCCTGCAAGCGGGCAAGGCCCATTTCCATCCGCCCATTGGCAGGACCGGCCGCGTTCCACGATCCTTCGGCGAGGCGCAGCAGTTGCGGGCGGACATCGTCCGGCCAGCCGATCAGGTCCATGACGACGCCGACCGGCAGGTCATGAGCCAGATCGGTCACCGCGTCGAAATCGCCCATCGCGACGATCCGATCGGCCAGAGCATCGGCGCGCGCGGCGATCGTATCGGCGACCGGCTTGAGCGCGACCGGACCGAGGGCCTCCATGATGAGGCGTCGGCGTTCGGTATGGACAGGCGGGTCCTGGCAGATCAGCGCTTCGCTCCATGCCGCGTTGATGATCGGGTTGAGGCCGATGCCCTGATCCGACGAGAAACTGCGCCAGTCGTTGAGCGCCGCGCGGACATCGGCATAGCGGCCAATGAAATGGACGGCGGTCCGTTCCAGCCACACCACCGATCCCAGGTCGCGCAGCATGCGATAGGTGGGGTAGGGGTTGCGCAGGGTCGCGTCATCGAACAGGTCGGCGCTGCTTGCAGGCGGCGGTCCTGCGTGGGTTTTGACATCCATGGCGCTCACCTTATGCCCTGCTTGCCGGGGGACAGGATGTGGTTCGGATCGAGCGCCTGCTTGATCCGGGCATTGAGGTCGCGGTTCGCCTCGCCATATTGCTGCGCTACCAGATCCATGGTGTTGACGCCGGTGCGATAGCTGGCCCAGCCGCGTTCGCCGAAGCGGGTGATCATCTCGCGGATGCAGTCGTCCGCCTTCTTCTCCTCGTCCGGGTCGGACTTGTCATAAAGGATGAAGATCAGATGATGCAGTTCTCGCCCGCCAATCGCATAGGCGACCGAATAGTCCAGGCCATATTTGCCCAATATCTCCTGCGCGAGGTCGGTCTGCTGGCTGGTCTCTGCGCCCTTGGCCGGGGCGACCGGGGCAAAGCAGCACATGCCGCCGCCGCGCCAACGCATGATGCCCTTTTCCTCCAGCGTCATCTGGCCGCTCATCAGATTCTTGTGATGCTCGAACCACAGGTTGCCGCCCATTTCCTTCTCGGTCAGCACTTCGCCGCCCGATGCCTCGAAGGCACGGCGAACGATCGGTTCGACAGCCGCGATGATCTCGTCGGTGCCGTAAAGCGCGAAATAGGTGTTCCACATGCCGAGCCCCTTGGCCTTGGCGAAATCGCGGATCACCGTGTCGGGGACCGATTCCGGCTTGTCCCAAATCTCCTCGCGGCGATGGAACATGGCCAGTTGATAGGCCGCGCCCATCATCAGCACGACATTGGGGATGAGGTTGCTCATGCGGAAAGGGCGCATGGCGTCGACGATCTTGGCGACGTCCGCCATCTCGCCATGGCGCACCATGAACGGCTTGAAGGCCGGGGGCTTGGGCATCAACCAGAAACCCAATTTGGTCACGACGCCGAAATTGGACTGGGTGAATATGCCGTCGACATAGGGTCCATAGCCCCATTTGAACGCCTGCCAGGTGGTCGAATTCTTGACTGATCCCATGCCTGTGCGCACGATCGTGCCGTCGGCCAGCACCACTTCCATACCGCACTGCATGAAGAAATGGTCGCCATAGGGGGTATAGCCGACGCCCCGCTCCAGCGTATTGCCGAGCGGCGATACGATCGGCCCCACGGTCGGTACGTCGATCCAGTAGGGCAGGTCATGTTCGACCAGATAATCGTGCATGTCCTGGTAGGTTACACCCGGTTCGACCAGTGCGGTGCCCAGGTCCGGGTCGATTGCGATGATCTTGTTCATGCGCTTGAGATCGAGGATCATCTGGCCGCTGCTGGCCGGCGTGGCGCAGCCATAGCCCATATTCTTGCCGGTGGAGACGGTCCACAGCGGCAGCTTGTATTTGTTCGCGACCTTGAGAACCGCCTGCACTTCCTCGACCGAAGCCGGGGCGACCGCGCCGCTCGGGACATGTTCATGGCGCGGGTCAGGCGTAAAGCTTTTGGTATAGGGTAATGTGCTGTCGGCGTCGGCGAAAACCCAATCAGCGCCGACGATCGCCCGCAATTCCGCTACCGCTACCGCGAACGCGCCCTTGTCCAACTGGACCGGCAACATGCGAGGGCCGTCGAGCGGGGAGGCCGTTGCCCCGGCGGCATAGGCAACAGCACCGGCCGCGCCGGTACGCAGGAGGTCGCGCCTGCTGAAACGGCTCATTGTTCATGCTCCTTTGGGTCGGCTCTGGACGTATGGAGCCATTGGGCGAGCGCCTTGAGTTCCTGATCGGAAATTTCGGTCTGGCGGAAGGCCGGCATGGCGGCTGGACCGGTGCGCACGAACTGGACAACCGCTTCGGGCGGTAGCGTCCGTCCACGGATCACGGGGGCGACATGCTGTCCATGGCAATAGCCGCAGGTCGACGCATAGATTTTTTCCGGCGATCGTGGCTTCGGCGCGGCGCTGATGACAGGGCCGCAGGCCACGGCCGTCAATCCCGCCAAGACGCAAATTCCCCCTGTCCGCACGCCGCGATGGCGCCGGAGTCTTTCCCAGCCAGGCATCCCACTCTCCCGAAGCCGCCGGGTTATGCCCGGTCATGCACCAACATTAATCTGACAGTTTGTCAGATTGATGTTGGAAATATCAGAATCATACAAAGTGTCAACTTTGTAATTTGATCAATCGGAAAGGATGAGCGCGGGCAGTGGCCGGCAGGAAATCTCGACGGCATCGGTACGGCTGACGCCAAGGCTCATCAGGATGCTCTGGACGATCTGCACCGGATATTCGGGGTCATGCTCTTCTCGCAGCATGGAGGAGATGGCAGCGATAGTGGTGCCCAGGATCGAGTCGCGCCCGATCGCGCTGCACGGGACGGTCAGCAGTCCCGCCTCTATCCCTTCCACCACGGTCAATTCTGCCTGACGGAATGTTTCAGCGCCGAAAATCACGCCATTGGCACTCAGGTTGATCATCGACCATCCCCAGCGAGCATCCTCCGGCACCTTGTCGAGGTAGAAGCGGATCGCGGCGGCGGCTTTTTCGCGCGGATCGGACAGGCGCGATACGGTGCGGGTCACCGCCGTCAGGAAATCATGCGTCACTTCATAGGTCACGGCCTCCCGCAGTTCGGGCATGCCGGTGAAATGATCATAGAAGGTCGCGCGGGTGATCTCCGCGCGCTTGGCGATTTCCTCGATACGGGCATAGAGGCCGCTCTCGTCGCCGAACGTGTCAAAGGCCGCCGCTACGATTTTCGCACGGGTCTTGGCACGCCGAACCCTGCCGATTTCGAGGCGTCGCTCCTGATCCGTTACGAGCTTCGTCATATCTTTCCTCAATGCCGTGGACCTGTGTCCATAGGTCCGGCGAGACTCCGATGCAATTTTCGCGACCAGCAAGTCGGAAGGCATCTGCGTTCACCTGCCGCAGCGACGCAGCACGCCAACCCGCGACAGCTGATGTTGCGAATTGATCGCAGTGCCGCTAATCGCGCTGGCAATGTCCTCCAACGCCACCGCCTTGACCCATCTGCTGCTGACGGAACGACGGTCGCTGCTGCGGCTCGCGCAGCGTATCGTCGGCAGCGCGCCGGCGGCGGAGGATGTGACGCAAAGCCTCTGGTTCCGGGTCCAGCGGATCGAAGATGATCCCCCGATCGTCAATAAGCGCGCTTTCCTCTACCGCCTTGCCACCAATCTTGCGACCGATCATGTGCGCGCCGCCGTACGACGCGACAGGTTGTTCGAAAGCGGTGAACTGCCCCTCGAAGCGAAGGCGGACATGCCGTCCGCCGAAACGCGCATGGTCGATCGGGAACGGCTGCAACGGCTGGAAGCGGCGCTGGAGGAACTGCCCCTGCGTTGTAGGCAGGTCTTCACGCTGCGGCGCATTGACGGGCTGCCCGCCGGGGAAGTGGCGCAGAGGCTGGGCATCACGCTCAATGCGGTTGCCAAACATGTACGCATAGCGGTGCAGCATTGTCATGCCAGGCTTCAGGATGACGCAGACGCATGATGGGCATGTCTCACCCCAAACAGTCCCTGTCGGTGCACGCCGGACGTCTTGTCTATGAAGGCGGTATGATGGCCGTCCGCGCATGCAAGGGACCACGCTGATGACGGCTGATACCGCCATTCCGAGCGAGATCGCCGAGGAAGCCGCACGCTGGTTTGCCGAGCGCGACAGCGGTCTGCTGGACGACATGTCCGGGCTGGACGCATGGCTGAACGCGGACCCGCGCCATGCGCAGGCTTTTGCGGAGATGGAGATCATCTGGTCCGACCTCGGTAATGTGGCGGGTTCCCCTGCGGTCCGCCAATCCCTGGCTCCGCCTCCCATGGCGATGCAGCCGCCTCGCCGCTTTGTGAGTCGCTGGATGCCGACGGCGCTTGCCGCCGCCAGCCTTGCCCTCATGATCCTCGGTGTGGCGAATGATTGGCCCACCCGCTGGCAGGCCGACGCGATGACCGCGACCGGGGAACAACGCAGTATCGCTATGCCGGATGGCTCGCGAATATTGCTCAACACCCAGAGCGCGGTCGCCTTCGACTATGCCGCGGGGCGGCGCAAGATCCGGCTGCTGAAGGGCGAGGCTGCCTTCACCATCGCGCCGGACCGGACGCGCCCCTTCACGGTGGAGGCGCAGGGCGGCAGCACGACGGCGCTCGGCACGCGCTTTCTGGTGCGCGCCGTTGGTAACAGCAGCCAGGTCAGCGTGACCGAACATCGCGTGCGCGTGGCCTGCCCCGGCGGGCATGGCAGGACGGCCGATGTCGGCGAAGGACAAAGCATCCGTTATGACGACGCACAGGGCTGCGGCACGCTCGAAACCGGCAAGGTCGCCGATGCGGATGCCTGGACGCAGGGTTTCCTGACGTTCGAGAACCGCCCCCTGTCCGAAGTCGTTGCCGAGCTTGGTCGCTATCATAAGGGCTATGTTCAACTGATTGGCGAGAATGTGCGCGACCGCCGGGTGAGCGGCGTGTTCAATATTCATGATCCGGTGGGCGCCATTGCCCGGCTTCAGGCATCGCTTGGCCTCAAATCGGCCCATCTGACCGACCGGCTGATCTTTCTTTACGGCTGATAGTCCGGCCTTTTCGGAAAATTCCGAAAAAATATACCCCACCACAGTCCCGTTTCCAAAAGACCACGCGTCAAATGAATGAGAGCGCGTCGCAATAGCGGATTTTGCGCTCCCGCTCATTCTTGATCCTGGGGGTATTTCCGTGAATTCGAATCGTCTGCGCTGCCCTTTCCATTTGGCGGCCCGCAGCTTTGCCTTCGGCCTGCTCGCAACCACCATGCTGACGGCCGGACTGCCAAGCGTTGCCATGGCTCAAAGTAGCGCGACCTACGACATCGCCGCCGGACCTCTGCCCGCTGCGCTCAATCAGTTTGCCCGGCAAGCGCGGGTCGAACTGATCTATGATGCGCCGTTGACACAGGGTGTCGCCACCCCCGGCATCAGGGGCAGTTTCGCGCCAGCCGAGGCGCTGTCCCGGCTGTTGGCGGGCACCGGTCTAACCTTCCGCCAGACCGCGCCGCGCACCTTTACCATCGAACGCGCGCTGAAGGTGACAGACAGCGCCACGCAGCTTGGCCCGGTCCGTGTGGAAGGCGGCACTGCGGGCGTGGCTGGCACAGGCACCGACGGCGCGGACCTTGCCCTCACCATGACCGAAGGGACGAAATCGCTGGCCGGCCAATATGCGCAGGTCGGCGGTAAGTCGGCTGAGCGTCTTCGCGCCATCCCGCGCAGCGTCACCGTGCTGACCGCGCAGGAGATGGAGGACAAGAATATCACCACCGTCACCAATGCGCTCGATCAGGTGACCGGCATTTACGTGGCATCATACAACACGCGCACGCCGGTCTTCTATTCGCGTGGCTTTCTGCTTCAGAACCTGACCATCGACGGTGGCAGCCCGATGCGGATGCACGACGGGTTGCAGTCGATCATCAACGGCGTCGGTCTGCCCAACCTGCTCGCCTATGACCATGTCGAGGTGATGCGCGGCGCGGATGGCCTCTATTCCGGCAATGGCGATGCCAGCGGGACCGTCAATCTGGTGCGCAAGCGCCCGACGGCGGAGCGGCAGATCAAGTTCGCCGCCTATGCCGGAAGCTGGAACAATTATCGCGCCGAGCTGGACGTGGGCGGCCCGCTCAACAAATCCGGCACCTTGCGCGCGCGCGTGGTGGGTGGGTGGCAGGACGCCGATTCCTATTTCACCGGCGCCTACACCAAGGACAAGTTCGGCTACGGCATCATCGAATGGGATGCCACGCCCCACACCACCCTGTCCGCGGGGCTGAGCTATGACGACCTCAATGCCCAGAAATATGAGCGCACATTGGCATGGCGCAGCGGTAGCCTGGGCACGCCGGAAAATCTGCCGATCCTGTCGAAGCGGGATAGCTGGATGCCCGAATGGGCCTATGACAAGGCGCAAACGCTGCAATATTTCGTGCGGGTCAGCCATGATTTCGGCAGCGACTGGAACCTGACCGTCAACGCCACCCGCAACGAAACCGATTCCGACGAACTCTACGGCTATTACGGAATCGGCATCAATTCGGACGCGGCGACGCCCAGCGGCTATTTCATGCGCTGGATGTCGCACGGCTATGCCAACCAGACGATGGTGGACGCGAACATCAAGGGCAAATTCACTCTGTTCGGCCAGCGGCATGACATAACGATCGGCGGCAACTGGTCGCGCAGCCAGGCCAATTCCACCAACCCCATCGGCGGCATCGCCGGGGTCGCGGTGGAGGATTATCTGACCTATTACCGCTATGCGAAACCGACCCAGGCGGAGATCGCGACCTGGAGCGGCTATGGCACATGGGGCAGTGTCTATGGCGACAATGGCTGGGACACGACGCGCTATGGCTTCTGGGGCACGCTGGGCATGCGTCTGGCCGATCCGATGAAGCTGATCGTCGGTGGACGGTATAGCCGCAACGAGAATTTCCGTGGCCAGTCCATCGGCAAATTCGTACCCTATGCCGCCGCGACCTATGATGTCTCGCGCGATTGGACCGCCTATGCCAGCTATTCGGAAATTTTCGAGCCGATGCAGAATATCGTGCCGATCGGCCAGTGGAACGAAGATCCGACCCAGATCAGCTATTCCGACAAGCCGACCACCGGCCGCAATTATGAGGGGGGCCTTAAGGGCGACCTAGCCGGCGGCGCGCTTCAGGCTGCCGTCTCGGTCTTCTATATCGAAAAGAACAATGTCTATGTGAATGACGAGACGCAGGGGCAGGTCGTCATCCCCGGCTATGGCACCACCTATATGCAGCGCGTGGCGAAGCTCCAGACCAGCAAGGGTTTCGATGCCGAACTCAAGGGCGCGCTGACCGCAAACTGGCAGATTTCGGCGGGCTACACGTTCAACGTCACGAAGAACAAGGAAGCGGACGGGGCACCGATCCTGCTCTGGGCGCCCAAACATTCGGCGCGGTTGTGGAGCACGTATCAGCTTCCCGGCGCGCTGGCCGGGCTGCGCTTGGGCGGCGGTGTAAGAGTGTTCGGCAACAGCGACCTGCGCAAGGGCTATGCGGTGATCGGCGCCAGTGCCGATTATGACATCGACCGCCACCTGACGCTCGGCATCACCAGCGACAATCTGGCAAACGCAACCTACCGCGTCTCCACCAGCAGCGCGGCGACCTATGGCAATCCGCGCAACGTCATGGTCACGCTGCGCGGCCGCTATTGAGGCGATATCGCCCGTACGGCCTCATGCTCGGCCTTCGTTGCGTACATGCCGGTGCAGGGTCGGGCCAATGCCATGGCCGCAGTCAGCGGGGCCTTCTTCCGAACAAGGCCGGCCATCTTCATGGTGCAGGAAGAAGGTTACGCAGTTAGGTTATTGAAAACTAATATCTTATAAGGTGCGCGCATCTCGCAGGTGCCGTCGGCTCCTGACCGGGCGGAATCCACGTCCGCCGCCTTGCCTTTTGATGGTGGGGCGACGGAGCGATCAAGTGAGTATGCGCGTGCTGTCGTTACCGTTCATCAGGCTCATCAGTTGGCTTCTCGATACGAAGACCAAGGTGCCGGCGGCGATCGCGGACCAGCTGAAAAATGGCCTGTTTTCCTCGCTGCCCATCTTCCTGGGCGGGGTGCTGAATGCGACGGCGGTGGCGACGATCGCAGTCTGGCGCCATCCGACCGCCCCGTTCATCGGCTGGCTGCTGTTCGAAATCGGCCTGGGGCTGGTGCGGATGGCGGTGCTCATATATGGGAAGCGGCAGATGACTGCGGGGCGCGTGCCGCCCCGGTCCCTGTCCGCTTTTCTGTCCTGCCTGTGGGCCTTGTCGGTGGGGATCGGCACCTCGCTCTGCATCCTGTCGGGCGACTGGATATTGGCGGTGATTGCCTGTCTGTCTGCTGCCGCGATGGTGTGTGGCATCTGCCTGCGCAATTTCGGTACGCCGCGCCTGGCCGCGACCATGGTCTTTCTGGCGCTGGGACCATGCGCCATTGCCGGCAGCCTGACCAGCGAGCCGGTCCTGCCGGTGATCAGCCTTCAGTTACCGATCTTCATGCTGACGATCTTTTCCGCCTCCTTCGCACTCCACCGGATGCTTGTGTCCTGGATGACCGCGCTCAACGACCTGGAACGCAGCGAATCGCTGACGGAAACGATCCTGCGGTCCAGCCCGGACCATATGCTGATCCTGGAGGAGGATTACCGTATCCTCTACTATAACAGGGAGGTGGAGGAAGGCGTCGTGGCTGGCCTCGTCGGCCGCAACTGGCTGGACGAGATTGCCGAGGAATATGGGGAGGCTGCCCGCAGCGCGCTCGACCAGGCGAAGACCGGACAACCCGCCAACCTCGCCCTCAGTCAGCTTCACGGGCAGGGCAAGCGGCGCTGGTTCGACATCGCGATCAACCGGACGTCGGATGCTTCCGGCCGGCTGATCGTCGTCGCGCGCGACATCACCCATCAGAAGAAGTCGGAGGAGAAGGCGGTCTGGATGGCGCAGCATGATGCGCTGACTGGCCTGCCCAACCGCGCTTTGCTGCAACATCATCTGGACGAGACGTTGGCCAATGTCGGGCAGGCGATGGAGGCGGCGATGCTGATCGTCGACGTCGACAATTTCAAGGCGGTCAATGATTCGGTCGGCCATGACGGCGGCGACGCGCTGCTCTGCGCCTTTGCCGAACGGCTGAAGGCGGCGGTCGCGCCGGGTGATCTGGTCGCTCGCACCGGCGGCGACGAGTTCGCCCTCGTCATCGCCGCCAGTTCGGCGGAGGCTGTGGAGGCGGTCGCCCGGACCATCTTCGACCAGTTACGCGTGCCGATCGACCATGGCGGCCGCTTGCTGGAATGTGGGGCCAGCATCGGCGCCAGCTTCATTCCGCGCGACGGCACCACCCGGTCGGAAATCATGAAGGCCGCCGATATCGCCCTTTATGCGGCAAAGACCGGCGGTCGTGCCCGCATGCGCATTTTCGATCCCGACATGATGGTGGAGGTCGAACAGCATCAGACCATGATCGCCCGCGCGCGGCAGGCGCTGACCCACGACATGGTCATACCCTATTATCAGCCCAAGATCGACCTGCGCACATCGCGGGTCATCGGCTTTGAGGCGCTGCTGCGCTGGAGAGATCGCAGCGGCCAGTTGCGATCGCCGGACATGGTAAAGGCGGCATTCGAAGATCCGGCGCTGGGCTCCTTGCTGAGCGAGCGGATGTTGCACAAGGTACTGGACGATATCCAGAACTGGACCCGGACCGGCGTGGCCTTCGGCCATGTCGCGCTCAATGTCGCTGGCGCGGACTTCCGGCATGGCGGCTTTGCCGAAAAGGTCATCGCCAATCTCGCGGCCAGAGGCCTGCCGTCATCCTGCATCCAGATCGAGGTCACGGAAAATGTGTTCCTGGGCCATGGCGCGGGAGAGGTGGAGCGTGAACTCCGCATGCTCAGCGAGCAGGGCATCCGGATCGCGCTCGACGATTTCGGGACCGGCTACGCCTCGCTGTCGCATCTGACGCAGTTTCCGGTGAATCTGCTGAAGATTGACCGATCCTTTATCCAACGGATCGGGACCAGCGCAGATGCGGAGGCGATCACGGCGACGGTGGTCAATCTGGGCCATTGCCTGGGGTTGGAGATCGTGGCCGAAGGGATAGAAACGGCCGGGCAGGAGGCATATCTGCGCGATATTGCCTGCGATATCGGGCAGGGCTTTCTCTATTCCCATGCCATCGCCGCCTGCGATGTCGAAGCCTATATCACAGGTTTCGGCCTGATTGATCCGATCGCGCTCGCCAGCTGATATCAGCGTCGCGCGATGTGACGCCGGCCTATATGACATTGAAATATATTAACTTTCATCGACCTGTCATCTGTTAGCCTCCAGCAGGTCACATCTGTTGGGCAGCGGCGTCCCCATCCAGTCCAATCGGGGGTTCGCACCATGACACGCCGTTTCCATATTCTTTCCATGCTGCTCGCCAGCAGCGCCGCCGTCCCCGCCATCGCCCAGACCACGGCGCCCGAAGGCGATACCGCTGGCGCCGGCGAACAGATCATCGTTACCGCTCAGAAGATCGAGCAGCGCGCGATGGATGTGCCGATCACCATCTCCGCCGTCAGCGGCAAGCGGATGGAGGAAATCGGCGTCTCCGACCTCGACGAACTGTCCAACTACATCCCCGGCCTCAATATTCAGGAACAGAGCGCCAACAATCCCGGCATCGTCATCCGCGGCATCACGTCGGACAGCGGATCGGCGCAGCAGGCGCCGCGCGTGACTCTCTATTATAACGGCGTCGACATTTCCCGCTCGCGTGGTTCTTATCAGGACATCTACGACATGGAGCGGATCGAGGTGATCAAGGGGCCGCAGGCGACCCTGTTCGGCACCGCGTCGGCGGTCGGCGCGATCAGCATGATCTCCGCCCGGCCCAAGCCCGGCTTCTCCGCCGAACTGAACGCCGGGTACGGCAACTATGAGTCCAAGCTGCTCAGCGGCTATATCAATGGCGGGTCGGACAAGGTTGCCGGCCGCATCGCTTTCGCCTGGAAGAAGCGCGACGGCTATGTGAAGAACCTGTCCGCGACGCAGGACGATCTCTATGCTCGCGATCAGTTGGGCGTGCGCGGCTCGCTGCGTCTGAAGCCGACCGAGAGCTTCACCGCCGACATCATCCTGACCTATGATCGCCAGCGCAACTCAGGCACGCCCTTCGTCTCGCTCGCGCTGCCGACCTCGGAAGGGCCGGGCAATCCCTTCGGCTCGGCCAATCTCAGCGGCTCGCCTTTGTCGGCCTCCGTTCTGGGCGCTTCAAAGCTGGGCCTGCACCGCGACGTCTATGACGCGAACCTCACCTTCAGCTGGGACATTGCCGACGACTGGACGCTGACGATGGTTAACGGCTATCGCAAGTTCGACAGCAATGAAGTGTTCGACGCCGACGGCTCGGCAGCCTGGTATCTGGAATTTGGCGAGGAAGCGAAGGGCTGGCAGGTCAGCCATGAAACCCGTTTCTCCTATGCCGGCGATCATTTCCGCGGCTCGTTCGGCTGGAACGGTTTCCGTGAAAAGAACCACCAGCGCGTGCCTTTCTCGACCGAGGAAGGCACCTATATCCAGTGCGCCACGCGCCTGATCCCCGGCCTCGCCTGCATTGCGGCCGACGGCACCGTCACCGCATCGCAGGCGACCGCGATCCTCACCAACGGCGCGGCCACCGTCATTCCCTACAGCTCGGTCTATGAAAATCAGGGCAAGAATGACAGCTATTCGATGTTTGCCGATGGCACCTGGCTTGCCAGCCCTTCGCTCGAACTGACCGCCGGCATCCGTGCCCTCATCGAAAAGCGTCGGTCAGGCTATGTCACGACCGTGCCCAATTCAGTGCTGAGCGGCGCGCCGCTCATTCCGGGTCAGATCAACACCAACGGCCGCGTCCTGCGGACCCAGGGCAGCTTCGCCGCCTTCCTGCCGCGCTTCAACATCCTCTATCGCTTCTCGCCGCAGTTGAACGGCTTCGCCACCGTGTCGAAGGGCCGCCGCTCGCCAACCGTCAATCTGGATGCCGCCGCCGGCGGCGTCGCTCGCATCAGCCAGATCGCCGAGGAAAATGTCTGGAACTATGAAGTCGGCCTGAAGGGCAATAGCGGCATCGTCTCCGGCTCGCTGGGCGTCTATTATCAGACATACGATAATTTCCAGGTCAGCGTGGTCGGCAGCGACGGCGTCGCCCGCACGATGAGCGCCGGCACGGCCAGTAATCTGGGTGTCGAAGCGGAAGTGGCGATCCAGCCGACCAGCTGGCTCAGCATCTTCGCCAATGGCGGTTATATCGACGGCGGTATCGACAATAAGGAAGCCAATGGCCGCTTCGCCGGCGATCAGTTCCGCCTCCAGCCCAAATTCCAGGCAGCGGCCGGCTTCACCATCGACGCGCCGATCGGCAACGGCATGCGCGTCTTTGCGACGCCCAGCGTCACCTATCGCAGCAAGATCTATTTCGAAGTACCCAATACCGAAGCGATCAGTCAGGACGGCGTGACGCTGGTCAACCTGCGCGCGGGCGTCAGCTTCGCCGACGGCCATTATGAAATCTCCGGCTTCATGCGCAACGCGACCAACAAGAACTACCTGCTCGACGCGGGCAATACCGGCGGCGCCTTCGGCATTCCCACCTATATCCCGGCAGAACCGCGCTTCTACGGCGTGCAACTGACCGGCCGCTTCTAACTCGGACAAGGAAGGAGACAGTCATGAGCTTCACCATCGACCGCCGCCTGCTCATCAAGGCCAGCATGCTGGGCCTGGGCGCCCTGTCCATCCCCGGCGCGGCCGCCATCCTGTCGGGTCGCGGCTTCACCCATGGCGTCGCCAGTGGCGAGCCGGGCGCGACCTCTGTGCTGCTCTGGACCCGCTATGTCGGGTCGGGCGACAGCACAATACGCGCCGAAGTCGCCACCGACGCGGCCTTTACGAAGGTCGTGTCGGGCGGCGAAGTGACCGCCCGCGCGGATGCCGATCACACCGCCAAGATCACCGTGACCGGTCTTCGGCCCAACGCATGGTATTTCTATCGCTTCGTGGCCCCCGATGGCCGCATCAGCCGCACCGGCCGCACCCGCACCCTGCCGCAGGGCGATGTGTCGCGCTTCGGCATCGGCCTCTTCTCCTGCTCCAACATGCCCTTCGGCTTCTTCAACGCCTATGGCCATGCGGCCGCGCGCAATGACATCGACCTCGTCATCCATTGCGGCGACTATCTCTACGAATATGATCGCGGTCATTATCCCAGCCTGGAGGAAACGGTCCCCGGTCGCGTCATTGAACCGGCGAACGAGATGGTGACGCTGGCCGACTATCGCCTGCGCTATGCCTCCTACCGGCTCGACCCCGATCTTCAGGCGCTGCACGCCGCCTTCCCGATGATCGCCCAGTGGGACGATCATGAACTGGCCAACGACGCTTACAAGGATGGCGCGGAAAATCATCAGCCCGACAAGGAAGGCGAATGGTCGGTGCGCAAGGCGGCGGCGCAGCAGGTCTATCGCGAATGGATGCCCGTCTCCGACGCCAATTATGACAGTTTCCAGATCGGCACGCTGGCGACCATCTTCCGCCCCGAAACCCGCATCACTGCGCGCAACAAGCAGCTCAGCGTCGGTGAAGCCGTCGCCGGGCGCGGCGACCTCGCCAAGGCGCTGGCCGAATTCCGCGACGGCGCCTGGAGCGCGCAGGACCGCACGCTGATGGGCGCGGAGCAGGAAAAATGGCTCTATGACGGGTTCGCCGCGTCGAAGAAGGCCGGGACCGCCTGGCAGATCCTCGCGCAGCAGGTGATCATTGGCTATGGCCGTTTCCCGACCAATGCGGCCGACTGGGTGCCCACCAACGCCCCCGAAATCGTCCGCAAGACACTGGCCGGCGCGGTCGCCGCGTCGCAGGCCGGTCTGCCCTATAATATGGACAGCTGGGACGGCTATCCGGCCGCGCGCAACCGCCTCTATGACGCGGCGCTGGCGGTCGACGCGGACCTCGTCGTCCTGTCGGGCGACAGCCACAATGCCTGGGGCTATAATCTGGGCGAACGCGGGCCGGGGCAGGGCGGCGGCAAGGACAGGGTCGGCGTGGAATTTGCCGGCCACAGCGTCACCTCGCCGGGCTTTGAAACCTATGCCAAGGGCGTGCCGCCAGCGGACATCGCCCGTGCCCTGCGCGCGGTCAACCCCGGCATGGCCTTCTGCGACGCCAGCCAGCGCGGCTATGTCTCGCTGGAAGTCACGCCGCAGCAGGTCGCCGGCTCCTGGCACTTCATGCAGGATATCCGCACCCGCACCACCAAATTGGCCAGCACCCATCGCATGACAGTGCAGCGCGGCGCCAAGCTGTTGCAGGACGCCTGACGGAACGATCGGGGCGTCGTTGCCGGCGCCCCGATCCCTGTTCAGCGACGCGGTTCGAAGATGGATATCCGGCGCGGTTGCCGCAGGTTGACCGTGGCCTGCAACTCACGCTGCAACATGGTCAGCATCCACGCCCGGTGCCGGACCAGATAGGCCGGGAAATCATCCGGCTTGGCGGGATTGAAGACCGGCACCGCCCAGTCCAATGGCGGTTCGACATAGGGGATGAGCGGCTGGTTCACGCCATCCTCGGGCAGGTCCACATGCTTGCCGAGATAGCTGTTATCCCGAAAACGGATATAGCCGACCGGCGCAAAACCGGCCTGAATCAGATAGTCCGGGCCGTTCCGCCCGATTTCACTGCCATAGCGTGCCGTGCCCGCGACCTTGAACACATTCTCGTTGAACCGCACATCATGCGCCCATCCGTCCCAGTTGGTCGCGACCACCATCTGCACGTCCATCGCCTTGCCGACATGGACGATATTCTTCTCGACCAGCGCGTCGGACACATTGCCCGACAGCTGGAAGATGCGGGTGCCGTCGTTGCGGCTGACATTATAGCGGGCGATGGTGCCGCGATTGCCCAGATTGTCCTTCTCGTTGCGCTTGGGCGAACAGATCAGCAGGAAACCGCCGGCATTGTCATGGCTATAATTGTAGAGCAGCGTGGTCCGCCGTGAATTGAAGTCGGAATCGAAGCCCTGCCCATCATAACGAGTGCGGGTATAGGCGGCCTCGTTCAGCTGGATCAGGCTGTTGTCGGTGCTCCATTGCCAGATGCCCGCACTGTAGCCGGGCGCCCGACTGCCCGCATAGCGCACGATATTATGCTCGATCAGCGCGCCGTCCGTGCCGCGCGGCACGATGCCGTCGCCGCCGATATCCTCGACATAATTGTCGCGGATGACCACATCCTCGCTCGGAAACCAGTTGCTGGCCGTCACCCGGTCGCTGATCCCGGCAATGCCGGATCGGTCCACCCGCCAGACGATATTGCGCTCGATCACAAGGTCGCGAAAGCGCGTCGCCAGCTTCTGCCCGGTCGCGCTGAACACGATGCCGCCATTATCCTTGCGCGCATTCGTACCCCGCACGTCATGGACATACATGTCGGCGATCCGGATGCCGCGCGTGACGCCCCGGTCCTGGGCGGACACCAGCACGCCGAAGCGCTGCGCTTGTGTGGGCGCGTCATTGGTGACCTCCAATCCGCTGACCGACACATATTCCGCGTTGAGAATCGCGACGGCATGGGGGGACACTCCGCCCGCGTCGATACGGGGACGCGGCCCGATGCCGCTGGCGGTCACGATGATCGGTGCGCTCGCCTTGCCCGACCGGGTGATTGTCAGCGGTTCCTTCCACACCGATCCGGCGGCCAGCAGCAACTGATCGCCCGGTTGCAGTGCGACGTCCCGGATACGACCAAGCGATTTCCAGGGCTGCGCATCGGACGTGCCGCTGAACCGGTCATCCCCCCTTGTCGCGTTGATATAATAGGTCGCGGCATGGGCAATGGTCGGCAGACCAGCGGCGGACAGGCAGGACAGACAGGCAAGGCGTGCCAGCAAATTCAGCAAGATTTCCAACTTTCCTCATAACGGTTGGCCGAATCTGCCTATCTCTAAGCGGCTGAACGGAAAGTGAAACCGGCTTTTGGTCGATTGACGAACCAGTTTGCAATTGCCGTCATCGCCATGACCGACCCCCACGCCGGATATGATCTGAAGCCGATCAGCACCCGCGACCGCCGGTCGTTCGGCCAGCGTCTGCTCGACATGCATGGAAGCTCATCGATGATGGCCTGCAACTCCATGGCGCCGCCGGCTATTGTGGCGCGATGCCCGCGTCCAGCGCATCTATGGCGGGACATTGGAAATCCTGCGGGAAATCATCAACCGCGACCTGGCAGGGTGAACGTGGTCTGTCCGCGCACGGTGTTTTGCCGTGGCGTCGCGTCGCGATACGGATTATCGGACGGGATGACCGACGAACATCGCTCCGGCCTCCAGCAGAAGATCGCGCCGTGACCAGCAAGGACAAACCCCGCAAGACCGCCACCGCGCGCAAGCCCAATGCCGAGCGGCGCGAGGAGTCCATGACGCTGATCCTCGACCATGCCGAGGCGGAATTCGCGCATAAGGGCTATAATGGCACGACATTGGCGAGCGTGGCGGAAATCGCCGGGGTCGATACCGCGCTCATGCGTTATTATTTCGGCGACAAGGAACAGTTGTTTGCCGCCGTCTTCCGCCGTCGCGGTCCCAAGATCAATGCCGCCCGGTACGCGGCGCTCGACGCCTATCGCGCTCTGCATGGCGACCGGGGAACGCTGGAGGGGCTGATCGATGCCTTCGTGCGGCCCGGCTTTGAAATGGCGCAACGGGATGAGGGGCATCGCAATTATGCCGCCATCGTCGCATATGTGAACAGCTCCAAAGGGGCGATGCACTCGCTCATGTCGGAAGTGTTCGATGAGGTTTCCACCGTCCTGATCGCCGACATGCAGCGGCTGATGCCGGATGCCCCGCGCGAGGCGATCTATTGGGGCTATCATTTCCTGACCGGCGCCTTCACCTTTTCTCTCGGTCAAACGGGACGCATCGACCGTATTTCGAAAGGCGAGGTCACATCGTCCGATTTCGCGGGCATCGCCGACCGCCTTCCCGCCTTTGTCGCAGCAGGAATCCGCGCGCTGTGCATGCCAGAAAAATACCCAGAAACAGAAGCCTAGCAGCCTCAATAACATATTTCTTTTCTAAAAAAGAAATATGTTGACTCCGACGGGCTAAGCAAGGACATTCGGCGTCAGGAGAAGGACGGGCGACGGTAAGAAACCGCAGGCCCGAAACTGAAAGGGCGGCACATGTTTCATGCAGTCTTGCGCACATCGGCCTGCGCGGCAGCGCTGATGGCGGGCACGGTATCGGCACAGGAGGATGGCAGCGGCCAGGCCGGGGCGGAAGTCCCCACGGCTGACATCGTCGTCACCGGATCGCGCGCCATTCGCGACGGGTCGCAGGCACCCACCCCCGTCACCGTGGTCGCGGCGGAAGCGCTGACAAAGGCGCAGCCGGGTCTGATCGGCGAAGCGTTGAACCAGTTGCCGGCTTTCCGCGGATCGACCCGCCCGACCGGTGGCTTCACCGCCGCGACCGGGCCGGGCACGGGCAGCTATCTCAACCTGCGCAATATGGGGCCGCAACGCACGCTGGTGCTGGTGGACGGCCGCCGCGCGGCGCCCTCGGCCCGTGACGGCTCGACCGACATCAATCTTCTGCCCGAAGCGCTGATCAAACGGGTCGATGTCGTCACTGGCGGCGCCTCTGCCGCCTATGGGTCGGACGCGGTGGCCGGCGTCGTCAACTTCGTGCTGGATACCCGCTTCACCGGCCTCAAGGCGACGATCCAGTCGGGCATTTCTGATCAGGGCGATGTCCCGACCTACAAGGCTAACCTGACCGCCGGCCACAGTTTCGCCGACGGGCGCGGCCGCATCGTGGCCAGCGCCTCCTATCTCGACGTCGGCGGCCTGCAAAGCGTGGCGGACCGCGACTGGGGGCGACCCGGTACCGGATTCCTCAGCAATCCGGCGGTCCCCGGCCAGCTCATCTTCCGCGACGATCTGCGCGCCTCGACCGCATCGCCCGGCGGTCTGATCCTCAGCGGCCCGCTCGCCATGCAGCAATTCGCGCCGGACGGCACATTGATACCCTTTTCGCGCGGATCGCTGCAATCGGGCCTGATCCAGGTCGGCGGTGATGGGGCGCAGGTGTTCAGCAACCTGTCCGCCGCGATCCGCACCCACAGCTATTTCGGCCACGCCGAATTTGACGTGACGCCTTCGCTTACCCTGTTCGCGCAGGGGAATCTCGCCTTCGCCCGCAACCATTATAATCAGGTGCAGCAATTCAACCTGGGTGGTTTCAACGGCTTTACCATCTACAGCGGCAACGCTTTCCTGAACCCGGCGGTGCAGGATATATTGACCGCCACCAACATACCGGCCTTCGCCATGGGGCGGATGAATTTCGATTTCGGCGACCCCGCCAATGCGACGGCCAAGGCGCGCACCATCGACCTCAAGACCGGATTCCGTTTCACCGGTCCGAACGACCTGACGATCGAGGGCTATTATGGCCATGCGAAGAACTGGACGCGCATCCGCACCGACAATAATGTCGTGCTGGAACGGCTCTATGCCGCGGCTGATGCAGTCCGTGACCCGGCCAGCGGCACTATCGTCTGCCGCGTCGCCCTCACCAATCCGGGCCTTTACCCCGGCTGCGTGCCCATCAATCTGTTCGGCAACGGCGCGCCGTCGCAGGCGGCGATCGACTATGTCGAAGGGTCGTCTGCCTATCGCACCGACTTTACGCAGGATGTCGCCGACCTGTCGGCTCGCGCTCAGCCTTTCTCGACCTGGGCCGGCCCGGTGTCGCTGGCGGCGGGCGGCCAGTATCGCCGCATCAAGCTGGATCAGGTAACCGACGATATCGGCCCTTCCATCAATGACGCGACCGGTATTCGGGGCTTCCCCGCCGCCTATCAGAACCAGCCGGGCGGCTATCTGCTGACCAATGTCTTTCCCATTTCGGGCGGCTATCATCTGTGGGAGGTCTTTGGTGAGGCGGCCGTGCCACTGGCGCGCGACATGCCTTTCCTTCACGCGCTCGATCTCAACGCAGCGGTCCGCTACACCAATTACAGCACCAGCGGCGGCGTCACCACCTGGAAGGCGGGCCTGGTCTGGGAGCCGGTTGCCGGCCTGCGCCTGCGCGGCACGGCATCGCGCGATATCCGCGCGCCCAACGTGCCTGAACTGTTCGCGGGCACGGTCCAGAACACCGGGTCGGTAATCGAAAATGGCACCACCGTGCCGATCATCCAGGTGACGCGCGGCAATGCCAGCCTGCAACCCGAACGGGCCAGGACCTATACGGCCGGCATCGTGCTCAGCCCCTCCTTCCTGCCGGGCCTGACCCTGTCGGCGGACTATTATGCGATCGACCTGTCCGGCGTCATTTCTTCGCTCACGCCGCAGATCACGCTCGACCAGTGCAATGCCGGGGCGACCGCGCTCTGCGCCAACATCACCCGCAATGCCGCCGGGCAGATCACCCGCATCGAATCCCCGACGCTGAACCTCAATCGCCTGAAAAGCGCCGGTATCGATTTCGAACTGGGCTACCGCCCGACCGGTGATGTGCTGGGCGGGTCGATGCAATTGCGGATGGTCGCCAGTTTCCTGCAAAAACAGCGACAGGATATCAGCAACGGCACCTCCACCGACCGCGCCGGCGAAGTCGGCCTGACCGCCAATCCGCGCTGGACGGCGACCGCCAACGTCACCTGGGCGCGTGGTCCGTTCGAACTGTTCGTGCAGGAACGCTTCATCAGCGCCGGCACATATGACGTCACCCGGCAGGAACCGGCCCGGATCGAGGATAACAGCGTCAAATCGGTCTTCTACACCGACGCGACCGCCTCCTGGCGCATCGACAAGCGCTTCCGCCTCTTCTTCACCGTCAATAATCTGTTCGATCGGGATCCGCCGCTTGCGCCCAACGGCACGCTGGTCACTTTCATTCCTACAAATCCGCAGCTCTATGACGTGATCGGCCGCCACTTCACCGCCGGCGTCAATCTCAGCTTCTGATGTCCGCGCAGGAGAACCGCATGCCCAGCATCCCATGTCTCACCCGCCGCAGCGCCCTGCTGGCCGCCGCCGTCGCCATGGCCGGCACCAGCAGGGCAGGGCGGGCCATGGCGGCCACGCGCGCGTCCGTGCCGCTGCCGACCGCCGACCAGATCCGGCGCGATTATCAGCAGATGGTCGATTTCGGCCCGCGCCTGCCCGGTAATGCCAATCATCTTCGCTTCGTGGACTGGCTCGCGCGTCAGATGGTTGCGGCGGGCCTGCAAATGGGGCCGTGCGAAAGCTACGCCTATCGCCGCTGGGAACCGAAAAGCTGGACCCTCGACCTCCTCGATGGAGGAAAGCGCAGCAATATTCCGACCGCCTATTTCGTCCGCTCGGCCTCCACCGGGCCGCAGGGTGTCACCGGCCCGCTCGTCTATGCCGGCCGCCTGGAAGCCAGTGGCCCCGCCAGCTTGCCGCCCTTTAAAAAAGATAGCCTTCTGGTTTTCGACGCCTCGCTCCCCGACATGGCGCTCAGTCATATCGTCCACCCCCATTTCATCCACCTGCGCGGCGAGGCGCGGGCGGATGTTCTGGACACGCGCTACCATCGCCTCTGGACCATGCCGTCCTTCCAGATGGATGCGCTGGCGGCACAGGGCGCGGCGGGCGTCGCCATCATCATCAATGCCTCCTCCGCGATGATAGCGGGCAATTTCTCGCCTCATGCTTCTCCCTACAAGGCGAAAGTCCCGGCGCTCTTCGTCGGGCAGGATCAGGGCGACACCCTGCGCGCGGCAGCAAAAGCGGGACAGTCCGCCCACCTCACCCTCCATGCCGACTGGATCGACGGCGACGTACCGCAGATCACGGCGATCCTGCCCGGCATCAGCGATGAGGTCATGATCGTCGATACCCACACCGACGGCCAGAATTTCATCGAGGAAAATGGCTGCATGGCGATGCTGCAACTGGCGCGCCATTTCGCCAGCCTGCCACCGGGACAAAGGCTGCACCGTACCCTCGTTTTTGCCGGCTGGCCCGGCCATATGAGCGGCGACATGCCCGAAGCGCCCGGCTGGGCGCTCGCCCATCCCGACCTCATGCGCCGCGCGGCTGCCGCCTTCACCATCGAGCATCTGGGCGCCAGCGAATGGGCCGATATGCCGGGTCGGGGCTATGCAGCGACCGGCCATCATGAATATATGAACTGGCCAGCCACTGCCGGACCGCTGAACGATATGTTGATAGAGGGGATCAAGCGCCACGACCTGTTGCGCCACGCGGTGGAGCAGGGGCCGGGCTATACGACCGGCCGGGTCTTCCATAATAGCGGCATCCCCCATATCGCCTGCATATCCGGCCCCAATTATCTGCTCGGCATCGCGCCCAACGGCCATATGGACAAACTGGATGCCGATCTTGCCGCGCGCCAGACGGCGATGATCGCGGATCTGATCCGGCAGGCCGACGCGCTGCCCATCGCGGCGCTCAGGGGCAGCGACAAGAGCCTGGGCGCCGATCCGGTCACGGGGCGGGATACTGCCACCCGCGCCGCCTGTCCCGCCTGATCCATGGCACCTGACAAGCGCCCTTGCGTTATTCTCCCTTCTGACTCATTGGAGGCGATCCGTTGAACGCGCCCAAGCTTCTCTCGACCCCCGGCACGGACGCCTATGTCTATCCCCTGCTGATCCGCCACCTGCTCGCCAATGTCGCGGACCAGAGTGAGGCAGAGATCGTCAGCGGCGACCGCCGTCTGACCTATCGCGCCTTTGTGGACAGGGTGACGCGGCTGGCGACCCTGCTGGCGGCGCGCGGCGTCCGTGCGGGCGATACCGTCGCGGTAATGGACTGGGACAGCCATCGCTATCTCGAATGCTATTTCGCGATTCCGATGATGGGCGCGATCCTGCAAACGGTGAATGTTCGCCTGTCGCCGGCCCAGATCGACTTCACTTTGCGCCAGTCCGGTGCGACCTTCCTGCTCCGTCATGCCGATTTCGCGCCGCTCTGCGCGCAATTGCTGCCGGCCCTGCCTCAGATCAGCGGCGTGATCGTCATGGAAGGGGACGGGGATGACTATGAATCTTTGATCGACGCCACGCCGCCCGAATTCACCTTCGCCGATTTCGACGAGAATGCGATCGCCACCACCTTCCACACCACGGGCACCACCGGCGATCCCAAGCAGGTCTTCTTCAGCCACCGTCAGCTTGTCCTTCACACCATCACGCTGGCGGCGACACTGGCTAATCAGCCGGACGGGCAAGGGTTGCGGCGCACCAACGTTTACATGCCGATGACGCCGATGTTCCATGTCCATGCCTGGGGCATGCCCTATGCGGCGACCATGCTTGGCGTGAAGCAGGTCTATCCCGGCCGCTATGATCCTACGACTCTGCTTGCACTCAAGCGGCGCGAAGGCGTCGATTTCTCCCATTGCGTGCCCACCATCCTGCGCATGCTGCTGGACGCCAATGCCGCGTCGGGTGAGAACCTGGCGCCCTGGACCTTCGTGATCGGTGGTGCGCCTCTGCCTGTTGCACTGGCGCAGGAGGCGGATGCAGCGGGCATCACCACGCTGGTCGGCTATGGCATGTCGGAAACCGGACCGATCATCACGCTGGCGCGCGGCGCGCCGGACGATGTCGCCGGCCGTTGCCGCGCCGGCTTCCCCGCCATATTGGTACAGGCGCGGATCGACACGACCCACGGCGGCGAATTATTGTTGCGCGCACCCTGGCTGACGCAGGGCTATGCGACCCAGAAGGACAGCGACGCGCTCTGGGCCGATGGCTGGATGCACACCGGCGATGTCGGTGCCGTCGATTCCGATGGCACATTGCGCATCGTCGACCGGCTGAAGGATGTGATCAAGACCGGCGGCGAATGGGTGTCCTCGGTCGATCTGGAGGATCTGCTCGTCGCCCAGCCCGGCATCGCCGAAGCCGCCGTCGTCGGCATCCCCGACGCCAAATGGGGCGAACGCCCGGTCGCCTTCCTCGTCACCCGCCAGGGTGCGCAGCCTCCGCATCCCGACGAGCTTTGCGCGGCGTTGCAACAGCATGTCGCCTCCGGCCGGATCAGCCGCTACGCCATTCCGGAACGGCTGCTGACGCTCGAAGCACTGCCGCGCACCAGCGTCGGCAAGATCGACAAGAAGGCGTTGCGCGCCATGTTGGCCTGAAGACAGGCGGAAGGGGGGAATGATGGCGCGACGCAAGCTCCTGATCGGCGGCATGACTAGCCTCGCGGCGCTGGGCGGCCTGCTCGCATGGCGATCGCGCCCTTTGCCGCCGCTGCCCTACGTCGCGCCCGCTCCCATCCCGGATCGCGACACGCTCTGGCACTGGATCGAGCGGCTCAACGCCTTCGGTCCGCGCCTGACGGCCAGCCCCGCCCATCAGAAATCGGTCGACTATATCGCCGAAGAACTGGCCGCCATGGGCCTGACGGTGCATCGCGATACCCATCGCATCCGCCGCTGGACGCCCGGCCGCACCGCGCTGCGACTGGAGGATGGCACATCCATCCCGGTCGCCGCGCCCTATCCCTATTCCGGCAGGACCGGGCCGGACGGCATGACCGCACCGCTTGTCTGGTTCGACAATGCACCAAAGGATTTTTCCGCCGCGCGCGGCAAGATCGCTATCGTTCCGGTCGGTCGGCTGGACCTGACGACGCTCACCACCCTGATGCTGTTTGATCGTCGCGCCACTCTGCCGGACGAAAGCGCCGATATTGCCAATGGCGAAATCGTGCCGGTCCTCGGCCCGCTTACCAATATCTTTCTCGATCGGGCCAGGGCAGCCGGCGTGCGCGGCGTCATCTGCCTGTTTGAAGGGCTGTCGGACGCACTGGCGCAGGGGCAGGTGCTTCCGTTCACCACCCCTTATGCCGATTGCCCTGCGCTCTGGGTCGGCGATGGCCAGCGCGATAATCTGCACCAAGCGGCCGCACGCGGCGCCTCCGCCACGCTGACGCTGGAAGCCACATTGGCGGATGCCGACACCGACACGCTCCATGTCGTACTGGAAGGGAGCAATCCCCATGAAACGATCATCGTCAACACCCACACGGACGGCCCCAATGCCTGCGAGGAAAATGGTCCGGCCGGTCTGCTCGCTCTGGCGCGCGCCCATGCCGTGCGGCAGGATCGCCGACGCTCGATCATCTTCGTCTTCGCCACCGGCCATTTCCAGATTCCGCAGCTGGTGGACGGCCATGGACAGGCGACTACCGCCTGGCTCCGGCGCCATCCCGAACTGTGGGACGGCCAGCCGGGCCATGCCCGCGCCGTCGCCGGCCTGACGCTGGAACATCTGGGCTGCATGGAATGGAAGGATAGGGATGATCGCCCCGCGCCAACTGGCCGGCTGGAGCGGGAAATCGTCTATGCCACCAACCGGCAAATGGAACAGGTCTATCGCGCTTCCGTCGCCGGTCGTTCCAAACTGCGCAGCTTGGTGGTCGCGCCGCGTCTGGCTCATATCTTCCTGGGCGAAGGTGCGCCGCTCTATCAATGCGGCATTCCCTCCATCTCGCTGGTGCCCGGACCCGACTATCTCTGCCAGCTATTGCCGGACGGCGGACTGGACCGGCTCGACGCGGACTTTGCGCACCAGCAGGTGGATAGTTTTTCCCGTGCACTGACCCTGCTCGATGCGTTGCCCGCCGCCGCGATCGGCAGCGCGCGCCCCGCCGGCGGTTTGATGCGTCCGCTCGCGGTGGTGGCGGAGGCTCTGGCGGGCTTGCACCGCTAAGGCGCGCGCTACCGGAAAATGCCGCATCCTATTTTCTATATTTGATCTTTTTCTTTAAATAAGACAAAAAATATCCATGAAGAAAAATCAGTTCAGCGAAAACATGATTTACCTGTCCAACTCGTTGTCGCGTTGGTGCCTGGTCCTCTTGGTCATCGGGGCCGGTATCGCCCTGGGATTATTGGCCAATCGCCTGCCGAAGCCGGTCCCGGACACGGCGCCCGCAACCCTGTTTTCCGCCGAACGGGCGATGAAGGATGTCCGTGCCATCGCCACCCGGCCGCACCCGACCGGATCGCCGGAAATCGGGGAAACGCGCCGCTATCTGATGGCGCGGATGACCGCTCTCGGCCTCGCACCGCAAATGCGCACCCATGATGCCGTTTCCGCCCGCCCCTACACCAAGGAAATCGCCCCGGCCGGCCGCATGCGCAATATCGTCGGTACCTACCGGGGCACCGATCCGGCGCTTCCTGCCATATTGGTCATGGCCCATTATGACACCGCTGCCCTGTCGCCCGGTGCTGGGGACGACACATCCGGCGTCGCCGTCGCGCTGGAGGTTGCCCGCGCGCTCAAGGCCGCCGGGCCACTGCGCCGCTCCGTCATCTTCCTGTTCACCGATGGAGAGGAAGCCGGTCTGATCGGCGCCTCCGCTTTCTTCGCCGCCGACCCCCTGCGCCACCGCATCGGTCTGGTCCTGAACCTGGAAGCGCGCGGCGACAACGGCAAGGCGCTGATGTTCCAGACCAGCGCCGGCAACCACCAGCTGATCGACACCTATCGCCGCACCATCGCGTCGCCGGCCGCCGACTCGCTGATGGCCACCGTCTACAAGCGCATGCCCAACGACACCGACCTCACGGTAGCGCTGGACAAAGGGCTGGCCGGCATGAACTTCGCCTTTGTCGGGCATCAGGTCGCCTATCACACCGCGCTGTCGACTCCCGACCGGCTCAATGTCGGCAGCCTCCAGCATATGGGCGATCAGTTGCTGCCGCTGGTGCGCAGCTTCGCGGACGCTGACACGCTGGACCAGACCGGTGGCGACCGCATCTTCACCGACTTGTTCGGCCAGTTCTTCATCGCCTATCCGCTCTGGCTGGGCTGGCTGCTGGCTCTTGTCGCGATCGGCGGAACGGTCGGCATGACCGGGGTGGCCCTCGTCCGCCGACGCATCGACTGGCGTGACGCTTTGGCCGGAACGGGTGGATTGCTCGCAACCCTGCTTGGCATCGCGACCCTGCTGATGCTGGCCATCCGGCTTGCGGCCTTTCTGGTAAGCGATGTTTCTTCACCCTATGCGCTCATCGGCCAGTTCGACTGGCTGCTCCCCGCCACGCTTTTGCTCGGCCTCGGCGCCGGTGGGCTGTTGCTGGGCATTGCCGTCCGTGGGCGGCCAAGGGGTGCGGCGCTGCTGCTGGTGGCGTCGGGTCTGGCGGGCGCCCTGCTTGGCATGTTCAGCGTACTCCCGCTCGTTCTCGGTATCGTAGCAGCACTGCTGGTCTGGACAAGCATGCGTCGGCCTCGCTCGCTCGCCGGTTGGTTCGCAGGCGCCCTGACCCTGCTTGCGCTGCTCGCACTCGCCATGCAGGTGACCTTGCCCAATGGCGCGCATATGCTGGTCTGGCCGTTGTTCCTGCTTGGCGCGCCGCTGGCGCTGCTGCTCTTTGCGCCGGATCGGGCCGCGCGCCCGCTGGGTCTGGCCGTCATCACCCTCCCTGCCCTGCTGATCGCCGGGCTGACGGCACGGTCGGGCTATGATTTCTTCCTGATGATCGGCACCTCGTTGCCGGCCGTGGTCACGCCCTTCCTGCTACTGACCCTGCTGGCGCTGGCGCCCTTGTTCTGGCCCATCCGCGCCCTCCCGCGCGTCGCGACGTTCGCCACAGCCGCCGGCCTTGCCCTGTTCGTCGCAGCCGCCATTCTCGCGCGCACGCCGACCGCCGACAATCCGGACATGGTGGAGGCCTTCTACATCGCCGATCTCGACAAGGGCCGCGCCAATTGGGTCAGCGCCAAGCTGGACCGCGCTGGCTGGGTCCGCCGCGCCCTGACGCAGGATGGCGGCGACCCGAAGCTGGGTTCGATCGCCCCCATCTCGAAGGAGGATCATTGGATCGCTCCGGCCAGGCGCGCCGCCTTCATTCGCCCGCAGCTGGCCCTGACCGCCAGTGGCGTGGGCAAAGCCCATCGCCTGAGCCTCGACGCGGCCAACCGCAATGGCGGCCGTTTCATGCGCCTCTATCTCAAGCCTTCGCTGGACCTGCGCAATGTCCGCATCATGGGCCAGAGCGCACCGGGCACGCTCAAGGCCGGCGACTGGACGCCCGTCACGTTCCACGCCAGCGGCGCCGATCCGGTTCGCCTGACGATGGATGCTACCTGGAAGGGCAAGGTGGACGTGCAGATGATCGAACTGGTCGATCACTGGCCGAAGGGCAGCAAGGTCATCCCCTTGCCGCCCCACAGCATCGCCTATCGTCGCTCGGGCACCAGTCTGGTCATGGCCAGCACGACGCTGGCTTGGTGAGCGCGGCTCAGGCGGCCTGCCGGTTGGCTGCGGCGATGGTTCGTTCGGCCATCTCGTCCGCCACCCAGGCCGCCGATCGCCCCTCACGCCGGGCAAGGTCCAGTATCTCGCCCACGCGCGGACCGATTTGGTCGACGCGCGCCGCCACGCTGGCCCGGTCCTCGCCCAGATATTCGGCCGATACGCTGATGATGCCGCCGGCATTGACGACATAGTCCGGCGCATAGGCGATGCCGCGCTCCAGCATCAGGTCGGGGACGTCAGGCGTGGCCAACTGGTTGTTCGCCGCGCCACAGACCAGCCGGGCCTTCATGCCCGCCACGCTCTGCGCCGTCAGCGCACCACCCAGCGCACAGGGGGCGAATATATCCGCCTCCACCGCCATGATGTCTTCCACATCCACAACCGTGGCGTTCAGCACCGCGCCCAGCGCGTTGCGGCGGCGCGGGTCGATATCGGCAATCACCAGCCGCGCCCCGGCATCGGCCAGTTGCCGGCATAGGCTCGCCCCGACATTGCCGGTGCCCTGCACCGCGACGGTCAGGTCGGACAACTCCGCGCCCAATGTCAGCCGGGCGGCGGTCCGCATGGATTCAAACACGCCCAGCGCGGTCCAGGGCGACGGATCGCCGCCAGCCTGATCGCCTGCTGGGTCCAACCCGGCGACATGGCGTGTCACCATGGACACTTCGCGCATGTCGGCAACCATGGTGCCGACATCCTCCGCCGTAACATATAGCCCTTCCAGTTCCTCGACCGCACGGCCAAAGGCACGGAAGAGGGCGGCGCGGTCGAAATGGCCTTCGGGCCGGCGCAGCACTGCCTTGGCTCCACCAAAGGGCAGCCCGGCCAGCGCATTTTTATAGCTCATGCCCTCGGCCAGACGGCAGGCATCGTCGAACGCGGCCTCAAGATCGGGATAATGCCAGAAGCGGCATCCACCGGCCCCCGGCCCCAACGCGGTGGAATGAATTGCGATCACGCCGTCCAGGCCGCTTTCGGGATCGAGCAGGCGCACCGATTGCATCGGCGGGTTCAGGCGGGCGAGACGGGCAACCATGATCTTCTCCTTGGGAATGTCCCGTCCTTATCGACGTCCGGTAGAGAAGAATCTTGCCTGATCTTTTGGTCATACTCGATAAAATGCGAATGATTTATCCGCTGATGTGGGATAAGTAGGAAAATATGATCGAACTCGACAGTTTCGAGCGGAAGATTCTCCGCGAGCTGCAACGCGATGCCAGCCAGACCACGGCGGAAATTGCGGAGAAAGTAGGGCTGACGCCGTCGCCTTGCTGGCGCCGCATCGACCGGCTGGAGCGGGAGGGGCTGATCCGCAAGCGGGTCGCGGTGCTCGACCGGCGCAAGGTCGGCCTGAATGCTCAGGTCTTCGCTCAGGTGAAGCTCAACGCCCATGGCCGCGCCAATCTGGACGAATTCAGCGCCGCCATTCAGGGCTTTCCTGAAGTGCTGGAGGCTTATGTGCTGATGGGCACGATGGATTTCATGCTGCGCATCGTCGCCAAGGATATCGAGGCTTATGAGCGCTTCTTCTTCGAGCGGCTGAGCAAATTATCGGGCGTGCAGGAAATCAATTCCACCGTCGCGCTGTCTGAAATCAAGGCGACCAACGAACTGCCGATCTGAAACGGTGGCGGCGGGTCTTGGCCCGCCGCCCCATAGTGTCATTTCCAGGTCGCGCCCAGCAGCCGACGGAAATTGCCGCCCAGCACCGCGCGAATATTGGCGTCCGAATAATCGCGACGCGCCATTTCCTCGACCAAATTATAGATTTTCAGCGGATCGTCGAACCCGTCCGTGTCGATCTTGTCGCGGAAGGCATAGCTGCCCTTATAGCCGGCCTTCAGCTTGGCATAGGCGGTCGGCTCCATGTCGTCATAGCCGTACAGATCGGCGTCCGACCCGATGCCGACCTTGTCGATGCCGATCAGCTTGGCGACATGGTCGACCTGATCCACCAGATTGATGATTGTCGTCGGCTCCTGCGCTGTCAGGAAATTGCGCACGCCGGTAATGCCCATCACGCCACCCCTGGCGCCCAGCGCCTTGATCGCCTCATCCGTCTTGGTGCGGGGATGGTTGTTGAGTGCGCGGCAATTGCTGTGCGTGATGGCGATCGGCCCGCTGGCCATGGCGATCGCATCCAGCGTCGTTTTGTCGCCGCAATGGGACACGTCGACCAGCATGCCGATCTTGTTCATCTCAGCCACGATCGCGACGCCATAGTCGGACAGGCCGCCATCGATCCGATCAGTACAGCCCGACCCGATCCGATTCTGGCTGTTATAGGTCAGCTGCGACACGCGCTGGCCCAATTGATAGAAAGTCTTTACATCCTCGACCGTATCGAAATGGTCGCTATTTTGCAGTCCCATGATGACTGCCATTCGGCCGTCCGCCTTAGCGCGGTCGAGATCGGCGCCCAGCCCCACGCCCTGGAACAAATGCGGGTTGCGCGCGACGAAGCCGGTCCAGGCGAGCAGCCATTGCAGGGTCTGCTGTTTCGCATCCGGCCCGCCGATGCCGATGCTGTTATGGAAGGCGGTGATGCCGCTCGCGCGGAAATCGGCCGCCCATTTCTCGCTCACCGGTTCGGCATAGACTTCGGGGCGGAAGTCCAGCGTCAGTGGCCCCAGCATGTCGATGATGAGCGATTCCCGCACCAGATCGGTCACGCGCTTGGAGTAGCGGCGCGGGGACGCGGCATGCGCCTGATACAGGCCGCCATTGATCATCGGAAAAGCGAGCGCCGTTGCCGTGACGGCGCCTGCCAGCATCTGCCGCCGCGAAACACCCTTTTTGTTGTCCATGTCTCACTCCCTCATTGTCCGGATTGAAAAGAGTTTGCCGACATTGATTGATCCTGTATAGAGAAATAATATCTAAAACGAGAATATATAGGGGGTTCGGCATGCTGTATCTCGATCAAGACCGTTGGTGTCGATGGAGGTGGACCTTTGGCGGCGCGGCTGCCGCGCTTCTGCTGGCCCCGGTTGGCCCAACAGCGCTCGCAAAACCCGTTGCAGCGGCAAACCCTGCATCCATAGACCGTATAAAATTGGCCGGACTCCCGGATTTTATCGACGGTATAGTGGCGCAGCAGATCGCGCAGCGCGAAGTGGCGGGCGCGATTATCACCGTCGTCCATCGCGGCAAGGTGATCATGACGCGCGGTTATGGCTTTGCCGATGTGGACAAAGGACTTGTCGTCGATGGGCGGCAGACGCTGTTCCGGCCGGGGTCGGTGTCCAAACTCTTCACTTGGGCTGCGCTGATGCAGCAGGTCGAAGCCGGCAAGGTGAATCTGGATGCTGACGTAAATCGCTATCTCGATTATGAAATTCCGCCATTTCAGGGCCAGCCGATCCGGGTGCGCGATCTTTTCGCTCATGCCGTGGGCATGAGTGACCTGTCCTATGCCGAAGGCGAGTGGGAAAAGGAGGAGGCCTATCAATCTTTCCTCAAGACCCATATTCCCCAGCGTCTCTGGGCGCCGGGTGGCGAAATTTCCTATTCCAACTACGGTGCGTCGCTGGCCGGTTACATCGTGGAATGTGTGTCGGGCGAAGCGTTCCCGGATTATGTCGAGCGCCATATTTTCCAGCCGCTTGGCATGGCCAATACGACCTTTCGCGAACCGCTGACGGGAGGCAGGGCGGCGCATATGGCGCTGGGCTATGCGCTGGTCGACGGTCGCTTCCAGGCGAAGCCCTATGAACGCTATGACAAGATCATGCCGGCGGGTTCGGCGGCGGCCACGGCGCCTGATATAGCGCGCTTCATGCTGGCTATGCTTGGCAATGGCGCACTGGGTGGGGCGCGTATCCTTAAGCCGGAGTCGGTGCGCTTCCTCGAAAGCGATTCGATCGCCAATGCGCCGGGTCTGCCGGGCATGGCCCATGGCTTCATGGTTGCGCGCGAAGCGGGGCCGCGGCTGGTCGGACATGGTGGCAACACCATGGATTTCCACAGCTATCTGCTGTTGGCTCCAGAAGCCGATTTCGGCTTCTTCGTGTCGATGACGGGTGGGCAGGGCAGCTATGGCGCTCGCACGGAACTCAGTGATGCGATCATCGGCCGCCTTTTCCCGCAGGCGCCGGCGACGCGCTGGACGCAGGCAAGGGCCAGGCTGCCGGTCGGTGCCTACCGTGTCAACCGCCGCGATTATGCCAAGCCCGCAGATCCGGCGGGCGACCTCAAACTTTCGCTTCAGGGCGAACATGGCCTGCTGGTCGAGGGGCAGGGGCGCAAAAGCTATTGGGAACAGATCGGCCCGGCACTGTACGAACAGGTGACCGGCGCGAGAAGTGGCGGCCCCTATGACCGGCTGCTCTTTTATGGCGCGTCGGACGATCCGCGCCTCTCCTTCGGCTCCCAGCCACATGTCACCTATCATCTGGTGCCCGCAGCGGAAAAATGACCAGTTAAATGCCGCCGATCGAGCCCGATCGGCGGCATTATTTTTCTGATATGACAATTTTATCTCATTTAGGATTGAACTGTCCTTATATTAATGTTCTTATCCTCCTCAGTTGAATCGAAGTAAGCGGTCACGTCAGGCGGAAACTAAGCGAATTATAAGCGGACGGCCTTGGTGTGCTGCGCCCTTCGATGGGTGCAAAGGGGTATGAGCATGAAGTCCAACCATTTGTTGTGGCTTGCGGGCACCGCGTTGGCGGGGATCGCAGGCATGTCGCCCGCCATGGCGCAGCAGCCGGCGGAACAGGCCGCGGAATCCGAAATCATCGTCACCGGATCGCGCATTCAGCGGCAGGGCTTCGATGCGCCGACGCCCACCACCGTATTGGGGGTAGAGCAATTGCAGCAGGGCGACCGGCCGAGCCTCGCCCAGGCGCTGAACGACATTCCGCAATTCCGGCCCACCGCCACGCCGGAAACCACCACCGGCAACACTACCGCTGCCGCATCGCCGGCCGACTTGCGCGGCCTGACCGCCGTGCGCACGCTAACCCTGCTTAATGGCCATCGCTTCACCGGCAGCGCTGACCTGAACAGCGTGCCGCAAAATCTGATCAAGCGGGTAGACGTGGTGACTGGCGGTGCGTCGGCCGCCTGGGGGTCGGGCGCAGTTGCCGGCGTGGTCAACGTCATTCTGGATGACGAACTGACCGGCTGGAAAATGGGCGCCAACACCGGCATATCGTCGCGCGGCGATGGCCATCGCTTCGGCGGCGACATCGCCTGGGGCACGAAATTCGCGGGTGATCGCGGCCACATCATGGTTGGCGGCGAATATCTCAAGAGCCGGGGCGCCTTCGATCGTGATTCCCGGCCGAACCTCAATGCCGGACTGTTCCAGCGCGCCGATGGCCAACTCGTCCTGACACCGGATGTGAACTACACCATCCTCAATCGTGGCGGCTCGATCCTCAGTACCTCTGCCGTCCCCTATAATCTGGTTTTCAATCCCGATGGGTCGGTTGGCCCGTTGCCGCTCGGTAGCGAAACCTATGGCCAGCAGACGATCGGCGGTGGCGGCCAGAGCATCTACGACTATTTGTCGGTCAGCACGCCCTATGAACGGACCAATCTCTTCGCTCGCGTCAGCTACGACCTGACCGACAATCTGAAGATCTGGGCCGAGGGCAGCTACAACCGCATGGCCGGCGACTTCAGCTTCTTCCCGGAAACGCCGATTTCGGTGATTCAGCAGGACAATGCCTTCCTGACCGCGACCGCCAAATCGCAACTGGCGGCGGCTGGCGTCACCGGTCCCTTCATTCTCGGACGCATATTGGACGATGTCGGGCCGGACGGCATGTTGCGGTTCAACTATGCCCGCCGCAATCTGGAAGGAGCGATCGGGTTGGATGGCAGCTTCGGCGATGGCTGGAGCTATAAGGCCTATTATGACCATGGTGAGTTGCGGAACCGGCAAACGCTGGGCAATCAGCGTATCGCTGCCCGCTTCAACAAGGCGATCGACGCGGTGCTGGTCAATGGCAGCCCGGTCTGCCGCGTCAATGCGGACGCCAGCACGACGAATGACGACGCCGCCTGCGTGCCGATCGACATTCTCGGCAATGGCAAGATCAGCGACGCTGGGCGTGCCTATGCCTTTGGTGACGCCTCCTCGACCAGCACAACCAAGCTGGACGCGGCAGGCTTCAGCGTCAGTGGTCAGCCTTTCTCAACCTGGGCCGGCCCGGTCGATATAGCAGTGGGCGGCGACTTCCGCTGGGAAGAGTTCGTCACCAACTCGATTGATGGGCTCTCGGCGACCCGCGCCTTTGCTACGCTCAACTATGCCCCGACCAATGGCGGCTTCAATGTGAAGGAATTCTTCGCGGAAGTCGCGGTGCCGCTGCTCGATGTCGCGGACACGGCCAAGCTGGAAGTGAACGGCGCCGCCCGCTATTCCGATTACAGCACCAGCGGCGGCATCTGGTCCTGGAAAGCCGGTGGCACGTTGCGGCTGGTCAACGACCTGCTGCTGCGTGCCGTCTATTCGCGCGACATCCGTTCGCCCAGCATCAACGAATATTATCTGGGTCGCGCCACCAATATCGGCAACATGCAGGATCCGTTCCGCGACAATTCGGTCGCACTGAACGTGTTCAGCTATACCGGCGGCAATCCGGACCTCGATCCTGAAATCTCCCATACATTGACGTTGGGCGGTTCCTATTCGCCCCACTTCGTGCCGGGGCTTCGCCTGTCGGTCGATTTCTACAAGATCAAGATCGACGGCGTCATTGTCACGCTGGCACCGCAGGACGTTCTGAACCTCTGCGCAGCGCAAAATCCAAACGACAATCTGTGCGGCGGCCTGTTGGAGCGCGATGCCAATGGCGGCCTTGTGTCCGTGCTGCGCACCTATCGCAACCTGGCCCAGTACAAGACCAAGGGGCTGGATATCGAAGCGGCCTATCAGGTACCGGTGGGAGCCGGGCGAGTGACCGTGCGCTCGCTGGCGACCCACGTCATGGAGTTGCTAATCGACGATGGCGTCACCACGACCGATCGCGCGGGCATCGTTGGCGGCGACACGCTCTTCTCTACGCCCAAATGGCGTGTCACGACGTCGGTCGGCTATGATGACGCGCATTTCGGCACGGACTTACGCGTGCGTCATGTCAGCGGTGGTCAATATACCTATGTGCCTGGCCCCAACGGCCAGTTGCCGCTGAACAACGACATCAGTGGTCGCACCTATGTCGATCTTGCCGTCCGCTTCAAGGTGGGAGCGTTCACTCTCTACGGCAATGTCAACAACCTGTTCGATCGTGATCCGCCGATGTCGCAATATACCAACGCCAATTACGACGTGATCGGCCGCTATTTCTCCGGCGGGGTGAAACTGAACTTCTGATCGCTGTACGGCGACCTGGGCGGCGGCATGCCCCTTGCCTGCCGCCGCCCGACTTCAAGGGATGAAAGGATATGACGATGTGTCTGGCACATCCATCTTTTCGAGCAGCGGATACCCAGCGTGGGGCGCGACAATGACGGAACGATCTGCAAACAGGATGAACAGGGAAGGGGCAGCATCATGCGATGGATGAAATATCTGGCCGCCGGCGCATTGGCGCTGGCCGGCGGCGTTACCGTGGCGCAGCAGGCACCCGCCGATGCGCCGTCCTTGCTGCCGCAACCGGCGGCCAAACCCGGCGCGCTGCTGCCAGTGCCATCCTCGGTCGATGGGCAGCATGCGCTGACCAAGCAGGATGCGGATGCCTGGCTCGACGGTTTCCTGCCCTATGCACTGGCGCGGGGTGACGTTGCGGGTGCAGTCGTCGTCATCGTCAAGGATGGACAGGTGCTGACCCAGCGCGGCTTTGGCTATGCCGACGTCGCCGCGCGCAAGCCGGTCGATCCCACCACTACGCTCTTCCGCCCCGGCTCGGTGTCGAAACTCTACACCTGGACCGCCGTGATGCAGCAGGTGGAGGCCGGCAAGCTGAACCTGGACACGGACGTCAACCAATATCTGGACTTCAAGATCCCGCCCTATGACGGCAAGCCAATCACGCTGCGTAACATCATGACGCACACCGCCGGCTTCGAGGAAGCGGGGCGTGACCTGATCGGCAAAAGCGACAATATCCCGACGCTGGAAGCCGCCTTAAAGCGCTGGACGCCGCATCGCGTCTATGCGCCGGGGTCGACGCCGGCCTATTCCAACTATGCGACCGCGCTGGCCGGCTATATCGTGCAGCGGGTCAGCGGCATGCCGTTCGACGATTATATCGAACGCAACATCTTCCAGCGCCTCGGCATGCAATATGCCAGCTTCCGCCAGCCGCTGCCGGCTGCGCTCCAGCCGCACATGGCTAAGGGCTATCAACTGGGATCGGGCGATGCCAAGCCGTTCGAGATCGTCTCGGTCGCGCCCGCTGGCAGTTCTGCGATCAGCGGCGGCGACATGGCGAAGTTTATGATCGCGCACCTCGACAATGGCGGTCTGCTACTGAAGCCCGAAACGGCGAAGCTGATGCACTCGCCGGCCAATGAACCGTTGCCCGGCCTCAACCATATGATGCTCGGCTTCTATGAGGAGAAGATCAACGGCATCAGCGCCATCGCCCATGGCGGTGACACACGCTGGTTCCATTCCGATCTGACGCTCTTCCCGAGCAAGAATGTCGGCATCTATATTTCGCTCAACAGCATGGGGAAGGAAGGGGCGGTCAGCCCGATCCGCAACACCTTCTTCAAGCAGTTCGCCGATCGTTATTTCCCGGCGCCAAAGACCACGCCCAAGGAACTCCCGACCGCCAAGGCCCATGCGGCGCAGGTGGCCGGCACCTATGCCAGCAGCCGTGCACCGGTTGAAAACTGGGCCGCGATGATGGGCTTCCTCGGCCAGATGGAGGTTGGCACGGACAAGGATGGCAAGCTGTCGGTCCCTGCCTTCAAGACCATCGGCGGCGCGCCGCGCCAATGGATGGAGGTTTCGCCCTACATATGGCAGTCGACCGAAGATGGCGACCAGTTTGCGGCACGGGTCGAAAATGGCAAGGTCACGCGCGTCTTCTACGGCCCGGTCGCGCCGATCATGGTCTGGGATCCGGTGCCCTGGTACAAGGATACCGCCTGGTTGAAGCCGCTGGCGATCGCGGCGCTGGCTATTCTGGCACTGACCGCTTTGGCCTGGCCCGCAGGCGCCATCAATCGCAAGCGCTACGGCGCGAAGCTGGAACGGACGGGGCATGCCCTGACCCTGCATCGGCTGGTCCCAGCATGTGCATGGGGCGTGCTGGCGTTGCTCGGCAGCTGGCTTCTGGTCGTGACCAAATCCAGCGAGTTCGTGACGTCTGCCGGATTGATCTGGTTCAACCAGATTGCGGGCCTGCTGCTCTTCTTCGGCTTTGTCGGCGTGGCCGGCTGGAACGCTTATCTGGCTTTTCAGACTAAGCGCGGCTGGTTCGGCAAGCTGTGGAGCATCCTGTTGCTGGTTGCCGCCATCGTGATGCTGTGGGTGGCACTCGCCTTCCACCTCATCAGCTTCGGCGCCAACTGGTAACAGCGGGTGCAGCCGGGCGCGACGGCGTCGCCCGGCTGCCCTTTTTCTTCAGATCTCTCGTCCGCCCGCTCTCGATGCGCGGGCGCCGGGCGACTTGCGCCCGATCGCTTCAGGAGTTTTCATCGTGACCACCGCTCTGACTCTCGACGTGCAAGCCCAGCGGCTCGACTTCAAGGCGCCGTTCCGTATTTCAGGTTATGTGTTCGAGGGGCTGGACTGTGTGGTCGCGACTCTGTCGGATGGCACGCATAGCGGGCGTGGTGAAGGCGACGGCGTCTATTATCTGGACGACCGCCAGCCCCATATGCTGGCCGAACTGGAACGGGTCCGCGCTGCGATAGAGGCTGGGCCGACCCGCGAAGAGCTGCGCGCGATCCTGCCGGCCGGCGGCGCGCGCAATGCGGTCGATGCCGCCTTGTGGGAACTGGAGGCGAAGCGCAGCGGCACGCCGGTTTGGGCGCTGGCCGGGCTGGAGGCACCAAAACCGGTCGTCACCACCTTCACGCTGGGTGCCGACGATCCGGCGAAGATGGCGGAGGCTGCGGTCGCCTTCGGCTCGGTCCGTGCGATCAAGATCAAGCTGACCGGTGACCTCGACCTCGACATCGCCCGCGTGGCCGCGATCCGCGCCGGGCGGCCGGATGTGTGGCTGGGCGTCGATGCCAATCAGGGTTTCGCGATCAACGAGTTGGACAGTTTGGTGGCCGCAATGGTCACCGCCAACGTCTCCCTGATCGAGCAGCCTCTCGCGCGCGGGCGGGAGGCCGATCTGGACGGCTATCGGTCGCCCATCCCGCTGGCGGCGGACGAAAGCGCGCTGACGCTGGATGACGTGCCGGGGCTGGTCGGCCGGTTCGACGTGGTCAATATCAAACTCGACAAATGCGGCGGCCTGACCGAGGGGTTGATGATCGCCGCGGCGGCGAAAGCGGCCGGCCTGGGTGTCATGGTGGGCAATATGGGCGGCTCCACGCTCAGCATGGCACCCAGTTTCCTGCTGGGGCAGCTATGCGATATTTGCGACCTGGACGGCCCGATTTTCCTGAGCGGGGATCGTGATCCCGCCATCCGCTACGAAGACGGCATGGCCTGGTGCGACGAGCGCATGTGGGGCCGGCAAAGCCCGGATGCGACATGAGCGTCGCCGGAGTTCTTAGTCAGTGAAGCCTGTGCATGATGCGCGCAGTTGGTTCGGCCAGCCGCCGGGACTGACCATCTTGTTCCTCACCAACATGTGGGAGCAATTTTCCTATTTCGGCATGCGGGCGCTGCTCGTCTACTACATGACCCGGCAACTGATGCTGGGGCAGGGACAGGCCTCCTTCGTCTATGGCGCCTACACCGCCTGCGCCTATTTCACGCCGATCGTCGGCGGGGTGGTCGCGGATCGCTGGCTGGGCAAGCGCCGCGCCGTTGCGATCGGCGCCTCGATCATGGCGGCGGGCCATTTTATGATGGCGTTCGAGCCGCTCTTCTATCTTGCGCTCGGTACGATTGCGCTGGGCAACGGCCTGTTCCTGCCCAGCCTGCCGAGCCAGATCAACGACCTGTACGCGCCGGGCGATCCCCGGCGCGGCTGGGCCTATAATGTCTATTATGTCGGCATCAATATCGGCGGCTTCCTGGCGCCGCTGATCTGCGGGACGTTGGGCGAAGTCTATGGCTGGCATTATGGTTTCGGCGCTGCCGGGATCGGCATGTTCGCTGGCCTTGCCATCTATCTTTTGGGGCAGAAGCATTTGCCGGTCGAGCGGATGTCACCATCTATGGTCGATACAGCAGCGCCAGCGCCAGCGGCGCATAACCGCCAACTCTGGCTGGTGCTGGCGGCGGTGGGGCTGTGCGTCACCATATTTCGTGGTGCCTATGAGCAGGTCGGCAATACGGTCGCGCTCTGGGCCGGCAGCGGGGTGGATCGCACCTTTGGAAGCCTCACCATTCCCATGACTTGGTTCCAGTCATTGAACCCACTGCTGGTCATGCTGCTCACGCCGCCCTTGCTGGCGCTGTGGCGGCGACGGGCCGAGGCGGGGCGCGACACCGCGCCCGCGCGGCGGATGGCGCATGGCGCGCTGCTCGTCGCTCTCGCCTATGTCCTGCTCGCGCTCGTCGCCTGGCAGTCCGGGGACAGGCAGGCGCCCTGGCTCTGGCTCGCCCTCTTCTTCCTTGTCTTCACCGTGGGAGAATTGTTCATCCTGCCTTCGGGTCTTGGGCTCTTCGCCCGCCTCGCGCCACCCCGGCTGGGCGCGACCACCGTGGCAGCCTGGTACCTCACCATCTTCGCTGGCAGCCTGAGCGCGGGTCTGGTTGGTACGTTGTGGAGCCATATGGCGCATGGCAGCTATTTCTCGTTGCTCGCTGCACTTGCCTGCCTCGCCGCTTTCCTGCTCCGGCTGCTCGATCCGGCCATTCGTCGCATCGACCAGAGCCGGAGTGATAAATAGGTTGATTATTCTCTAATCAGGATCATAATGTCCTTATTAGCAAAAATGGAAATGAGATATGACGATGCAGTCTGGCGGGTTTGATCTGGGAACGTTGATCCTGCCCCGCCCCTATCTCCTGTTTTTGGGCGACGCGACCGAGCGTGGTTTCGCCAAGACGGCGCTTGGGTTGGCGGACTGGGCGCCGGACCTGTGCATCGGCGAATATGGCCTGCCCGGCTGCACGGTGATCGCCGGCCTGCCGCAACTGACACCGACGCAGGCGAAGGAAAAAGGCGCCCGTGCCCTTGTCATCGGCGTAGCCAATGTCGGCGGCGTCATTCCTGATCACTGGATGGACGCGCTGGTCGAGGCGCTGGAACAGGGCTTCGATCTGGTCAGCGGCATGCACGCCAAACTGGCCAGTTTCCCACGGCTGGCTCATGTGGCGGCGCAGACAGGGGGGCGGTTGATCGACATACGCACGCCCCCGCCCGGCATCCCGATCGCCACCGGACGCAAGCGCAGCGGTAAACGGTTGTTGACCGTCGGCACCGATTGCGCGCTGGGCAAGAAATATACGGCCCTGTCCATTGCCGATGGCCTCAAGGCACGCGGCGTGAATGCCGATTTCCGCGCCAGTGGCCAGACCGGTATCATGATCGCGGGATCGGGCATGCCGATGGATTCGGTGGTATCCGATTTCCTTGCCGGCGCGGCCGAGATACTCAGTCCCGATGCATCAGAGGAACATTGGGACGTGATCGAGGGGCAAGGATCTCTATTCCATCCCGCTTATGCCACGGTATCGCTGGGCCTGCTGCACGGCAGTCAGCCGGACGTCTTCGTCGTCTGCCATGAGGTTGGCCGGACGGACATATTGGGCGTCAGCGGCTACAGCCTGCCTTCCATCGCGCAGGTGATCGAACAGACCATCGCCATGGGACGTCTGACCAATCCGGCAATCCGCTGCGCGGGTATCAGTCTCAATACGGCGTCGCTCGATGCCGCAGGCGCCGCTGCGGAGATCGACCGCCTGTCAGCCGAACTCGGCTATCCCGTCGCCGATCCGATCCGGCGCGGTCCGGCCTTCGACCGGCTGCTAGACGCCTGCCTCGCATGAGCGGCGCGGGGGGAGAGAAGGGAGCAAGCTGGTTCCAGCGCTTCCTGCTGCCCGGCTTCGCACTGAAGGCGGTCATCATCGGCGGCGGCTATGCCACCGGGCGCGAACTGGCGGAATTCTTCCTGCCGAGCGGGCCATGGGGTGGCCTTGCCGGCATGATTCTGGCGATGCTGATCTGGAGCATCGTCGCCGCCGTCACCTTCCTCTTCGCCCGGATGGTCGGCGCGCGCGACTATCGCAGCTTTTTCGAGGCGTTGCTGGGCCGCGCCTGGTTCATCTTCGAAATCGGCTATCTGCTCTTCATCATCCTGATCCTCGCCGTGTTCGGTGCAGCGGCCGGCGCCATAGCGCAGGCGGCATTTGGCGCGCCGCCGATCCTGGGCACGCTGGCGCTGATGGCGGGCATTGGCCTGTTCGCCACCTTCGGCAATGCGTCGGTAGAGCAACTGTTCAAATGGGTGTCCTTCCTGCTTTATGGCGTTTATTCGTTGTTCCTGATCCTGGCGCTCGTCGGCTTCGGCGACCGGATCGGAGCGGGTTTTGCGGTGCCTGCTGCAACGGATGGCTGGGCGCTGGGCGGCCTCACTTATGCCGGCTACAATATCATCGGCGCCGTCGTGATCCTGCCAGTCCTGCGACATATGACGTCGGATCGCGATGCGCTGGTCGCGGGCCTGATTGCCGGACCGCTCGCCATGGCGCCGGCCATCGCCTTCTTCGTCTGCATGATCGCCTTCTATCCGGGCATTGCGCAGGAAGTGCTGCCGTCCGATTTCCTGCTCGGCCAGTTGGGCAGCCCGGCCTTCCATCTCCTCTTCCAGTTGATGATCTTCGCGGCCTTGCTGGAAAGCGGCACCGGTGCGGTCCACGCGGTCAATGAACGCATCGCCAAGGCATGGCATATTCGGCGCGGTGCGGTGCTGGGCAATCCGGCGCGCCTCGGCATCGCCCTGTTCATCCTGACCGGCTGCATGCTGGTCGCCGACCGTGTCGGTCTGGTCGCCCTGATCGCCACCGGCTATCGCGCACTCGCCTATATTTTCCTCACTGTCTATGTCCTGCCGCTGCTGACGATCGGTCTTGTCCGATTGGTGAGGCGGCGGTCCACACGCCAAGCGGAGGCTGCATGAAGCGCCTGTTGATTGCTCTCGCCGTCACATCCACGTCGGTCTATGCCGCACCGCCTGCCGATTTCGACGTCCGTGTCGAAGCATTGCGCAAAGCAGCCGGCGTGCCCGGTGTCGGTGTCGCCATTGTGGAGCAGGGCCAGACTGTTCTGGCGAGGGGCTACGGCGTCAAGCGGCTGGGCTCTGCTGACCCGGTGACGCCGCACACGCTGTTCGCGACCGGATCGACCGGCAAGGCGGTGACGGCGGCGGCGCTCGCGACCCTGGTGGATCAGGGCAAGATCGGCTGGGACGACAAGGTGATCGACCATCTGCCCGGCTTCCAGATGTGGGATAGCTGGGTCACGCGCGAAATGACGATCCGCGACCTGCTGGTCCATCGCTCCGGTCTGGGGCTGGGGGCCGGCGATCTGCTGTTCGTGCCGCGCAGCAACCTGTCGCGCGCGGAGGCGGTGCGGCGCCTGCGCTATATCAAGCCTGCGACCAGCTTCCGCAGCGGCTATGCTTATGACAATATCCTCTACATGGTTGCGGGCCGCCTGATCGAGACGGTCACGGGCCAGACATGGGAAGCCTATGTGAAGGACCATATCTTCAAGGTCGCGGGAATGACGGATTCGGTCAGCGACGATCCCGATCGTTTCGCCACTCCTGACCGCGCCCAGCCCCATGCCCGCATGAATGGCGGCCTACGCGGGGCCGGCGATCAGGAAGTGCTGGACGAACGGGACGGTCTGGCGCGTAACGCCGCGCCAGCGGGCGGGCTGGCGGTCAGCCCGGTCGACATGGGCAAGTGGCTGGCGCTGCAACTGGCTAAGGGTAAGCTGCCCGACGGTGGGCAGCTCTACAGCACGACGCAGGCGGAGCAGATGTGGCGCCCCGCTACGCTGATGCCGATCGCGCCCAGGCCGCCCGAACTGGCGCTGACCCAGCCCAAATTCCTCAGCTATGCGTTGGGCTGGCAAGTGCAGGACTATCGCGGTGCGAAGATCCTGCAACATGGCGGCGCGGTGTTTGGTTTCCAGACCATGGTCGTGCTGATGCCCGAACAGGATGTCGGCTTCGCGATCGAGATCAACAGCGAGGATGGCGAACTGGTACAGGGGCTCGTCTATGAGCTGCTCGACCATTATCTCGGCCTGCCGGCGCAGGACTGGCCAGCGACGTTCCGCGCGTTCAAGGCGAAGAAGATCGCCGAAGGCCTCGCCGCCTTTAAGGCGAAGGCCGCCGTTCCGGTCAAATCCGCGCCCTCGCTACCGCTCGCCCGTTATGCCGGCGCCTATCGCGATCCCTGGTATGGCGACATCGTCGTTGGACAGGACCGGCAGGGGCTGACCATCGACTTTCGCTCTACGCCGCGCATGGGCGGGCGGCTGGCCCATTTCCAATATGACAGCTTCCTGACCCGTTTCGACGACAAGACGATCGAGCCGGCCTATGTCAGCTTCGGCCTGGATGCGGACGGCAAGGTGGAGCGGGTGACGATGAAGCCGGCCTCGCCCATTGCCGACTTCAGCTATGACTATCAGGATCTGCTGTTCACGCCGGTCAAGCCGTAAGGCGCGGCTTCAGCCCTTGCGCGGCGCGCGCTTCTTGACCTCGTCCTTGGTCACATGGTGATGCGCGTCGTGCATCAGGTTGGACAAATCCTCTTCCGCGCTGGACATGACGCCGATGGTCAATGTTTCCTTGAAGCCCGGCGCGCAGACATAGGCGTGCCCCATGCCTGAATCGATATAGATGGACTCGCCGGCCTTCAGCTCGATCGGGTCGTAAAATTCCGTGTGGACGATGATCGCGCCTTCCACGACATAGATGAATTCCTCACCGGAATGGCGAACCAACTGGCCGAATTCCTCGATCGTCTGGGCATGGATGCGGGTGACGACCGGCACCATCCGTTTCTGCCGCAATTCGGTGCAGAGATAATAATATTCATAATTGGATGTATCGACGCGCACGGCATTGTCGATCGTCCCGACGCTGCGCCGGCCCATGATCGCCGTGGGCTGGGCGGTATCGGCCTCCACGAACAGGTCGGCGATGCTGATGTTCAGCCGTTCGCTCAGTTGCAGCAGCTTGTCATAGGTCAGCGACAGCCGGTCATGCTCCACCTTCGACAAAGTAGACACCGGAATGCCGCAGCGCTGGCTCATTTCCTTCAGCGTCCAGCCATTGCGGGTGCGCAGGTCCGTGATCACCGCGCCCAGGGTCCGTCGACCGCCTGCCATTCAATTCGCTCCTGTATTACCCTGCGCGAACGGACCATCATGTCCTGTTCGGAAACCCCGCCATAATCTAGCATTGCCGCGCCGGGATACGCAATGCGTCGCCCTGTTCCCTATCGTTTACCCGGCCGTGGCAATGGTCGAACGCGCTTTGCCTTACGACGATCCATTCGACCATCGAAAAATATGTCCTGATAGGAAAATTTGTTTTGCCGGACGGCTGGTGGGCTGATGGCTCCATTTTCAGGCGCAAGACAGGATGGAAAATCTATGCTAATCGGGAAAATCGTGTCCATCTGTCGGGCACAAGGACAAGCATAAGCGGAAACGGATGGCAGTTACTCCCAGGCCCGGTGTCGACAATAATCCCGGCGCGTTTCTGCGAGAATTCCGCCTTGCCCATGGCCTCACCCTGGCGGAAGCGAGCCGGAAGACTGGCTTGCCCGTATCGACCCTGTCCAAGGTCGAAACAGGCAAGATGTCGCTCAGCTACGAGAAACTGGTGAAGGTCAGCAGTGGCCTTGGCATCGACATCGCGCAACTGTTTTCGGGCGCTGCGGCTGCCGCGCCAGTGGCGCAGATGCCGACTGGTCGTCGCAGTATCACGCTGGCGGGGGACGGGCCGACCATCCGCACGGCCGCCTATGATTATAGCTATCCCTCTGCCGACCTGCTGAACAAGCAGTTGAACCCGATGATTCTGGATGTCGGTGCCCGCTCGATCGACGAGTTCGGTGCATTGATGCGCCATCCCGGAGAGGAATATGCCTTCGTGATCGAGGGGCAGTGCGAATTTCACAGCGATATCTATGCCCCGTCACTGTTGAAGACGGGCGATTCCATCTATTTCGACGCCTCCATGGGCCATGCCTATGTCGCAGTGGGCGAAGGGCCGTGCCGCGTGCTCTGCGTCTGTTCGGCCAAGGATGCCGAACTCAAATCGACCCTGCATCCGATTGGCGCTGACCAGGCGTAAAATACTCCATTTCTGCCTTTTTTCCGGGCCGATCGGCGCAGGAGCAGAGATGTGTCCGCTCTATTGACAATTTGACTTGTCTGTTGTCAGATTAGAAAAAATTTCCATAATGGAAATTTTCGCGTCTTTCGGGACGGTAATCGACATAAGGGGGCGGCATGCGCGCATTGTGCAAAGGGATCGGCATGGCCATCATGGCCTGGGCGGGGCAGGGCATAGCCCAGCCGCCCGTCGCTCCACCGGTCACAACGACCACCCCGATCGTGCAATCCGTCGTCCACAGCCTCGACAAGGCCGATGTGGATGCCTGGCTCGACGGCTTCATGCCCTATGCCTTGCAGCGTGGCGATGCTGCCGGCGCCGTGGTGGTCGTAGTCAGGGACGGGCAAATCCTGACACAACGCGGTTTCGGCTATGCCGACGTCGCGAGCCGTCGACCGGTCGATCCGGATAAAACCCTGTTCCGTCAGGCGTCCATTTCGAAACTCGTCACCTGGACCGCCGTGATGCAGATGGTGGAGCAAGGGAAGATCGACCTTGATCGCGACGTGAACGCCTATCTGGATTTCAAGATTCCCGATCGCTTCGGCAAGCCGGTCACGATGCGCAACCTCATGACCCATCGCGGCGGGTTCGAAGAGGTGCAGCGCGGCCTCAACAGCTACGATATCAAAGACATCCCGCCGCTCGACGTCGCGTTGAAGCGTCAGATCCCGGCGCGGATCTTCCCGCCCGGTACGACCCCGGCCTATTCCAACTATGGCACGACTTTGGCCGCCTATATCGTCCAGCGCGTGTCGGGCGAACCGTTCGATGCCTATGCGCAGAGGCATATTTTCGCGCCGGCGGGGATGGTGCGCTCCAGCCTCAGCCAGCGCCTGCCCGCCAGCCTACAGGCGCTGGTGGCAAGCGGCTATGGGCGGGGGTCGGGCAAGCCGACACGGCTGGAACTCAACAGCTTCTGGCCCGCCGGCGGCATGAGCGCATCGGGTGCAGATATGGGCCGCTTCATGATCGCCCATCTGGCCGATGGCGGCGCGCTGCTGCGCCCCGACACGGCGCACCGGATGCACGACACGATCCTGAAGTCGATCCCCGCGCTTAACGGTATGGCGCTCGGCTTTTACGAACAGAATATTAATGGCCGTCGTGCGCTTTCCCATGCCGGCGACACGCTGACCTTTCATAGCCAGCTCTGGCTGCTGCCAGGCGAGAAGGTCGGCCTCTACATGTCGATGAACGCGGCCGGTACGGACAAGCTGTCCGGCGCGATCCGCAGCCATTTGTTCGATGCCTTCGCGGATCGCTATTTTCCCTCCGACCGCAAGGAGGAAGACCGCGTCGATGAAAAGACGGCGCGTGCCCATGCGCGCATGATGGTCGGCACCTATAACAAGACGCGGCGGTTGGAGACGAGCTTCCTGAAAGCGATGGAAGTGGTGGGCGGCCAGTTCAGCATCGGGCTGGACGCGCAGGGCGGCCTGCTGTTCAAGGCATCGCCGGCATTGGGTGGCCAGCCCCGGCAATGGATCGAGGTTGCGCCCTTCGTCTGGCGCGATCGCGACGGGCCTATGCGCCTCGCCGCGCAAGTGGAAAATGGCAGGGTGGTGCGCTTCGGCCTCGACAGTTCGTCCCCCTACATGCTGTTCGAGCCGGTGCCCTGGTATCTGTCCACAAGTTGGATCAGCCCGGCGTTGCTCGCCAGTCTGGCCGCCTTGGCCGTCACGTTCCTGTCCTGGCCCGTCGTTGCGCTGATACGCCGCCGCTATGCAGTCCGCCCGGTGCAAAGCGTTGCGCAATGGCGCGTCTATCGGCTGTCGCGTACGTTCGCAGGATTGGCCGCTGTCCTGCTGGTCAGCTGGCTGTTGTTCGTGAGCAAGCTGGTCAGCGATTTCTCGTCCATGAACGGGGAACTCGACTGGGCGCTCATCACGCTGCAAGTCGCGACGCCGCTGATCCTGCTGGGCCTGTTGTGTACCACGCTTTGCTACGCAGTGCTGAGCTGGCGGCGGCCCGGCATGCGATTTGCGAAAATCTGGAGCCTTGTCCTTGTAGCCAGTGCTGCACTGCTGTTGTGGGTGGGGGGCGCTTTCCACCTGATCGCATGGGGGCATAATTTCTGATTGGAGAATTATTTGCTTGAAATTCTCCTAATGGAAAAATACTATGAAGTCACATCAACGGTGCAGGGCATGGAACGGGATTCGCCATACAGGCGTCCGGCATGCCCGCCTCCACTGACAGGTGAGACAGGTGTTTCTTCAGACAATCGACCATGCCGCTGGCGCCGATGCGCGCCTTCAATCGCTGCCCCAGCCCTATCTGCTGTTCCTGGGTGACACGGCGGAGGCCGGTTTTGCCAAGACCGCCTTTGGCCTGCGTGACTGGGCAGCGGACAAATGCACTGGCGAATATGCACTGCCGGGCGCAACCGTCAGTACCGGGCTGCCGGCCTTAAACCCAGTGCAGGCGCATCGGGCCGGCGCCCGTTCGCTGCTGATCGGCGTCGCCAACAGCGGTGGCGTGCTGGCCGATAATTGGTTGCCGGCGCTGGTCGAGGCGCTGGAGGCTGGGCTGGATATCGTCAGCGGTCTGCATATGCGCCTGTCGGAATCGCCGGTCCTGACAGAGGCGGCGGCGCGGCTCGGTCGCCGGCTGATCGACGTGCGTCATCCGCCCCGCGATATTCCGGTCGGCACCGGGCGCAAGCGCAGCGGCAAGCGGCTGCTGACCGTCGGCACCGACTGCGCGCTGGGCAAGAAATATACTGCCCTCGCCGTCGCGCGCGCCTTTGCCGACCGGGGCATCGCCAACGACTTTCGCGCTACCGGCCAGACCGGCATCATGATTGCGGGCGGCGGCGTGCCGATGGATGCGGTCGTCTCCGATTTCGAGGCGGGCGCGGCCGAGATGCTCAGCCCTGATGCCGCGCCCGATCATTGGGATGTGATCGAGGGGCAGGGATCGCTCTTCCACCCTGCTTATGCCGCCGTGTCGATGGGCCTGCTCCATGGCAGCCAGCCCGATTGCATCATCGTCTGCCACCACCCCGGACGCATGGAGATGCTGGGCACGCCCGGCTATGCCCTGCCTAGCGTGGAGGAGGTGATCGACCTCAACCTGCGCATCGGATCGCGCACCAATGCCGCCATTCGCTGTGCCGGCCTGTCCTTCAACACCGCGCATCTGGGCGAAGCAGAGGCGTTTGCTCTGATGGAGGCGGAAAGCCAGCGGCTGGGCATGCCGGTTGCCGATCCGATCCGCGGGGGAGCCGCCTTCAACCGGCTGATCGACCGCTGCCTCGCATGACGATAGCGGCGCCATCCCACCCCGGCAGGGGTAAGCGCATCAGGCGTTGGGCCGTGCGCATCCTGCTCGGCTTGCTGGCGCTGGTCCTGTTGCTGGTCGTGGCCGGCGCGCTTTATGAAGGCTGGAGCCGACATCAAGCCAGGCGCCTGTATCCGCCGCCGGGCCGGCTGGTCGATATTGGCGGGCGCCGCATCCATATCGACTGTCGCGGCGCCGGGTCGCCAACCGTCATCCTCGAATCCGGTCTGGGTTCGGGCGGATCGGTCGACTGGGCGCGCGTCCATGATGCGCTGGCCCGCCATAGCCGCACCTGCGCCTATGACCGGGCCGGCATCATGTGGAGCGACCCCAAGCCCGGCCCGCAAAATGCCGCTGCCGTGGCGGACGATCTTCATGCCACCCTCGCGGCCGCCGGCATCAGCGGTCCGCTGGTGCTGGTGGGCCATTCGGTCGGCGGCCCCTACACCCGCGTCTATGCCGGCCGCTATGGCAATCAGGTTGCGGGGCTGGTCATGGTCGATGCGTCCCACCCCGATCAGGTTGCACGCTTCGGGCAAGTGGTGAAGGCCAATGTCGATCCGGGCAAGGCCGCCGGTATCGTCCGCATCGCCAACGCCTTGTCCTGGACCGGCCTCGTCCGCCTGATGACCAACGGCCAGATGCCCAACCTGCCGCCGGAAGCGGGCGCGAAGATCGGCGCCTATACCAGCCATTCGATCGGCGGCGCGCTCAGCGAATTGCAGGGCTTCAACCGCACCATGGATCAGGCGCGCACCGTGCACAGCTTCGGTGATCGCCCACTGATCGTGCTGACTGCCATGGCGCCCTACACGCCCGCGCAATTGAAGAGCCTCGATCTCTCGCCGCAGGATGGTGCGCGTATGAAGCAGGTCTGGCAGGCGCTGCACAGCGACATGGCCGCTATGTCGACCCATGGCAGCCAGCAGATCGTGCCGGATTCCGGCCATTATATCCAGATCGACCGGCCCGATGTCGTGATCGCGGCGGTCGATCGGGTCGTCGATGCCGTGCGCGTCAGGCAAGCGCAGCAATCAGGCCGCCACATAGGGGAGAAATGAAGATGAAACGTGCCTTGCTTTGTAGCGTCATGGCGTTGCTGCTCGTCGCCAATGCACCCGCCGCCGATTACGACATCGTCATCCGGGGGGGGCGGGTGCTGGACGGCGCCGGCAACCCCTGGGTTCGCGCTGATGTTGCGATCAAGGAAGGGCGGGTCATCCAGGTGGGTCAGGTGAGCGGTCATGGCGCAAAAGAAATCGACGCCAAGGGTCGCTATGTCTCCCCCGGCTTCATCGACATGATGGACCAGTCCGGCGGCGTGCTGCTGAAAAATGGCGCGGCGGAGAATAAGCTCCGCATGGGTGTGACCACCGTGATCGCGGGTGAAGGCGGCACCCCGGTCGAGGCGGCGCAGATCCCCGCATATTTCGCCCAGCTTGAGAAACAGGGCATCTCGGTCAATTTCGGCAGCTATTATTCCACCACCCAGGCGCGGATGAAGGCGATGGGCGATGGTGCGGGCAACCCGACGCCAGCGCAGATGGACATGATGCGCAAGGAAGTGCGCACCGCCATGGAAGCGGGCGTGTTCGGCGTGACCAGCGCGCTCATCTATCCGCCCAGCAGTTTCTCGACCACCGCCGACCTTGTCACCATGGCGAAAGTGTCGGCCCAGTGCGGCGGCTTCTACGCCACCCATATGCGCGACGAAAGCGGCGACCTTGTCAAAGCCGTCAACGAGGCGATCGAGATCGGAGAACAGTCGGGCGCGAAGGTCGAAATCTTTCACCTGAAGGCGGCATTCGCACCGGGCTGGGGCAAGCTGATGCCCGAAGCGATCGCGGCGGTGAACGCGGCGCGGGCGCGGGGCGTCGATGTCGCGGCGGACCTTTATCCCTATACCGCCGGCGGAACCGGTCTGGAGATCATCGCGCCGAGCTGGGTATGGGCCGATGGCGTGCAGAAGGGGATCGAAAGGCTGAAAGACCCCAAGCTGCGGGAACGGATGAAGAAGGAGGTTGCGGCCGGCTCCATGCCCGGCTGGTCCAATCTGGTGCAAGCATCGGGCGGCTTCGGCAATGTCATCCTCGCCAATGGCTTCAGCCAGAAATATGCGCCCTATCATGGTCAGAGCCTGGAAAAGATCGGTGCCGCACTGAAGCGCGATCCAGCCGATGTGGCGTGGGATATCCTGCTGGCGGGGCTGCCCAACCGGTCCGTCGCCCTCTATTTCATGATGAATGAAGGCGATATCGAAACCGCCCTGCACCAACCATGGGTCAGCATCGGCAGCGATGCAGCCGCGTCGGAAAAGTTCGGCCAGATGGACGCGCTCGGCCTGCCGCACCCGCGCGCCTATGGCACCTTCCCGCGCATCATCGCCGAATATGTGAAACGCCGCCCGGTGCTCTCGCTGGAGGATGCGGTGCGCAAGATGACCGGCTGGCCTGCCCAGCGCATGGGCCTGACCGATCGCGGCCTGATCCGCGACGGGATGCGCGCCGACATCGTCATCTTTGATCTCGACCGGCTGGACGACGTCGCCAGTTGGGACAAGCCGACGGCAGCGCCCACCGGCATCGACACGGTGCTTGTGAACGGTGTCGTGACGATCGAGGATGGCCGGCACAGCGGTGCGAAGGCCGGGGCCGTGCTGCGTCACGGCTGCGGCGGCTGAAACAGAGGGAGGACAGAATGAAGCGGATTTTATGGACGGCGCTGGCGACCAGCATGCTGGTCACGCCGGCCTTGGCACAGGACAAAGCACCGTCGCAGCGCAGCTATATCCAGGCCGGCCGTCTGCTCGCCGACCCGGCAACCGGCCGCGTCGACAGCAACAAGACGATCGTGATCGAAGGCGGCAAGATCGTCGAGATACGCGATGGCTTCGTGGGTGAAGGCCAGGTGATCGACCTGCGTGATGGCTTCGTCCTGCCGGGCTTCATCGACAGTCATGTGCATATCACCTCCCAATCCGGTCCCGACAGCCGGCTGGACGGCGTGACCAAATCGACCACGGCGCAGGCGTTCGACGGCATCGTCTATGCAAAGCGCACGGTACGGGCCGGTTTCACGACCGTCGCCGATCTCGGCTCAGATCCTGAAGCGATCAACGCGCTGCGCGACGCCATCGCGCAGAAGAAGGTCGTCGGGCCGCGCATCCTGGCTGCTGGCATCGTCGCGGCGCATGGCGGCCATGGCGACGTCCATGGCTATCGGCAGGAAATACTGGACCTGTTCCGCCCGACCACCCTTTGTTCGGGCGCCGACGATTGCGCCCGCGCGGTTCGGCAGGCGGTGCAGCAGGGGGCGGACGTCATCAAGACAGCCTCGACCGGCGGCGTCATGTCGGACACGGCGGCTGGCCTTGGCCAGCAGATGAGCGACGCCGAACTCCTCTCCATTGTAGAGACGGCGCACCGGCTGGGACGCAAGGTTGCGGCCCATGCCCATGGCACGGACGGGGTCAACGCCGCCCTGCGCGCCGGCGTGGATTCGGTCGAGCACGGGACCTATCTCGACGCGGAATCCATCCGCCTGTTCAAGGCGAAGGGCAGCTATCTTGTGCCAACCCTGCTGGCTGGCGACACCGTGACGCGGCAGGCGGAAACCGCCGAATGGATGCCCGCCACCGTCCGGGCCAAGGCGCGGATCGTCGGTCCGCTGATGATCGACGCCGTGCGCCGCGCCCGCGCCGCCGGCATCAATATGGCGTTCGGCACCGACTCCGGCGTCTCCGCCCATGGCGACAATGCCCGCGAATTCGCGCTGATGGTACAGGCGGGCCTGCCGCCGATCGACGCCATCCGCGCCGCGACCGTGTGGGCCGCCACCCATGTCGGGCTGGATAAGGAGGTCGGCTCGATCACCCCCGGCAAGGCGGCGGACATCGTCGCGGTCAAGGCCGATCCGCTGGCCGATATCCGCGCGCTCGAAACCATGGCCTTCGTGATGAAGGGAGGGGATGTCGTCCGCGCCGTCGGCGAATGACCCCTTCCTGACCCCGCAATGACCGACCTGCCCGAACCGGCTCCGCAACCCTGCGGGGCCGGATGGCCCTTTTCATGCCCAGACTTTGGAGATTCTCATGCAGCGCCTCACGCTTGCCGTCACGATCGAAACGCTTCGGCTGGCTGAAACCTTTCGCATATCCGGCCGGGCGATCGACAGCGCGGACGTGATCGTCGTCACCCTGGACGATGGCGATCATCGCGGGCGGGGGGAGGCCGCCGGCGTCTATTATCTGGGCGACGATATCCCGCAGATGCTGGCGATGCTCGATCTGGCACGCCCGGCGATCGAGGCGCATCCCTCACGCGCGGAGTTGCGCACCATCCTGCCGCCCGGCGGCGCGCGCAATGCGGTCGATGCAGCGCTCTGGGATCTGAAGGCCCAGCGTTCGGGCACACCCGTCTGGCAACTGGCCGGGCTTCAGGAACCCAGTCCGCTGCGCACCACCTTCACCATCGGTGCCGACGATCCCGCGCGCATGGCGGCCAAGGCGCACGCTCATGCACAAGCCCGTTCGATCAAGGTCAAGCTGACCGGCGACCTTGATCTCGACATTACCCGCGTCGCTGCGATCCGTGCCGCGCGACCCGACATCTGGCTGGGTGTGGACGCCAATCAGGGTTTTGCCGTCGCCGACCTTGATGCCCTTGTTGCGGCCATGGTGGCGGCCAGGGTTTCCCTGATCGAACAGCCCCTGCCACGCGGGCAGGAAGCGATGCTGGAAGGGTTGGACTCACCCATCCCGCTGGCCGCCGACGAAAGCGCCCTGACGCTGGACGATGTCGACGGACTGAAGGGGCGGTTCGACGTCTTCAACATCAAGCTCGACAAATGTGGCGGCCTGACCGAAGGACTGATGATTGCCGATGCCGTGCGTCAGGCGGGTCTGGGCGTGATGGTCGGCTGTATGGTCGGCAGCAGCCTCGCCATGGCGCCGGGCTTCCTGCTGGGGCAGGTCTGCGACTTGGTCGATCTCGATGGCCCGCTCTTCCTTGCGCAGGACCGGGCGCCGGCCATGATCTATGAATATGGTCTGGTCCATTGCAGCGCAAACGTCTGGGGCGGCTGACACAAAAAGGGCAGCGACCCGTTCAGGCCGCTGCCCCTTGCAGAACGGGGAGGGAAAGGCCCGTTCAGAATTTCAGCTTCACTCCGCCCGACATGTAACGGCCGATCACATCATAATGGGGGCTGATGAAGGGGGTGAGCGGCGGATCGACATCGAACAGATTGTTGACATTGCCGAACAGGGTGAAGGCACCGGCTTTGAACTGTACGCCCGCGTCGGTATATATCCGCCCGTCCACAGCATTGTTGCGGATCGACTGGCCATTGGGGCCGACCTGTCTGCTATAGACGCCGCCATCGACATAACGCAGGCGCAGATTGGCGCCGAAGGCGGTGCTGTCATAGGCAATCGTGCCGGTCAGCCGCCATTTGGGCGTGGAGAACGCCGTCTCCCCGCCCACAATGCCCGTGACATCGGTGCCGTTGATCTTCAGGTCGAAGACATGGTTGGCCAGTGCATGGAAGGACAGGCTGCCTGCGCCGACCGCCATGCGATAGGAGGCTTCGACATCAATCCCGCGCGTGCTGTAATGGGCAAGGTTACGATAATAGGTCTGTAGGGATTCGATCGTGCCATTGGTCGCGCGGGTGATGACGCCGCCACAGCTGGGGTCATTCGGATCGGCGGCAAAACACTGGTTCAGCGTATCCTGCGCCGTGATCGTCGTGATCACATTGTCGATCTTGATGCTGTAATAGTCGGCAGACAGCCGCAGCCCGCGCGCGAAGCGGGGGGAATAGGAACCGCCCAGCGTCAATGTATGCGATATTTCGGGTGTCAGGTTCGGATTGCCACCACCATAGACGACGACATTGGTTTGCGGCGCGCCCAGAAAGGGGTCCTGCAAATTGCCAATGCCGGTGGAGCGGCTGAGATAATATTCGCCGATGCTGGGCGAGCGGATATCCCGCGAATAGACGGCGCGCAGCAGCAGGTCGTTGACCAGCCGCAATGTGCCGCCCGTCTTCCAGGACCAGATGCCGCCGCTCGTGCTGTAGTCCGAATAGCGGGCGGCGCCGTTCACCTCCAGCCTTGCGACATCGACGGCGTCGATCAGCGGCATGTTGACCTCGACAAAGGCCTCCTTCACGCTGAAATGGCCGCTGGTCGCGGAGGAATTGAGCGTGCCCAATGCCTTGACCAGCGACAGCGCATCCACATGGTTGGTGACCTGCCTTTCCCAGCGGACATCGGTGCCGAAGGCGACATCCACTGCGCCGGCCCAGGTGGAAAAGGGCTGGCCCTGCACGCTGGCACCGGCGGCATCCAGCTTCATCGTGTAGATGAGGTGCGATCCGCCGAAGGCGTATGCCGCCGCAGCGTCGGAGATATTGCCGTTGCCCAGCAAATTGATCGGCGCACAGGTCGGATCGTCATTCGCGGTGGAGGCATCGGCATTGATCCGGCAGACGGCCTGGCCGTCCACCAAAATGCTGTCGACCGCATTGTTGAAACGGGCGGTGATGCGCTGATTGTCGATCCGGCTGCTGATCCGCGCCTCGCCATGATCATAATAGAGATTATAGCTCCACCCGTCGCCGAACGTCCCGTCCAGGCCGATCGCACCCTCGATGATGCGCCGGCTCGTGCGTAGCGTCAGCATCTTGTCCGCGCCGACATCGTCCAGCATCCGCCCCAGCAGGAAGGGACCGGTGACGCCCGCCGCTGCCAGCTGGTCGCGCGCGCCTTGCGTCAGGAAGGCGTTGTCCGGCCGGATCACCGCCAGCGGCGTCTCGGGGAAGAGCCCGTAATGGGATGTGGTGCGATGGAAGCTCGCATTGGCCCAGATTTTCACATTGTCGCTGATCTCATAATCCGCGCGGGCAAAGAGGTTGGCGCGTTTGTAGGGTGTGCTGACCGCGACATAGTCGTAGATATTCTGCCCGTCGCCGCCGACCGTATATTGGCCCGCCGTCTCGCTGCCCAACGGCAGGGGGCCGACGCTGCCATCGGGATTGAAGATCAGGCCATAGGGGACGCCAGTCGCACTCAATATGGACCCGCCCCGGTTCAAGAGGGTGAAATTGGGATTACGCACCAGTTCCAGCTGGCCGTCGGCATGCTGGAAGACGCCGGCTTCGAGATTGGGCCGCTCCTTCCGGTTCAATATGCCGCGTTCGAGCAGATAGTCGCCCGACAGCATGACATGTCCCCGACCATCGGCGAAATTGGCGCCCCAGGCCAGGTCGGCACCATAGCGGGCGCCGTCGCCGCGACTGGACACGCCGCTCTGCATGCCACCGCGCAGGCCAGTCATGTCATCGTCCAGCAGGATATTGACCACGCCCGCGACGGCGCCTGACCCCCAGGCGGCCGATGCGCCGCCGGTCACGACGTCGATCTGTTTCACCAGATTTTGCGGAATAGCATTCAGGTCGTTGCTGCCGATGAAGCGATGGCCGTTGAGTAGGGTCAGTGTGCGCACCGCGCCCAAACCGCGCAGGTCGGCGGTCGAAACGCCGCTATTCGTCCCGCCGACCGTGGTCGTCGGGGTGGATGTCGGGCGGAATTGCGGGGCGTCGTTCAGCACCTGCGCGATGCTGGGTCGGTTGCCGAGGTCCAGGTCCGCGCCGCCGATCACCGTGGTCGGCGTGGGCGCATCATATCCCGATCGCTGGATGCGCGACGCGGTGACGACAATCTCCTCGCGTGCGTCGGCCGTCTGAGGTGCGACGTTCCCTGCTTGGGCCACCGTCCGGGCTCCTGTCTGGGCCAGTAGCGGGTTGCCCCATGCCAGGACGGACAAAGCCGTTCCCGCACACCATCTCCAGGCTGCGACGTCCATAATCTCCCCTTTCTCCCTTGGCCGGCCGGACCGACGCCTTGTTCCGCTGCCGCCATTGCTGCGTGCAGTCTGAAGAGAAAGAAGCAGAAAATTTAGAAAATATCAACTTGATATGAAAAATATTTCAAATATTGAAAAATTATTCAAAATCAAGACGAGGTGGCGGCCGCTAAGGGCTGCAACAGGCGATTTGCCTGTCCAACTCGTTGTTCATTTTGAAGGGCTGGCAGGCCGCTCACCCTGTGCAGGGAGCGGCCCGCTCGCATATCATTCGGGCGCGATTGCGCTCCATTTCCGGTCGGATGCGGCATTGGCGATGACGGTCTCGACAAAGGCCATGGTCCGCAGGCCGGCTCCGATCGAAGGGAAGCCGTCCGCCCTGTCGTCGGCGCCCGTACGGATACGGGTCGCGAACAGGCGATAGAGATTGGCAAAGGCCTCGATATAGCCTTCGGGATGGCCCGCTGGCGTGCGCAGGCGCGGCAGGGTGGAAGGCGCCAGTCCCGGTCCGCCGGCTCGCACCAGTTCCGTTGGCCGGTCCAGCCAGCGGAGGGTCAATGTGTTCGGCTCCATCTGCGACCATTCCAGGCCGCCCTTTTCGCCATGGATGCGCAGCTTCAGGCCATTCTCATCGCCTGCCGCGATCTGGCTGGCCTTGAGCGTGCCGCGCGCGCCATTTTCCAGCCGCAGCAGGATGCCCACATCATCGTCCAGCCGGCGCCCCTCGACATGGGTGGTCAGGTCCGCGCACAGTTCCCGCACCTCCAGGCCCGACACATGTTCGGCCAGGTGGAAGGCATGGGTGCCGATATCGCCAAGGCAGCCGCCCAGTCCCGCGCGCGCAGGGTCGGTGCGCCATTCGGCCTGCTTGTTGCCATCCCGGTCGATCGGCTGGCTCAGCCAGCCCTGCGAATATTCGACCTGCACCAGCCGGACCTTGCCGAAATCGCCCCGCGCCACCCGCGCCCGCGCCTCTTCCACTAGGGGATAGCCGCTATAGGTGAAGGCGAGGCCGAACTGGCGGCCGGACCGTTCTGCCGCCTGCGCAATCTGCCGGGCCTCCGCCAGGCTGAGCGCCATCGGCTTTTCGCAGAAGACATGAAAGCCGGCATCCAGCGCGGCGATGGCCATCGGTGCATGCAGATGATTGGGGGTCACGATGGCAATGGCATCGACGCGCTGATCGACAGGGAGCGCCGCCTCCGCCGTCAGCAGCGCATCGAGCGAATCATATACTCGCGACGGCACAATGCCCAGCACCGTGCCGGATCGCTGATTGCGTTCGGGGTCGCTGCTGAAGGCGCCCGCCACCAATTGCCAGTCGCCGTCCAGTGCGGCGGCTGCGCGATGGATCGCGCCGATGAAGGCGCCTTCGCCGCCGCCTGCCATGGCTAGGCGCAACGCTCTTACGGTCATCTCTCTCCTCCTTCTATGCTGTTCACCGGTAGCGCAATCACTCCGGTCTTGATCTCGGATGATTTACCGGTAAATGAATAGCAAGAATAAACAAGACGGAGAGTCGAGGATGCGCAGGGTAGCGAACCTCAGCCTGATACCGGCCGCAGCTCTAGCGGCCATCGCCATGTCGGCCAGCGCGCAGACCCCGCCGCCGGCCTTTGGCGCCTGCCGCGCCTGCCATACTGTCCAGAAGGACGCGAAAAGCGGCATCGGCCCCAATCTGAACGGGGTCGCAGGGCGTGCGGCGGCATCATTGCCCGGCTTTACCTATTCGGCGGCGCTCAAGGGATCGAAGCTGCGCTGGGACGATCAGACTCTGGACGCCTTCCTGGCCGCACCGATGAAGAAAGTGCCCGGCACCCGTATGCCGATCGGTACGCCCGATCCGGCCAAGCGCGCTGCCATCATCACCTATCTGAAGAGTCTCAAATGAAGCAGAGCAATGGCATGCGCGGTCCCGCCATCCTTCTCGCCCAATTCATGGGCGATGCGGCGCCCTTCGATACGCTGGACAATGCTGCACGCTGGATGGCGGATGCGGGTTACAAGGGCATTCAGGTGCCCAGTAACGATCCGCGCTGCATGGATCTGGCGCTGGCGGCCGAAAGTCAGGATTACTGCGATGAGCTGGCCGGCCGTTGCCGCGAAGCCGGTGTCGAGATTTCCGAACTGTCGACCCATTTGCAGGGGCAGTTGGTCGCGGTTCACCCCGCCTATGACGCGGCCTTCGACAATTTCGCGCCACCGCAATTGCGTGGCAAGCCGGTCGAGCGGCAGGCCTGGGCCGTCGATCAGTTGAAGCTTGCCGCCAAGGCGAGCCGCCGACTGGGGCTGAAAGCGCATGCCACCTTCTCCGGCGCCTTCGCCTGGCCCTTCATCTATCCCTGGCCGCAGCGCCCCGCGGGGCTGGTGGAAGAAGCGTTCACGGAACTGGGCCGGCGCTGGCTGCCGATTCTTGATGCGTTCGAGGACGAGGGTGTGGACCTCTGCTACGAATTGCATCCGGGCGAGGATCTGCATGATGGTCTGACCTTCGAGCGGTTCCTTAACGCCGTTGGCGGTCACGCGCGCGCCAGCATCCTCTACGATCCCAGCCATTTCGTGTTGCAGGCGATGGACTATCTTCAGTTCATCGACATCTATCGCGACCGCATCAAGATGTTCCATGTGAAGGATGCGGAATTCAGCCCGACCGGCAAGGCCGGCGTCTATGGCGGCTACGCCGACTGGGTCGATCGCCCCGGCCGTTTCCGCTCGCTGGGCGACGGGCAGGTGGACTTTACCGGCATCTTCTCGCGCCTCACCCAATATGGCTATGACGGCTGGGCCGTGCTGGAATGGGAATGTTGCCTGAAGCATCCCGAGGATGGCGCGCGTGAAGGCGCGCCTTTCATCGAGGCGCACATGATCCGCCGGCCGGAACGGGCATTCGACGATTTTGCGGGCGGCGGCGATCCCGCCAACAACCGGCGCTGGCTGGGACTGGCCTGACAGCGACGCAAATCAAGGCCCCGATAACAAACATCATATGGGGCACAGGGTAGAGGAACGGGCATGACGGGCATAAACCGGCAGAGGCTATTTTGGTTGAGCGTATTGGCGCTCTTCACCGCGTCGATGAGCGCGGCGCTGCGCGCGGCGATCGCCAGCAGTCTGAAGGCGGAATGGATCGACCCGATCGCGCCGATCGCTGCGGGCGAGATGATCGGCGCCGCGCTAGGCTCCGCTTTCCTCGGCTTTTCGATCACCGTCTTCGTGGTCAGCGCCTTTCTCGATACGCTGGGTGTGCGCCGCGTCCTGATCGGCTGCGGTGTCGCCTTCCTGATCGGCACGACGCTGATCGTCGGCGCAGGCAGCTTTGCCAGCGGCATGGGCATCTATCATCTGGTGTGGCTCGGCATGTTGCTAAGCGGCATCGGCTGGGGCTTTGCCGAAGCGTCGATCAACCCGCTGACCGCGCGCCTCTATCCTGACGACACGACCCATCGTCTGAACGTGCTGCACGCCTGGTATCCCGGCGGTCTGATCGTCGGCGGGCTTGCCGGCGTCTTTCTCGCCTCGGTTTTGCCGTGGCAGGCGATCATGGCGCTGGCTTATATCCCCGCCATCGCCGTCGTGCTGATCGCTGCTACCACCAGCTTCCCCGCGCCCCCTGCAACCGCAGGCAGCCGCGCGATGAAGGACATGATGCTCGAAGTGTTCCGCCGCCCCAGCTTCTTCATCTGGTTCGGCGCGATGTTCCTGACTGCCTCGTCCGAACTGGCGCCGGGCCAGTGGATCGACGTCGCGCTCACCAATCGCGTCGGCATGCGCGGCATATTGCTGCTCGTTTATGTCAGCGCGCTGATGTTCGTTTTCCGCCATTTCGCGGGGAAGATCGCCGGTCGCCTGTCCAACCCCGGTCTGCTCTGGGTGTCCAGCCTGCTTGCCGCCATCGGCCTCTTCCTGCTGTCGCAGGCGCAGTCGCCTGTCTCCGCCATCCTCGCCTCGACCGTCTGGGGCCTTGGCGTCTGTGCCATGTGGCCGACCATGCTGGCTTCGGTCGCCGAACGCTATCCGCGCGGCGATAGCTGGGCGCTGGGCCTTGTCGGATCGGCGGGCGCGCTCGCCAGCTTCTTCGTTCTGCCGCAACTGGGCGAGATGTTCGACCGCGCGAAGGTCGAGATTGCGGGTGGTCCCGAAGCCTTCACCCGCCTGACCGGGGAAGCGCTCCGCGCCGTGGAAGATGCCGCCGCATCGCAATCCTTCGCGCGCCTGACCTTCGTGCCGATCACGCTATTGTTCGTCTTTGGCGGCATCTGGCTCGCCGAGCGACGCGCCGCCAACCGAGGGACGGGCGCATGACGATATCCCGTCGCACCATGATCGGCGCGACCGTGGCGGTGGCAGCCGCCCCCGCTATCGCCGCAGCCGCCGGCAAGGGCAGTTCCAACGCCGCCCGCTTCTCGCTCGCCTACGCCCCGCATGAAGGCAGCTTCGCCAGCCGGGGCGCTTTGCTCGAACAGATTGCCTATGCCGCCGATCAGGGCTTTACCGCCTGGGAAGATAATGAAGCCCGCGCCCGCCCGGTCGAACAGCAGGAAGCCATGGCAAAGGCGCTGACCCAGCGCGGCATGACCATGGGCGTCTTCGTCGCCTCCATGCCCAAATGGGCGGATTTCCGCCCGCTGCTGGGCAGCAATGACGATGCCGAGCGCGAAGCCTTCCTCGCCGACGTCCGCTCTTCAGTGGAGGTCGCCAAGCGCCTCAATGCGAAACATGCGACCGTCGTCACCGGCTTCATGGACCGCAAGTTGCCGCAGGATATCCAGACTGCGCGCATCATCGACTGCATGCGCCGCGCCGGCGATATCGTCGCGCCCCACGGTTTGACGCTGGTGATGGAACCGCTCAACACCCGGACGAACCATCCCGGCGTCTTTATGCAGTCGATCGCGCAGGGTTATGCCGTCGCGCGCGGCGCGAACAGCCCCGGCGTGAAGATATTGGCGGACCTCTATCATGAGCAGATCCAGTCGGGGAATCTGATACCCACGCTCGACGCCTGTTGGACGGAGATCGGCTATATCCAGTTCGGCGACAATCCCGGCCGCAAGGAGCCGGGCACGGGCGAGATCAACTATGCCAATATCGTCCGCTGGCTGCGCGGGCGCAATTATGGCGGCGTGATCGGCATGGAACATGGCAATTCGGTGAGCGGCCGGGAGGGCGAGGATCGCCTGATCGCCGCCTATCGCGCTATCGACAAAGCATAAGACAGGAGGAGGCGAGAGGATGAAACGCATTCCTATCGGCATGGCAATGGCGCTCGGCCTGATGGCAGGCACGCTGGCCCATGCGCAGGACAAACCCGGTTTCAAGGACACGCCGATCCTGCCGGGCGGTAATTGGCATGTCCATGATCCCGACCGGCCGGCCCCCACGGTCGTCACCCCGACGGTGCAACCGGGCGGCGCGCCGTCCGACGCGATCATCCTGTTCGACGGCACATCGCTCGACGCATGGCGCAGCGAGCGCAAGCCTTGGCCGGTGGCGAAGGGCGTGCTGACGGTCCCGTCCCGCGCCGAAAGCGGCGGCGAAAATGCTCTCATATCGAAGCAGGAATTTGGCGACGTCCAGCTGCATCTGGAATTTCGTTCGCCCAACCCGCCGACCAAGACATCGCAGGATCGCGGCAATAGCGGTATCTGGTTCATGCAACGCTATGAGGTGCAGATCCTCGACGGCTATCAGAACCCGACCTATGCCGACGGCACGGTCGGCGCTGTCTATGCGTGGAAGCCGCCGCTGGTGAACCCGTCGCGCAAGCCCGGCGAATGGCAGAGCTACGACATTATCTTCGAACGGCCCCGCTTCGCCGCGGATGGCAGCGTCACGCGCCCGGCCTATGTCACCGTGCTGCTGAACGGCGTGCTGGTGCAAAATCATCAGGCGATGCTGGGCACCACCGCTTGGCGCAAGATCGCCCAATATCAGGCGCATGGCGACAAGGCGCCGATCCAGCTTCAGGATCATGACTCGCCGGTATCGTTCCGCAACATCTGGGTCCGGCCCTTGCCGGAAGACGCTATCGCACAGGATTTGAAAGGGGCAGGACAATGATGGATCGCAGACAGGCGCTCGCCGGCGTACTCGCCCTGTTCGGCGCGCAGATTTTTGCGCCGCTCGCTCGCGCTGCCGGCCTTGCGCCCGCCGGTGTGATCAGTGAGGGCGCACCCAGCATCCAGGTGTTCACGCCCGACCAGCGCGCGCTGATGACGGCGCTGAGCGAGCGCATATTGCCGACCACCGACACGCCCGGCGCGATTGCGGCAGGGGTGCCCGCCTATATCGAAAAGCTGCTGGCCGACTGGGCGCTGCCGGAGGATCAGGCACCGATCCTGTCGGGCCTAGCGGAAATCGATTCCCGCAGCCGGCAGGATTACAAGATACCCGCCGTCGATACCAAGCCGGAACAGCAGGACGCCCTGCTGACGCTGGCGATGAACGACGCGATCCCGAACGGCATCGAGTTTTTCGAAGCGTTCCGGCAACTGGTCATCACCGGCTATTATACATCGGAAATCGGCATGACGCAGGAACGCGAATATCTGCCCGTACCCGGCGAATATAATGGCGCCTTCCCCTATGCTCAGGTCAACAAGGTCTATTCCGCATGATCATGAATCGTCGCTCCATGCTGCTGGGCGCGGGTGGCCTCGCCGCGCTCGCCAGCCAGACCTTCATCGCAGGCGGCGCGCAGGCGGCGCAGCTCCGCAAGGTCGGCCTGCAACTCTATACCGTGCGCGACCTCTTCTCCGCCGATCCGGTCGCCACGCTGGAGCAGGTGGCCAAGATCGGCTATCGCGAGGTGGAATTTGGCGGTGGCGGCTATGACGCCATGGACCACAAGCTGCTGCGCAAGACGATGGATCGCCTCGGCCTGACCAGCCCGTCGCTGCATATCGGTTATGACGCGCTGCTCGACAATTTCGACGCCAGCGTCGCCATGGCCAAGACGCTGGGCGCTGACACGGTCATCCTGCCCTATATGGTGGACAAGCATCGCGAAGCGGCTGCCTGGGACGCAGCGCTGGTCAATATCAACCGCTTCGGCGCGCAATTGAAAGCGGCTGGCCTTGGCTTTGCCTATCATAATCACGACTTTGAATTTACCGTGAAACCCGACGGCGTCAGCCTGTTCGACCGGCTGGTCAAGGCCTGCGATCCCGAACTGGTGAAGATCGAACTGGACCTTTACTGGGCGGTCCATGCCGGGGAAGATGTGCAGGCGCTGATCAAGCGTCTCGCCGGCCGCATCTACGCTTATCATGTGAAGGACATGCGCCCGGATCGCAGCATGACGGCGGTCGGCGCCGGCACGATCGACTTCGCCAGCCTGTTCAAGCTGAACGCGCTCGCCGGGGTACGGCATTTCTATGTCGAAAATGATCAATGCCCGGCGCCCTATATCCCGGACATCAGCAAGAGCTTCCAGACCCTGCGCGGCCTGCGCTTCTAAACATTTCATCCTTGGGAGAGGATCATCATGGCTTCGACGGACAGGTTTGATGCGATCGTCATCGGTACGGGCATCAGCGGTGGCTGGGCCGCCAAGGAATTGACGGAAAAGGGGCTGCGCGTCCTGATGCTGGATCGCGGCCATATGGTCGAGCATGGTGAAGGCTATACCTATGACGGCCGCCCCGCCTATGATGTGCCGGCCCGCAACATCATGCCAGACGCCTTGCGGGAGAGCGATTACTTCATCGCCAAACATGGCTATGTGCAGCCGAGCAATCAGGCCTTCTACAATAATGATCGCCTCAACCCCTATGATTATGGCGAGGGCAGCAAATTCTACTGGATCCGTCCCGGTGCCGTCGGCGGCAAGTCGCTGATCTGGGGCCGGTGGAGCTTCCGCTGGAGCGCCGCCGATTTCGAGGCGAACAAGCGGGAAGGGATCGGTGGTGCCTGGCCGATCACCTATGACGACCTCGTCCCCTGGTACGACTATGTCGAAAAATATGCCGGCGTGTCGGGATCGCGGGAAAACCTCCCCTATCTGCCGGACAGCCAGTTTCAGCCGCCCATGCCGATGAACATCGCGGAAAAATGGATGAAGCAAAGGCTGGAGTCGGAATTTCCCGGCCGGAAGTTGATCCACGCCCGCCTGTCCAACATGACGGAGGACAAGCCGGAGCAGGGCCGCACCAGATGCCAGGTCCGCAACCAGTGCGGCAATGGCTGTTCCTTCGGCGCCTATTTCTCGACGCAGGCGGTGACGCTGCCGGCCGCGCGGGCGACGGGCCGGCTGACGCTGCGGTCCGACGCGGTCGTCACCAATCTGGAATATGATCCCGCGACCAAGAAGGTGACGGGCGTGCGCTTCGTCGACACCAAGACGGGGCAGGCCGAAACGGTCAGCGCGAAACTGGTTTTCCTCAACGCCTCGACCCTCGGTTCGGTGCAGATTCTCATGAACTCGCGCCAGCCCGACGGCACGCGCAGCCATTTCGATTCCAGCGGTACGCTCGGCCGCTATGTCATGGATCATATCTTCCGCGTCGGCGTGAAGGGCGACATCCCCGGTATGGAGGAATTCATCGAATTTGGTCGTCGTCCCGGCGGCGTCTATGTCCCGCGCTTCCGCAACAATGGCCAGGAGGGCGATGTCGGTTTCAAACGGGGCTATGGCTATCAGGGTGCCGCCTATCGCGAACCGTCCAGGCCGGTCGGCTTCGGTGCGTCGATGAAGGAAGGCATGCGTCGCTATAGCGGCTGGAAATTCCAGATGGGCGCCTTTGGTGAATGCCTGCCCTATGAAGACAATCATGTCGCGCTGAACCCGGACAAGACCGACCGCTTCGGTGTCCCGCTGATGCGGTTCAACGTCACCTTCCGTGAAAATGAGCAGCGGATGATGATCGACGCCCGCGAGCAGGGCGAAAAGATGCTGCGCGCTGCCGGCCTTAAAAATGTCGAAAGCAGCGTGCGCGAGCATGTGCCCGGCGATGCCATCCACGAAATGGGCGGCGCACGCATGGGCGACGATCCCCGCGCGTCGGTGCTTAACAAATGGAGCCAGGCGCATGATGCGTCCAACCTGTTCGTCACTGACGGCGCGCAGATGGCGTCGATCAGCTGCGTCAATCCGTCGCTGACCTTCATGGCATTGACGGCGCGCGCCGTGGATCATGCGGTCAAGGGGCTGAAAGCCGGCACAGTCTGAACGACATCCCGTCCCTTTCGCCACTATGACGCAGTCGACAAGGCGCTATCAGGGGGGCGAGGGGGACATGGATGTGACGGTAAGGCGACGACAAAGGGGTGTGACTATCCGCGCAGTGGCGGAACGGGCCGGCGTATCCGCCATGACGGTGTCCAACGTGATCAATGGCGCCGGTCGCGCAGGCGCAGCAACGATCGAGGCGGTGCAGGCGGCGATTGCGGACCTTGGCTATGTCCCCAATCTCGCCGCCCGCCGTCTGGCCAAGGCACGGGCGACGACCGTTGGCCTGATTTACGACCGGCGCACACCCTTTCTGGATGCGGTACTGGTCGGTTCGCTGCGGGCCACCAATGCCCATGGGCTGCAACTCATCCTGCGCGATGGTGAGGATGTCGCGCGCGCCAGTGCCGAACGGATCGCGCAGGACCTGGTGCGCAGCGGGGCCGATGCGCTGTTGCTGGTCCCGCCCTTTGCCGAACGACTGAGCGGTTCGGCAGCGTTAGCTTCGCTGGGCGTACCGCTGGCAACGATCGCGACCGGCACGGCGATGGTGGACATCACCACCGTCCGCATCGACAATCGGGCGGCGATGTTCGCCATTACCGAGCGGGTGATCGCCAACGGCCACAGGCGGATCGCCTATATCGCCGGTCCCGATCCTTATAGCGTCGTCGCCGCGCGTCTCGACGGCTTTCGTGCGGCGCTCGCGCAACATGGCCTGCCTGAAGAACCGGCGCTGATCGTTCAGCATGGCGATTTCGACTATATGTCCGGCATCGCTGCCGCGCAGTCGCTGCTATCCAACCCGGACCGGCCCACGGCCATCATATGCAGCAGCGACGATCTGGCCGCCGGCGTCATCGCGCATGCCAATGACATTGGGCTGCGTCTGCCGTGCGATCTGACGGTGACGGGTTTCGACGACACGATATTGGCGTCGCGTATCTTCCCGCCGCTGACCGTGGTGCGCCAGCCCGTCGAGGACATGGCCTTTCGCGCGACCCAATGCCTGATCGCGGCGCTGGGCAAGGGGACCGAGCAGACCGTCATCAGCGACGAACTTTTCGACCATGTCATTGTCGAGCGCCAATCCGTAGCGGCGGCACCTGAACATGAATTTATGAAGGAGTGAGGCAATGAAGGCCAGCAGAAGGGAATGGGCAGCCATGGTGGCATTGGGTGGCGCGGGCATGGCGTTGACGCCGGCAAAGGCGGCGGAGCAACCACAACTGGTGCATCATGTCTTCTTCTGGCTGAAACAGCCCGGATCGCAGGCCGATCGCGACCGGCTAATCGCGGGTTTGCGCACCTTGCGGGATATCCCCGTCATCCGTCGTCTGGAAATCGGTGTGCCTGCCAGCACCGAAAAGCGCGACGTCGTAGACTCAAGTTATGACGTGTCGGAACTCATGTATTTCGACAATGCGCAGGATCAGAAAAGCTATCAGGACCATCCGATCCACCAGGCGTTCGTCAAAGCCTGCGAAGGACTTTGGCAGAAAGTCGTGGTCTACGACATGGCGATCGTACCGGGCTGAACCGGTATGGCATCCGCCCACGGGCGGTGGGAGGATGCCGCATCAACGCGCAATCAATGACGTTTGGCGCCTGATGACTTTACCTTGATCCGTTCGCTTCGAGCGCAGTCGAGAAGCAGATAGTGCGGTGCGAGCGTTTCTCGACTGCGCTCGAAACGAACGGAGGTTGTTGGATCGACCTGATACCATCCGATCCTGGCGCATCGCTGACAGAGGTAGTCCATCAATCCTTTCGAATTGACAAAGTAAATTGATTTAATAAATTGCCGGCCATCCGAACGGGCGACATAAGATCGTCTGGGGTGAGGAGAGAGCGGACTGGCATGGCTTTGACATATGGTGTTTTACGGTCGCGTTGGTCTCGACGCGCTATCGCAATGGGATTGCTCGCGACCGTAGCGCAGATCGGCGCAGCGCAATCACCGACCAAGCGCGGCGTCGACCTCGCCAATCCGCTGGTCGGCACAGCGCCGCTCGACCGGCAGGATCTGATCGGCAATGCGCCGCCGCCCGGCGAGCCGGTCTATTCCGGCCAGACATCTCCGGGGGCGCGCCTGCCCCATGCGTCGGTCGAAACCGCGCCGGTGAACAACAATATCGCGCTGACCTATCCCAATGGGGTGCCGACGCCCTATCATTATCCCAATCCCACGATGATCGGCTTCACCGGTGGCGGCGGGCAGACCTATGGCGGCAATGCCGAACCCATCATCATGCCGGTGGTGGGCGACTGGTCGGTGCCGCCTGCCTATAGCCAGGCTTATTATGACAAGAAGCGGGAGGTCGCGTCGCCCGGCCGCTATTCGGTCTATCTCGACACATTCCGGACGCAGGTGGACCTGACCGGCACCCGCTGGGCCAGCCTGATGCAGTTCGCCTTCCCGCAAAGCGAACGGTCGAACATCGTCCTCAATCTGCCGGGCCATGGCGGCACGGTGGAGGTGGTGGACGACCATACTATTCGCGGCTTGTCGAAGGGGCAGGAGTCGATCGACGGCCGCTATTTCGTCGCCGAATTTTCCCGTCCTTTCACCGCCCATGGCGTCTTCAGCAAGGCGCCGGGCGACGCGAAGGGGTGGGGCATAGGCGAAAAACATGTCGCGCCCGGCGAAAGCCGGATCGAGGGTGCCTATGCCGGGGCCTACGTCACCTACGCCACCAAGGCAGGGGACAAGGTGCTTGTCCGCATGGCCCATGGCACCAGTTACGAACAGGCGACACAGCGTCTGCGACAGGAACTGCCCGACTGGGACTTCGCCGCCGTCCATGCAAAGGCGCGGGGCGTATGGGACAGACTGCTGCGCCGCGTGCAGGTCAGCGGCGGCACGGAAAAACAGCGGGCGATGTTCTATTCCACCCTGTTCCAGTCCTTCGCCAGCCCCCGGTTGATCGCGCAAAAGGGGGAGAGCTTCACCGACAGCAATGGCAAAGTGCAGGTCGCGACCCATGACCGCTATGGCCCGGTGCCCTTCTGGGACACCGGCCGCAACCAGATCGTCCTGCTGACGCTGATGGAGCCGGAGGTGGTGCGCGACATCATGCAGTCCGAATATGAAATGGCGCAGGAAAAGGGGTATATGAACACCTCCTTCCACGCCGACAATGCGGTGTTCCTGTATCTGGGCGCGTGGAAGCGGGGCGTCGATTTCGATTACGCAGGCGTGTGGAATTATCTGCGTAAGAACGCGACCGATCCTAAAGGGCCGCGCGATTATCTGGCGGAATATGACCGCAATGGCTGGATCGCGGACATCGTGCCCGACAGCAATCCCAGCCCGCCCTATGCGGGCGGCAAGGCGGGCGCGGCCAAGACGATGGAATATGCGTGGGACGATCATGCGCTGGCCGACTATGCCAGGCGGCTGGGGAAGGCGGAGGACCAGCGCCGCTTCCTGAAACGCGCCGGAAATTATGCCAATGTCTTCGACAAGGGCACCGGCTTCATCCGGGGCCGCACGGCCGACGGAAAATGGATCGCCCCCTTCGATCCGCAGGAACCCTATTATAATTTCATGATGAAGGAAGCGTCGGGATGGTCCACGCTCTGGCTCGCCCCGCATGATGTGAAGGGGCTGATGACCCTGCTCGGCGGTCGCGAAGCGTTCAACGCGAAACTCGACCAGTTTTTCGGAACGCCCTACACGCCCAAGGGCATATGCCGCGACTGCACCGGCCTGATCGGTCAATATGTGCACGGCAATCAGCCCGACCAGCAGGTGCCCTATTATTATGACTGGTCGGGCCAGCCATGGAAGACGCAGGCGCTGGTCCGCCGCATCCTTGCCGACATGTATGGCAGCGACGCCGCCGGCTACGGCTATGCGGGCATGGACGATCAGGGCGCGACATCCTCCTGGTATGTCATGAGCGCCATGGGCTTCTACCCCGTCGATCCGTCCAGCGATGTCTATATGATCGGCAGCCCGATCTTCGACCATGTGTCGCTGGAAATGGGCGGCGGCAAGCGGCTGGAGATCAGCGCGCAGAATAATAGCGCCGCCAATATCTATATCCAGTCGATGACGCTGAACGGCCGGCCATGGGACAAGCCCTGGTTCCGCCATGCCGACATAAAGGACGGGGCAAAGATCGCCTTCGTCATGGGGCCGAAACCGAACATGCGATGGGGCAGCGCGCCACAGGCGACCGCGCCTTCCATGTCCGACGACCAGACCAAGGGGAAATGACCATGCGCTTTTTCGGCCCGGCCCTGCTGGCCCTTTCCGTCGCGGTGGCCCCGGCGGCCATCGCGCAAGGCGACGCCACCTATACCAGCGACCTGACCACCATCTGGGGCAAGGGCGTGACCCCCGATAATGTCTGGCAAAGCTATCCCCGGCCGCAACTCCAGCGGCGCGAATGGCGCAATCTCAACGGCCTGTGGGACTATGCGATCACCGCGCCTGCCGTGGCCCGGCCGGACAGGATGGACGGGCAGATATTGGTGCCTTTCCCGGTCGAATCCCGCCTGTCACGGGTCGCGCGAAAACTGACGCCTGACCAACGGCTATGGTACAAACGCAGCTTCACCGTGCCCGCCAACTGGGCGGGGCAGCGGATCATGCTGAATTTCGGCGCGGTCGATTATGCATCGCAAATCATGGTCAACGGCGCGCCGGTGGGCGGGCACAAAGGCGGCTTCGACGCCTTCGGCTTCGACATCACCGACTATCTGAAACCGGGCGACAATGAAGTGATGGTGCAGGTGGCCGATCCCAATTCGGCGGGCACCCAGCCGCGCGGCAAGCAATCGCTCGACCCCAGCGGCATCTGGTACACGGCGGTCAGCGGCATATGGCAGACGGTGTGGATCGAGCCGGTGCCCAAACTGCACATCGCCGACGTGCGCGCCACCGCCGACATCGACCGGGGCGTGGTGGAAGTGGACGTCGCGCTCAGCAACTGGGCCAGCGACACCGACGCCGTGCGCCTTACCGCCAGCAGCGGGGGCAAGGTCGTCGCGACCACGATCCTACGTGGCAACCGCCATGCGACCCTGCCGATCCCGAACGCGCATCTGTGGTCGCCCGACGATCCGTTCCTGTACGATCTCAAGGCCGAACTCATCACCGTGCGCGATCCCTATGCTGGCCAGACCGACCGCGACCGCATGGCCTATGACGTCCGCTTCACGCTGGCGGAGACGCAACGCTACGCCGCTGCGCAGTCTGATGGCGTGCCCCGCGACAGCGTCCAGACCTATTTTGCGATGCGCAAGATTTCGGTGGGGCAGGGGGCGGTGCGCGGCCAGCCGGTGCTGCTGCTCAATAACAAACCGCTTTTCCATAACGGCACGCTGGATCAGGGCTGGTGGCCCGACGGCCTGCTGACCCCGCCCTCGGAAGAGGCGATGAAGAGCGACCTCCTCTTCCTCAAGAAAGCGGGCTTCAACATGGTCCGCAAACATATCAAGGTCGAACCGGCACGCTATTATTACGACGCCGACAGGCTCGGCATGATGATCTGGCAGGACATGCCATCGGGCGGGGGGGAGGATCAGTTCGTCGCCGGCAGCAGTCAGGGACAGGCGATCTTCCCGTCCGCCACCATGGCCGACCATATCGATGAACTCACCCGCATGGTGGGCAATCTGCGCGCTTTCCCCTCCATCGTGCTTTGGGTCGTGAATAACGAAGGCTGGGGCCAGTTCGACAGCGACACCCTGTCCCGCACGGTCAAGGGGCTGGACCCCAGCCGACTGGTCGATGCGAACAGCGGCTGGATGGACGTCGCCCCCGGCGTGTCGGATGTGTTCGACATCCACACCTATGAGGACAAGCCCAATGTCCCCGCGCGCCATGCCGATCGGGCCATCGTGTTAGGCGAATATGGCGGTGTCGGCCTGCCAATGAAGGGCCATTTGTGGAAGCCGGGCAAGTCGCTGTGGAGCTATCAGGTGGCGGGCGGCGACGGCGATTATCTGACCCGATATCGCGCCAAGATGGAGGAGGTGGTGCGGCAGGCGAAGCAGCATGGCCTGTCCGCCGCCGTCTATACCCAGACCAGCGATGTGGAGGACGAAATCAACGGCCTCCTCACCTACGACCGCGCGCAGGCTAAGGCGAAGGCGGAGGATCTGGCGAAGATCGCCGCGCCTCTGTGGGACGCAACGCCCTGACATTGGGAGACGGAAAGCAGCCCGATATCCGAAACATTGCGCCGCTTTTAATTTAATTGACAAATTTCTTTTTTTAATCTGATATTGGCGATGGACAGGGGTTGTGGCCGGAACCGTTCCGAGCCGTCGCCTCTCCCATCATAAATCGAACAAGGGCGGATACCGCCCAAAACCCTTGGGAGGGTGCTGAAATGACTATTGGATGTGAGGAAACTCGCCTTGGTTCGGGCCGTGCCCGGTTGGCGCGCGCTTTGCTGGTTTCGGTCAGCCTCATGGGTGTCGTTACTGCCGCGCAGGCGCAGGATGCCCCCGCTGCCACGCCCACGCAGCAGCCAGCCGCCGCTCCGCAGGACGCCGCGCCGGATGGCACCATCGTCGTCACCGGCTATCGCCAGTCGATCGAACAGAGCCTGCGTCAGAAGCGCGAGGCCAATGCCTTTGTCGATGTCATCACGGCAGAGGATATCGGTAAATTCCCTGACAAGAATGTGGCCGACTCGTTGCAGCGCGTGCCGGGTGTCATCATCGAGCGCGATGGCGGCGAAGGATCGAAAGTCAGCATTCGCGGTCTCAGCTCCGACCTGACACTGACCCAGCTGAACGGCAATTTCATCGCTTCTGCCGATAGCGGCGATCCGTCGCGCTCGTTCAACTATACGCTGCTGCCCGCGAACATGATCTCCAGCGTCGAAACCTTCAAGTCGCCCGAAGCGCGGCTGGACGAAGGCGGCGTCGGCGGCACCGTCATCCTCAAGACCCGTCGTCCGCTCGATCTGGAACCCTGGACCGGCTTCGTCTCGGCCGAAGGCGTCTATGCCGACGTGTCCAAGAAGTTCGAGCCGCAAGTGTCCGGCCAGTTGAGCTGGCGCAATGCCGATGAGACATTCGGCATATTGGTTGGCGCCACCTATCAGGAACGGCGTAACCGGACCTTGTCGGCCGGGACCGAAACCTGGTCCTGGTGGACCTATGACCGCGCCAATGAGCCGGCGACAGACGTCAACGGCAACCCCTATGCCAATGACGACGCGATCACCTATTGGGCAGAAAATACCGGCGCCACGACGCAGGATGGTACCCGCTATTCGGGTTATTGGGCGCCGCAGGCGGTCAGCCAGTCGATTCAGGACCAGCAGCGCAAGCGTCTGGGCATTCAGGCGACGGCCCAATGGAAACCGACCGACGAGTTGACGCTGACCGCCAATTATTTCCGCTTTCAGATCAAGAACAACTTCACGTCGAACGTGCTGAAGATTCCCGAATGGGGTTATCGCAATTTCTTCACCGGCGGCACCTTCGACGACAGCGGCACGATCCTGCAAGGCGCGAACTTCGCCGTTCCTCCTGCCGGCACGGGATGCCTGGCGCAGGCCACGCCCTGCACCATGGAAACGCCGCAGTTGTCAGGCCAGTATAGCCGCGAAAAAATCACGTCGAACACCTTCGACATCAATGGCGAATATGAACATGACCGGTTTAAGGCCAGCTTCGTGGTCGGCAAGACGCGCGCGACCGGTGGTCCTTCGCTGCGTTTCAGCGTAGCGGCCAAGCCACGCCTGACCACGGCGACGCAAAACACCAACGGCAATCTGGTCAGCGACTGGGCATTCAAAAACGGCTCGGTCGACATGCAATTTTCGCCGGAGTTGCAGCAGAATATCATGAACGGCATCGCCCAGATCGACGTCGGATCGACCGGGGGCAGCTATACCAACAGCCTGATCGAACAAACCTATGCGCAGGTCGACCTGACCCGGTCCTTCGATAGTTTCATCGACTCCGTGCAGGTCGGTGCCAAATGGCGCGATGGCAAGGTCAGCCGCAAGATCGGTCGGGCCGAATGGTATGCCGATGCCGAAAACAAGATCCGCTATCAGGATACGCCGGGCGGCGCCGTGGCGCGGCCGGAATTCTTCTACGACAAGTCGATGGGCAATATTCCGGGCGGCTTCACCGCCAGTTCCTTCCCTGGTATCAATTTCGGCAATTATCTGGACTATCTCAATAGCACCTATGGCGATTCCGTTCGGGTAGAAGAGGATCAGAATCTCTACCGTATCGGGGAAAAGATCTGGGCCGGCTATGCACAGGTTAATTTCAAGACCGATACGCTACGCGGCAATCTGGGCCTGCGCATCGTCAATACCAAACAGACCGGTCGGTCGACCGACACGCTCTATTATCAGGACGATTATTGCGTGAACGGGCCGGGCGGTCCCTTCTCCCCGCCGCCGCAGGGCGCGGACGGCAACTGCCTGGTCATCCCGCTCGACGATCGTGAACGCCGCGTCTTCAGCGCGGTCGATGAATCGAAGAGCTACACGGATTTCCTGCCCAGCTTCAACGTCTCATGGGAAGTCCGCCCCGATCTTGTCCTGCGCGGCGCGGTGTCGAAGGTGATCGCACGGCCCGGCTATAATGACTTGGCTGGCGCCCGTTCGCTGACCTTCAACTCCGATGCCTTCGTCTATGACCGTCAGCAGTTTGGCGCGCGGCCCGGCTGGTTCGGCAATGGCGGCAATTTCGACCTGAAGCCTTTCTCCGCCTGGCAATATGACCTTGGCATCGAATGGTATTTCCATCAGGGATCGGTGCTGGGTGCCACCCTGTTCCGCAAGGATGTGTCGGACTTCATCGTGCCGCTGGTGCTCGACCTCACCCAGACCGTCGCGGGCGAGACGGTGGTGGTCCAGCAATATTCGACACAGGCCAACGGCTCCAAGGCCAAGTCGCAGGGCATCGAACTTTATGCCCAGCATACCTTGCCCTTCGGCCTCGGCGCGCAGGTCAACTTCACCTTTAATGACACATCGGTCGCGGACATCGCGCTCGGCGGCCAGACGGTCGGCACATCGCCGCTGGTCGGCAGCGCCAAGACCCAGCTTAATGCCTCGCTCTTCTGGGAAACCGACAAGTTCCTGGTCCGCGCCTCCTATAACCGCCGTGGCAAGGTGGTGCGCGGCATTGCGTCGGGCCTCAACATCTATGACGACCCCTATGAGCAGGTGGACCTCAATGCCTCCTACAATATCAATGAAAAGCTTTCGTTGACGGCGTCGGTCATCAACCTGACCAAATCGGAACAGCGGCAGCATCTGGGCAATGACACGAAGGATCGTTTCTATTCGAACGTCTATGCCGGGCGGCGTGCCTATGTCGGCGTGACCTATAATTTCTGACCGGGTCGCACCGAAGGGGCGGATGTCTGCACGCATCCGCCCCGCACTTTTTGAAACGGGGAGCAGGGATTTGGGGCGTCGGTTGACATGGTGGATGGCGGGCGCGGCGGCGCTGCTGCCGATAGCCGCGATCGCGGGCAATCCGGCGCTGCCCGGCTATTATGCGGACCCGGAAATCCGCGCCTTTGACGGGCAATACTGGATCTACCCCACCTACAGCGCCCATGACGGCGCGCCCGACCTGACGAAGCGCTTCACGCCGCAGCAGGCAAAGGCGCGCAAGGCCAGCTCCATCCGCCCCTCCTATCTCTATCAGACCTTCTTCAACGCCTTTTCCTCGCCCGATCTGGTCCGCTGGAAAAAGCATGACCATGTGCTGGACGTCGCGAATATTCCCTGGGCGTACAAAGCGATCTGGGCGCCTACGGTCATCGAACAGGGCGGGCGCTATTATATGTTCTTCAGCGCCAACGACATTCAGTCGGATATGGAGGTGGGCGGCATCGGCCTCGCCGTCGCCGACCATCCCGGCGGCCCGTTCCGCGACGCCATCGGCAAGCCTCTGATCGACAAGTTCCACAATGGCGCGCAGCCGATCGACCCCTTCGTCTTTCGCGACGATGATGGACAGGTCTATCTCTTTTATGGCGGCTGGAAGCATTGCAACGTTGTCAAACTGAGCGCCGATCTGAAGTCCGTGGTCCCCTTCGAAGACGGCACCACCTACCGCGAAATCACCCAGCCCGGCTATGTCGAGGGCAGCTTCGTCATCAAGCGGAACGGAACCTATTATTTCATGTGGTCCGAAGGCGGCTGGACCGGCCCGGACTACGCCGTCGCCTACGCCACCGGTCCCACCGCGCTCGGCCCCTTTACGCCCAAGGGCCGGATATTGGCGCAGGATTTCCGCATCGCACGCGGCGCGGGCCATCATTCGGTGCTCAACATTCCGGGGACGGACGACTGGTATATCGCCTATCATCGCCGCCCGATCGGCGATGATGTCGGCGAACATCGGCAGGTGGCGCTGGAACGGCTGATCTTTGAAGCGGACGGCAGCATCCGTGCCGTGGTGATGACGAACGAAGGCGTGGCGCCGCAAAAGCCGCCGCGCACGAACAAAGCAGGGGAGTGAAGTGAGCGTGAAGAATCTCCGCAGAGCCATTGGCTTCATCATGGGCGCATCCCTGCTGGCGCTGACGAGCTTGGCGAGCGGGCAGGGGACACCCATGGCGGAACCCGCACATGGTGGGCGCGCGCCGCAGGCGGCGCCTGCGCTGGTAGACCTCGCCAACCCGCTGATGGGCACGGACAGCAGCTACGAACTGTCCTACGGCAACACCTATCCCGCCGTCGCCGTGCCATGGGGCATGAATTTCTGGACCCCCGTCACCGGCAAGATGGGCAATGGCTGGGCCTATAGCTATGACGCGCACAAGCTGAACGGCATCAAGCAGACGCATCAGCCCAGTCCGTGGATGGGCGATTATGCCGCCTTCGCCCTGTTCGCCGAAACCGGCGCGGTCAAGGTGAAGGAGGAGGAGCGCGCATCCTGGTACAGCCACAAGGCGGAGGAAAGCCACCCCTACAGCTACAAGGTCTATCTCGCCGACTATGACGTGACGGCGGAGGTCGCGCCCACCAGCCGCGCCGCCCAGTTCCGCTTCACCTTTCCGCAGAGCGACCAGTCCCATATCCTGCTGGACGCCTATGCCGGCGGATCGATGGTGAAGATCGATGCGGCCAACCGCCGCATCACCGGCTATGTCCGCAACAACAAGGGCGGCGTGCCGGACAATTTCCGCAACTATTTCGTGGCGCAGTTCGACCATGACTTCACGGTCGGCCAGACATGGGATGGCAGAGGGACCATCGACGCCACCGCCCAGCGCGAAGGCGATCATGTCGGCGCGGTCATCAGCTTCAAGACGCAAAAGGGCGAGCAGATCGGCGTCAAGGTCGCCTCCTCCTTCATCAGCGCGGAGCAGGCGCTGCGCAATCTGGAAAGCGAAGTCGGCAGCGGCAGTTTCGACGCGACGAAGGAAAAGGCGAAACAGGTCTGGGAAAAGGAGTTTCAGCGGATCAGAGTGGAAGATCCCGACATCGACAACCGCCGCACCTTCTATTCCGCGCTCTACCGGATGCTGCAATTCCCCCGCGCTTTCCACGAGATAGACGGGCAGGGGAAGCAGGTCCACTACAGCCCCTATGACGGGAAAGTGCATCCCGGCCCCCTCTATACCGACAATGGTTTCTGGGACACGTGGCGCGCCGTATTCCCCTTCTTCGCGCTGATGTACCCGGAACTGGACGGGCAGATCATGCAGGGTCTGGTCAACACCTACAAGCAATCGGGCTGGCTGCCCGAATGGGCCAGCCCCGGTCATCGCAACGTCATGATCGGGTCGAACAGCGCGATCCTGATCGCCGACGCCTATGCCAATGGCGTGCGCGGCTTCGACGTGAACACCCTCTATGAAGCGATGGTCAAGAACGCGACCACCTCAAAGGGCCGCCCCACCGATGCGAAGGGCAGGACGCTGACCGCTGTCGGCCGCGAAGGCGTCGAATATTATAACGATCTGGGCTATGTGCCCTATGATGTCGGCATCAATGAAAATGCCGCCCGCACGCTGGAATATGCGACCGCGGACTTCGCGCTGTCGCGCCTCGCCACGCAGCTGGGCAAGACCGCCGACGCCAGACTTTACGCCGCCCGCGCCCAGAATTTCCGCAAGCTCTATGACCAGCAGAGCGGCTGGATGCGCGGCCGCAACAGGGACGGGTCGTGGAGCGCGAACTTCAATCCCTATAAATGGGGCGACGCCTTCACGGAGGGCAATGCGCTCCATTACAGCTGGTCGGTGATGCAGGATGTGCAGGGCCTCATTGACCTGATGGGCGGCGACGCGAAATTCGTGGACCGGCTGGACAGCATCTTCACCACGCCGCCGATCTTCGACGACAGCTATTATGGGCAGGTGATCCACGAAATCCGCGAAATGCAGATCGTGGACATGGGGCAATATGCCCATGGCAATCAGCCGATCCAGCATATGATCTATCTCTACGACTGGGCGGGCGCCCCGTGGAAGACGCAGAGCCATGTCCGCGACGTCATGCGTAAACTCTATGCCCCGACGCCCGATGGCTATCCGGGCGATGAGGATAATGGCCAGACGTCGGCATGGTATGTCTTCTCGGCGCTGGGCTTCTACCCGGTGACGCCCACGGTCGGCCAATATGCGATCGGCAGCCCGCTCTTCCGCCGCGTGACCCTCACCATGCCGGGCGGCAAGACGCTGACGGTGGAGGCCGAAAACAACAGCGCCACCAATGTCTATATCCAGTCGGTGACGCTGAACGGCCAGCCATGGAACAAGCCGTGGCTGCCGCGTGAAGAATTGCAGAAGGGCGGCACCTTGCGCTTCGTCATGGGCGCGCAGCCTAACAAGGCGTGGGGCGCGGCCAAGGCCGACGCGCCCTTCTCCATGAGCAAGCCCAAATAAGAAACGAGAGGATCAACCCCATGAGTTTCCGGCGCCGCGACGTCATCACCGGCGCCGGAGCGCTGGCACTGGCTGCTACCATCCCCCAATCCTCCCCCGGTGCAGCCAGTGCCAGCGCATTCCCGACCAAACGCCCGCCAAAGGGCGACCGCCGTTTCGTGAGTCGAGCAGTGGAGGCGGAAGTAGCGCGGGTGAAGGCAAAGATCGCCGATCCTGAATTGCGCTGGCTGTTCGAGAACTGCTATCCCAACACGCTCGACACCACGGTCTTTGCCGGGACGGTGGACGGCAAGCCCGACGCCTTCGTCATCACCGGCGACATCGACGCCATGTGGCTGCGCGACAGTTCGGCGCAGGCGCAGACCTATGTCCACCTGACGCCGAAGGACGCCGACCTGCGCCGCCTGTTCCATGGCCTCATTCAGCGGCAGGCGCGCTGCATCCTGATCGACCCCTATGCCAACGCCTATATGAAAGACCCGGCGGCCCGCTCCAGCCTGCCCGCCATTTCGGACAAGACCGACATGAAACCAGGCGTCGCCGAACGGAAATGGGAGATAGACAGCCTCTGCTACCCCATGCGCCTGTCCCACGCCTATTGGACCGCGACGAAGGACAAGGCGCCCTTCGACGCGCTCTGGGCGAAGGGGATGGCAATGGCCGTCGCCACCTTGCGCGAACAACAGCGCAAGGATGGCCCCGGTCCCTATCATTTCCAGCGGATCGACAAGTCGCCCACCGAAACCCTGATGTTCGACGGCTATGGCGCGCCCACGCGCAAGGTCGGCCTGATCCATTCCGGTTTCCGCCCGTCGGACGACGCCTGCCTCTATCCCTTCCTGATCCCGTCCAACTTGTTCGCGGTGTCCGCGCTGCGGATGTTGGCGCAGGTCTTGAGCGAGGCACGCGGCGACGCGGCGGCGGCGCAGGATTGCGCGGCGCTCGCGGCGGAGGTGGACGCGGCGCTCAAGGCCCATGGCCAGATGGACGACGGGAAGGGCGGCAAGGTCTGGGCGTTCGAAGTGGACGGTTATGGCAATGCGATCTTCATGGACGACGCCAATGTGCCGAGCCTGTCGGGCCTGCCTTTGTTGGGCGCGGCCGACCGGAGCGATCCGCTATGGCAACGCACCGCCGCGCTGGCGTGGAGCGATCGCAACCCTTATTTCTTCGCCGGTTCGGCGGCGCAGGGCATAGGCGGCCCGCATATCGGCATGGACATGATCTGGCCGATGTCGCTCATCACCCGCGCCCTCATCAGTCATGACGATGCGACGCTGCGCCAATGCCTGACATGGTTGCGCGCCACCCATGGCGGCACTGGTTTCATGCACGAAAGCTTCCATAAGGATGATCCGGCCAACTTCACCCGCAGTTGGTTCGCCTGGGCCAATGGCCTGTTCGGCGACCTGATACTGGACATCGAAAAGCGCAGGCCCGCCCTGCTGGCGCAGCGCTTCGCATAAGGGGAGAGGATGATATGCTGACCGCCAATCGCCGCCAGCTTCTGGCCGGCGCCGGGATCGCCGCGATGACCGCGACCCTGCCGATCCGCGCCACCGCGCAGGGTGCAACCGCCGCCGCACAGCCCGACCTGTTCGTCGGCACCGGCGGCCATGGCCACACCTTCCCCGGCCCCTCCATGCCGTTCGGCATGGTGCAGCTGGGACCGGACACCAACAATGCCGGATGGGACGCCTGCTCTGGCTATCATGTCGATGACGGGTCGATCATGGGCTTTTCCCATACCCATTTGTCGGGCACCGGCATCGGCGACATGCTGGACGTGCTGGTGGTGCCGACCCGCGGCCCGCTGCAACTGACGCCCGGCCCGGTCGGCAAGCCGGACGAGGGCTATCGTCAGCGTTTCACGGATGAACAGGCCGAACCCGGCTATTATCGCGTAAAACTGGAATCGGGTGTATTGGCGGAACTCACCGTCACCGAACGCACCGGCCTGCACCGCTATCATTTCCCGGCAGGGGCGGGGCATATCCTGATCGACTTCGCCCATTGCAAGCAGGAAAAGCCCGACGAACCGATCCGCATCGAAAACGCCTCGCTCGATCTCGCGCCGGACGGCACCCTGACCGGCAGCCGTCAGGTCTTCCGCTGGGCGGAGGGGCGGCACATCCATTTCGCGCTGCACCTTTCGCGCAAGCCCGACCGGGTGGCATTTTTCGGCGACAACGACACCCCGCTGCCCAAGGGCGCAATGTCGGCCAAGGGCCAGCGCCTCAAGGTCGCCTTCTTCTTCGATGAGGCAGGCGGCGATCCCATCCAGATCCGCACCGGCATTTCCGCCGTCGATATCGTAGGCGCAAAAGCCGCCCTCTCGGCCGAAGCCCCCGACTGGCATTTCGACGCCGCCCGCGCAGCGGCCAGCGCAGCATGGAAGAAAGAACTGTCCAGCGTCACCGTGCGCGGCGGCACACCCGCCCAGCGCACCATCATGGCCAGCGCCCTCTACCACTGCCTGCTCGCGCCGCAGCTGTTCACGGATCGCGACGGCCGCACCATGGGGCTGGATGGCAAGGTCCGCACGTTGCCGCCCGGCGAGCGCGCCTTCACCGCCTATTCGCTGTGGGACACCTATCGCGCGTTGCATCCGCTGCTGACGATCATTCAGCCGGATCGCGCCGCGCTGATGACCCGCGACCTCATCCGCCAGACGCGCGAAAGCCCCTATGGCCCGCCGGTCTGGCCGTTGCAGGGCAAGGAAACCGGTTGCATGATCGGCTGGCACGCCGTGTCGGTGCTGGCCGAAGCGCAGACGAAGGGGATCGAAGCGGACTATGCGGCCGCATGGCCCAATATCCGCCGCCGCGCCTTCGACCGGACCATGCCCGATATCGACAGCACGCTGGGGCGCGGCTTCTATTACGACCTCGGCTACATCCCCGCCGACAAGATCTGGGAGTCGGTCAGCCGCACGCAGGAATATGCCTATGACGACTGGGCGATGGCGCGCCTCGCGCAGGCGGCAGGCGCAAGCGAGGATGCCGCAGCGCTCAAAGCACGTAGCCGCAATTACCGCAACGTCATCGACCCGAAGATCGGCTTCGCCCGCCCGCGCTTTGCCGACGGCAGCTGGTGGCATGATTATGACCCGATCCAGATCGGCCACGATCCAAAGCGTCACCGCGACTATACGGAGACCAATGGCTGGCAGGCGACCTTCCTGACGCAGCATGATATTTACGGCCTGATCGACCATTTCGGCGGCGACGCGGCGTTCGAAAAGAAGCTGGACGCCCTGTTCAACGCGCCATCGACCCTGCCCGACAATGCGCCGCCCGACATCAGCGGTCTTGTCGGCCAATATGCCCATGGCAATGAGCCGGACCAGCACGCCGCCTATCTCTACGCCTATTGTGGCGCGCCGCATAAGACGCAGGCGATGGTCCGCCGCCTGCTGACCGAAATGTACAAGGCCGCGCCGGACGGCGTCATCGGCAATGACGATTGCGGCCAGATGAGCGCCTGGTTCGTGCTGAGCGCATTGGGCTTCTACCCCGTCGATCCGGTCAGCGCGCTTTATGTGCTGGGGTCACCGCTGTTCGACGAAGCATCCGTCGATCTCGGCAACGGCCGCCGCCTGACGGTGAAGGCGACCGGCAACGCCCCGGACTGCCCCTATGTTCAGTCCGTGCGGTGGAACGGCCAGCCCTATGAACGCAACTGGATCAGCCATGCCGATCTGATCAAAGGCGGCGAACTGCTGTTCGACATGGGGCCAAATCCGTCGCGTTTCGGCACCGCCACCCGCCATCGCCCGCCATCCTTCGATTGCCGGCGCAGCTGACCGGTCAGGCGTCGCTATCCGCCCCCATGCTATGCGGCACTTTCCACAGGGCGCCGGGCTTGGGCAGCAGGAAATGGCTGAACGGCAGGATGGCGGCCCCCACGGCCGGCGCATCCTCGGACAAGGTCGCGCGGGCCACCGGCGCGAGCGAGGGCAGCTTGTCCGCCATCGCCTGCAAATGCGCATTGGCCCGTTCCGCCAGCAATTCGACCATCGCCGCCGGCAGGCGTCCGCCCACCAGCACGGCGGCGGGATTGACCAGGCAATTGACAGCCGCCAGCGGCTCGACCAGTTGCCGTGCCGCCAGATCGATCCAGCGATCCGCGCAGGCCGCCGCTTCCGGCACTTCCCCGCCAAGCGCATCGGCCAGACTATGACCGTCCTCGGCCAACGCTCTGGTCAAGGCGGATAGCGACACGATATTCTGCAATTGCGCATCGCTGCCGCCCTCGACCCGGTGCGCCGGCATGAAGCCGATTTCGCCGCTGCGCCCATTCGCACCGCGCACATAATTGCCGTCGATCACCAGCCCGCCGCCCAGACCCGACGACAGCAGGATGTAGAAGAAGCTGTTGATCTTTTGCCCCATGCCCAGTTGCATTTCGCCCATGGCGGCGGCGGCGGCGTCATTCTCCACGAAGACGGGTGGACCGAAGCGGTCGGAAAACAGGTCGCTCATCTGCACGCTGTTCCATTCGCCATAGGCCGCCGGCCGACCGGGCAGGTCGACCGATCCCAGATCGTCGGGCACCGCCACGCCGATGCCGACCAGCTTGGCCGGGTCCACGCCCGCACCCTGCAACATGCCCTCGATCGATTTGTGATAGAGCGCCTGGACATGGGGCGGCAGCGCATAATCGATATTCTCGCTGATGCGCGCCAATGTCGTGCCGGCGAAATCGACCAGAACGATGGTGAAATGATCACGGTCGATATTGATGCCGATGGAATAGCAGGCGTCGCTGCGGATCACCAGCTTGGTGGGCGGCTGGCCGCGCCCGCCACGCCGCTGCCCGGCCTCCTCGATCAGCCCGTCCTGCAACAGCCGCTTGGTGATGTTGGCAATGGCAGGCGCGGTCAGGCCGGTGATGCGGGCCAGTTCGACACGGGTCAACATACCGCACACGCGGATGGCGTGCAGCGTGATGCGCTGATTATGGTCGGCGGCGCGTTCCAGATTGGTGCCCGACAGGCGCGGCCGATGGGATGTCTCCGTCATGCCTGATATCCTTCGGGCGGCAGGGCCGAACCCACATCAATACGCAATGTCGTCATAAGGCGGCTTCCCATGCCGTGCGCCACCGGTCAATGGCCCATCTTCCAGTCTGGACCCGCGCGTTTCGGGGAAATATCGCCACACCACCAGCAGTTGCACGACCATCGCGCCCGAAAATGCCCAGAAGGGCGCCGCCCGCCATCCCTGCGCCACGATCGGAAAGCCAAAGGCGATGGCAGCGTTCAGTCCCCAATGCACCGCGCTGCCCAGTGCCTGTCCACGCGCCCGCACGGCGGTCGGGAAGATTTCGGACAGATAGACCCAGATGACGGCGCCTTGCGACAGTGCAAAGAAGAGGATGAAGCCGACCAGCATCGGCAGCAGCAAAGCCTGTCCACGATCCAGCGTATAGATGGTGGCGACGCCCGCCAGCGCCACCGCCGTCCCCGCCGCGCCGATCAGCAGAAGTGGCCGCCGTCCCGCCCGGTCGATCATCGCCATGCCGATCAGCGTTGCGGCCAGATTGGCGATGCCGATCGCGACCGATTGCAGGTCGGCGGACAGGCTGCTGAACCCGGCCATCGCGAATATGTCGCCCAGATAATAGAGGATCGCGTTGATCCCCGACAACTGGTTGAAGGCGGCGATGGCGATCGCCAGCAGGATGGGCCGGCGATGGATGCGCCAGGACAGGCGATCGCCTCCGCTATCGACGGCAATGGCATCGGCCATCAACGCGTCTGCCTCCGCCATCGCCAGTCGATCCATGGCCCGTCGCGCCGCGTCGGTCCGCCCCCGCTGCAACAGCCAGCGGGGACTGTCCGGGATGCGCAGCAGCAGGATCAGGAACAGGCCGGCCGGTACCGCCGCCACGCCCAGCTTGATCCGCCAGACATCCGGCGTCTCGTTCGCAAGACCGATCAGCGCATTGCTGAGATAAGCGGCCAATATGCCGATCACGATGCTGAGTTGGAAGGAGGCGACCAGCCGCCCGCGCCGGTCGGGCGGACTGATCTCCGCGATATAAACGGGTGCCAGCACGGACGAACCGCCGATCGCCAGCCCGCCCAGTACGCGAAAGGCGATGAACGCAGGCAGATTGCCACTCAGCGCGCAGCCGATCGCCGAGACGATATAGGCGATGCCGATCCAGATCAGCACGGCCCGGCTGCCATAACGGTCGCCCGGCGATCCGGCCCCCAATGCGCCGATTAACGTGCCGATCAGCGCGGCGGACACGGCGGCGCCCAGACCCGATGGTGACAGGGCAAAGCTGTCGGTCAGCGCATGGGTGATGCCGGCGATGACTGCCGTATCGAACCCGAACAACAGACCAGCCAGGGCCGCTGCGGTTACGGCGCTCCGGTGCACTGATTCATCCGTCTGGGCCGGCCGACCCTCATAGCTCCGTTCAGCCCGATCCCGCGCCATATATCCTCTCCCTCCAGCACTTTGCCGAATGTCTTATTGAATAATGCAATTTAATGTATTAATTGAAAAGGGCCAGCATAAATGGCTTTATACCTTCCCGTGGCGGGGCAAGAAGGAGAATGGGTGTGGGAAGAGGCAAGGGCGCAATGGTCGCGCGCCAAACGGATTCAACTGTCCAACTCGTTGTTCACGCCCTGATTGCCGCGCATGAATAATCTGCCGGATCAGCCGCCTCTGGCCCGCCCGCTGGCCGGCGTCGAACTGGGCGGAACCAAGTGCATCTGCACTCTGGCGACTGCGCCAGACACGATCCTCGACCAGCGGACCATCCCGACCACCCGGCCGGAGGAGACATTGCCTGCCATCCTCGCCATCTTGCGGGAATGGGACAATCAGGGCGGTTTTTCCGCGCTCGGTCTGGCCTCCTTCGGCCCGGTCGATATCAATCCTGTCTCGCCCGGCTATGGCCATGTTCTCGCCACGCCAAAGCCTGGCTGGCCCGACGCGGACATAGTTGGCACGCTGGCTGGCGGCTTCGATGTACCGGCCCGGTTTGACACGGACGTCAATGGCGCGGCGCTGGCGGAAATGCTCTGGGGCAGCGGGCGCGGCCTGCGCGATTTCGCCTATGTGACGGTCGGCACTGGCGTGGGCGTTGGCCTGATCGTCCATGGCGCCCCGACGCGCGGCATCGGCCATAGCGAGGTCGGCCATATCCGCGTGCCCCGTCTGGCCGGCGACTCTTTCGTCAGCACATGCCCCTATCACCCCGATTGCGTCGAAGGACTGGCCGCTGGCCCGGCGCTGGCCGCGCGGTTGACCGGGCGGTCCCTGGCGGATGTCGGGCCGGATGATCCGGTCTGGTTGCCGGTCATCGATGCGCTGGCGGGCATGGCTCATGCGCTGGTGTGCAGCACCGGGCCGCTCCGCATCGCGATGGGTGGCGGGGTGCTCGTCGGTCAACCCCATCTCCTGCCCCGCATCAACGCCGCACTGTTGGAAAGTCTCAATGGCTATATGGTGTTACCCGATAGCGTCCCTTATATCGTGAAGCCGGAACTGGGTGGGCAAGCCGGCCCGCTGGGCGCGATTGCGCTGGCCGCCATCGCCTTGAAGGGAGCGCTCATTTGACCTGCCATCGTCTGACGCCCCATATGGTGGAAAAGCCCTGGGGCCGGACCGATATTCCGGCGCATTATGGCGCGACGCCCGGCCAGCGTATCGGTGAGGTCTGGTTTACCGGGCCGCAAAGCCTGTCACAGCCGCTGCTGGTCAAATATCTCTTCACCAGCGAGCGGCTCTCGATTCAGGTTCATCCCGATGACGCGCAGGCGCAGGCTAAGGGCCTGGCTGGCGGCAAGTCGGAATGCTGGTATGTGGTTGAGACGCAAGGCAATGCGCAACTGGGTATCGGAACGCGAGACAGGGTTGACGCCGAAACGCTGCGGGCCGCAGCGCTCGACGGCGCGATCGAGGATATGCTGGACTGGAAGCCTGTCTGGCCCGGCAGCTTCTATTACATCCCTGCCGGCACCATTCATGCCATTGGCGGCGGCATCACTCTGATCGAGGTGCAGCAGAACCATGATGTGACCTATCGTCTTTACGACTATGGACGGCCGCGCGAACTGCATCTGGACGATGGACTGGCGGTCAGCCAGGCTGAGCCTTATGCGCGACCGGAAATGCAGGTTTCGGGCGATAGCTCTTCTTTGCTGGTCGATGAGCCACATGCCCCCTTTTCGCTTGAAAGCCTGATCGGTCAGGTTGACGAGAGCGTGCATCTGGACAACGGCCCTCTCTGGTTCATACCTTTGCGCGGGCAGGGCGTGATGGACGGGCAACAATGGGACGCAGGAGAATGCTGGCTGATCGAAGATCAGGCTGATCTTCTCGTCACTCAGCCATTCCACGGATTTGTCGCGCGCCCGGTGGAACCATTGGCCCGGCCGGCGCAATAGCCGAAACAGTTATCCGGCGGATTTCGCTTGTTCCCTGATGCCACCCTTCTACATTGCGGGGAAGGCACAGGGGAGCGCCATGGGCATATTGGACTTTCTTTCGAAGCAGTTCGTCGATGTCATCGACTGGGTGGAAGAACCCGGACAACTTGGCTGGCGCGTGCCGCTGGCAGACCGGGAAATCCAGAATGGCGCGCAACTGACGGTGCGGGAAGGGCAAATTGCCGCCTTCTTCAACGAAGGACGGATCGCCGACATGTTCGGTCCCGGCCTCTATACGCTCGACACCGCGACCCTGCCGTTGCTGACGGCGATCATGCACTGGGACAAGGGGTTCAAGTCGCCCTTCAAGTCCGACGTCTATTTCTTCTCCGAAAAGGAACAGGTCGGCCTTAAATGGGGCACGGCGCAGCCGGTGACGCTGCGCGACCCCGAACTGGGGCCGCTGCGCGTCCGCGCTTTTGGCAGCTATAGTTTCCGGATCAAGGACGTCGCGCCCTTTGCCTCACGGATCATGGGAACGCTGGGCGAGGTGAAGGTCGCTGATATCGAGCCGCAACTGCGCGCTGCGATCCAGACGGCACTGGCGACAGGTATCGCAGGTGGCGGCACCGCTTTCCTCGACCTTGCCGCCAGCCAGACCGCTCTGTCCGATGCGCTCAAGGCCGCGGTCGCACCAGCTTTCGCCCAATGGGGGCTATCGGTCGAAAGTTTCTTCGTCGAAAGTCTGTCCCTGCCCGAAGAGGTACAGAAGCATCTCGACAAGGCCAGTTCGATACGCGTGCTGGGCGATCTCGACCGCTATGCCAAGTTCCAGGCAGCCGAGGCGATCGAGACGGCAGCGGCGCAGTCTGGCGGTGTCGCGGGTGTTGGCGCCGGCGCGGCCGCGGGCCTCGCCATTGGCCAGACTATGGCTGGCGCGTTGGGCAGCGGGGCGAGCGCTTCTGCGGCGCCCGCCGAAGACCCCTTCGCCCTGATCGAAAGGCTGCACAAGCTGCTGGAAATGGGCGCGCTGACTCAGGCTGAGTTCGACGCCAAGAAGGCCGAATTGCTGGGCCGCATCCGCTAAACCCCCGATGCAGTCCGTCGCCTGCCCCACTTGCGGCGCGGAAGTCTCCTTCCGTTCGCCGGCCTTGCCCGTCCGGGTGTGCGACTATTGTCGCACGCTGGTCGTGCGCACCAGCCAGAGCGCGCAGGCTATGGGTGAGGCGGCAGTGCTGCCCTTCGACATCAGCCCGGTCCAGATTGGCACCGAGGGACGCTGCTTCGACCAGTCCTTCACCATCATCGGGCGGATGCGCTGGTCCTGGGACGACGGGGCCTGGAATGAATGGCTGATGCTAATGGCCGATGGCAGCCACGCCTGGCTGGGCGAGGCAATGGGACAGTTCATGGCCCTGCGCAAGGTGGAGTTGGCAGGGTCGTTGGCGCAGGTCATCCGCCGCCTGATGAACGACACGCCGGTCAAGCCGGGCGAGAGCGGCAATATCGCCGGACATGCCTATGAGGTCGCCGATATTCGCACCGTGCGTTGCATCGGCTGCGCAGGCGAACTGCCTTTCACCGCTCCGGCGGGTTGGGAAGCACTCAGCGTCGATTTCCGCAACCGGGATGGGCGCTGCGCTTCCTTCCAGAAGGACCGGCACGGGCCGACCCTTTATGTCGGCCAATATGTAACGCTGGAGTCGCTGCAACCGCGCAACCTTCGCGCGCTGCCGGGCTGGAGTCTGCACCCCCATGTCGCCTGACGACAGCAGTGTTCGCACCCTGTCCTGCCCGGCCTGCGGCGGGACGATTGCCATGCGCGCGGCTGGCTATACGGTGACGCTCGCCTGCGAATATTGCGGCACGCTGATCGACGCGACCGACTCGGACGCGCGGATCATTACACGCTATCATGAAATGCAGGCATCGCTCGCCATCCCGCTCGGCACGCGCGGCACGTTGCGCGGCGTGGAGTGGGAAGCGATCGGTTGGCTGCAACGCTCGGACGGCTGGGCAAGCTGGGAAGAATATCTGCTGTTCAACCCCTATGCCGGCTATCGCTGGCTGATCGCGCAAAATGGCCAGTGGAGTCTCGGCACGATGCTGACTGCGGCGCCGCAGCGCGACGGGCCGGACCAGATCGCCGCAGGCCGGCGCTTCAGCCCCTTCTACAGCGGCAACACCGCGCGGGTGACGCGGGTGGCAGGCGAATTCTACTGGCGGGTGAAGGTGGGCGAAGAGGTGCGCGCCACCGACTATGTCCGCCCCGGCTTCATGCTCAGCCTGGAACAGGACGACCGGGAGAAAAGCTGGACGATCAGCGAGCTTCTGACCGGGCGAGAGATAAGGGCAGCGTTCGATGTCGATCCGCCGCCGGCCTGGCTTCCGGGCATCACGCCACTGGCGCACCAGCCGTCCCCCTATGCCCGGCGGCTCAAGGGCTGGTGGCCGATCGCCACCCTGTCCTTCCTGGGGCTGCTGGTTCTGCTAATTCTGCTCGGCGGCACCATGCAGCCGCAGAGCTTCAGTCTTGCGGCAACGCCAGATGGCCCGGCAGTGTCACAAACCTTTGGCCCGATTGTGCTGCCCTTGGGGCGGCAGGCGATGACGGTGGAGGCGGTGACGCCCAATGTCGAGCAGGGCTGGGTCGATATCGACGTCTCCTTCGTCGATCGCAAGACGCAGGACAGCTATGACGCCTATGCCCTCAATGAACGCTATTCGGGGCAGGATTCGGACGGCTATTGGTCCGAAGGCAACCGGTCGCAGACGCTGAAGGTCGCCAGCCTCCCTGCCGGCACCTATGATCTGGTGGTGGACGTACAGGCCCATCATTGGGGCAGTTCGGGAAGCTTTGCCTATGATACGGCAAGCGGCACCTACAAGGCCGATGGCCTGCCTCCGGTCGAAATCGTCCTCACCGTAGCGCGTGGCGCGCGCTTCGCCTCCAACTTCTGGCTGGCGGTGCTGATGATCCTGGTCCCGCCGCTGCTGATGCTGGTCCTGCACATCCTGTTCGAAAATGCGCGACTGGCGCAGAAGGACGGTTCGCCGGCCGATGCTGATGACTGGCTTCAGGGCATGCAATCGCCATGAGCCGCAGCAGTTTCCTCTATGCCCTCTGGTGCATTGGCGTGCTTGGCCTCTATCTCGCCGCGGCCTCACAGGGCTATTCCCCCTTCGCCGATGGCGGACGCACGGCCGGCGCCTATCGCGCTTATGGTCCCACGCATAAATAGGAGACGTCGATGCTCATATCGTTGCCGACATTGGTCAATTCGCTCGTCTATGCCGGGGTCGGCATCGTCGTCTTCGTCGTCGGCTTCGTCATTCTCGACCTGCTGACGCCGGGCAAGCTGTGGGAGGAGATACGCGACAAGCAGAATCTCGCCGTCGCTCAGTTCGCGGGCGCCATCGCCATCGCGCTCGGGATCATCGTGGCCGCCGCCATTCATGGCTGACACGCCGTCTGCCCCAACGGAGCGCAGGCGCACCGCGCTGGTTGGGCTGTTGCTCGCCAGCGTGTTTGCGGTCGCGACCTGCGGCCTCATCTATGAACTGCTCGCCGGGACGATCGCCAGTTATCTGCTGGGCGACAGCGTCACACAATTCTCGACCATCATCGGCACTTATCTCTTCGCCATGGGCGTGGGCAGCTGGTGCTCGCGCTATGTGAAGCGCGACGAACTGCGGCTGTTCATCCGGGTGGAGATACTGGTCGCTCTGCTTGGCGGCTGGTCGGCCGCCGGCTTGTTCCTGCTCTTTCCACTGGTCGAACAGTTCCGGCCGATCCTCTATGGCCTCGTCTTCGTCATCGGCTTCCTCGTCGGCCTCGAAATACCGCTGCTGATGCGCATCCTGCGCGATCGCTTCGACTTCAGCGAGACGGTGTCGAACGTCCTGACCTTCGACTATGTCGGTGCGCTGGCCGCGTCCTTGCTCTTTCCGTTGCTGCTGGTCCCACATCTGGGCCTGATCCGCACCGGCCTGATGTTCGGCCTGCTCAATGTCGGCGTTGCGCTGCTCTTGCTGCTGTTGGTCCCCGCCCGCGCCAGCCTGATGCGGGAACGCATATTGGCGCTGGTCGTGATGGCCAGCCTGATCACGGGCTTCCTGCTGGCCGACCGGATCCAGCGCTGGTCGGAAATTGCCGCCTATGGCGAACGGGTCATCTACGCTACTTCCAGCCCCTATCAACGGCTGGTGCTGACCCGGCATGATGAAGACATCCGCCTCTATCTCAACGGCAATCTGCAATTCTCCTCGCGCGACGAATATCGCTATCATGAGGCGCTGGTGCATCCGGCGATGGGGCGGGTGGCGCGGCCCGAACATGTGCTGATCCTGGGCGGCGGCGATGGCCTCGCCGCGCGCGAGGTGTTTCGCCATCCTCAGGTACGCAGTGTCACCCTGGTCGACCTTGACCCGGCCATGACCCGCCTGTTCAGCCAGACCGGAATTCTCCGCTCGCTCAACGGCAGCGCGCTCACCGACAAGCGCATGCACGTCGTCAATGCAGACGCCTTCCGCTGGGTGCGCGAAAACAAGGTGCGCTTCGACGTCATCATCGTCGACTTTCCCGATCCGGTGGATTTCTCGGTCGGCAAACTCTACACCGAGACTTTCTACCGCATGCTGCGCCCGCATCTCGCACCCGGTGGCATGGCGGTGATCCAGAGCACATCGCCGCTGGTCGCGCCCGCCGCCTTCTGGACGGTGGCGCAGACGCTGGAGGCCGCCGGCTTCCACACACGCCCCTATCATGTCTATGTACCGAGCTTTGGCGAATGGGGCTTCATCCTGGCCGGGTTGGCCGATCCGGGCGCGGCGACGCGGCTGCTGCCGGGCAATCGCTTCCTGTCGGACGCCACCGCGCGGCAGGCCCAGTTCTTTCCGCCCGACATGGCGCGTCGTCCGGTGCCGGTGAACCGGCTCGACAATCAGGCGCTGGTGCGCAGCTTCGCCGAAGAATGGGCGCGCTATGAAGGCTGACAGGCGGGCGGTGCTGAAAGGTGGCATGGCGGCGGCCACCGCGCTGGCGCTGCCCGGCTGCGAAGCCCCGACATCGGGCAGCAGCGGCGGCGCGGACATGGCGCTTGGCCACCGGCTGCGCGACGGCGCCTTTCCCGAACCGCAGCGGGAGGTGCTTGTGCCGATCCTGATCGCGGGTGGCGGCGTCGCCGGCCTGACCGCCGGCTGGCGGCTGCGCGAGGCGGGCTGTGATGATTTCCGTCTGATCGAGCTGGAGCAGCAGCCCGGTGGCAATGCGCGCGGCGGCCGCAACGCCGTATCGGCCTATCCGCTGGGCGCCCATTATCTCCCCATTCCCAATGAGGAAGCGCGCGGTTTGCGCCATATGTTGCGGCAGTTCGGCATGATCGTCGGCGACCGGGATGGCAAGCCGGTCTATGATCCGCTGCAACTTTGCGCCGACTTGCAGGAACGGCTGCTGTGGCAGGGAAAATGGCAGGAGGGGCTGGTGCCGAAGACCGGCCTGTCGGTAAAGGACAAGGCCGACCTTGCCGCCTTCGACCGTATTGTGGCCGATTTCTCGCGCCGCCGCGACGCACAGGGGCAGCCCGCCTTCGCCATTCCGATCGCGTATAGCGCGCAGGATGCCGACCTGCTGGCGCTCGACCGGATCAGCTTCGCGCAGTGGCTCGACCGCCAGGGCTGGACCTCGCCAGTGCTGCGCGCCCATGTCCGCTACGCCTGCCGCGATGACTATGGCACCGAACCGGCGGAGGTGTCAGCCTGGGCCGGTATCCATTATTTCGCCAGCCGGCGCGGTTTCACCGCTGACGGTGCGGGCGACAATGAACTGACGTGGCCCGAAGGCAATGGGCGCCTCACCCGCCTAATGGCCGATCGGCTGGGCGACCGCATCGCCACGGGCCAGGTCGTCTTTCGCGCTCGGTCCGATGGTGCCGGCGCAACGGTTGATGTCTTCGACGCGGGACAAGGGAAGAGCATCCGCTATCGCGCCGATGCCGTCATCCTCGCCATGCCGCATTTTATCGCCAGCCGCCTGCTGGGCGAGAAACCTGATACCGCCCATAGCTATGCGCCCTGGCTGATCGCCAATGTCACTGTCGATCGCGCGCCAGCCGGGAAGGGAAGCGCACTCGCCTGGGACAATGTTTCGGCCAGCAGCGCCTCGCTCGGCTATGTCGTCTCCACCCATCAGAGCGCCTCGCGCGAAGGGCCGACGGTGCTGACCTGGTATATGGCCTTGTCCGACATGCCGCCCGCTGCCGCTCGCCGCCTGCTGGTCGAGCGGTCCGATGCGGACTGGCGCCGGATGGTGCGGGACGACCTGCTCGCCATGAACCCCGATCTGGACGGCGCGATCCGGTCGATCGACCTGTGGAAATGGGGCCATGCCATGATCCGCCCGACGCCCGGTTTCCTCTGGCAGGTCGCCCCTGCGCAGCGCGCCGCGATCCGGCCACCCTTCTTCCGCGCCCATTCCGACCTCAGCGGTCTGTCGCTGTTCGAGGAAGCCCATTATCAGGGCATGGCCGCTGCTGAAGCGGCCCTGTCCTCGCTCGGCCATGCCCATGAAACTTTGCTGTGACACCGCCCATGACTTATGACGGCCGGCATCTGCTGGCGGATCTTTACGGTTGTCCCGTGCTGGACGATGTGGCCCTGATCGAAACCGCCCTGCGCGCTGCGGCGGAGAGCGCCGGGGCGACGGTGATCGGCCTGCACCTCCATCATTTCGGCGAAGGGCAGGGCGTCACCGGCGTTGCGCTGCTGGCGGAATCCCACATGTCGATCCATAGCTGGCCGGAACATGGCTATGCGGCGGTCGACATCTTCCTGTGCGGCGTGCGTCATGACCCTGCCAAGGCGTTGCGGACGCTATCGGCCTATCTGCTCCCTATCCATATAAAGGAGAATGTGGTGCGGCGGGGCAATCAATCGGAATTGGGAAAGACGTGGCAACCGGATCATTGATGTGAAAAGGATAGTATGACTGAAGGCCTGAACCCATAGTGCGGGCCACGTGCGATCAGATCATCTTCATCACCTTGCCCTGTCGCAACGCCACGGGTTCAGACCAGCGAATTGAGCGCGGCCGGCAACGCGCGTTGCAGGCATTCCACCGCTTTGCTCACCTTGGGCAAGAGGTGCCAGCGCTGGGGATAGACGGCCCAGATGGGTTCGTCGGCAGGTCGCATGTCATCAAATAATAATGCCACCTTGCCTTCCTGGAGGAGCGGCAGGACATAGAAATCGGGCAGTTGGCAGATACCGAGGCCAGCGACGCAGGCTTCGATGACGGCGTGCCCGCTGTTGCAGCGAAACCGGCCATCGGGCCGGTGAATCACATCCCGTCCGTTTATGTTGAAGTGCCATGTCGAACTGGTACCTCTCAGACATTCATGACCGGATATATCCTCGATCGACGCTGGTATGCCGCGCTGTGCGAGGTAAGAGGGCGCAGCACAGGTCAATAACCCCCGAGAAGCGATACGTGTCGCGATGAGTCGATGATCGGAGACGGCCCCGGTGCGAATAGCCAGGTCGTATCCCTCGCCAACCAGGTCCACAATCCTGTTCGACAGGTCAATGGACAGGCGCAGTTTCGGGAACGGGGTTGCGAAACTGCGCAAGATTGGAGCGACAAATCGCTCCCCCATCGCTGTAGAACAGCTGACCCGCAATTCGCCTTGCGGCACCCCCTTGTCGGACACGAGGGCAATGGCTTCGTCGCGTTCCTGCTCAATTCGCTCGCATCTTTCGAAGAAGACACGGCCGGTGTCGGTCAAGCGAACGGTCCGGGTCGTTCTTTGGAAAAGTTGGGCCTGTATTCTTTGTTCCAGCGCCAGGACGGCGCGGCTCACATGCGTCGTCGATACGCCCAGGCTTTGCGCGGCGCGCGTGAAGGATCCCGCCGACGCAACGGCCACAAATTCTTCAATGCCCGCCCATGCTGCCACCATTATCACTCCAAAGTAATAATCTGTTGCGAAATGAGGATGTTTATCACGAGTTGGGGACATTTCTATAACCGGATATGCCGGATCAGGAGAGGCTCGGAGCGCAAGCTGTGGAACGGTGCTCACTGCTTATCGGTTTCGGGCGCGCGCGGACACACGATGGAAGCGCGAACATCGCAAGGCCGCGTCGACAAAGTGGATTCCCAATCGGCCTGATTTCTGGTGCAGGGCTTCTCTTTTTGGCAGAGGCAATGGCTCGGGGTGATCTGACGGACGCGGAATGGAATGTCATGGCAAGACTTCATCCTGACTGGAAGGGAGGCATCTGGCTCTGGTGCTGTCGATGCCCTGATGGGGATCCCCGTCATCAAGCCCAAGGCCTTGCTCGCCGACAAAGATTATGATGGCGACGCCGCGCGCGACAAGCTGCTGATACGGGGCATTCTTCCGATCATCCTGCTCAAATCCAATCGCCGCGAGCCCGTTGCCTTCAATGTCCGCCGCTATCGGGATCGCAACCGCACCAAGCGCATGGTCTGCCACAAGCAGTTCCGTCGCTTCGCCACGCGCTACGACAAAACCGCTCTATTCTTTGCCAGCTTCCTCGACCTCGCCGAGATCTGCAAATGGCCGCCGCACTTTGTCAACGCCACCTACGTGCCTATTCTTTTATTCCTGCGACCGGGCGATCGAACCAATAGGCTGTCGTCAGGACATGGCGATTGACGTTGATTTGCACCCACAATAGCTTGCCGCAGGCTGGTGCGGCAGTCGGAGACCGGTTCATGGACAATATCGCCGAAGGCCGTGCGCCGGGCTATCGCTACTCGCGGCGCGGTACCCTGCCTCTGATCCGGATATTGTCCGTCGTCGACAATCGGCGCAATGCCCTGCTGCTCGCCCTTCAATGGATAATCATCGTCGCCGCCATGGCGATCGCGATCCGGGCAGACCATATATTGGTGTACGTGCTGGCCGGCCTGGTCATCGGTACGCGGATCCAGTGTCTGGCGGTGATGATGCACGATGCTTGTCACGGCTTGTTGTTCAGCAATCGGCGCATCAACGATCTCATCGGTGACATTTTCGTTGCCTATCCGCTGGTCCTCAGCATCGACCTCTATCGTGTCGCCCATATGGTGCATCACCGCCATACCAACACGCCGCAGGATTATGACTATCGGGTCCAGCGCAAGGATCCCGACCAGCATTTCCCGAAAAGCGGCAGGGCCATGGTCCGACTGTTCTTCCGCAGCCTGTTTGGCCTCAACTATTATCGCGTGGCCCGCGCGGCGCGGGTCTGGTCACCCATCGCCAATTTCCACAATCCCCGCCGCTTCGGCTTCGATTTTCGCCTGGCATTGCGGCTCCGCTATGTGGCCTGGGCGGTGATCGTCTATGGGCTCGTCCTCTGGTCGCCCTGGCGTTGGCAGATATTGGGTCTTTTCATGATCCCGCAATTCATCTGGGCCAATGTCTTCAACCGCATCCGTGCCATGGCCGAGCATGTCGGCGTCCCCGACGCGCAGGAACTCAACGGCACGCGCACCGTCATCCCCACGCTGCTCGACCGGATCCTGATCGGGCCGCTCAATGTCAGCTATCATCTGGAACATCATCTGTTCCCATCGGTGCCCTGGCATAATCTGCGCCGTCTGCACGGGCATCTCATGGCCGATCCGGTTTATGCGGCAAATGCGCACATCACGCAGGGCTATTGGGGCGTGGTCAGGGAACTGATGCCCCAGCCAGCATCGACCGCTAGGGGCGTGAACAGCGGGCATGCAAAGGTGGAATGAAGATGTCCGTGGTACGCGTGCACGACGGGTGCTGCCGAGACATCACCTCAATCTGACGCTCGGCGAGACTTGCCACAGAAAATGTAAAAGACTAACGAGCTGTTGCGAATTATTCGCAATTGCCTGACGGGGCTGATCCGGGTGGATGGGGGGTGAGGGGTTTCGTGGCGAACGAGCAGGGGGCTCTTTATTTCTATCGCACCCATCGTGCATCGCTGATCGACTATGCGCGCGTGATTACCGGCAGTCAGGCCGAGGCGGAGGATGTTGTTCAGGATGCCTGGATACGATTCGACCGGGCTTTCGATGGAGACGCGGTACGACAGCCGCTGCACTATCTCTATCGGATCGTCCGCAATCTGGCGCTGGACGGGCGCCGGCGGGCGTTGATCGCGGGAGAAAGGCAGGGGGACGATCTCGCCGATCTCGTAAACGCCGTTCCGTGCGAGCGGCCCACGCCAGAAGCGCAGGCGATAGCCCGCAACGAATTGGATCATGTCCGTGCCGCACTTGCCGAACTGCCGGAGCGGACGCGCATAGCGGTGGAAATGCACCGTTTCGGCGGCCATACGCTGATGGAGATTGCTCAACATCTGGGTGTATCCGTCGGGCTGGTCCATGGCCTGGTGGCCGATGGTATCAAACATTGCCATCGGCGCCGGATGGCGGCCCGCGAATGATTTTTGCGATGCGGCTGAAAAACCGGTTACCCTCAAACGTCTTCCGTCCATGGACGAAGCGGACCCTGCATGGCAGCCGACGGCCTGGCGCACACGGCTCAGGCTGGTGGCGCATTTCGGATGTGCCTGTGTAATGATGGATGATGACGAACGCATATTGGGCGAAGCCACAAACTGGCTGCTGGCGCTGGCCGATCATCCGGACGATACGGACATGGCTGCCCATTTTCGCGATTGGCTGTCCGCGGATGCGCGCCATTGGGATACATGGCAGCAACTCGGCCAAAGCTATGAGATGATTGGAGACGCCGGGACGGCTGGCGCAACGTCCGCCATGGCTGCGGAGCCAGCGCGACTGCCCATGGGACGGTGCGCACGCCGCCGGCGGGCGACTCCGTCGCTCATTCTGAAACGGCGACCGATGATCGCGAGCGCCGTTGCGGCGGCCCTTGTCGCCGTCTGGCTGGTCCCCTCTGCGCTGCTGGCGATCCAAGCCGACCATAGAACCGGAACGGGGGAGTTGGAGACGGTGGCCCTGGCGGATGGTTCCACCGCGCAACTGGGACCGCAGTCCGCGATCCGCGTGACCTTTACACAGGGGGAGCGTCGGATTCACCTGTTGCAGGGGGAAGCGCTGTTCCAGGTACGGCCCAATCCTGCCAGGCCCTTTCGCGTCGCGGCCGGTTCGGTCACGACCACGGTGTTGGGAACCGGATTTGATGTGCGCAGATTGGCCGCTGCCACCCATGTCGGCGTGCAACATGGCCGCGTGCGCGTCGACGATAGCGCATCCGGTGCACGATCGACCTTCCTGTCGGCGGGGGATGAGGTCCGGATAGACAAGGGCGGCAGGGCGCAGGTCGACCATGTGGCGCCAGCGTTGATCGCATCCTGGGCCTTGGCGGAGGTCAATGCCCGTGACCGGACCGTGGCGGAGGTGATTGATGACATCCGACCCTGGTATCGGGGCAGGATCATCCTGATGGACGATGCGATCGCTGCACGGCGCGTCAACGGCGTCTATAATCCCCGCAATCCGCTACAGGCGGTTCATTCGCTGGTCGGGCCTATCGGGGGCAGCGTGACCCGGATTACGCCCTGGCTCATTATCGTCGGATAATATCTATTAAAATCATATATTTGATCCAGATTTCGTTAAGCTACCAGAAAAAATCTGAAATTCCTCTCTAGTGCCACAGTCCTTGGAATGCAGCGCGATCGCATATGCGACACATTAGCACATATGGATCGCGCTCATAAAAGATCATTGATGACCGGGGGTTTGAAAAGACATGAACAATGGACGCTGGTTCCGGGCGCACAAGGCGGCGTGCCTGGCGCTTCTCCTGACGAGTGCGGCGGCGCTGCCTTCCGCGCCGGCGCAGGCGCAGGGGCGCACGACGCGCGATTTTGATATTGCCACCCAGCCCTTGCCGGACGCTATCATCCTGTTCGGCCGGCAGGCGGGGATCGAGGTGTCGGCGGAAAGCAGCGTGACCCGCGGTCGCCGGACGCCGGGCGTGTCGGGCAATCTTGCGCCGGCCGAAGCCTTGTCCCGCTTGCTATCTGGCACCGGCCTTACCTTCCGCTGGCTGTCCAGCCGGTCGGTCATGGTCGAAGCCGCGCCCGATAGCGCAGATGGTACGGTCCAACTGGGGCCGGTGCGCGTAGAAGGCGCGACCAGCGGCGGCGGGTCCATCGTCACCAGCGATGCGAATGCGACCGAGGGCGACAGCAGCTACGTTGCGCGCGCAATGGGCACGGCAACGGGCCTGTCCTTGTCACCGCGTCAGACGCCACAGTCCGTCAGCATCGTCACGCGCGCGCAACTGGATAATGAGGCGGCGGTATCGATCAACGACGCGCTGGCCCATGCGACCGGCGTGAAGATCAACGAAGGCGAATATTTCGGCACGGCCATCACTATTCGTGGTTTCGACATCACCACGATCCAGGTGAATGGTGCGAACGTCAATTTTCCGCAGCAGCCCGGCGCTGCGCAGCAGGATATGGCCATCTACGACCGGGTCGAGGTGTTGCGCGGCGTGGCCGGCCTGACCCAAGGATCGGGCAAGCCGGGCGGTACGGTCAATCTCGTCCGCAAGATGCCCACGCTCGATCATCAGGCGAACCTGCTGGTGCGCGGCGGATCATGGGATAACTACCGCGTGGAAGCGGACGTTTCGGGCGCGCTCAGCGAAGACGGCCATCTGCGCGCGCGCATTGTGGGCGCCTGGCAGGACAAGGACAGCTTCATCGACTATGTGAACGAGACGAAGCGCGTGGCCTATGGCGTGGTGCAGGCCGACCTTGGCAGTTCGACCATGGTCAGCATCGGCGCGGACTGGGCGAAGGCGACCGGTACGCCGGAATCCATGGGCTATCCCCGCTACACCGATGGCGGCGCGCTCGAATTGCCCCGCTCCACCTTCTTCGGTGCAGCCTGGAACCGCCGCGACAGCGAGACGACGACCGCCTTCGTCGAGGTCGAGCAGCAACTGGGCGGCGACTGGAAGGCCAAGCTGGTCGGTACCGGCATCTGGACCTCGCTTTTCAATCGTCGCATGTTCGTTTCGGGGCAGGCGGTCTATCGCGATACCGGCACCGGCCCATTGGTCCGCGCCACGCAACTTTATTATGATGCCCGCCAGTCGGTTGCCGATCTTCAGGTAGATGGACCGCTGAACCTGCTGGGCGGCCGTCATGAACTGGTGTTCGGCGCGAATTTTCAGAAGGTGCGCGGCGTCACCAGTTCCGACACGCTTGACGCGCCCTGGTATGGCTCCACGCCCGACATGCTGAACTTCGACCCGCTCGACTACAGCTTCCCCACCATCACGAAGGGCACATCGCGCACCACCACCCGCACGCAGCAGGGTGGCGTCTATGGTCTGGCGCGCATGTCGGTGCTGAATGATGTGAAGCTGTTCGCCGGCCTGCGCGTCAACTGGTGGAAGACGGCGACCGAAACCCTCTCGCCCACGCTCACCACCCGCTCCGGCTTCAAATCCAGCGCGCAGCTTCTGCCTTATGGCGGGCTGACTTGGGATGTGCGTCCGGGTACCACGCTCTATGCCAGCTATACCGATATTTATGAGGCGCAGAATGTCATCGACCGGAACGGCAATCTGCTCGACCCGATCGTCGGCGCCAATTATGAAATCGGCGTGAAGCAGGGCTTTGCTGACGACAAGCTGCTGCTCACCGCCTCGCTGTTCCGCATTTCGCAGAGCAATCGCGCCATCGACGATCTCACCGGCCCGACCCCCTGTCCCTCGACCGGCAATGACTATTGTTCGGTCGCGGGCGGCAAGGTGCGCAATCAGGGCGGCGAAGTGGAGCTGGCGGGACAATTGGCCAAGGGCTGGCAGGCGACGATCGGCTATACTCTGACCGACACCAAATATGTGAACGGCCCCAATGGCGGGCAGCGCTTCACCGCCTATCAGCCCCGGCATCTGGTGAAGCTCTCGACCGCCTATGATCTGGGCGGCGGGCTCGACTGGCTGACGCTCGGTGGCAGCGCGACATGGCAAAGCCGCCACTGGGTAGAGGTGCAGGCCATGCCGGGCTTCGAAATGGCGCAGAAACCCTATGCGCTGGTCGATCTGATGGCACGGGCGAAACTGGGTGACGCCCTGTCCCTTTCGGTCAATCTGAACAATGTCTTCGACCTCAACTATTATAAATATCTCAGCCACGAGCGGGCCTATAATTATGTCGGCGCACCCCGGAATGTCCTGGTGACGCTGCAAGGCAAATTCTGACCCACGCACGGCCTGGCCCGGATGATGGCGTCGGGGTCGGGCCGGCCATCCATATTTTTCGCCGGCGATGGTGAAAAATCGTCTGGCTCGAACGTCTAATCAATAGGCGCTCAACTGGTATTGAAAAGCAATCGCATGAAAGACGCATTCCGCCAGTCGATGGCCTGGCTGCACACCTGGGTCGGTCTGGTCGCCGGCTGGATATTATTCTTCGTCTTCGTGACCGGGACGGCGGGCTATTTCCAGCTGGAAATAGGCCAGTGGATGCAGCCGGAACGGTCGGTGACGGCGGCGCCGGCCAATGCCGATCGGACCCGGTTGACGGAACTGGCAATGCAGCGGCTGGAGCAGGTGGCACCGGCCGCCGCCAGCTGGAACGTCACCTTCCCCTATATCCGGCCGGGTGAACGCGAATGGATGAATTTTTCGATCCGTTGGGAGGAAATGCCCAAGTCGGGTCATGAATATGGCGCCGGCGGCAGTGAGCAGCTCGACACGCGGACCGGCGCGATATTGCCGCCGGACGTCGAGCCACGGGAAACGGCCGGTGGCCGGGGCCTCTACCGCATGCACTATTCGCTGCATTATCTGCCCTATCAATGGGCTTACCGGATCGTCGGCATTGCCACCATGCTGATGCTGGTCGCGATCATCAGCGGCATCATCACCCACAAGAAGATATTCAAGGACTTCTTCACCTTCCGCCCCGGCAAGGGCCAGCGGTCCTGGCTCGACGCCCATAATGCGGTCAGCGTCATGGCGCTGCCTTTCTTCCTGATGATCACCTATAGTGGCCTGCTTTTCTTCCTCTTCACCTATATGCCTGCGGGTAAGGCCGTTCTTTATGGCACGGACGAGGAAAGTGGCCGGGCCTTCTACGACGAACTTTATGAAGGCGGCGCGCACAGGCACGCCCCGATCGCGCGTCCATCCGCCCCGATGGCTCCGATGCTGGCCCAGGCCGCCGCGTTGTGGGGGGCGGACCAGATTGCCTCCGTCACGATCGAGCGGATGGAAGGCGAGCCGCCGCAGGTGATCGTGTCGCATGTGCCGGTCGGCCTGAAACTTTATGATGCCGCTAAGCTGCGCTTCCATGCCGACAGCGGCGCTCGCCTGCCCGATGAGCCCGATCCCAGCGGCGCGCCCGGCGCGACGCAGACGGTGATGCTCAACCTGCATGAGGGCGTCTACGCCGATTATTGGGGGCGTTGGGTCTATTTCGCGTCGGGCCTGCTGGGGTGCGGGATGATCGGCACGGGACTGGTGCTATGGACGGTCAAGCGGCGGCGCTTTCATCTGGCGAGCGGACAGGATGCGCGTGAGGATGCCGGCGTCCGTCTCGTCGAGGCGCTGAACGTTGCGACCATCGCTGGCCTGCCGCTGGCGATTGCTGGCTTCTTCTGGGCCAACCGGCTCCTCCCCATCGGCATGATGGACCGTGCCGATTGGGAATATCACAGCCTGTTCGCGCTATGGCTTGGCGCCTTCTTCTACGCGCTGGCCCGGCCATTGCGGCGGGCCTGGATCGAATTGCTCTGGGCAACCTGCGCGGCCTTTGCCTTGATCCCGCTGCTGAACGGGCTGACGACCGGCCGGCATCTCTTCGCGGCCATTGGGCAAGGCGACTGGGTCTTCGCCGGCTTCGACCTTACCATGCTGGGGCTGGCGGCCTGTTTCGCTATCACTGCGCGAAAGGCGGCAAAGCGGCTCGATGCCGGTAGCAAGGCGCCTTCGTCGCCAGCGCGCCAGCCCATCTTGGGGGAGGCGCAGGCGTGAGCGGGCAAGGCAAGTGCGTAACCGCGCGCTATCGCTGGGCGGTGGCGTCGCGCGTGGTCGTGGCTTTTGGTGGCGGCTATGCGCTGACATCGGCGGCTATCGTGCTGGCATCCCTGCTCTGGCCGCTGCCCCGCGCGCAGGCAGTGATGGCGGCCTCGATGCTCAGCTTCGCCCTCTATAGCGGTTTCATTCTCTGGGCCTTCCATGCGCGTCACCTGCGATCCGTCTGGGCTGTGTCGGTGGCCGGCACTGCCGGGCTATCACTTGCCGCTTGGCTGCTAGGCGCTGGAGGCGCGGCATGAGCGGCGCGCATCTCGCCATGCTGGCACTGGCCTTCGCTGGCTTCGGCGCGCTTGCTCTGGCCACCGAACGACACGCAAAACATCTGTTGCGCGTGCTGCCGGCCCTGCGCTGGCGCCGTACCGCGCGAATCGGCGGATGGTTGCTCCTCGGGGGCGCGCTGCTGCTTGGCATGCGCGCGCTCGATACGGCGGGCGTGGGCATCGCCATCTGGTGTGGCTGGCTCAGCATTGCGGCCATTCTCCTTGTCTTCGCGCTACCTGAATGGCCCTGGCAGCCGCCAGTCAAAGCGCGGTCGGAGCGAGCACCCAAAGGTGCGCCATCCGCCATGGATGACGCGCCGATGCGCAAGCCGCGCCGATGGATCGGCTGGCTGATGCTGGGCAGCACCATGGGGACGTTCGCCCTGGCCTATGCGCGCGTCGAAACCAGGGCGCTGGACCGCGATGATGCCATCCATGGCCAGGTCGGCCCCTGGGGTTTCACCTTTGCGGAAGCTGATCGGAATGCCCCCGAAGTGGCGAGCATGGATATACCGATCAAGGCCTATCGCCTGCGCTTCTGCGAGATGTGCGATGCCAGCATACTCCATGTCTATCTGAAGGTGAACAAGCCACGCGCCATGCGCGCCGCCGGCGTGGCGTTCGAGGGCAATCGCTGGGATCGCGGCGCGGAGATTCAATTGCCGTCCAACCTGACCGGCGACAGCCAGCTCTGGATGACGGTCATCGGCAAGGACGGCACGGTCCATCAGGTTGCTTGGCCGATGAAGGCTATATCGCCCGCCACCGTCGACTGGTTTGCCGAACAGGCAAAAGGAGAATGAGCCCCATGCGTATACTGGTCAGGGGCCTGCTCTGCATGACGCTGTCGATGCTGGCCATGCCGGCGCATGCCCATGGCCCTGTCCTCAAATGCGTACTGCTCGATCAGCAGACGGTGCGCTGCCGGGGCGGCTATGCGGAGGGGGACGCCGCACCCGGCGTGGGGCTGGAAGTCATCGACCATGGCGGCCGGACATTGCTGGCGCGCAAGCTGGACAGGGACAGCCTGCTCACATTTCCGCGCCCCAGGGGCGGCTATTATGTCCTGCTCGATGTCGGGCCAGGCGAACAGGCCATCGTCGAGCATGACGAGATCGGATTTCCCCGCACGCGCGACAAGGCCCGATGGGTCAGGAGATAGGAACATGATGCCATTGACGAGCACAGTAGGATGGCCGGCATGAGCCTGCGCGAAGGTGCCGCACGATTGCGCTTGGTTGAAAGCGATATGGAGGCCGCGCAGGTCGCTTATGCGCCGCCGAAAGCCGCGCTTCCGGTCTACAGCTACACCCGCTATTCGGATCAGCCGATGAGCTTGCGCACCCGCCTGTGCGGTGCGGGCGGCGTGGGGCTGGTCGCGCTGCTCTTCGCCGGGTGCATGTTGCTGAGCTGGCAGGTCTACAAGGCCGTGAAGACGCCCGCGACGCTCAACGTCTTCAACGTCGCCCCGCCGGCTGCACCGCCGGAACCGGTCCGCGAAGTGCCGCCCGGCCCGGATAAGGTGCAGAAGGAAACAGCGAAGCCGGATCCCGATCAACCCAGGATCGAACCGCCGAAGGTGGAAGTGCCCAGCGCCAATCTGTTGCCTGTCGTGGCCGCCAAACCAACGCCGGACCCGGGCCCGCCGGTGAAGGAAACCACTGCGCCGGAAAGCAAGCCCGCGCCGCCCGCGCCGCAGGTGTCGACTGGCAAGCCAACCTGGGAAGGGCTGGTGCTGGGCGCACTCAACAAGGTGAAGCGCTACCCGCGCGACGCCCATTTCGCGCGGCAGCAGGGCGTGCCCTATATCCGCTTCGTCATGGACCGGGCGGGGAAAGTGCTCTCCTCGCGACTTGAACGATCGTCGGGATATCGCTCGCTCGATCAGGAAGCTCTGTCGCTGCCCAAGCGCGCACAGCCGCTGCCCAGGCCCCCCGAAGATGTGAAGGGCGACACCATCGAACTGGTCGTCCCCGTAGAGTTTTTCATGCGATGAATTTGTCCCTGTTCTTTTCCAGCCTCGCCGTAGTGGCAGGCACGCCTGCCGACGAGCAGTCCCGGCCGGACCTGTTGGCGCAGCAGCCGACCCATCCGCCGGTGATACCGACCGGCCCCGATCCGGTATATCCGGCGGAATTCTATGCGCCGTTCCAGCCGCAGACGGCGCTCGACATGCTGGAACGCACGCCGGGCTTCCTCCTGTCTGAAGGCTCCAGCCTGCGCGGCTTTGGCGGCGCGGCTGGCAATGTCCTGATCGACGGGCAACGCCCTACGGTGAAGGCCGGCGGCATCAGTCAGGTGCTGCGACGGATCAGCGCGTCGCGGGTGGAGCGCGTCCTCCTGCTGCGCGGCACCGACGCCGCCGAAGCGCAGGGCCAGACGCTGGTGGCCAATGTCATCCTGCGCGCGGATGCCGGCGGATCGGGCAATGCGTCGCTGACGCTGCGCCACACTGCCGATGGGCGGATTTCGCCGTCCGGCCAGATCAGCCATGCCCGCCGCATTGCCGGTTGGCAGACCAATATCGAACTGTCGGGCGAAGTGGTGCGCTATCCGACCGACGGCCTCTATTATAATCGCGACGCAACCGGCACGCTGACCCAGACCCGCTTCGAGCGGATCGACGGCAAGGCACCCGAGCTTGGCCTGGCCGCGTCCACATCCGGCATGGTCGCGGGCGGGGCGCTGACCGTCAACCTGCGGCTGAACAAGGATGGCTATCGCTCCGACCGCGCCATCGACATTTTCGCCGGCGCGCGCGAAGGCACGCCGCAGGCGGTGCGTGATATCCTCTATGAGGAAAAGGGAAAGAGCGGTGAACTGGGCCTGGACTGGACCCGCGCGCTTGGGAAGGGCTGGACCACCAAGCTGGTGGGCCTTGCCCGGCTGGAGGATGGCACGACCGACGAAAATTATGTCGAGCCAGGCTATCAGGGCGTGTCGTCGCTGCGACAGAAGCCGCTCGAACTGGTCGGCCGCACCACGCTGACGCGCGAGGGCGACCATGCGATCCGGCCTGAGCTGGGCGTCGAGATAGCGTATAATCGCCTGTCCAGCCGGCTCGATTATGCGGAAGATGTGGGCGGCGGCCTGATGCCGGTCAATCTCGCCAATGCCGACACCCGCGTATCGGAACTGCGCGGCGAAGCCTTTGCCAACCTCACCGTCAAACTGGCGCGCACGCTCAATTTCGAAAGCGGCATGGCCTTTGAAATGTCGCGGATCCGCGTGACGGGCGATTTTCCCAACGAACAAAGTCTGTCCTACTGGAAGCCGTCCGCCGCGCTGGTCTGGTCGCCATCGGGCAGCACACAACTGCGCATCGGTGGCCGCCGAACGGTGGATCAACTCGATTTCGGTGACTTTGCGGCATCGGTGAATCAGGCCGATGGTCGTCCGCTGGGCGGTAATGCCGGCCTGCGCCCTGCGCGCGTCACGCGCGCGCTCGGCCGGGTCGACCATCGCTGGGGAAAGGGCGGCGCAATCGCGGTCGAGGGCTATCATCAATGGCATCAGGGGCTGCTCGGCTATCTGCTGCTGCTATCAGGGGACGAGGCGCTGGGCACGATCGGCAATGCCCGACAATGGGGCGTCACGGCGCAGGCGACGCTGCCGCTCGATGCCGCGATCCGGGGTGCCCGGCTGACCCTCGACGGCACGCTGCGCGGTTCGCGCTTCCGTGACCCGGTGACAGGCAATATCCGCAAGATGGACGATATTCCCCCGCGCAGCCTGACGGCCGAATTCCGCCATGACGTGCCCGCCCTGCGATCCTCCTGGGGGGTGAATTATACGGCGGCCGAACGGGCGTCGGTCTATTATACCGGCGAATTGCTGACCTGGCGCGACGATGCGCTCTGGGGCGCCTATGTCGAGACGACCGCGCTGGCCGGGTTCAAGACGACGCTGAAGGCGAGCGCTATCAATGGTCAGGATACGCATCGCCTGCGGCGCTTCTATACGCCCAGCCGGGCCGGGCTGGCGTCCGGCCTCGAACAGCGCGATCAATGGCAGGGCGCGATCCTGTCGCTGACACTGGCGCGCGCGCTATGAACCGCACCACTTTGCCGTTGCATCGCCGCACCCGTGTCGAGCGCCGCGTGCTCGCCGTCATGCGAGGGGACTGGGCCATCCCGCTCGATCCGCGCGCTGCCCGCTGCTTCACCATTCTTCATCAGCTGGCCGAGCGGCGCGGGTTGGGGATACAACCGCCGGGCACATCCTATGTCAGCGAAGGCGAACTGACGTTGCTGTCGTGGATCGCGAACAGCCAGCGGATCAGCGCGCCGGTCCAGCCCCCGCATGACCGGCGCCTCGCCATCGTCACATGCCATTGCGCGCGCTGGCTCAATCAGATGCGGCTGCGCTTGTCGCCCCTGACTCTGTATAGCGGTCCAGCTGTCCGGGCTTGATCGCCATCCCCGAACGGTTCCGTATTTGCGAACGAATCTCAAAAAGGAATGTCATGACCGGATTGGCGAATAGCCCCGCCTCGGCTCCAGCCACCGACTCCTTCAGCCTCAAGCCGCTGATGTTTGAAACCTTCGTCTGCTCGATGGCGATGATGGCTTTCGTTGCACTGGCGGGGCCGATCGCGCGCGTTGTCGGCCTTGCGCCCTGGCAGGTCGGTGCGGCCATGACGGTCGCCGGTGTCGCCTGGATGGTGATGGCGCGCATCTGGGGCGCTGCCAGCGATCGCCGGGGCCGCCGCAAAATCCTGTTGCTGGGTCTGGGTGGGTTTGCCGTCACCTATGTCCTGCTGTCGCTCTTCATCGATTTCGCGCTGCGTACGACGATGGGGCCCGCGCTGGCGTTCATCGGGCTGGTCGTCGGTCGTGCGGTGGCCGGCATCTTCTACGCCGCCGTGCCGGCGACCAGCACGGCGTTGGTGGCGGACCATGTCCCGCCGGGAGAACGCGGCAAGGCGATGGCGGCGATCGGCGCGTCCAGCGCGGCGGGCATGGTGATCGGTCCCGGTTTCGCCGGTCTCGTCGGTCCGATCAATCTCAGCCTGCCACTCTATCTGACCGCTTTTTTGCCGGCGGTGGCCTTTGCCGTGCTGTGGCGCGTTCTCCCCCAGCAGGAACAGCATGCGCCACCCAAGGCCGACCTGCTGCGCCTGACCGACCCTCGGTTGCGTAGGCCCATGACGATCGCGTTCGTCGCGATGTTCAGCGTTGCCGTCGCGCAGATCACGGTCGGTTTTTTCGCGCTCGATCGGCTGCATCTCGATCCGGCGGGTGCGGCCCATGCGGCGGGCATCGCGCTGGCGGCGGTCGGCGTGGCGCTGGTGCTGGCGCAGGTCGTTCTGCGCCAACTCGACTGGTCGCCGATGACGTTGATCCGCCTGGGCGCCTTCATCGGCGGGGTCGGCTTCGCTGCGGTCACGCTTGCGACCAGCGCGCCGCTGCTCTGGGCCTGCTATGCGGTGGCGGCCTTCGGCATGGGCTGGGTCTATCCGTCGGTGTCCGCCCTTGCCGCCAATGCGGTGAACGCACATGAACAGGGCGCAGCGGCCGGCTCGATCGCGGCGGCGCATGGACTGGGTGTCATTCTCGGCCCGATCGTCGGCAGCTTCGTCTACACGCTCGACAATGGCGTGCCTTTTGCGCTGGTCGGCGGTCTGTTGCTGATCGTGGCGGCCTGTCGAACCCGCTAAGCGGGGGTGCGGCCATGGTCCATGGCGATCCGCGCCAGCCGGTCGGACGATGTCAGAAACATGCAGGTGCCGTCCTGTCCGAAGCAGATGTTGGCGACGGCCTTGCCGGTACCGATCAGGCCGATAGGTTCGCCTTCAGCCGTCAATATATGCACGCCGCCCGGTCCGGTCGCGAAGACATGCCCGCCGGGCGCCACCTTGAGTCCGTCGGGCAGGCCCGGCAGTCCCCGTGCCAGATCGGCGCGAAAATCATGGAACAGTCGCTGTCCCGTCGGTCGTCCATCCGCGCCCAACGTATAGGCGCGCACCTCCGGCTGTTTCTCGTCCGATAGGGCCAGATAGAGCGTCCGCCCATCCGGCGCGATCGCCACGCCATTGGGGCGGTGATGGCTGCCGTCCAGCAATGCCACCGTGCCATCCGGAAAGAGCGCATAAAGGCCATTATGCGCGACCTCCCGCAGGGCCGACGCATCGCCATCCGTAAAGCCATAGGGCGGATCGGTGAAATAGATGATCCCGGACGGTGCAATGCACAGGTCATTGGGGCTGTTGAACCGCTTGCCCTCGAACCGCTCGGCCAGGATGGTCCGCTCGCGACTTTGCAGGTCGATCCGCACGATCGTGCGCGTGCCGCTGTCTGCCGCGACTAATGCGCCGTCCTTGTCGATGATCAGCCCATTCAGGCCCGCCTCCCGCACGCCCGCCGGGATATCGCCTTGAAAGCCGGCGGGCGACAGGAATGGCTTCGCGCCTTCATCCTGCCGCCAGCGATAGACGGTATTGGCCGGTGGATCGCTGAACAGCAGATAGTCGCCCTGCGACACCCACACCGGCCCCTCCGCCCAGCGAAATCCTTCCGCGAGAAATTCGACCGTGGCGGATGGCGGGATGATCGCGTCCAGCCTTGGGCTCAGCCGCTTGACGAAGCCGGCAGGGGCAGGGGCAGGGGCAGGGGCGCCCATCGCCGCCACCGGCAGGCTCGCCAGCCCGGCCAGAACCGTTCGCCGCGCGATCATGCGCTCATCCTGATGCTGCGACCATCTGCGGCGCTGCGATAGATCGCCTCGATCACGCGCAGGTCGGCCAGTCCTTCCTCGCCCGCGACGATCGGTGTCGCGCCGCTGATGATGCACTCGGCCATATGGTCGAGTTGTCCGGCAAACTGGTTCTTGGCCGGGGCGGGCAGCGTGCGCGGCGCGGTCACGCCATCCTTGCGGATGGTCATCACCTGCCCGGCATAGGATGTCGCCGGCTCCATGTCGATCCATCCCTGCGTACCGCTCACTCTGTAGCCATTATGGGATGAGCTATAGCTGGACACGCAATTGGCGATGATGCCCGATGGAAAGCGCAGCAGGAAATTGATCTTGTCCTCCACTGTGTGGAAGCGCGGATCGGACCGGTCGGTGGCTTCGACGGCTGTCACTTCCACGGGTTCCTCTCCGCTCAGATAGCGCGCGGCGTTCAGGCTGTAGATACCGATGTCCATCATTGATCCGCCGCCGGACAGGAGTCGGTCGAGGCGCCACTGATCCGGCCTGATGGGAAAGCCATGGTCGGCTGTGATGATCTGCGTTCGCCCGACATGGCCGGCACGGGCCAGATCGATCGCCAGCCGGTTATAGGGCTCGAAACGCGACCGATAGCCGATCATCAGCTTCGTCCCCGCCTTCCTGCACGCGGCGATCATCGCTTCGCATTCCGCAACGGATACGGCCATCGGCTTCTCGCACATCACATGCTTGCCGGCCTGCGCGGCGCGGATGCTATATTCGGCATGCAGGCTGTTGGGCAGCACGACATAAACGATATCGATGTCCGGATTGTCGCGGATGCGATCAAAATCGGCATAGCTGTAGCGATGCGTCCTGGGGATGCCATAGTCCGCGCCATATTGATCCAACTTGGCGGGCGTGCCGCTGACCAGCGCCACCAGTCGGGCATGGTCGCATCTGGCGAAATTGGGCATGATCTGGCGCGTGGCATAGGAGCCAAGCCCCACGATCGCATAGCCGATCTTGCGGGCGGGCCGCGTCGCCGCGCTCCCGCTCATGCCGGACAGCATCATGCCGGCGCCGAGGCTGGCCAATATAGCGCGACGGGAACTGTCGATCATGCTATCCTCCCATTCAGGGGCGATCAGTCCGCCACGCGGCTGAGCGCCGGGCGCAACCAGCCCAGATTGCGGGCGGCGATCGCTGCCTGGGTGCGGTTGCGGACGTTCAGCTTGCGCATCAGCGCGGTCATATGGACCTTCACCGTGGCCTCGGCCATGCCCAGCTCATAGGCGATCTGCTTGTTGAGCAGCCCCGAATGGACACAGCGCAGCACCTTCATCTGGGTCGGGGTCAAGCGGGGCGGTTCGGCGCCCCTATGGTCGATCCGTCCATATGCTTGCTGATCGAGACTATCGTGCAAATCCATCACGAAGTGCATCCGTCCTCTCCCTGTTCGGTCCGACAAGGGTGCGCCAGCTTTTGGCCGCTGGCTGCATCGGACTCGGTACCGCTAACAGTAATAGAATCAGTCAGACAGCTTCAAGCAAAAAATGGAATGACCTAACGAAATATCTAGGATGTTCTCAATTATCCTCTATAATCTGTCTAACAGATTTTAAGCCGCGGGAGCGGAATCGCTGGATTTCAGCGCGATATGATGGGGGGAGAGGATGGCGCTATCACTATGTCGCTCGGCAGCGCTTGCCGATTTAAGGTTCTTCGCTGATCATAAGGCGCAGGCAAGGTGAGTCCGGCGGACTATCGGCTTGTCCTGGCCGCCATCGCGGGCATCGCCTTGTCCATCGCCCTTATCATCCGGGGCCGCCTCCATCCTTTTGTCGGCCTGCTCTGCGGGGCCTTCACCGTCGGGTTGCTCGCTGGCCTGCCGATGGAGGAAACGGCCAAGGCGGTGGAAAAGGGGGCCGGCGCCATATTGGGCGGCACCGGCCTTGTCGTAGCGCTGGGCCTTGGCCTTGGCGCGATGCTGCAATTGTCGGACGGCGCGGGCGGTCTGGCGCGCGCGGCGCTGCGACTGTCGGGCGTGCGCGGCGCGCCCTGGGCCAGCCTGTTCACCGCCATCGTCATCGGCCTGCCGCTCTTCTTCGAAACTGGCCTTGTCCTGCTCTTGCCGATCGTAGCCTCGGCGGCGGCGGCGCTCCCCGCCGGGCAGAATGGTGATACCGCCAAATTGCGTCTGATGCTGCCGGCGCTGTCGGGCCTGTCGGTGGTCCATGCGCTGGTGCCGCCGCATCCGGGGCCGCTGCTGGCGGTCAATGCGCTGGGGGCCAATCTCGGCCTCACCCTCCTCTATGGCCTTATCATCGGTATCCCGACCGCGATCATCGCCGGCCCGCTGCTGGCGCGCTTCACCGCGCCCGGTGTCAAGCTCAACCCACCACTGCTCGATCCGGTGAAGATCGACGTTGCCACGCCATCGGTCGGTCGCACGCTGACCGCCGTGCTGCTGCCGGTCGTGCTAATCGCGGCCGGTCAGGCGGTTGCGCTGTTGCCGCCCGCCGTCGCGGCGCATTTCCACTGGCTCGCCTGGGTCAGCGATCCGGTCGTCGCCCTGCTGGTCGCCGTGCTGGTGGCACTGCCGCTGCTGTTCGGCGGCCGCATCACCGATCGCACCGTTCAGAATGCGATCTGGACTGAAGCGATGACACCCGCCGGCGGCATCATCCTGGCGATCGGCGCAGGCGGCGCGCTGAAACAGGTGCTGGTGACGGCTGGCCTGTCCGACATGCTGGTCCGCATTGCGCAGGGCGGTGCGATTTCCCCGATTTTGCTCGCCTGGGGCGTGTCGGTCTGCATCCGCCTTGCGACGGGGTCGGCCACGGTGGCGACCATTACCACCGCTGGCGTGATGCAGGGGTTGGTCGCAGCGTCCGGCGTGGACCCGGAATGGATGGTCCTAGCCATCGGCGCCGGTTCGCTCTTCTTCTCCCATGTCAACGATCCGGGCTTCTGGCTGGTGAAAAGCTATCTGGGCACCGACATGCCCGGCACCTTCCGCACCTGGTCGATCATGGAGACGGTGGTTGCGGTCGTCGGCCTGCTATTGGTGCTTGTCGCCAGCAGCATCTTCTAACTAGGGAGCATGATGAGCCAGACGCGCCTTTCCGACCATGTCTATGCCCAGATCGTCGACATCATAAAGTCTGACGGTCTGGAGGTTGGCGCGCGCCTGCCATCGGAGGCGCGTCTGGCGGAAATGTTCGGCGTATCGCGCGCGATCGTGCGTGAAGCGCTGATGCGGCTGGCATCGGACGGCATTACGGAGGCGCGTCGCGGCGCCGGTTCCTTCGTCAAGAGCCGCCCGTCCGACCGGCTCGCCATGTTCATGCCGTCTACCGAGCTACCAACGACGCTGGGCAGCTATGAAGTGCGCTTCGTGCTGGAGGCGGAGGCGGCGCGCCTGGCCGCCACCCGCCGCACCGCGCAGGAAATAGCTTATGTGGAAGAAGGCATGGAAATGCTGCGCGCCGCGCTGCTCTCCAGTGAACCCGCCCATGTCGAGGATATGGAACTGCATCGCCGCATTGCCGAGGCGACCGGCAATCCCGCCTTCCTGATCGCGTTCGATGCGCTGCATGGCGATGTGGATAAGATCATGCGGGCGGGCGTCGATATCAGCCGCTCCCGCCCGCCCGACGTCATCGCCACGATGCTGCGCGAACATGAACAGATCGTCGCTGCCATCCGCGCGCAAGACCCGGAGGGCGCTGCGCTCGCCATGCGCTGGCATCTGTGGGAAGGGCGCCGTCGCCTGATGCCCTGATGGCCCGTCGCGGGTCAGGCGAGCCAGTCCAGCACCTTGTCTCGCAACACGTCCGGCGCGACATCGGTGGTCAGGATCAGCGTCTGTGCATCGGGCAACGGTCGCTCCAGCGTCGCGATCTGGCTGTCCAGCAAAGTGGCGGGCATATAATGGCCCGGCCGGTTGTTCAGCCGTGCCAGCAACGCCTCCCGGCTATTGTCCAGCAGCACGAACCGCAGTTGGCTGCCGACCGCTGACCGTAGCCGATCGCGATACACGGCCCGCAAGGCGGAACAGGCCGCAACTGCCGCGCCATGTGTCTGACTCGCTGTCGCAATCGCAATGCCCAGCCGGTCGAGCCAGGGCCAGCGATCCGCGTCCGTCAATGGCTGCCCGCCGCGCATCTTCTCGATCGCTTCGGGCGCATGAAAACTGTCCCCTTCCAGAAAGGGGCAATTCATGGCGTCGCCCAGCAGCGCGCCGAGCGTCGACTTGCCGCAACCGCTGACCCCCATGACGATCAGGGCGAGGGGCTGGGGTCTGTCGCGATGGGCGAATGACGGCACGACGGCGTCCCTTGCAGGCGAACATGGCCCGGCGGGCATCGCCGGGGCCTGCGCGGCTATAAAAGGGCAGGCAGTGGGCTGAAAACTACGACCTATGTCGCAAGTGCCAAAGCCCGCCCCGGCTTTTAGCCCTGCACGCACGACAATCATATGGAGAGGCGGCTATGATCGGACGCAACATGATCGCGGCTTTGCTGGCGGCGACCACCCTTGGAGCGCCGGCCTGGGCCGCCGGCACATCGGTCTTCCCGGTCGCACCGGACGAACCCCATGCCGTCACAGTCAAGGCGAAGGGCGACGGCAAGGCGGATGACAGCGCGGCGATCCAGCAGGCATTGGATCAGGCCCGCGACAAGACCGGCCATGGCATCGTCTTCCTGCCGTCGGGCACCTATCGCATCACCCGATCGCTGATCGTCCCGGCGGGCGTGCGCGTCTATGGCGTCGGGTCGACCCGTCCGGTCCTGTTGCTGGGCGCCAACACGCCGGGCTTCCAGCAGGGCGTATCGACCATGGTCATCTTCGCGGGTGGCGACCAGTATCAGGTCGGCAAGGTGCCGGTCCCGGTGCCGACCGTCGTGCCGCGCGACAAAGTGGTGCGCGACGCCAACTCCGGCACCTTCTATTCGTCGATGAGCAATGTCGATATCGAGATCGGCGCGGGCAATCCGGCGGCGGCGGGCGTGCGGTTCCGCATGGCGCAACATGCGTTCCTCAGCCATATGGAGTTCCGCCTCGGGACTGCCTTCGCCGGCGTCTATCAGGCGGGCAACGTTATCGACAATGTCCATTTTCAGGGCGGCCGCTATGGCATCGTCACGGAAAAGACCTCCCCCGCCTGGCAGTTCACCCTGCTCGATTCCAGCTTCGATGGCCAGCGCGACGCGGCCATCCGCGAGCATGAGGTTGACCTGACCCTCGTCAATGTCGCGATCCGCAACACACCTGTCGGGATCGAGATCGACCGCGGCTATAGCGACAGCCTCTGGGGCAAGGATGTCCGCTTCGAAAATATATCGAAGGCCGGTGTCGTCATCTCCAACGAGAAAAATGTCTTCACCCAGATCGGTTTCGAAAACGCGCTTGTCGAGAACAGCCCGGTCTTCGCCCGTTTCCGGAACAGCGGCAAGACCGTGGACGGCAAGGGCAAGGCCTATAAGGTCGCCAATTTCTCCTACGGCCTCGCCATTCCCGACATCGGCCATACCGGAGAATATAAGACAGAGGCGGATATCCATTCCCTGCCCGCCCTGCCCGCCCCGCGCGAAGGCGCAATCCGCGACCTGCCGCCGATGCGCGAATGGGTCAATGTCCGCACGCTGGGCGCTATGGGCGACGGCAAGGCCGACGATACCGCCGCGATCCAGAAGGCGATCGACAACCATCGCATCCTCTATTTCCCGGTCGGCTTCTACAAGGTGACGGACAGGCTGACGCTACGCCCCGACAGCGTGCTGATCGGCCTGCACCCCGCCATCACGCAACTCTACATTCCCGATGATAATCCCGCCCATTCCGGCCTCGGCCCGGTGCTGCCGATCCTCGAAAGCCCCAGAGGTGGCGACAATATCCTGTCGGGCCTTGGCCTGTTCACCGGCCGGATCAACCCGCGCGCGTCCGCCTTGCTATGGCGGTCGGGGGAGAAGAGTCTGGTCGAGGATGTGAAGATCATGGGCGGCGGCGGCACCCCGACCGCCGATGGCAAGATGCTGGGCGCATTGCGTGTCAACACCGGCGATCCGGTCACGGACGGGCGCCTTGATGCCCAATATCCCAGCATCTGGGTGACGGACGGCGGCGGGGGCACCTTCGCCGATGTGTGGAGTCCCAACAGCTTCGCCCAGTCCGGCCTGCACATCACCAACACCAGTACGCCCGGCCATGTCTATGAAATGTCGGTCGAACATCATGCCCGCAACGAGATCGTCCTCGACAATGTCCAGAATTGGGAGTTTCTCGCTCCCCAGACAGAGCAGGAGGTCGATGACGGCCCGGACGCCATCTCGCTCGACATTCGCAATTCGAAGAACCTGCTGTTCGCCAACTATCATGGCTATCGCGTGACGCGCACCTATGCGCCGGAAAAAAGCGCGGTGAAGCTCACCAATTCGAGCGATATCCGCTTCCGCAACGTCCATATCAATGCCGAAAGCGGCTTTGCGACCTGCGACGACGAAGGCTGCGGCACCTTCCTGCGAGCCAGCAAATATCCGTTCGACAATGCGATCGAGGATGTAAGCCGCAAGCTGTTCGTGCGCGAGCGCGAGTTCGCTAAACTGGATATCGGCGCAGCCGACCGCAAGATCGTGCCGGACTCACCCAGCAGCGCCAAGGTCGAGAAACTGGAGGACGGTTTCTGGTCGATCTCCGGCGCGGCGGTGGATGCCGGGGGGGCGCTCTATTTCATCGACCGCCGGTTCCAGCGCATCCATCGCTGGACCGAAGCGAAGGGGCTGGAAATCGTCCGCGACAATGCGCTCGACCCGGTCAATCTGGCGATCGACGGATCGGGGCATCTGCTCGTGCTGTCCTCGCTGGGTCCGAAGGGCGGCGTCTATTCGGTCGATCCCGAAGGACCGAAGGACCAGATGACGCTGATCCAGCCGACCCCGGTGCGGGCTGGCGGCGCGGCGAAGACGCTGCTGCCGGTCAACTGGTGGAATAATGGCGAATTCCGCGACCAGCTCGACCACAAGACCTACGAGTTCACGACGCTCGCCGAGATGTTCGCGCGCGATGTCGGCTCGCCGAAGGCGAAGGAGTATCTCTCGCCCGATGGCAGCCTGTCCCTGCCCGCCTTCCGCGTGTGGCAACAGGGACCGATCGATCACACCGGCTGGCGTTGGTCCGATAGCCTGAACGCCAATGGCCTGATCGGCGGCAAGCCGGGCGAGCGCCTGTTCGTCACCAACGGGTCGGAGAATGTCACCTATAGCGGCACCGTGGGTGCGGGCGGGACGTTGACCAACCTCAAGCGCTTTGCCAATCGCGGCGGCGAGAGCGTCGCGGTTGATGGCCAGGGCCGCGTCTATGTCGCGAACGGACAGGTCTTCATCTACGGCCCCGATGGCAAGGAGGCGGGGCGCATCGACGTGCCCGATCGCCCCTTGCAGATACTGTTCGGTGGGCCGGACAAGCGGACGCTTTTCATCCTGACACATCACGCGCTCTATGCGGCAAAGCTCTGAAAAACCGGGCTTCCTGCCGCATCTACGACCTATGTCTTAAGTGCGGCGGGCAGGGCGCGAAGATAGGTTTCGGATAACCGCCCGCCATGGGCGTACCGGCTCCGGGAGGGGTGGCCGGATATAAAGGGGAAGGATCCATGAAAGTGACGATTGCAATCCATCGGCAACTGGCCGGCGTCAGCCTGGCGGCGGTCGCGACCATGGCGCTGGCCGGCATGGCGCAGGCCCAGACGGCGCCGGCGCCCCAGCCCCAGAGCATCGCGCCGCAGGATCAGGCGGACGATGCTGCTGCGCCCCGCGCCGCGGATATTGTAGTCACTGGATCGCGCATCACCACCAGCGGTTTCAATGCGCCCACCCCGACCACGGTGATCGGCGAAGAGCAGATCGCCAATAATGCGCAGCCCAATATCTTCAACACGATCGCGCAATTGCCCTCGCTTCAGGGATCGACCGGCGCGGCAACCGGTACCTTCAGCACGTCCAGCGGCCAGCAGGGTCTCAGTTCCTTCTCGCTCCGCGGCCTTCAGCCGATCCGCACCCTGACCCTGCTCGATGGCCAGCGCGTCGTCGGCGCCAACGTGACCGGTGTTCCCGATATCTCCATGTTCCCGCAATTGCTGGTCAAGCGGGTCGATGTCGTAACGGGCGGTGCCTCCGCCTCCTACGGGTCTGACGCGGTTGGCGGCGTCGTCAACTTCATCACCGACACGCATTTCGAAGGGTTCAAGGGCAATATTCTGGGCAGCATCACCAAATATGGCGATGATGAAACGGCGCTGGTACAGGCGGCTTATGGCAAATCCTTCATGGACAATCGCCTGCATGTCGTGCTGAGCGGCGAATATGATCATGAAGGCGGCGTCGGTGCAGGCGATTTCGGCACGGATCTGGCCGGCAGCCGCAACTGGTATCGCGCGACCACGCTGATGAATACCGGCCAGACCAACAATGGCCTGCCGCAATTCAATTATCGCGACTATGCGCAGCCCTATCAATATGCGCGCTACGGCCTCATCAACAATGGTCCGCTCCAGGGCATTGCCTTCGCCCCGGACGGCACGCCCTATCAGTTCAATTACGGCTCGAACGGCACGCCGACCGGCACCGGTGCCGTCACCAACTGCTATCGCGGCAACAGCTTCTGCGAAGGCGGGGATCTGTCGGGCGCGCCCGGATCCGGCGCCTCGCTCAAGTCCAAACTGGAGCGCATCAACGGTTATGGCCGGATCGGTTTCGACTTCGCGCCGGACAATGAAGCCTATCTCACGGTGAACGTGGCGCAGGTGAAGACCAACAACCAGCCCAGCCCAGGCTATGGCCGTGCGAACCTGACCGTCCAGTGCGCCAACCCCTATTTGCCGCAATCGGTGCGCGATGCCTGCGCGACGGCTGGCGTCACATCCTTCGGTTTCGGCTCGAGCAACGCGTCCTTCCCCGACCCGCAAGTCTATACCGATCGCAAGCAATATCGCTTCGTCGCCGGTGCCAAGGGCAAGTTTGAGGTCGGCGGCTCTGACTGGAATTATGACGCCTATTATGAACATGGCATCACCATTTCCGACATCCGGGTGAAGGATATCGTCCTCCAGAACCGCTATGCCGCGGCGGCCAATGCGATCGAACTGAATGGTGCGATCGTCTGCGCCGATCCGGTGGCCCGCGCCAATGGCTGCCAGCCGATCAACATCTTCGGCAATTTCACCCCTTCCGCGTCGGCGCTCGCCTATGTCGCCCCGCACGAAAATGGCCCGTTCCAGCATACGAAGCTGACGCAGGACGTTGCCAGCCTGAACTTTTCGGGTAGCCCTTTCGACTTGTGGGCCGGCCCGGTGTCGGTCGCGTTCGGCGGTGAATATCGCCGCGAATTTTACCGCGTGAATGCCGACCCCTATGGCGCCGGCGTGTCGGCACTCAGCCCCAACAGCCCGGCCTATCCGGCCGACCCGCTACTGAACGCGGATCAGGGTAGCAACTGGGCGGCCGGCAACTACAAGAATGGCCGGGGTAAGTATGAAGTCTATGAAGGCTTTGTAGAAGTCGACCTGCCGCTGTTCGACAGCCAGTCTGTTGGTCGCGCAAACCTGAACGCCGCAGGTCGCGGCACCCATTACAGCACGTCGGGCACGGTCTGGGCATGGAAGGTCGGCGGTACCTGGGACACACCGCTCGACGGCATCCGCCTGCGTGCCGTCACCTCGCGCGACGTGCGCGCACCCAATCTGTCGGAACTTTTCGCGGCGCCGACCGTCACTACGCTGCCCAATTTCAGCGATCCGTTTCAGGGGTCTGCGGTGCAGGCGTTCCAGAACACGATCGGCAATCCCAATCTGAAGCCGGAAATCGCCCGCAACACCGAAATCGGCATCGTGCTGGCGCGCCCGTCCTGGTTGCCGGGGCTCAGCCTGTCCTTCGACTATTATGACATCAAGCTGAAGGGCGTCATCTCCAGCCTGTCGGCGCAGCAGATCGTGCAATTCTGCTTCGACGGCAATCAGGCCTTCTGTGGCGGTTTCAGCCTCGACAACGCCAACCCCGGCCTCAACTATATCAATGTCCAGCCGTTCAACCTCGCCTCCTGGCGGACAAGCGGCTTCGATATCGAGGCCAGCTATCAATGGCAGCAGCCGCTTGGCCTGCCGGGCAATTTCACCGTCCGCGCACTCGGCACCCATATCCGCAAGTTCATCGTCAATGCGGGCATCGCTGGCGTCGACCCGGTCGATCAGGCCGGCGCAAACAATGGCGCCACGCCCGACTGGAAATGGCTGGCGGTGCAGACCTATGACAGCGACCGGTTCAGCCTGACGGTCCAGGAACGCTGGTTCAGCGATGGCACGTTCGGCAACCAATATGTGGTCTGCCAGTCATCCTGCCCGACATCGACCGCGAACCACCCGACCATCGACTATAACAAGATGAAGGGGGCCTTCTATGTGGATATCGGCGCGACCTTCAAATTCAGCGATCGCCTGTCCATCTATGGGAAGGTCGACAATCTGTTCGACAAGGACCCGGTCGCCTCGCCGCAGACCAATACCGGTCTGGACATCAATCCGGCCCTCTACGACACGCTGGGTCGCATCTATCGCGCAGGTGTTCGCTTCAATTTCTGACAACCGCCCCTGATTTCCCCCAACCTCGTCCCGGTCCTGCACGACCGGGACGTCTTCTTTTCGGCTACGCCATATCGACGTCAGCATTACGGACGGCCATCCGGCGGTCGCCGACAAAGCGTAATTACAGACCTTTCAACTAGTATGAGAAATGAACCGGTAGGTCGATCAAAGCATTCCGGCATCCCCTGACGCATTGCGGATCAGCGCCAGCATCTTCATGCGCGCTTCCTCGCCCTCGCCCCGCATGATCGCATCGAATACGGCATCATGGTCCGGCATGGGATCGCGGGATTCCTTGCGCTCGTCGCGGGCAAAGCGCGTGGTCCAGGCGACCACCGCCGTGACCGATGTTGCCAGAGTGATCAGCGATTCATTGCGCGTGGCGAGCAGGATCAGCCGGTGGAAGCTCTGATCGGCTGCGCGGCCCTCTGCCGTCTGTAGCCCGAAGCGGCGCATTTCCTCCAGCGCATGGCCCATCCGGGAAATATCCTGTCCATCGCGGCGCAGAGCCGCAAATTCCGCTGCGGCCGGCTCCACCACCTTCCGCAACTCGAAAATGTCGCGCAGGAATTCCGGCGTCGGTCCCGCCTCGAACATCCAGGCAAGGACGTCCAGATCCAGCATGTTCCAGCGCAGCCGCTCGTTGATCCGCGTCCCGCTCTTGGTGCGGCTATAGACCAGTCCCTTGGCAGAAAGGACGCGCACAGCCTCGCGATAGGCGGTGCGCGACACGCCCTGTTCGGCGCTGTAGCGCTCCTCGCCCGGCAATATGTCGCCCGGCTGGTATCGCCCGCCCACGATCGCAATGCCCAGATCATGCGCGATCCGGTCGTGCACGGCCCGCTGCGCCGGACTGGCGGGGCGGGACAGGGGGTGGTCGTCTGCTTGCGTCATGCGCCTTCGTCATCCCTGCCGGGCTGGTCGTCAAGTCCGAACCACTGAAATCGCTATGATTGGTATGAGAAAAAATAGCAGTTTGGTGTCAAACTTTATTACTCCGTCAAATTACCGCTTGAATTAGCCAAAAATCACCGTCATCTAGTACGAGAAATAAAAATGACTCGGAGGGGAATGTTCGGATGAAAAACGCATTTCAGCTGTCCATCTCGTTGTTCGCTTTGCTCATGGCACAGGCGGCGGCAGCCCAGGACACGCCGGCGGTCAGCGACGGCGACATCATCGTCACGGGCATGCGCGCCAGCCTGTCGTCGGCGCAGAATATCAAGCGCAATGCCCGGCAACTGGTCGACTCGGTCGTGGCCGAAGATATCGGCAAGCTGCCCGACAATAATGTGGTGGAGGCGCTTCAGCGCGTGCCCGGCATCCAGGTGTCGCCCCGTGCCCGCGGCGAATCTGCGACCGTTCTCATTCGCGGCCTCCCCGACGTCGTCACGCTGGTTAACGGCCGCAACATCTTCAGCACCACCGGTCGGTCCCTGTCACTGGCCGATGTGCCGGCGGACCTCGTCGCGGGCGTGGACGTCTATAAGTCACGCTCCGCCGATCAGCTGGAAGGCGGCATTGCCGGCCTTATCAACGTCCGCACCCGCCGTCCCTTCGACTTCAAGGGGCTGGAGGTCGCGCTGGCCGGCCGCGAAGTTTATAGCGAGCAGCCAGACAAGGTCGACCCCTACGCCAGCGCGCTCATCAGCAACCGCTGGTCGACCGGCATCGGGGAGATCGGTGCGCTGGTCAGCGTCTCTTATCACAAGACCCGCTATCGTGACGAAACCATCTATAGCGGCGGCTATTTCGGCTATAATCTGGACAATAGCCGCGCGCCTTATACGCCGGGCGTCCCGCTGGACCCGCGCGGCACCAGCCCGACCGATCCGAAGGTCTTCCGCACCGATGTCATCGGTGCCTTCGACCGGATCGGCACACGCACCCGCCCAGCCGTCAACGCCACGCTGCAATGGGCACCCGACGATCGCTTGACCATCCACGCTGACGGCCTCTTCTATGGCTATCGCGAGCGGGGCAACAGCAACCAGAATTTCACGTCGATGAACGGCACTTTATTGTCGCCGCTGGTCTTTGTGGACGACACGAAGCTGGTCCAGTCGCTCAGCATCACCGGCGGCCGCGTCGCCAATTTCGGTGGCGCCTACCAGAATAAGGCCGATCGCTGGCAGGGCGCGCTGGGCGCAGACTGGACCAGCGGCGACTGGAAGGCGGCGACCGAATTTTCCTACACCCGGTCCAAGGCAACCGATGTCGGCAATAATCTGGACGTGGATTTCATTGCGGCCCGCACCGACGCGGTGTTCAACGATGGCTCCGGCGCGCCGCATTTTACCCTGCCCAATGACGATATGGCCGATCCATCGCGCTATTATCTCTCACGCCTGTCCACCACCCGCACGATCGGCGACGGCAAGGAACTGGCCTGGCGCGGCGACCTGTCCTATCGCGCGCCGTTCCTGATCTTTTCAGGCCTCGACGCCGGCCTTCGCCTCAGCAAGCGCGACGCCAAATCTGACAGCTTCACCCAGACGATCAACTGCTCGGCTACCGGCGCGGTCCAATGCTACAGCATCAAGGCTGCCAGCCTGCCCGGCCTGATGACGGTGACCCCCGGCGACTTCTACACCGGCACCCGCCAGTTCGTGCGGCAATGGGCAACGCCAACCACCGACTATCTGTTGAACAATATCGGCTCGCTGCGCCAATTGTTCGGCCTCGCCCCCGGCGATCCAGCCTATCAGGATACCCAGCATTTCGACATCGAAGAGAAAAATTATGCCGGCTATGGTCAGGCCAATGTCGAAGTTGGTCGACTTGACGGCCAGATCGGCGTGCGCGTCATCCGCACCGACATCACGTCCAACGCCTTCCTGGTGCTGCGCGGCGCGACCTCTCCGGTCACCATCCGCAACAAGAGTACGGATGTGCTGCCCAGCCTGGCGCTGCGCTACAAGCTGAAGGACAATCTGTTCCTGCGCCTCGCCGCCAGCAAGACGATTACCCGGCCCAGCTTCGCACAACTCAACCCCGCACTGACGCTGACCCCGCCCGTGCCGGGGCAACAGCCCTTTGGCCGTGGTTCTAGCGGCAATGCCGATCTGAAGCCGATCCGCTCGGACAATTACGACCTGTCGCTCGAATGGTATATCGACCGGTCCAGCTCGATCACCGCGACCATTTTCCGCCGCGACGTCACCGGCTTCATCCAGTCGGTGACCAGCAATTTCGACATCGACTATCTCGGTGCCGACAATGGCGTCTATCAGATTACCCGCCCGGAAAATTCCGGGTCCGGCAAGTTGCAGGGGATCGAGGGCGGCTTCACCTTCTTCCCCCGCGGCGTGCCCGGTTGGCTGGAGGGCATCGGCATCAGCGCCAACGGCACCTATATCGACGGCAAGAACAAGGCGCTGTCTCCCTTGCCCGGCGTCACTGGCTATATGGACATTCCGTTCCAGAATGTGTCCAAATATTCGGCCACGGGCACGCTCATCTACGAAAGGGGCGGTTTCTCCGGCCGCGCCTCCTATGTCTGGCGCGACAAATATAATGCCGGGCTGCACTTTACCGGGGTCAATCCCAATTTCATCACCAATGGCCAGATCAGCAATCTTGACCTGTCCTTCTCCTATGAGATCAATCCGAAGTTCACGGTCGTATTCGACGCGACCAACGTCCTGAAAAATCTTTACCAGACGTCTTTCAACGACCCCAGTCTCTACCCGCGCGACACGGTTCTCTACACGCGCACCTTCGCTCTCGGTTTCCGGGCGAAGCTTTGAAGATGCCCCTATCGAGAGGATGCTCCATGACGATTTCCCGAACGATCGCTTCTTTGTCGGTGCTGCTGGCGCTGCCGCAACTGGTGCTAGCGCAGGAAGCGCGACAGGTCATGATCAGCGTGGATACCGCGAAGCCGGCGGGCAAGCTGCCGCCGGTCTGGCGCTTCTTTGGCGCGGACGAGCCGAACTACGCAACGATGAAGGATGGCCGCAAGCTGCTGGTCGAACTCGGCGAGTTGAAAAAGGGCGCAGTCTATTTCCGTGCTCATAATCTGCTCAGCAGCGGCGATGGCACCGCCGCTTTCAAATGGGGCAGCAGCAACGCCTATACCGAAACCAAGGATGGCAAGCCGGTCTATGACTGGAAGGTGGTGGACGGCATCATCGACGCCTATCTGGAACGCGGGGTGCGCCCCTATCTTCAGATCGGTTTCATGCCCGAAGCCATGTCGGCCGCGCCGGCTGGTACGCCCTATCAGCATAGCTGGCGCCCCGGCTTCGATTACAAGCTGATCGCGACGGGATGGACCTATCCGCCCAAGGATTATGAGAAATGGGCGGAGCTGGTCTATCAATGGACGCTCCATAATATCGAGAAATACGGCAAGGCCGAGGTCGAGAAATGGTATTTCGAGGTCTGGAACGAGCCCAACTCGCCTTTCTACTGGACCGCCTCGCCGGAGGAATTCTACAAGCTGCATGACTATGCGATCGGCGCGGTGCGCCGCGCGCTGCCGACCGCGCGGGTTGGCGGGCCGGACGTTGCCGGGGCGGGCGGCGCCTTCATGGATGGCTTCCTGAAACATGTGTCGTCGGGCAAAAACTATGTGACCGGCCAGACTGGCACGCCGACCGACTTCCTGTCCTTCCATGCCAAGGGCAAGCCGGAATTTGTCGACGGCCATGTTCGCATGGGCATCGCCACCCATCTGCGAGAAGCCGATCGCGGTTTCACCAAGGTTCTTTCGATCCCGTCGCTCGCCGCAAAACCGGTGGTGATCGGCGAAAGCGACCCGGAAGGTTGTGCCGCCTGTCCGGGGCCGCAGAATGATTATCGCAACGGCACCATGTACAGCAGCTACACAGCGGCCAGCTTCGCGCGCATCTGGGAATTGGCGGAGCGGCGGAAGGTCAATCTGGAAGGCGTGTTGTCCTGGTCCTTCGAATTTGAGGATCAGCCCTGGTTTGCAGGGTATCGCCAGCTATCGACCAATGGCGTCGACTTGCCGGTCCTCAACGTCTTCCGCTTGTTCGCACAGCTAGGTGACACGAAGCTGGCGACCGTCAACGCCGCCCAGATCTCGCTTGATCAGGCGATGGCTAAGGGTATCCAGGGTGACGCCGACATCGGCTCCATCGCGACCCGCACGGCGGATGGGAAGGTCGCGCTGCTGCTCTGGCATTATCATGACGATGATGTCGCCGGGCCGGCCGCGCAGGTGACGATCAGCCTCAAAGGGCTGAAGGTCGTGCCAGCCGGTGCGAAGCTGTGGCGGGTCGATGGCGACCATGCCAATGCCTTTGCCGCCTGGAAAAAGATGGGGTCGCCCCAGTCGCCTGATCAGGATCAATATGCGCAGTTGGAGGTCGCGTCGGTCATGAAGGCGGAGACAGTCGCTATCACCGGCTCGCGCGGCGCCGCCAGCATCGCTCTGGCACTGCCGCGTCAAGGTGTCGCGCTCTTGGTTCTGGACGGTCAGTAAGATGACGGTTCTGGACCGGGCAAGGGAGCGGCTCCACGCGGGACGCTGGACGATTGCGGCGATGATCACCGTCGCCATCGCCATCTCCTATCTGGACCGCCAGACCCTGCCCTGGGCGATCAAATATATCGAGGCCGACATTCCCATCGGCAATCAGACCAAGGCGTTTCTCGATTCCGCCTTCCTCGCCACCTACGGACTCATGTATCTGGGCGGGGGCTGGTTGCTGGATCGGGTGGGCACCCGGTGCGGTTTCCTCATCATCATGATCTTCTGGTCGCTCGCCTGCGCCAGCCATGGCCTTGCAGGCGGGATCGCCGCACTGGTGATCAGTCGCCTGGCTCTTGGCGTGGGGGAGGGCGGGGGCTTCCCCGCCGCGACCCGCGCCATTGCCGAATGGTTCCCAGTTGAACGCCGTGCCGCCGCCATGGGCCTCGTCAATGCCGGGACGGCGGTGGGGGCGGTCGTTGCGCCGCCGCTGATCGCGGGCATCCTAGCCTATGGTCATTGGTTAGACTTTGCCAGCTGGCGTTGGGTCTTCTTCATCACCGGCGGCTTTGGCCTGCTCTGGGCGCTCTGGTGGTTCCTGACCTATCGCACCCCATCACACGAAGAGACATACAGCGCCGAGGATACAGCGCCGATCCCGACAGTCACCATGCTGCTCGCCCGCCGGGAAGTGCGTGGCCTCGTCGCCGCCAAATTCCTCAGCGACGGGGCTTGGTATTTCTATCTCTTCTGGCTCCCCAAATATCTGTTCGAAGCGCATGGCTTCGACCTGAAGCAGGCGGCGACCATCGGCTGGATTCCCTATGCGGCGTCCGGCGTCGGCAGCCTGTGCGGCGGCTGGCTGTCCAGCCGTCTCCTTTCCTCCGGCCGCTCGGTGAACGCCGCGCGCAAGATCGCCTTGGCCTTGAGCGCGGCCTGCATGCCCTGGGTGATGTTTGCACCCTCCGCCACTTCAGTCGCGGCGGTCATTGCGATTTTCAGCCTTGCCTTCTTCGGGCAGCAAAGCTGGTCGACGCTCGTCATGACCTTGCCGACCGACCTTGCCCCGCGCCGCGCACTCGGTCGGCTTGCCGGCCTTGTGGGCCTTGGCGGTGCCTTTGGCGGTATCGTCATGGGGCAGGCGGCGGGCTGGGCGCTCGACGCCGGGCTTGGCTACACGCCGGTCCTCATACTGGCTGCGACCCTGCACCTGATCGCCTTCGCGCTGATCTGCCTCTCCATCCCTCGCATTACGCCACTCATCTTCACCCGAAAGGCCGTCTCTTGAAAATCACCGAAATCCGCACCCGCGTCGTTCAGTGGGAAGGCGACACCGTGCCCCTGCCACCGCACTTCTGCACTAACCCCATGGATCTGGTGTCGCCGATGCTGTCGCCCGAAACCATGGGCACCTTCACCTTCCATGGCTGGCTGATCGTGGAAATCTTCACCGATCAGGGGCTGGTCGGCATCGGCAATGCCGCGCTCGCGCCACTCGTCACCAAGCAATTGATCGACCAGTATCTCGCACCTTTGCTGATTGGCCAGAACCCATGGGACAGCGAGTTCCTCTGGCAGCATATGTATCGCAAGACGATGGCCTTCGGACGCAAGGGCGTGGCGTTGGTCGCCATCTCCGCGCTCGACATCGCCATCTGGGACTTGATGGGCAAGGCTGCGAAACAACCCGTCTTCCGGCTGCTCGGTGGCCGGACCAAAGCCCAGATTCCCGTATATGCCAGCCGGCTTTATTCGGTTCCGCTCGACGAACTGGCGCAGGAGGCCGCCGCCTACAAGGCGCAGGGCTACAAGGCGATGAAATTGCGTTTCGGCTGGGGGCCGATCGACGGCGCGGAAGGCATGGCCCGCAATGTGGAATTGATCCGCACCGTGCGCGAAGCCGTGGGCGACGAAATCGACATCATGGCCGATGCCTATATGGGCTGGAGCCTCGACTATGCGAAGCGGATGATGCGCCTCATCGAACCGTTCAATCTGCGCTGGCTGGAAGAGGCGATCATCCCAGACGATATCAACGGATATCATGAACTACGCCGCTTCGGCACCACGCCGATCGCGGCAGGGGAGCATGAATTTACCAGCTACGGTTTCCGCCAGATGATCGAGGCGAAAGCGCTCGACTATTTCCAGTTCGACACCAACCGCGTCGGCGGTATCACTGCCGCACGGAAGATCCAGGCGCTGGCCGAGGCCTATTCCATCCCCGTCGTTCCGCACGCCGGACAGATGCATAATTATCATGTCGTCATGGCCAGCCTGAACAGCCCGATCGCGGAATATTTCCCGATGGTCGATGTCGAAGTCGGCAACGAACTCTTCTGGTACATTTTCAAGGGTGAACCGCAGGCAGTGGACGGCCATATCGATCTGGACGACACTCTGCCCGGTCTGGGCCTCGAAATAGATGAGGCCGCTCTCTCGCGCTTCAAGGTGATCGGATGATGAAAATAGCGATATTGGGACTGGGCATCATGGGATCCGGCATGGCGGGGCAACTGCTTGCGGCCGGGTTCGACGTGACGGTGTGGAACCGCAGTGCGGACAAGGCAGTGGCTTTGGCTGAGGTAGGCGCGCGTGTCGCCGCCTCTCCGGCCGATGCGGCAACCGGCGCAGCCATCGTCATCGCCATGCTTGCCGATGACGATGTGTCACGCATGATCTGGACTGGCCAGGGTGGTGCGCTTGCGGCCATGGTATCGGGTGCGATCGCAATCGAATCCAGCACCCTGACTGGCGACTGGGTGTTCGATCTGGCACGCGAAGCGGCCGCACGGGATGTCCGCTTCCTGGAAGCCCCCGTGACTGGCAGTCGTGATCAGGCGGCGCAAGGCACGCTCCGTTTCCTTGTCGGTGGCGATGTCGACGTGATCAACGCCGCTCGCCCGGCATTCGATGCAATGGGCGGAGCACTGGTTCATCTTGGCCCGGTCGGCAGCGCCGCGACGGTCAAGCTCGCCAATAATTTCCTGTGCGGCGTCCAGGCGGCCAGCCTTGCCGAAGCGATTGCCTTGTTCGAGAAACATGGCCTCGACATCGAGCAGGCCATGTCGATCCTCTTCGATGGCGCGCCTGCCAGCCCGATGGTGAAGGGTGTCGGTCGTCGCATGCTCGACCGTGATTATGCGCCGCATTTCCTGGTACCATTGATGGCCAAGGATCTGGGCTATGCGGCGCAGGCGCTGGCCGATGCCGGCATCCGATCCAGCATCGCGACTGCTGCACGGCAGCGTTTCTTGGATGCCGATGCAGCGGGAGAGGGGCTGCGCGACATAGCGGCAATCGTGGAGCCGCTCAGAAAAGCCTGAAAGAGAATGGGAGACGATCAATGAAGAAGCGCTTTCACCTGTCCATCTCGTTGTTCGCGGCGACGATCATGACGCCGCTGTCGCCTGCGATGGCACAGGTCAGCGCGCCAGCCGCGACGGCATTGACCGCGACCGCCACGCTGCACGGGGACCGGCCCGGTGCCATCATCGACCGCCGCATCTTCAGCCAGTTTGCCGAGCATCTGGGCTATGGTATTTATGGCGGCATCTGGGTTGGACCAGACTCAAAGATCCCTAACACGCGCGGCTATCGCAACGATGTCGTAGCCGCGCTGAAGGCGCTCAACGTGCCGGTGGTGCGCTGGCCGGGTGGGTGTTTCGCCGACGAATATCATTGGCGCGAAGGGATCGGCCCGCGCAGCCAGCGCCCGGTCAAGATCAACACGCATTGGGGTGGCGTGACCGAACCCAACAGCTTCGGCACCCATGAATTCATGGACTTTGCCGAACTGATCGGGGCGGAAGCCTATGTGTCGGGCAATGTCGGCAATGGCACCCCGGCGGAAATGGCCGAGTGGGTCGAATATATGACCGCGCCTGCCGGCACGCTGGCGGACGAGCGGGCGAAGAACGGGCGCAAGGAACCGTGGAAGCTGCCGATGTTCGGCATCGGCAATGAACTATGGGGCTGTGGCGGCAATATGCGCGCTGATTATGCCGCCGACGTCACCCGCCGCTACGCCACATTCGTCAAATCGCCGCGCGGCACGAAAATCCTCAAGATCGCGAGCGGCGCCAACAGTCGGGACTATGACTGGACCGACGTGATGATGCGGGTCGCGGGCAAGGCGATCGACGGTATCGGCCTGCATTATTACACCCATCCCACGCGCGGCAAGGTGAAGGGATCGGCGACCGACTTTACCGAAACCGACTATGCCCGCACCCTTGTCAGCACGCTCGTCATGGAGGAGTTGCTGGAAAAACATGGCGCGATCATGGACAAATATGATCCGGAAAAGCGGGTCAATCTGGCTGTGGACGAATGGGGCATCTGGACAGATGTGGAGCCCGGTACCAATCCCGGCTTCCTGTATCAGCAGAACAGCATGCGCGATGCGATCATCGCTGCACTCAACATCAATCTGTTCGCTCGCCATGCCGATCGGGTGCGCATGACCAATATCGCGCAGATGGTGAATGTCCTTCAGGCGATGATCCTGACTAAGGACGACAAAATGGTGCTGACCCCTACTTATCATGTGTTCGACATGTACAAGGTGTTTCAGGACGCGACCTTTTTGCCGCTGGACCTGACGTCCCCCTGGTACAACAAGGACCAATGGACGGCTCCCGCAGTCAGTGCAGCGGCAGCACGGGACAAGGCAGGTCGGGTCCATATCGCCTTCACCAACACGGATGCCAACCGGTCCGTCACCGTAACGGCGAAACTCCAGGGCGTGACGGCTTCCACCATTGAGGGCCGCATCCTGACCGCCCCCGATGTCCAGTCGCACAACGATTTCGCATCGCCGGATGTGGTGCGGCCAGCGGCGTTCGACGGTGCGACGCGGACGGACGACGGGGTGACCATGGCACTGCCGCCCCACAGCGTGGTAATGCTGAGCCTGCGTTGAACCCGGCAGCGCGCACTTGTAGCCGATAAGCTCTGGTAAGAGCCATAAGCTAGGCCGCGTTGACAAAGTGTGACAGCCATTTGCGAATGGCGGCGAGGTTTAGGAAGCTTGCGAAGGATAGAGCAGTTTTGTCGTATCGCGTGGCGACACGGCGGAACTGCTTGAGTTGCCCGAACATGCGCTCGATGCGGTTTCGGTCACGATAGCGGCGAAAGTCGCAGGGAATGGGTTCGCGGCGATTGGCCTTGGACGGGATGATCGGCAGGATGCCGTGCATCAGCAGATTTTGGCGGACAGCATCGCCGTCATAGCCCTTGTCGGCCCGCAGCGCCTTGGGCGTGGTAACGGGGATCGCCATGAGGGCATCGACAGCACCATAATCGGATGCTTCACCGCCGGTCAGGATGAAGCCGATAGGGCGTCCCTGATTGTCACAGCAGGCGTGGACCTTGCACGTAAAGCCGCCGCGTGATCGACCAAGAGCCTGCGCACAAGCCCCCCTTTTCCGCCCACTGCCGAAACATGGCCGCGAACTATGGTGCTGTCGATCATGTGCTGCCAGTCGTCGGTCAGTCCCAATTCCACCAATGTCGCCAGGATCGCATCCCACACGCCTTGTTCGGCCCAGCGCCGGAACCGCACATGGACCGAATTCCACAGACCATAGCGTTCGTGCATATCCCGCCACGGACAGCCGACACGCAACACATGCAGCATTCCGTTGAGGAAACGCCGGTTGTCATGGGCAGGACGGGACTTGCGACCGCGCTCCGACGGCAGAAGCCCCGCAATCACATCCCATTCCTCGTCCGTTAGATCGCCCCGGCCCATCATTGCTCCTCGCAAAGAGAAGCTCTGAATCAGAAATCAGGCCAATTGGGAATCCACTTTGTCAACGCAGCCTAGCCGAAGTCGAGATACAAAGCCGTTCGGTGCAAGCGTTCGATAACTGGCCGCCCGCTTGTCGCCATTTGGACTGTCAGCCCTCGACAAATTCGATGAGATTGCCGGCGCAGTCGCGGATGAAGCAACCCTTCCCGAATGCTTCCCGCACGATGAAAGCAATATCAGCCTGCTTGGCTTCCATATCCTCAAGAAAAGCTTCCAGATCGGCGACTTGGAAGGCGACATGCTTATTGCCATGGGTTTTGAGGTCGAGCGGGGGAGAGCGCCTGTCTTCGGGCAGTGGAGCGGCGCCGTCGACCTCGAAGATTTCGAAGCGCAGCGAACCCTTGCGAACCATAGCTGTGTGCGACCGGGCCGCGTCGATATAGAAGCGCCTTTCCAGCTCGAAGCCCAGCACGCGGGCGTACCAGTGGATCGCTTCCTCCAGATTTGGAACGGAGATGCCGCCATGGTGAAAGGTGAAATCGGTCATCAGCCGATCTTCGCGAAGGTTTCGGCGCACCAGTCGGCGATATAGTCGCGCATGCCCGTGCCGTTGTCGGCGCCGCAATGTTCAACCTCGAAATCCTTCGCGGTGAAGATGCGCATGTGGCGCGCGGGGCTGTTGACCGCCTGATCATAGCTGCGCTGCGCATTGAAAACCGGGATTTGCCGATCATTTTCGCCATGTGTGATAAGGAAGGGGACCTGGATCTTTTCCACCTGCCCGTCGAGCGTGATCCGATCCGCATATTCCAGAAATACGTTGCGATCATTGATGCCGAACACCCACATCACATGGTCCCAATAATGGGGCACGGGGTTTTCGCCTTCATTGACGACACGTTCGCGCTGGCGCTTGCCCCAGACATGATTGGCCCCCATCACCGCGCACAAGGCATAGCGCGGTTCGTTCGCGGCGATGCGCGGCGCATGGTAACCGCCAAAGGACAGGCCGAAAATACCGATCCGGTCATGGATCACATCGTCGCGCGTCAGCAGATATTCCAGCGCGGGCGTACCCCAGCGTTCGCCATCATAAATGGCGGGCAGGTCGCGTTTGCGGATCGCTTCGCCGGTGCCCGGCTGGTCGATGAACAGCGTATTGATGCCGCGTTCCAGATTGGATTGACCATGTCCCGCCATGCACACCTGTTCCTTCATGGAATCAAGGCCGTTGACCGACACTAAAGCGGGGCGGGGCGTGCCCGATCCGTCATGATAGAAGATGCCGGTATAGCTGCCGCCTTCATAGGGAATTTCCACCTTGTCGACATGCAGGCCGCGCAGTTTCGCGCCCTTGTGGAACAGGTCCATGCCTTTTTCATAGGCCGCCCAGCGCGGGGCATAGTCGCGGCTCTGCATCCGTTCGGCGGCCAGATAATAGCCCGACGCGCGCAGATATTTGGTGCCGGCTGACAGGGCATAGCCCTGTGCCTCATCTGCCTGCGCATTGGCCGCAACCTGATCGGCGACCTTGATCCAGCTATCGAACATTTGTGCGCTGCCAGCGTCCGCACCGGCCTTTGCCGCGTCCATGATCGGGCGGTTGGCTTCGTCGATTTCGCCATGATTGCCGCCGCAGACAAGGGCCAGATTCGTCGCGAGATTCCAGACATAATTTCCGGGGAAAGGTTCGAACATCGGGCATCCTTTTTGGGTCGGCTCATGAGCCGGACGCAGATTATCACAAGCTATTAAGAGCGTTGGCCCAAGCGCCGATCAAATTGAATTTGTGGAACTACGGTATCGATGAATTGGCTTTGACCGTCGCACGAGCATCCTGCATCGCCGCATCAAAGATCGACAAAGGAGACGATATGCGGCTGGCAACGCTCTGTGACGGGACCGCCGATGGGCAGTTGATCATGGTGTCGCCTGAGGGTAGCCACTATGCTGCCGCGCCCGTGGCGACGCTTCAGCAGGCGCTGGAAAGCTGGGATACATTTGGCCCGGCGCTGGCCGCCACGCAGGAATTTCCGCATATGCTGGACGTAGCATTGCTACGCGCGCCATTGCCCCGGTCGTGGCAGTGGCTCGATGGGTCGGCCTTTGAAAGCCACGGCGCGCTGATGGACAAGGTGCTGGGCGTGCAGCCGGCAAAAACCGGGCTGCCGCTGATGTATCAGGGATTGTCCGATCATTTCTATGGTTCTGGTGAAGATGTAGAAATGCCTGACGAGGCGCTTGGCATTGATTTCGAAGGCGAATTCGGCATCATTGTCGATGCGGTGCCGATGGGCACGAGCGCGCAGGACGCGATCGCCCATATCCGGCTGATCGTGCAGATCAACGACTGGTCCCTGCGCTTTCTGGCCGGTCCGGAAATGAAGACCGGCTTTGGCTGGATCCAGGCCAAGCCCGCCTGTTCGATGGCGCCCTTCGCCGTGACGCCGGACGAGTTAGGGGATCAGTGGCGGGATGGCCGGGTCTGTCTGGACCTGCTGGTCGACTGGAACGGGGAGCGTTTTGGCGCGGCCAATGGTGAGCCCATGAGCTTTGGCTTTCACGAACTGGTCGCCCATGCGGCGCGGACCCGCCATTTGCCAGCCGGGACCGTGATCGGTTCGGGAACGGTGTCGAACAGCAATTTCCGGGAGGTCGGTTCGTCCTGCATCGCTGAACGGCGCGGCATCGAAATCGTCGATGAAGGCGCCCCCCGGACGCAGTTCATGCGCTTTGGCGACCGCGTCCGCATGGATGCGCGACTGGCGGACGGCCGTTCGCCCTTCGGTGTCATCGACCAGCAAATCATAGCGTATCAAGGAGCATGAGCATGGCAGAATTCAGCGATTCCGGCCTGCCGCCGGTCCAGCGCGTCGTCACCGGGCACAATGCCGACGGCCGCGCGATCTTCAAGTCCGATGATGTGGCGCCCACCCGGATGGTTCCTTCCGGCGACGCATCCTTTCTGCTGCTCTGGACGACCGAGACGGTGCCGGCCGACAATAATGACGAAACCGACGGTCGTGAACGCGACGCCGGGCTGACGCTCAATCAGGGCTCGGTGATCCGTATAGTTGATATGCTGCCTGGCAAGCAGTCGCCCATGCATCGCACCAACAGCATCGATTATGGCATCGTAATGTCGGGCGAAATCGAACTGGAACTGGATGACGGTCGCAAGACGTTGGTTCGGGAGGGCGGCATCATCGTGCAACGCGGGACCAATCATTTGTGGCGCAATGTTACGGACAAACCCTGCCGGATCGCGTTCATCCTGATCGAGGCGCCGGCCTATCTCCATAATGGCGAACCGCTGCGCGAAATGAAACCGGAAGACGTGGATTGAAAGGGACGCCTGCTGTTCAGATTTTTTGATCCGGAGTTGGTTTTTACAATCAGTTCGGACACCATGACCATATCGACGCCATCATGGTCTATACTGTATAATCGCGAGGAAAATCTTTTGAGGATTGAGAAAGAATGAACCGGCGAATGGAGCGATAGGTGTTGCGTTCGGCACCCCGATCAGGCCCGTTGCAATGGGCCTCCATGTTCGGGGGCGAAGTGGTGACGTCGTGGCAGTGCCGTTACGCTGATGCTCGATTTACTCGGTTTTATGCGACAGCGTGCCTTCTTACGTTATGTCGAGGTGGTCCGTGCCGGCACGGAAATAGCTCGCCCCGCAGAAGGCATCAATCCATCCCCAGCACGGCCTTATCGCAACTGCTGTCATACTGGTCGGCGGCAGCTTGATTGATATCCTCCAGCCGATAGTGTGGCATCAGCTTCGCAAAGGGGAACGCCCCTCCGGCATTGAGGGGGATCAGTTCCGGCAGGAAGGTCTGGGGATCGACATTGCCCTCCATCACGCCGCAGATGCTGAGGTCGAGCGACAGCATGTACAGGATGTCGAGGCTGATGGCTGCATCCAGCGCTTTGGGCACGCCGAGCGCTTCCGCCCTTTGGCCTGACGTTCGCCAAGCAGGTTCTGAACTAGACCGGGAACGCGATGGGCAAGCGGATGGCAATGGACTTGGTTTTCAGGCTGCAATCCCGTTGCCCGCCATGTGTATATGGCGGGCAACGGGGTGGTCATCAGGCTGTGCTGTGCAGGGTTCAGTTCCTTGCTGAACCTAAGGTAGATTGATTCAGACTGTCCTGCATGCCGGTCTCGGCGCCGATGGTCAGCCCTTTTCCGGCAGCGCCCATGCGATCACCTGATCGCCGATCGGCGTCTTCATGAAATGATGGCCGCCCGTCATCAGGACCACATATTCGCGCCCATCCTGCTCATAGACCATCGGCGTCGCCTGACCGCCCGCCGGAAGCGCCTGTTGCCACAGGATCTTGCCGGTTTTGAGGTCGATGGCCTTGAACAGGTCGTCCGTCGCCGCGGCGATGAAGATGATGCCGCCTGCCGTGACGACCGCACCGCCATTATTGGGCGTGCCGATGGTCAGCGGCAGATGGCTGGGAATGCCGAAGGGGCCATTTTTGCGCGCCGAACCGAACGGACGATCCCACAGCGTCTTGCCGGTAGCGATGTCGATCGCGCGAATACCGCCATAGGGCGGTTGTTTGCACAACATGCCGGTAAAGGGCATCTGCCAGCCGGCATTAACGTCGATGGCATAGGGCGTTTCAGCCTGCGGATCGCCCGCTCCTTCTGCGTGGGGCTTGTCGCTGTGACTGGCATTGCCGCCCTTTTCGGCTTTCAGCGACGCCTGGGCCATCGCCGCTTTCTGTTCGCGGGTATACCAGCCCTTTCGATTGGCGTCGGCACGGGGCACCAGGCGGACATAGTTGGGCATGTCGTTATAATTGGCGACGATAACACCGCGTGTTGGATCGACCGCGACGCTGCCCCAGTCGGTGCCGCCATTATAGCCGGGATATTCGATCGAATGGCGATCGGTTTCCGGCGGCGTGAAGAAACCCTTGTAGCTCGCCCGGCGGAAGTTGATGCGGCAGATCATCTGATCGATGGGCGACATGCCCCACATATCGGATTCCGTGAGCGGCGCCTTGCGCAGCGTATGCCACAGCGAGACGATTTGTGTGGGCGCGCGCTGTTGCGGCTCGACGCCGCCACCGGGCGCACGGATCGTACCGATCGGCGTGAGCGGTCGACCGGTGACACGGTCAAGCACATACATGTCGCCCTGCTTGGACGAGACGAGCAGGGCCGCCTTGCCCTTATAGTCGATCAGGGTCGGCTGGCTGCCGAAATCATAGTCCCAGACGTCGTTCTTGACTGCCTGGAATGTCCAGCGGGGCTTTCCGGTCGTCACGTCGAGCGCGACGATGGAGGTGCCGAAGCTGTTCTCCACCGGCGACCGCATGCTGCTCCAATAATCGACCGTGCTGTTGCCCATGGGCAGATAGACAAGGCCCAGTTTCTCGTCGCCGCTGGCAATCGTCCACATATTGGGCGTACCACGCGACCAGTGCTGCCCGACGGGCGGATAGCCGTTCCAGTCCGGGTGCATCATGTCCCAGGCGAAGCGCAACTTGCCGGTGACGGCGTCGAAGCCCTGGATAACGCCGGAGGGTTCCCAGCGTTGCTGCCCATCGAGCGTCTGGTGCCCAGTCACCGCTATGCCGCGAATGATGACTGGCGGCGAATTGATGGAGACGAGGCCGGGAAACACCTTGCCCATGCCGATTTTCGCATCGACCTGACCGTTGTCGCCGAAACCGCTGCATGGACGTCCGGTTTCTGCGTCGACGGCGATCAGGCGCGCGTCCAGCGTCCCTTCAATCAGGCGGCGCGCGCAAAGTGTGCCGGCTTTCGCGGTGGGCACCGCATAATAGCTGACCCCGCGACAGGCGGCGGTATAGGGTATCCACTCATCCCTGACCTTCGGATCGAAGCGCCACTTTTCATTGCCACTGGCGGCGTCGAGCGCGATCATCACATTCTTCGCCGAACAGAGGTACAGCATGTTGCCGACCTTGAGCGGAGTCGTTTCCGCGCCATATTGCGCGGCGGCGGCTGGCGTCCGCGGCATGTCGCCGGTGTGGGTGAGCCAAACCTGCCGCAGTTGCGCGACATTGCCTGCATTGATCTGCGTCAGGGGTGAATAGCGGCGGGCGGCACCTGTGCCGCCATAGGCGGGCCAGTCGGGGCCGGTCGCCATGCCCGACGGATCGGTCATCCCCAGTGAATTTTGTGCTGGCAGGGCAGCGACGACATCGCTTCTCGTGCCCAGGAAGGTGAATAGAAGGCCCGTGACGAGAACCACTGCACCCACGCCGACAACGGCGTTGCGCCACTTGTGGGGCGCCCGTGTCAGCGTGGGCATGACGAGGATTGTGGCGACCAGCAAGACGATCGGCGCGATGATGCGCGGCACCAACGCCCAGGCCAGATTGTTCTGCGCATCAAGGAAAGCCCAGAGGATAGTGACAGCGACGATGGCGATATAGAGCCATGCGCCCTTCATGCGACCGCGGATCAGCAGATAGCCCGACACCATCATGGCAAGACCGGCAGGCAGGTAATAGAGCGAGCCACCCAATGTGGCGAGCCAGGCCCCGCCTGTGGCAAGGACAGCGCCTATCAAGCCCACGATCATTCCCAAGATGAGGGCGGACCAACTGCGTCTTCCTGCCATATCAACCGTCCTTGCTACGCCGCAGGGCAGCGCCATGGCTGGTCTGCGGAAATCTTTTTCCCGCGAACGAAAGGTTTCAGAGTTTTTTCTGTTCCGTTGCAAATTTGTAATGTGCGGTGAGGATGCCGCGCGTCTTCTGTTCAAACTGCATTCGGCTGCCGCCATTTGTCGATGCAATTTCCCATGCCCTGCTCGGTCGAGCGCGGCTGACGAACTGACGAATGGATTGACATCTCGCTGCCACTCTCCCTCAAAGTGACGCGTACAGACCTGCTTGCCCGGTGGATGGCGGCAGGGGTGATAAATGAAATGGGGGCGATTATGAGAAAATTTGCACGTCTTCTGATTTCCGCGGCGATGGTCGCGGGCTTGGGCAGCGCGCCCGCGCTCGCCCAGCCCAAGCAGGTGCTGACGCATGAGACGCTGTGGATGATGAAACGGGTCGGCACGCCGGTGACCAGCCCGGACGGCAAATGGGTTCTCTATACACTGACAGAGCCGTCCTATGCGAAGGATGGATCGGTCAGCGATCTTTGGATCGTGCCAGCCGACGGCAGCGCGGCGCCACGGCGGCTGACGTCGGGCAAGGCAGGAGAGAGCGACCCCGCCTGGGCGCCCGACAGCCGCCGCATCGCTTTTTCTGCCAAGCGGGAAGGCGATGATGTGGCGCAGGTCTACATCCTCGACCTTGCGGGCGGTGAGGCGCGACGCGCGACCGATGTGCCGACCGGCGCGGCCCGGCCGCAATGGCGCCCCGATGGACAGGCGATACTGTTCGAAAGCCTGGTCTATCCCGGCGCGGTCGACGCTGCGACTAACAAGAAAGCAGCCGAAGAGCGTAAGGCCCGCAAATTCTCCATGCGGGTCTACGAGCATTTCCCGATCCGCTATTGGAACGACTGGCTGGACGATCGCCGGCCCAGCCTGTGGGTGCAACCCTTGTCTGAAGGCGCGGCTGCACGCGATGTCATCTCGACGACGCAGCTTGCCCAAGCGGAGGGCTTTGGCGGCAATCCGCAAAATGACGGCGGCATGACTCTGTCGCCTGTCTGGAGTCCCGATGGCAGCGAAATCCTGTTCATCGCGACCACCCAGCGCTGGGATGCCGCCCATGCGCGGGTCAATTATGGCCTCTACCGGATGCCGGCAGACGGCGGCGAACCGACTCTGGCCACATCAACCCTGGGTGAATATGCCGATCCCAAATTCACGCCCGATGGCAAAAGCCTGATCGTAAAGTTCAACAGCCAGGGCGAAGATGTCTATGATCTGGCACGGCTGCATCGCATCGACTGGCCTGCGGGGCGCGCTGCGACGCTGCTGACGGGCGCGTTCGATCGCGAAGTGGACGGCTATGCCATCACGCCCGACAGCCGGACGCTGTATTTGACGGTGCCCGATGCGGGCATGGAAAATGTTTATCGTCTGCCGGTTGCCGGTGGCAAACCCGAACTGGTGGTTGCGCCCAAGGTCGGCGGCTATAGCGCGATCGACATTCCGTCCGACGCCAAATCGACTGCGCTGATCGCCAGCTATGGCAGCGCGGTGAACCCGGCCGAAATCGTGCGTATCGATCACCGGACGGGCCGTCATACCAACCTGACCAACGTCAACACGGCGCTCGCGGCGACGATCGACTGGTCAAGCCCCCAGCATTTCTGGTTTACCAGCGACAAGGGGCGCCGCATCCACAATATGATCGTGACGCCGCCTGCGTTCGACCCGGCCAAGAGATATCCGCTGATGGTGTTGATGCACGGTGGGCCGGCATCGTCCAACGCCGACCAGATCGGTCTGCGCTGGAACTATCATCTGCTGGCCAGCGCCGGTTATGTCGTGCTGATGACCGATTATACCGGATCGACCGGCTATGGCGAAGCCTTTGCCCGCGCGATCAAGCTGGACCCGCTGCGCGGCCCGGCCGACGAAATCAATCGGGCCGTGGATGAGGCGGGCAAGCGATTCAGTTTCATCGACACCGCCAATGCCTGCATCGGCGGTGCCAGCTATGGCGGGCATCTCGCCAACTGGATGGAAGCCACGACCACCCGCTATAAATGCATCGTCAGCCATGCGGGCGAGGTCGATCTGCTGACCCAGTGGGGCACCAGCGACTTCAACTATGGCCGCGAAGTGGCGAGCGGCGGTCCGCCCTGGGGCGACAGCAAGGTGTGGCGCGACCAGAGCCCGATCACTTATGCCAAGGACTGGAAGACGCCGATGCTGCTGACGGCAGGCGAGCGCGACTATCGCGTGCCGATGTCGAACACGCTGGAAACATGGTCGACATTGCAGCGGATGCAGGTGCCCAGCCGGCTGCTCATCTTCCCCGACGCCTGGCACTGGATCACAAAGCCTGAAGACAGTCGCCAATTCTATCATGAGGTGCAGGGCTGGCTGGCCCATTATCTAAAGGGCGGACCAGCGGTGAAGGGCGGCCCACTCGCAACCCCGGAAAATGCCGCGCCCGACATCGAATGATGTGGCCGCTTGCGGTCTGAGAAACGCCGGCGGATCCCATGATCCTGCCGGCGCCTTCTGCGTATTGGGGGAGAACCAAAATGGTCGTTCAGCGGATCATTTTCACTGCCCAGATACACACCGTTCGCTATTCGGCGGCTGCCCTCTCTTCCGCGTCGGCAAAGACCCGCGTCTTTAGGTGTTCCGCAAGCTCATCTACCTTGATCGCTTTCCTGTAAATCTTATGCCTATTTTCTATCGCTGCGGCGCGCGTGTCAGTCGTCGCCGTAGTCATATGCCGTGTTTGCCGAGTAGTGGATACGTCGAACGCATCGGTCGTCAAAGCCAGCCTGTTCGTAAGAATGCGTCGACGGCGGCCCGGCTTTGTGAACACAGGTTGCGTCAGGCGTGCAATCGCTTCTTGGATCAAATAGGCATCGACGCGATGTATACCCGGTTACTGGAACAGAACCGCCGCGTGCCGCACCAGGAACGTCGGATTTTCTCCACGACGTTTCAGCATGCACCGCATCTCCTTCCCGCAGGATAACGTGCTATCTTGCCTTTGGCGGCTTCGCGTCGCTGATGTCATGGCTCTCCGTCATCCTTGTCCTTTGGCCAGACGACGTTCCAACCTTCACTCCGATTGATCTCCCGCAGGATATTTTCCTTGTGGGCGGATCGTTCCAGCAACTGCTTCATCATCGAATAGCCCAGTGCGCGATAACTTTCCCATTGCGCTTCGTCGAAGAACTGGTCGCCGGTGCTTTCCTGTGGGAAGCTGGGATGTTCGGTCGCATAGCCAGTGATGTCTACCGGCAGCCCCTCGAACAGGCGGGGCTTCATCCACACGATATGGCCGGTCAGCTTCTCTTCCACCTCGAAGTCGCCCGTCTTGCCGTTCCAGGGGCGCTGATGGACCTTGAGCAGCAAGCAGAAAGCTGCATCCTTGGGGGCCGCAGCCAGCCCGTCGGACGATCGGGCGGCAGCGCGGACGCGCCAGTCCTCGTCCGATCCGTTCAGGAACAGGGCAGCGCCATCCCGGCCGATGAGCGCCTCCACCTCCGTCCGGTCGGCCACGACCACCGCCATACCCAGATCGATGCGTGCCTTGCGCACCAGATTTTCCATGTCGCCGAACAGAAAGCGCGGGTCGGCGCCATTGTCGGCCACGACGATGGTCTGCACATTGCGCCGCAACAGTTCATAGGCGCCGCTATTTTCGAAATGGCCGCCGTCCGATATATTGATGTAGGCGGTGTCCCGCGTGTAGAGTCCCCGCATCTCGCGGGCGAGGTAGAAATAGGTGATGGTCCCGAGCAGCCAGACCAACGCACGCGCTTTCCACCGTGAGTTGATGCCGTCCGCCTCCTGAATCATCCGGCCTACGCGCCACCAATAGCCCAGGCGGATATTGGCGAAGCTGAGCGCCAGTGACCCACCCAGGCTGGTACGTGCGCCCATGCCCGTGGAGGCCGCGGCGCCGGAAATTGCGCATAACTGTCCCAGAGACAGCGTCTCCACCCCATATTTCTTCAATTCGTCCCAGCGGAAATGCGTCCGCTGGGACACCAGCTTGGCGGTGTCCATGAACACGCCTTCAGGTGCGAAGACCAGCGGTACGCCTTTGCGATCGCGTTCCAGCATCTGTGACTTGTCGGCGCCCTTAGTCTCGTTCAGCGTGACGTTTATCAAGTGGATGGGCGCGGCCGTGCGTGTCTTTTGATAGACATGAATCGGAATCTGGTCCTGCGGGTCGCTCTCCATGATCGACCGTTCGGACCGTGTGAGCGTGCCCGGCGCGCCGTTCAACGCAAGCCGCTGCATGTTGCTGCCGCCGATATAGGCGCGGGTCAGGCGCGAGGCGTAGATTGCGTGCAGTGACGACAGGTTGATGAAGCCCTGCGACGCTCCGGTGAAGCGGAACAGCAATCCGACGATGAAGCACAGGAACAGCATTACGGTTCCGATGCTGACATCACCGAAACGGCTGAGTGGCGCGAATCGGCCGGGTATCGCCCATTGCTGATTGTCGAACAGCAGATACTGGATGCCGATGTGGATCGACACCGCCAGCAACATGTATAGCGCAAGCGCGGCAACCAGAGCGGCAGTCCACAGATAGCGGCCGATCCATCGACTGAGCGTACCGCTGCCATCCTTGAACCAGCTTGGCAGCTTGTTGATGATCCACGCGCCCAGTGGCGCTGCCAGTGTGGCGACGCCGGCAAAGAAGGAAGCATCGCCCGACGCCGCGCGTATCCATGCAAAGCCGGTCAGGCCCAGCGTATCGACGGTCGCAATGCCCGCGATAATGAGCGCCCATGTCAGCCAGTCGGCACTCCAGCGCGTCAGTATCCGGCGGATTTCAGGTGTGAAGGCGTCGCGCTTGCCAATCTCCGTGATATTGGATCGGTTGATCTGCCATGCCGCGAAAATACAGGCGATACAGGCCATGATCGTGAGCGCGACGGTGATGCCCATCAGCACGTCCATCCCGCGCCAACTGACCCGCAGGTCTGCATTTCGGCGCATCCAAAGCCACAGGCCGCCGGCCGCGACCACACCTGCGGCCGTCCCCGAAATCACCAGCGTGATGCGCACCGTCGGATTGCCCAGCCAATCCAGCCAGGCGCGCACCCTGTCCAGACTCTTGCTCTGCGTCACCTTGCGCAGCGCCAGCCGTAGCGCCGATCCGCGATCGGACAGATATTCGGTCAGCCAATAGCTGACGCCAACCGACAGACCCAGGAATACCGCCACAGCCGCCAGCAGCCACACCGGGCTCAGGATGATGCCGACTTCGCTTTTGGGCTTTGGCACGCAATTGCAGGGGGGTGGCGCCTTGGGCTCGATATACAAAATGTCCGCGATGTTGCCTTTTACCGCCGCATCGGCCTGTGCGACCTCGCTCATTTCTTGCTTCAGCCGTTCCTGCGTTGGCTCCCTGTAATCCGCCATTGCGAACGAGGCTGCGATTAGCAGGATCGATGCGAGCGCGATCGGTAACGCGAAGACATAGATCATCGCGATCCAGTTGCGGATCAGATAAGCACCCGCCGCGATAAAGTCTGATGTGCCGTTGGGTGCGAGATAGCGGCTATGCTCGCGCAGCCAGCGTACAGGATGACGAATCCACCTCGGCTCTGCTTGGGTACCGATATTTTTGGCGGTCAGGCTGGCCTGGTCGGTCAGTGCCGACTGGGCGAAATGCGCCTTGGCCGACAACTCTTCGGGTGCAGGTTCGGCCGGGCCATTGGGCATTTCTGGTCCACGCACGCCATCTGGAAGGAACAGACTGCCGAGAAAGCTGCCGAAATAACCACTGCCCGACACGGTCGAACAATAGTCAAAATCCAGAAGCCGCTGCTTGCGGGCCAGCGCCTGGGCGATGCCCAGCGAAATCGTCGCGCTGCGAATACCGCCGCCTGAACAGGCGAGGCCCATCGATGCGTGGGGCACAGGCGTTTGCAGACCGGCGTGATCCAATATTGCCCGGCGTTCGCGCACGACTTCGCGTGCCCGTTCCTTGATCATTTCGGTATATTCGGCAGTGGTCATTGCTGGCTCGGTTGATATCGGATCACCTCTGAGCCAGGCGATAATACCCTGCCACAAGGTTACGACCGCTCCGGCTCCCGCTTCTGCGGGCTTGCGTTGCCAAAATTTTCTTCCGACCATTGTCTGTCCCCCGGTCGCGGGCTGCGCCCTCTCTTTCCTCAACGCCGAATGGATAGCAGCGTATATTTCATCGCCCCCAGCGTTCCTTTGACCGGATAATCGGATATGCGGACGCGGTTGCTCTGGTTGCCGCCCAGCACGCGGATAATATCGCTGCCAATCTTTTCGACAAAGAAGCCGACATGGCCGCCGTCGCCGCTGGCGGATTGCCGCCGCCACACGACGATGTCGCCAGGGTGCGGATCATCGGTCACCGCCTCGCCCCAGCCCTCATCATGCCAACTGCGCGCCCATTTGCTATCGGTGCCCTTCAATCCGGCCTGTTCAACGCAATAGTTGACGAAGGATGAGCACCAGGCGGTTTCGTCCGATGCCGCACCACCCGATGTGCTGCTGTGGTACATGACAATGCGCGGATTGTTCTGTGGACCTGTCACCTCGCGCACGTCCAGAGCCAGCTCGGCCTGCGCGACGACATATGGGCGCGGGATTGCCGGAGCCGACGCCAACGGTAATCCGCCCGCCAGCGCTTTCAGAAAGGCGCGTGCCATGAAACCGTCGGCTATCCCGTCGCCGTCGATGTCCACCTGTACCCAATCGCCTTCCTGCCCCAGCCCGTGCACGATGGTCCCCAACGGCAGCGTCTGGAGCACGGTGAAGCCGTCGCCCGCGCCGCCGCGCAGGCGCAGGCCGCTGCGCGCGATCACCTCGAACACGGCAATGCCTTCGCTGCCCTGCCGTTTGGACGGGGGCAGATGCTGCTGCGGGGTCGCGCCGAACTCACCGAAATCTTCGAAGGCGGGATTGAAGATATTGCCATCATAATCGAACCGGCCAAAGCTCGATTGCAACTCCTGGAATTTCTGGAAGAGCGTCCATTGCTGCGATGCCAGGAACGCCTTCGATCCGGACCAGCCCAAGGAGGCGGGAAGCCAGAATAACGTGGCGTGACCGGTCGATTTCAGCCGCGAACAGACCGCACCCGACCCATAGACTCCAACTCGGAAACGCCCACCGAGTGCCGCGTTCACCTCGGCGAAGTAGCGGTCGATCTGATCCAGTTCGCTGTTCCGGAAGAAATCATGATCTACGCCGAAATAAATGGCGGACCCCGCCGGCTGACCGATCGTCGCGGCCAGTGTCATCGCTCGGTTGGCGTCGCGCGTACCCTTTCCTGCACTAAAATCGTCCAGAAAACCGCCGGCACCGCCGCGCTGCTGGAATACCACGGCGACTCTCAGTCCGGCCGCCGTCAGCTTGCCATATTCGGCGGGCGTCAGGCATTTGGATGGGAAGGTCGACGAGTTCTTGTTGTTGTAATAGCGCACGACCGTACGCACGCCTTCCTGAAACAGGCGCGCGGCATGATCGCCCAGAGGATATGGTGAATCGATGATATCGTGCATGGTCACCCCCAAAATTAACAAGAATCCAGTGCAGCCCGTTGCCGGACGCGACTCTATTTCCTGATTGAGCGACCTGTTGGAAAATAGGGTGCTGATGCGAATTAAAGTCAATTAACAAGAGTGGTTATAACTTTTAGGCAAAATTAACTTATTGAAATAACTTTATTAAAATTTCACCGAAATTTGTCTTTTTTTTGAATTTTGTATTTTTAAATATCGTGACAGAATTATATTTAATCCATAAATATATAAATATAACAGTATAAATCATAGCATTATGAAATGTCTATAGGCACGCTATAACTATCAACTATGTGAAAATGATAAGATGTAATGCATCATCTTCGAATGTGCTCAGGACGGGCTTTGGTGCGCCCGATCCGTTTGGGGACGCAGGCTGGTGCAGATGCGCCAGAAGCGCATTTTCAAACAGATCCTGAGATAGCGGCAAATATGGCTGGATCCGGCACATCGGCGCATCCGACAACCAGATCAAATCACGCATCGCAACGTCTCCTCACGCTGCCATCGAACCGATCAAGCACCTGCTCGGGAAGCGATTGAATAAGTCTTGACCTTACACTACCCCTGTCGGTTACAAGAATAGGGCGAGGCTCAAATGTTATCCGCAAGATAATTTCCTATTCGGGACAGGAAATGTCAGGATAAGCGGGAAATGTGCGAAGTTAATCAGGAGCAAGCCTGTTTCAGGCTTTGATCCGCAGGGTCGCCAGCGCTGCGAGCAGCAGCGTCGCAGCGGCAAAGGCCATGGTCCAGATCGGGTCGCCGGGAAAGAAGGCCTTCATGATTGAGCCCATGGCGGTGGCGACTAGCAGTTGTGGCACCACGACGAAGATATTGAAAACTCCCATATAGACGCCAAGCTTAGCCTGCGGCAGGCTGGACGCCAGCATGGCATAGGGCATGGCGAGGATGGAGGCCCAGGCAATGCCGATCCCCACTTCACTCAGCAGCAGCAATTGCGGATCGCGCAGCACCAGGATACTGCCGAACCCCGCAGCTCCTGCAATCAGGCACAGGGCATGGGCCCGCGCCTTGCCGATCCGCGCGGCGAGCCAGGGCAGCAGAGTCAATGCCGCAACAGCCGCCACGCCATTATAGACGGAAAAAAGGACACCTACCCAATTGCCGCCAGCCTGATAGGCGGCGCTGGCCGGGTCGGCCGATCCGAACATATACTGGGCCACGACCGGCGTGGTGTGAATCCACATGATGAACAGCGCCGACCAGCTGAAGAACTGGATCAATGCCAGTTTGCGCATGATCGGCGGCATGCTGCCAATGTCGCCGACGATATGCGCCAGCATATTGGTTTCCCGCCCGGCTCGCGCCAGCAGGATCGCGGCCACACTGGCGAGTCCATAGCCTGCCAGCAGCATGCCCAGCAGATAGACTTCCTTCTGCATTTCCCACTGTTCGACCAGAAGTGCCACGATCAGGCCGCCGCCAATCCAGGCGAAGCATGGCGCGATGCCACGGGTGGACAGATCGGTTACGGCGGCCGCCCTCTCTTCCGCGTCGGCAAAGGCCCGCATCTCCTCCGGCGCATATTCGCGGGTCGTTAGCACCGTCCATAGCACCGCCGCAAACAGCGCCGCGCCGCCGGCCCAGAAGCTGAATCGCACCGTGTCGGGCACGTGCCCCACCGGTGCGACATTGGCGACGCCCAGATGCTCCAGCAGCCAGGGGAAGAGCGATCCCACCACCGCGCCTGCCCCGATGAAGGCGGTCTGCACCGCATAACCCACCGTATGCTGGTCCTTGCGCAGCATGTCGCCGACAAAGGCGCGGAACGGCTCCATCGAGATATTGAGGCTGGCGTCGAGCAGCCAGAGCAACAGTGCCGCCATTAGCAGCCCGTCGCTTTGCGGCATGCCCAACAGCGCAAGGGCGGACATGATAGCACCCAGCAAAAAATAAGGGCGGCGGCGGCCAAGGCGGCCAAGCCATGTCCGGTCCGAAAGATGGCCGATGATCGGCTGCACCAGCAGACCGGTCAAGGGCGCGGCGATCCAGAGAACGGACAGGCTTTCAATATTGGAGCCGAGCGACTGGAAGACGCGGCTCATATTGGCATTCTGTAGTGCAAAACCGATCTGGATGCCGAAAAAGCCGAAGCTGATATTCCATAACCCGGCCAAGCCCTGCTTCGGCTTTTCTGTCGCCTGCGTCATCCTGCCTCCCCGTGTGGCGTCTGCACGATCGCCTGCATCTTCATCCAGGGCTGGCACAGCACGCCTTGCGGGGCAAGTTGCGCATACGAATTCATACCCAATCGCTGTTCCACATCGGACTTAAGCTACAGGAATTACATGGCATATGTTTAGATCTGGAGCGATTGCAGTTGGTTGGTTGGGGTTTGAATGACTAAGCTCATGACTCATTGATTGATCCAGAAGACAACGGTCGCGGCGATGCAGATGGAGGATATGAAGGTGTGCGCATCGGTCGTAGCGGGGATGGATGCGCCGCCAGTCCTTGAGCCCGCCAAACATGTTCTCGATCTTGTAGCGTTGGCGATAGGGCTTGAGATCGTGCCGGATCGGGGTCTTTGGGCTTTTCTCTGACGGAATGCCGGCGGCGATATAGCGCTCCGCGAGTGTCTTGCGGAACCCGTCGACATCGTAGCACCGATCACCGAGCAGGGCCTTGGCGCGGGGTAGGGCATGGAGCATCAGGACTGCGCCTTTATAGTCGCTCATCTCGCCTTCGCTGAGCAACATGATAAGCGGTCCGTCCCTGCCGTCGCATACGACATGGAACTTCGAATTCAGGCGATCTTTGGCGCGTCCGATATGTCTGGGAGCCACCCCTTCAGAGCAAGCTGGCCGTGGTCCGGTGCGCCTTTAAATGTGTCGCACCGATCATAACTGGTCGGGCTTGCCACCCTGTGTCGAGAGGGTGGAGAAGATCTGGTTGAACACCCCGAACCGGCTCCATCAGATGAAACGATTATGGATCGTCTTGGGCGGACCATAATCAGCAGGCGCATCGCGCCATCGCAGGCCATTCCTGATCACGCAGATGATATCGCTGATGGTCCGCCGATCATCGACCCGTGGCACGCCGTATGACAGCGGGATGTGGCTCGACCCGGCGCATCCGCGCCTCCTACAGCCAGATCAGATCACTCATAGCAACGCCTCCTTGCGCCATCATTGAATCTACCAATCCTCATCGCCGCAAGCAATTTGATAGGTTCCGCGCGTGGGACAGGCCGAGTCGCATAGCGAAACCCGTTTCCCCGTTCGGCTAAAAGGCTGTGCGTAAACATGCTTTACGCTAGGGAAAGCGTTGCATTGTGCTACGAATGCAATTTTTGCAAGTGCGAACATCTCGTTCGCACTTGCGGAAAAATGACGATCGAGGCACAAAGAACGTGCCTTTCAGGCATCCTCTCCTAAAAACTTTCAGGGCTGGTCTTCGGATCGGCCCTCTTTTTGTCCGCATCGGACGGCATGTCGTCCAGCCCTTGCGGCATGCGCCATTCCACGCTGTCATCCAGATAGGCTTCCAGTTCGCGCCAGTGCCGGTCCCAGCCGGGACCACGACGCGCCGGCGGCACTTCCTGCTCGACCATCAGCCGCGCGCGCCGCACCGGATTGGACGGGCGCTGTTCCATGCGCGCCACTATGTCGCGCAGATCCTGGGGCCGGTCCTTGCTCATCATATCCTCCGCGAGACGTCGCAATCGTTCCGTACGCCGCCTTTGGCCTTGAAGCGGGCAGATAGGCAATGGCTTTCCGGAGTGTGATGCAACGAATATTGTCTTGGCGTCACGCTTCCGTCATAAAGCCCCATGTCATTGCCATCCGGCCCCACGGCCCCACCCATCGCCCGTATCCAGCAAAATGTGCTGGCCGTAGGGGAACGTCGCCTTCTCAACTGGTTGTGCGCCCGCATGCCGCGCTGGGTAACGCCTGATTTGTTGACCGGGATCGGCATGGTCGGCGCCTTTGCCATCTTCGCCGGCTATGCCGCGAGCAACTGGGGCGTCGACTGGTTGTGGCTCGCCATCGCCGGTTATGCGGTGCAATGGTTCGGCGATTCCATGGACGGCAGCCTAGCCCGCTATCGCAAGATCGAGCGTCCTTCCTACGGCTATTTCATCGACCATAGCTGCGACGGTCTGGCGACTCTGCTGATTCTGGCCGGCATGGGCGCCAGCCCCTATATCCGCATGGATGTCGCGCTGGTGGCGCTGGCCGGCTATTTGCTGCTGTCGATCCATGCCTATCTGTCGGCACGGGTGCTGGGGGAGTTCAAGCTATCCTATCTGGCGGCCGGTCCCACGGAATTGCGGCTGTTGCTGATCGGACTGACCATCGCGATGATGCTGCTGGGCTATGCGCCGGGCTGGTTCGGTGCAGTGTCCGGCTTCGACCTGTTCGTCGGCATCGTAGGCACGATCCTGGTCCTGCTGTTCATCAAGCAGACGCTGACGACCGCCAAAAGGCTCGCTCTGGCCGAACGCCGCTGATCGGGGTGAGGCCGGTCCGCATGGGATCGGCCCGCCCGTATCACGGGTGGCGATGGTCCCGCGCGCCGCAGCGCGAGATCAATTGATTGAGGCGCACTTCATCCTGCGCGCCCGACGCAAATAATTGGCAAAGCCAATCCAGACACCGTGCCAGTAGCAGCATGGTTCCTCTCCCTCATTATCCGTGCAGCATAACAGATTCGCGGCGGCGGAGAAGGGGGGAGAAAAATTAATATACCTGCTTACTGATCGGCGCCGATCACCCGATAGAGCAGCACTCGATTGCTGACCAGCGCCAGGTCGGTAGCAATGGCCGACTGACGCGCGCTGTAGAGGGATCGCTGGCTGGTGAGGGCGGTAAGGAAAGTGTCGATGCCCGATCGATAGCGCTGGTCCGCCAGATCATAGGCCCGCTGGCTGGCCGTCACCAGCCGGCGCTGCGCCGCCTGTTGCGCGTCGATCGTACCGGCGCGGGCCAGCCCGTCGGCAACCTCCTGAAAGGCGGTCTGCACGGCCTTTTCATATTGGGCGACATAGAGGTCGCGCTGGGCCTTGCTATACTCCAGATTGCCGCGATTGGCGCCGCCGAAGATCGGCAGGCTGGCGGACGGGCTGGCCGACCAGGCGAAGCCGCCGCCGGTGAAGAGCGAGGACAAAGCCGAACTGGCCACCCCGATGGCCGACGTCAGGCTGATGGTCGGGAACATCGCCGCGCGTGCCGCGCCGATATCGGCATTGGCGGCTTTCAACTGATGTTCGGCCTGTAGCACGTCAGGGCGCTGGAGCAGTATGTCGGAGGTGAGGCCCGCCGGCACCTTCGCCACGCCGGCGATCAGGCTGTCGAGCGACTGGGGTAGCAAGGCGTCCTCGACCGGGGCGCCGACCAGCAGGTCGAGCGCATTGCGGTCCTGCGCGACCTGGGTGATGTTGGCGGCGACATCCGACGCGGCCTGTTCCACCGTGGTTTCGGCCTGATGCACGTCCAGCTTGCCGGCCAAGCCGGCGACGTTGAGCGAACGGGTCAGGTCCAATGTGCGCTGCGCGCTGGCCTGCGTCTCGCGCGACAGGGCCAGCAATTCCTGATCTGCCGCCATCGTCGCATAGGCCGTCGCGGTTTCGGCGATCAGGGTGATGCGGGTCGATCGCGCGCCCTCCTCGGTCGCCAGATAGGTTTCCAGCGCCGATTGCGTCAGGTTGCGGACCCGGCCGAACAGGTCGATCTCGAACGCGCTGAAGCCAAGATCGGCGCTGTAGCTGTTCTGGCGAGCATCATTCTGGCGCGTGAAGCTGGCCGCCGCATCGGCGGTGAGGGTGGGCAATTGGGCCGCGCGCTGCACCTTATATTGCGCGCGTGCCGACTGGATGTTGGCGATGGCCACACGCAGGTCGCGGTTATTCGCCAGTGCCCGTTCGATGACCGTGTGCAGGCGCGTGTCGCTGACCAGTTGCGTCCATGGCAGACCGGCTTTTTCGCCTGCCTGCGTCGGGGCATAGGCTTCCCCGCTGGGCAGGGTTGCGGGCACCGGCAGCGTCGGGCGGACATAGGTCGGTGCCATATTGCAGCCTGCCAGTGCCAGCAGTGACGCAGCGGAAAGGACAGCGCGGATCATGCGGGGACTCCTGCGCCGGGCGCCGGGGCGGGCGGCGTAGACTTAGTCTTGTCGCTGCCGAACAGGCGGGCGATGGTGAGGAAGAACAGGGGCACGTAGAAGATCGCAAGCACCGTGGCGGTCGTCATGCCGCCGACCACGGCAGTGCCGATCGCGACGCGGCTCTGCGCGCCCGCGCCGGTTGCGATCGCCAGCGGGATGACGCCGGCAATGAAGGCGAGCGAGGTCATCAGGATCGGGCGGAAGCGCAGGCGCGCGGCCTCCAGCGCGGAGGTCCACGCATCCTTGCCCTGTTTGTGCGCCAGTTCGGCGAATTCGACGATCAGGATCGCATTCTTCGCCGCCAGACCCATGGTGGTGAGCAAGCCGACCTGGAAGAAGATGTTATTCTCCAGCCCGCGCGCCCATACCGCCAGCACCGCGCCGATCAGGCCCAGGGGAATGACGAGCAGCACCGCCAGTGGGATAGACCAGCTTTCATAAAGAGCGGCAAGGCACAGGAACACGACCAGTACCGAGAGGCCGTAAAGAAGCGGCGCCTGACCGCCGGAGAGCTGTTCCTGATAGGAAAGGCCGCTCCAGGCATAGCTGGTGCCGGCGGGAAGCTGCTTCTGCAATTCGACCATCCGATCCATAGCATCGCCCGAACTGGCGCCGCTGCCGGCCTGACCCTGGATTTCGAAGGAGGACAGGCCGTTGAAGCGCGAGACGGTGCTTGGCCCCATGGTCCAGTGGGTCGTTGCAAAGGCGGAGAAGGGGACCATCTCGCCGGTGCTGGTCGATCGTACCATCCAGTTGTCGATATCGGTCGGCAGGGCGCGATAGGGCGCGTCGGCCTGCATGTAGACGCGCTTCACGCGGCCGCGATCGACGAAGTCGTTGACATAGGTGCTGCCCCAGGCAGAACTCAGCACCGCATCGACATTGGCCTGCGTCAGGCCCAGCACGGCCAGTTTCTCATTGTCGATGTCGACCTTGAGCTGCGGTGTGTCTTCAAGCGAGGCGGCGCGGACGCCGGCGAGGATCGGGTCCTTTGACGCGGCCTCGATCAACTGGTTGCGCAGTTCGAGGAAGCGTTCGCGGCTGAGGCTGCCATTGTTGAGCAGTTCGAAGGTGAAGCCGTTCGACTGGCCAAGGCCGCGAATGACGGGCGGGGTCATGCCCAGCACCTTCGCATCGCGGATCGCCGCCAACTGCTTGGTGGCGCGGCCCGAAATCGCCGTTGCGGTGTTCGCCGCGCCCTTACGGTCGTCCCATGGCGACAGGTTGATGAAGCCTTGCCCCACATTCTCACCCTGACCCTGGAAGCTGAAGCCGGTCATGATGAAGGCGAAGGCGACATTGTCCTTTTCATCGTTGAGGAAATAATTCTGCACCTGATCGATAACCGCTGCGGTGCGGCTGGACTTGGCACCGGCGGGCAGGGTGACCTGCACCATCACCTGTCCCTGATCCTCGACTGGCAGGAAGCTGGACGGCAGGCGCACGAAGACCAGCACCAGCAGGCCCAGAATGAGGACATACACGCCCCAGAACAGCTTGCGCCGGCCCATCACCTGCTCGGTGCGGCGAACATAGCCATTCGTCATCCGCTCGAACCAGCGGTTGAACTTGCCGGCCCAGCCCTTGTCGCGATGCTCCTCGCTCGCGGATTTGAGGAGGGTGGCGCACAGCGCGGGCGACAGGATCAGCGCGACGACCACAGACAGCAGCATGGACGACACGATAGTGATGGAGAATTGGCGATAGATGACGCCGGTAGAGCCACCAAAGAAAGCCATGGGCAGCAGCACGGCAGAGAGGACGAGCGCGATGCCGACCAGCGCGCTGCCTATTTCCTCCATCGACTTGATCGTCGCCTCGCGTGGGGAAAGCCCCTCCTCCTCCATGATGCGCTCGACATTTTCGACCACGACGATCGCGTCGTCGACCAGCAGGCCGATGGACAGGACCATGCCGAACAGGGTCAGCGTGTTGATCGAATAGCCGAACAGGGCGAGGATGCCGAAGGTGCCGAGCAGCACCACCGGCACGGCGATGGCGGGGACAAGGGTCGCGCGCCAGCTTTGCAGGAAGACGAACATCACCACGACGACCAGCGCGACGGCTTCGAGCAGGGTCTTGATAACCTCCTCGACCGACAGCTTGATGAAGGGGGTGGTGTCGCGCGGATAGACGACCTTGTAGCCGTGCGGCAGGCTGCCGGACAGTTCGGCGACCTTGGCCTTGACCAGTTCGGCGGTCTTGAGCGCGTCGGCGCCCGGCGCAAGCTGCAACGCGATGCCGGATGCCGGATGGCCGTTCAGCCGGGCCGCCGTGCTATAGCTTTCATTGCCCAGTTCCACCCGCGCGACGTCGGACAGATGGACGATCGAGCCGTCGGTCTGGGTCTTGACGATGATGTTGCGAAACTGTTCGGGCGTTTGGAGGCGCGCGCGCGCCGTGACCGTGGCGTTGATCTGCTGGTTGGCGGGGGCGGGGTCGGCGCCGATCTGGCCGGCCGACACTTCGACATTCTGCGCTGAAATCGCGCTTTGCACGTCGGACGGCATGAGCTTGACGGCGGCCAGCTTATAGGGGTCCAGCCACACGCGCATTGCATATTGCGAGCCGAAAATCTGTGTGGCGCCGATGCCGTCGATACGGGCGATCGGATCCTGGAAATTATTGACCAGATAGTCGGCGATATCCGCCTGCGTCGCGCTATCCGTTTCGTCATACAGGCCGACCAGCATCAGGAAGTCGGTCTGCTGCTTGGTGACGGAAAGGCCCTGTTGCTGCACCGCATTGGGCAGGCGGCTCAGCGCCTGCTGCACCCGGTTCTGCACCTGCACCTGCGCCGTGTCGGGATCGGTGCCCTTCTGGAAGGTGACGGTGATGCGCGCCTGCCCCGTCGCGGTGGACGAGGAGGAGAAATACATCAGGCCATCGATGCCGGTCAACTGCTGTTCCAGCACCTGCGTGACGCTGGTTTCGACGGTTTCGGCGGACGCGCCGGGATAGGTGGCGCTGATGCCGACGCCGGGCGGGGCGATATCGGGATATTGGGCGATCGGCAGCGACAGCATCGCCCCCAGGCCCGCCAGCATGATGCCGATGGCGATGACCCAAGCGAAGATCGGGCGTTCGATGAAATAGCGACTCAGCAACGGACGGCTCCTACTTCGTCGACTTGACGGCGACGGGCTTGACGACGGCGTCGGGCTGCACCTTGTCCGTGCCCTCCACGATCAGCCGGTCGCCGGCCTTGAGGCCCGCCGTGATCAGCCATTTGTCGCCGATCGCCTGCGCGGCGGTGACCGTGCGGCGCTCGACCTTGTTCGCCTTGTTGACGACCAGCGCGGTCGCATTGCCCTTGGGGTCGCGGCTGATACCCTGTTGCGGAGCGAGGATGGCACCGGGAACTACCGATTGCGGCGCGACGACGCGCACGAACATACCGGGCATCAGCAGGCCGTCAGGGTTCGGAAAGCGGGCACGCAAGGTGACGGTGCCACTGTTCACGTCCACGATCGGTTCGGCGAATTCGATGCGGCCTTCCTGCGGATAGTCGCTGCCATCGTCCAGCTTCAGCCGGATGGTCGCGCTGGCCGGCAGCGTCTTGCCTGCCGCCAATGAGCGGCGCAGCGCCAGTATCTGCGAACTGGACTGAGTCACGTCGACATAGATGGGGTCGAGTTGCTGGATCGTGGTGAGGGGATCGGTCTGGCTGGTGGTCACCAGCGCGCCGGGGGTGAAGAGGGTGCGGCCGATACGTCCGCTGATCGGCGCGCGAACCAGCGTGAAGTCGAGATTGACGCTGCTGGTCTGGAGGCTGGCACGGGCTTGTTGCACCGCAGCCTGCGCCTGCCGCGCGGTGGCGATCACATCGTCGCGATCCTGTGCGCTGACGGCTTCGGTGTCGCCGAGGCTGCGATAGCGCTGCGCCTTGGCCTGCGCGGCCGCCGCCGTCGCCTGCGCGCTTGCCAGACTGGCCTGCGCCTCGTCCCGCGATGCGCGATAGAGGCGGGAGTCGATCTGGTAGAGCGGCTGGCCGGCCGTGACCATCGCGCCTTCGGTAAAGAGACGCTTCTGGATCAGGCCCGCCACCTGCGGGCGGACTTCCGACATCATGGTCGACACGGTGCGGCCGGGCAGTTCGCTCGACACGGTGGTGTTTTCCGCCGTCAGCGTCACCACGCCTACCTCTACCGGTCCTTTTTCCGGCGGTTTCTGCTGCCCGCACGCGGCAAGGCTGAGAGCCAGGGCGATCGGTGCGACCCGAAGGCTATGCAGGGTGGAAATGGGCATGTTGTGACGCTTATCCTAAAACCGACGGGCCAGACTGGCCCCTGCGATGCCCACCGGGACAGCGGCAGAACCGACCCGGACGCACAAGGGGGAGGGAGGGGATGTGCGCGATCGGGCGGCCCGCTGTACCGGTCCCCGGCCGTAAGGGCAGGGACAGGCATCGCAAGGACTCTCTTGTGTCGGCGGGGGGAGCCGACAGCGTTCTCATCGCGGCTTTGTCCGTCACATGGTAGAGCGACTTATTTTCCGATTGCCACGATAGGTTGCACCGCAGCACATCTGCGTATCGCTTTGTATCAGCCTGTATCGCGCACGAAGAAGCGCAGACTTTTAATGCATCACGCGCTAGGATGGGCCATGGCTGACGCGTCTTCCTTTAATCCCGCCACCGTGCTGGTGGTCGATGACGATGCCGATATTCGCGACCTGATCGTGGGCCAGTTGCGGCAGGAAAATTACCGGCTGCTGGCAGCGGCCAACCTCGCCGAACTGCGCCAGACGCTGCGTGACGAGGATGTCGACCTGATCGTGCTGGACCTGAACCTGCCCGATGGCGATGGCCTGTCGCTGTGCCGGGAGTTGCGGGCCGACGGATCGGACGTGCAGATCATCATGGTGACGGCGCGGGGCAGCGCGATCGACCGGGTGCTGGGGCTGGAACTGGGGGCGGACGATTATCTGACCAAGCCGTTCGAGCCGCGCGAGTTGCTGGTGCGCATCCGCAACCTGCTGCGCCGTGCACGCACCGGGCCGGCCGCGCGCCCTGCCACAGCCATGCGCTATGCCCATATCGGCCCGTGGCGAGTGGATTTGATCCAGCGGCGGCTGGTGGCGCTCGACGAGCGGCTGGTGATGCTGTCTTCCGCCGAATTCCGCCTGCTCAGTCGCTTTATCGATGAACCCAATGTCGTGCTGGATCGTGAGACATTATTGCCCGAACGCCGCGCTACGGCTGCCTTCGACCGGTCGATCGATTTGCAGATCAGCCGGTTGCGGCACAAGCTGGCGACGCTGCCGGGCGGTGAAGACCTGATCCTGACGGTGCGTGGCGAAGGCTATGTACTGGCCTGCGCGGTGGACCATTCATGATCCGCCCGGCGATCGGCCGCGCCCGCAGCTTCTTCCGGTCGATGGCAGGACAAATCTTCCTGATCCTGACGCTCGGAATGTCGGTCGCGGCTATCGTGGCGTTGCTGGTGGCGGAACAGACGCGCCATCATGATTTCGAGCGGATACGCCGCCAGCGCGTATTGGCCAGCGCGATCGATGTCGCGGATCGGTTTCGTCGCGACCCGAGGCGGATCGAAACGATGATGGCGACGCATAGCATCATCGGCGTGGCCCCCGCGCCGGAAGGCATCAGCCTGAACGAGCAGGATTCCGATCTTGAGTCCCTGCTGCAAGCGCGACTGGGGCCGCGATCCGAACCCGAAGCAGGCCAAGTGCCCATCGGCCTTTGCTTCCCCGACAAATACAGGACTAGGGAGTTTTTGGCCGGTCTGGTCGACGCGCCGCGCCCCGACTGCTGGGTCATCCGCTACACCGATGGGATCGGGCAACGCCGGGCGCTCGCGCTCAGCTTTCCACGGATGGCCAAGCCACCCAGCACGATCTTCAATCCGCTCTACCTGATCGTCATCATCGCCTCATCGGCCGGGCTGGCCATATTGGTCGCCAGATTCGTGTCGAAGCCGTTGCGCCGGCTGGAGCAGGCGGCGGAAGCCTTTTCCGTGTCGCTCGACCCGGAGGAAATTCCGGAGAAAGGGCCGGAGGAGGTACGCGCGGCCCTCTCCACCTTCAACCTGATGCAGCGCCGCGCCCGTGCCGGCTTTGCCGAGCGGACGCAATTGCTCGCTGCGATCAGCCATGATCTCCAGACCCCGCTCACCCGCTTGCGGCTGCGGCTGGAACTGGTGGAGAATGAGGAATTGCGCGCGCGCCTGCTCGCCGATCATCAGGCAATGCAGACGCTGGTGCGGGAGGGGCTGGACCTTGCCAGCAGTATCGAGGCGCGGGAAGAATGGTCCTCGCTCGACATCGATTCCCTGCTGACCAGCATGGCGGAGGACGCCGAGGAACTGGGCGCGCCGGTGCATTTCATCAGCGGCTGCGGCGGCACGGTGCGGGTCAAGCCCAACGCGCTAACCCGCTGCATCGCCAATCTGGTCGACAATGCCGTCAAATATGGCGGCAGCGCAGAGATTAGTTGCGCACGGACTGGCGGGCGGCTGCTGATTCATGTGCGCGATCATGGTCCCGGTATTCCCGCCGACCAGCTCGACCAGATGTTCGAGCCGTTCACGCGCGGGGCCAGCAGCCAGCCGGGCGGGCGCCATGGCACCGGCATTGGCCTGACCATCAGCCGGTCGCTGGCGATGAGTTTCGAGGCATCGGTGCGGCTGCGCAATGCCGAGGATGGCGGCCTGATCGCCACCATCGACATGAAGGGTTAGGCGAGTAATCCTGTAATGAGGAGCAGGGCGGCAACCGGGACGCCCGCGCGGGGAATTGCCGGGCGATAGGTCATGCCCAGCAGCACGACCCCGCCGAGCAGCGGCAGCAGGCCGACCCAGGCAACCAGCGCCATGCCGCTATCCTGCCATAGCCAGAGGCTGAGCAGCGACAGGCCGAACAAGGTCCAGCCTGCCAGCTCCAGATGGGCGACGAAGGGACGCTTCTGCCATGTCGCCAGCAGCACGGGACGATGCCGCTGCATCCGCGCCGCCAGCGCGAACAGCGAAAGATACAGCAGGCCGATGGTCAGCATCATGCTGGCACCGCCTTTCGGCGGACCGGGGTGTGCGTGGAACGGCGGCGGAGTTGCTTCCACACTAGAAAGCCCAGCGCAATCGCTGCCGTCAGCAGCATGGCATTACCGGTAACAAGCATGATATCGCTGGCCCAGATCGGCCCCAGCAAGGCGGCCAGCACGCAGAGCAGCGACAACAGGCCGAGCAGAAACGGCCAGCCCAGCTTTGGCGTAAGGCCGAGGCCCAGCAACAGCGCCGCGCCCGCGCTCCACAAGGCGACAGACACTTCGGCTTCGGCCCGCGCGGTCATGCTTAAAGGCAGCAGGCGATTGGCGATGAGGAAGGCCGCGATGCCGATCGGCACGCCGACAAGGCCGCCGACGTTCAGCCGTTCCAGCAGCCGGTTGCCGATCGACAGCGGTGCGCGTTCGCGCCGCTTGACGATCCACAGCACCATGCCGCTCGCAATCGCCAGCGTCAGCATGGCGCCGCCAAGGAAGTAGAGCCAGCGGGTCAGCAGCGGTGCGAAATGGGCCATGTGCAGACCGTAGATGGTCTGGTAGGTGCGGATGGCAGGGCGTTGTTCTGTCCAGGCCTTCAGCACTGTGCCGGTCGAGCCATCGAAGCTGATCTCCGCCGGCAGATAGCCGATCGACGCGGTTTCGACCGGATAGATGGTTACCACCGCACCGCTGTCTCCGGGATTGAAGATATAGACCCGCCCGACCGGCGCGCCCGCAAAATGGCGCTGCGCCTGCGCCAGCATCGGCGCGATCGGGGCGAGTGGTGCCTTGGTTCCGGTCGCTGCCTTCGTCACTGCACCGGGCGTCAGGTCGCTATAAAGCGCCATCAGATCCTGCCCATAGCCCGCTGTCATGGCCCAGGGCATGTTGAGCGACGCCAGCGTCAGCAGGCCGGTGAAGGTGATCATGACGTGGAAGGGCAGGGACAGCACGCCCAGCGCATTATGCCCGTCCAGCCATGACCGTTGCCCCTTTGCCCGGCGGAAGGTGAAGATATCCTTGAAGAAGCGTTTATGCGCGATGATGCCGGTAATGATAGCCACCAGCATTAGCATCGCCGCCAATGAAGCGAGCAGCCGGCCCCACGGATAGGGCAGTTCCAGTTCGAAATGCAGGCGGTAGAAAAATTCGCCGCCCAGCGAGTCGCGGGCGAGCGGTGCGCCGGTCAGCGGATTGAGCGCGCGGCTGAAATATTCGCCCCCGCTGTCATAGGCCGCCTCGACCAGATTGGATCGGCCATCGGGCGCCGACAGGTACCAGCCGGTCGATCCGGTCGTGTTCGCCGATAGCCAACTGGTCGCGGCGGTGATGGCACGAACCGGATCGGCCGGGCCGCTGATTTCGGGGCGCATCCAGCGGCTGATTTCCGGCTTGAACACGCTCAATGTGCCGGCGAGGCACATGATGAAGAGGATATGGCCGAGCAGCAGCCCGGTCCAGCCATGCAGCCAGGCCATCGCCTGCCGTGCGCCGTCGCGCACCATGGTGCTCGCCCCGCTCATGCCGGTTGCCCCGCCATCCAGCCGATGCCGCCCAGCAGCAATGCCGCGAGTGCCACGCCAGCCAGCGCACGCCATGGCCCGCGCGCCAGAAAGGCCCAGATGGTGACGGCAGGCGCCACCAGATAGGCGATCAGGGTCGCGATCGTGACCGCCTCCACCCGCGCCATCGGCAGGGTGCGGGCCAGCGCCGCCGCGGCCAGCGCGGCTACGCCATAGGCGCCAAGCGTCCCGGCCAGCGTGCGCAGCGCGACATTGGCGCGATAGCGCCAGCCGCTGCGCAGGGGACGGGCGGCCGCCTTGGTCAAAAATCGAGGCTCAGCGTGGCCAGCGCGCTGCGCGGCGCGGCATAATAGGCCTGGCCCCACATCAGGCTGTTGAGATAGCGCGTGTTGGTGACGTTGCGTATATTGACGCTGGCGCTGACATGCTCGGCCAGCTTCACGCTCGTCATCAGATCCAGCACGGCATATCCCTTCTGCCGGATGGTGCCTCCATCCGCCTGTGTGCTGATTGCATTTTGCCAGCGCAGCTGTCCACCCAGTTTGAGGTCGTTGAGGTCCGGAATCTTGTAGGTGGTGGACAGTTTCAGCGTCCGCGTCGGCAGCCAGGTGCGGGTGTCGTTGCCATCCTCATCCTCGATATCCAGATGGGTATAGCCGCCGCTCAGGCTCCACTGGTCGGTGATGTTGCCGGCCACTTCCAGCTCGAAACCGGTCGATGTGGTGTCGACGCCGGTATAATAGCTGCGCAGGCCGTCGTCGAACGTACCGGCAAATTCGGCCAGGCCGCTTTGCCTGGCGCGGAAGATGGCGGCGGTGGCATAGAGGCGATTATCGAACCATTGGCTCTTTATGCCCGCCTCCAGGCTGGTGCCCTTGGCCGGATCGAGGCGGCGATTGTTGATGTCCACCTCGGGCTGCGGATTGTAGATGTCGGTATAGCTGGCGTAGAGCGAGACATGCTTGTCGATGTCGAAGATCAGGCCGGCATAGGGGCTGAACTTGCTGTCCTTGCGATATTGGTCGACGTCATAGGATGTGCCGCTGGTCTTGAGCCACATCAGACTGCCGCCCACAACCGCCTTCAGCCTGTCGGTCAGGTTGAGATGGGCCGCGCCATAGACGCGCGTCAACTGGTCCTTCACATCGGTTTGCAGGATGGCGTCGGGATAGGTCGGTTCGGCGATTAGCCCCTGATCCCATTGGCCGATGGCGGGATATTCGATCAGCTCATCGGAAAAGGCTTCCCAGGCCTTGCCACGGGAGGAGGACGTCGAGACGCCGAAGGCGAGGCTATGTTCGCGGCCCAGCAGCGTGACAGGGCCGGACGCATAGAAATCGCCCAGATATTGTTTGTAGGTGGTGGGATAGATGCCGGTCATCCCATAGACGCCCAGGCCCGTTTCCTTGTCCGGCGTGCCATAGGCGTAAAGCAATTTGGCCCGTTCATCATGTTGCTTGTAGGTGAAGACGCCCTTCACCGCCCAGCCATTGTCGAAACCATAGGCCAGTTCGGCAAAAGCGTTCTGATCGGTGGTGTTCCAGTAGGTCCAGTCGGCGCTGGTGGAGGTGGAGCGCGGATAGCTGATCTGCGTGAGGTCGCTGTAGATCAGCGGCAGGGCACCCCACAGCACACCGTCGGAATTATTCTCCTGTCGCGAATAGCCGATGGTCGCCTTCAATTGCGGCGTGACCTGCCAGCTGACGATGCCGCCCATCACATCGCGATTGACTTGATTATAGTCGAGATAGCTGTCCTTTTCCTCATGCGCGTAGATCAGCCGGGCAGAGAGGGTATCGGTCAGCGGTACCGACACGTCGCCCTCCAGCCGCCACTGGTTCCACGATCCCGCCTGGGCGGAGACTTTCGCCTGGAATTCGTCCAGTGGTCGTTTGCGCACATAGTTGATTGTCGCGGACGGATTGCCGATCCCGGTCATGATCGCATTGGCGCCGCGGATCGTTTCCACATTTTCGAACAGGGCGGTGTCCATGTCGCCATATTGGATGCCGGAAATCAGCGGCAGGCCGATGCCGTCGATCTGGAAATTGGTGACGTCGAAACCACGGCTATTATATTGGGTGCGATCCGTTTCGGCCCGTTCCACATTGATGCCGACCGCCTGCGAGAGGAGGTCGTTGATGTTGGTCAGCGCATAGTCGTCAATTCGCTCGCGATTGATGATCGTGATCGACTGCGGCGTCTGGCGCGGGGTGAGGCTGAGACCGGTGGCGGAACTGGACGGCTGGTTGGCTTCGCCGGTGACGATGATCGTGTCGTCCTTGTCCTTACTGTCGACGTCGGCAGCGTGGGCCTGCAGAGGGAGCATGAGCATGGCGCCGGCGAGCAGGGCGGAGCGTGTCAAGGCGGGCATGATATCGTCCTTCATCATAGTCGCTGCGCGGTTAGGCTGATGATGGAATGCGAGTCAATCGCATTAGCAATCGTTGCATGTTTATTTCTCTGAGTTGCGGAATTTTTGCCGCAGTCGGCGATTTGCGCCGGTCGGCACCATGGCCGTGCCGAGCGGCAAAGCCATTTTGCGCCTCTCTGTGTTTTCTCCCTTTAGGATGGCCGCAAAAGTCATGGGAGCGGACAGATGAATATGATCGTGCCCACAGGGGCTGGCCAGGTGCGTGGCGCCGTCCATGATGGCATCGTTCGCTTTCTGGGCATTCCTTATGCGGCGCCTCCTGTTGGTGATCGCCGTTTCGCCGTGCCGCAGCCGGTGCAGGGTTGGAGCGGGGTGCGCGACGCGTTGGCACCGGGCGCCAATGCACCGCAGCGGGTGCGCCCCGTGCCCGGCGTCGATGTCGAGGCGCTGGTGGGCAGCGGCTGGAGCAAAGGCGACGATTATCTGACGCTCAACATCTGGAAGCCCGCCGGCGACGCGGCGGGTCTGCCGGTGATGGTCTTCATCCATGGCGGCGGCTTCGTGGTCGGTAGCAAGGATGCGCCGGTGCAGGATGGCAGCGCCTTCGCGCGTGACGGTGTGGTGCTGGTGGCGATCAATTATCGGCTTGGCATCGAGGGTTTCCTGCCCATTCCCGGCATTCCGACCAATCTTGGCCTGCGCGACCAGATTTTCGCGTTGCGCTGGGTGCGGGACAATATCGCGGCCTTTGGCGGCGATCCCGCCAATGTGACGGTCTTCGGCGAATCAGCCGGGGCGATGTCGGTCGCCAGCCTCATCACCTCGCCGCTCGCCAAAGGGTTGTTCCAGCGCGCCATCGTGCAAAGCGGCCATGGCGCAATGACGCGGGATATCGGCGTGGCGCAGCGGCTGTTGAAGGCGCTGGCGAAGCGGCTGAGGATCACGCCCGATGCCGACGGCTTCCGATCGGTTGCGCCGGGCGACATGCTGGACGCGATGGAGAAGGTCAGCCAGCCGGCAGCGCGCATCGATCTGCGCGACGGTGAAGGGCGTGAGCCAGTGTTCGGTATCAGCCGCTTCGTACCAGTCCATGGCGATGATGTCTTGCCCCACAAGCCGCTTGCCGCCCTGAAGGTCGGCGTGGGGGCAGAGGTGGATCTGCTGATCGGCACCAATGCGGAGGAGATGAACCTCTACTTCATCCCCACTGGCGTGCGGGAGAAGATCGGCCGGCTGCTCGCGACCTGGTTCGTGCACAAGCATCAGCCCAGCGCGCGCAAGCTGCTCCGCGCTTATGGCATGGGAGCAAAAGGCGTGAGGGCGGGCCACGCCTTTACCGACGCCATGCACGATCTCGTCTTTCGCTGGCCCGCCCGTCGCTTTGCCGAGGAGCATCGCGGGCGCACTCATATGTATGAGTTCGAATGGCGATCGCCGCTCTTCGGCGGGCTGGGCGCGGCGCATGCGATGGAACTGCCCTTCGTGTTCGATACGCTGGCCAGCGTCACCGGACCGGAAGGGATATGTGGCGCAGCGCCGCCGCAGGCGCTGGCCGACCGGGTGCATCGCATCTGGGTCGATTTCGCCACTGACGGCCGCCTGCCCTGGGCGCCGTTCACCCGTGACGAACGGCTGGTCTATCACTTTGCGGCAGGGGAGGCGGTGCATGAACCGCCCATGCCCGCCGCGCCCTATATGCCCTGAAGGATAAAGCCATGTATCTGGAACGACTGAAACTGGATGGTCGGCGTGCGCTCGTGACCGGTGGTGCGAGTGGCATTGGCCTCGCCTGCGTCGAGGCGCTGGGCGAAATGGGGGCGGCGGTGACGATCGCGGACCTGAAGTCCGACATGATCGACGCGGCGGTTGCGAGTTTGCAGGACAAGGGACTGGACGTCGACGGCGTAGTAATGGACGTGACCGACAGCGATGCGGTGACGGCCATTGCCGACCGGATGGGCGCGATCGACATATTGGTGAACAATGCCGGCATCGCGCGCAGCGACACGCCGGCCGAAACGGTCGCGGACGAGCATTGGCGCAATGTGTTGGACGTCAATCTGAACGGCACCTTCTGGTGCGCCCGCGCCTTTGGCCGGCACATGCTGGCGCGGGAGCGTGGGAGCATCGTCAATGTCGGGTCGATGAGCGGCTTCATCGTCAACCGACCGCAACCGCAAAGCTATTATAACGCCTCCAAGGCGGCGGTGCATCAGTTGACGAAGAGCCTCGCGGCCGAATGGGCCGACCGGGGCGTTCGGGTCAATGCAGTGGCGCCTACCTATATCCGCACGCCGCTTAACGAATTCGCGGATAAGGAAGGGCCGATGTACCGGCGCTGGATCGACTCGACGCCGATGGCGCGTCTGGGCGAGGTGGAGGAAGTGGCGTCGGTCGTCGCTTTCCTCGCGTCCGACGCGGCCAGCCTGATGACCGGCAGCATCGTGCTGGCCGATGGCGGTTATAGTTGCTGGTGAGGGGAAGGCGCGAAACACGGCTCTAGGTCCGTTCGCCCTGAGCCTGTCGAAGGGCGATTTACGCGCCCTTCGACAGGCTCAGGGCGAACGGTGTTTGATGATATCGCGATTAATGCGACAGCGAGTTGGACAGGTAAATGCGAATCCGATCGGCGAAGTGATCGACCCGAACGGCATAATCGACTATCTCCCCAAACCTATCTGAAAGCTGTACCTATCAGATAGGCCCAGATATGATCCGACGGACATGATTCCCTCGGACAGCGGGAGGAGAGAATGATGAAATTGAAGGCTTTGCTATGTGCCGGTGTCGCAATCGCCGCGTCCCTTCCCATCGCAGCGCAGGCGCAGCAGGCGCCCGCCGCCGAGGCCGCCGCCAATTCCGATATCATCGTCACCGCGCGCAAGCGGCAGGAAACGCTGCTGGACGTGCCGGTCGCGGTGACGGCGATCAGCGGTGACACGCTGGCGAAGCAGAATATCAATTCGGTCCGTGAAGCCGCCGCGCTGTCGCCCGGCCTCAACATCTCCAGCGACGGCGCGGGCCGGGCGTTCGTGTCGATCCGTGGCGTGGGCGTCACGCTGGTGCAGACGGTGCAGCCGGGCGTCGGTCTGTTCATCGACGGCATTTATCGCCCCAACACCGCCTATCTCAACAATCCGTTGCTCGATGTCGAGCGGATCGAGGTGCTGCGCGGGCCGCAGGGGACGCTTTATGGCAAGAATACGTTGGGCGGCGCGATCAACGTCATCACCCGCCAGCCCGGCAATGAGTTCGAGGCGCGGGGCGCGGCCAGCTATGCCGGCCCGGACAATAGCTGGCTGGTGTCCGGCTCCGTCTCTGCCCCGATCGTCCAGGACAAGCTGGCCATCCGTATCGGCGGGGCGCATCGCCAGCAGGACGGTTTCATCCGCAACACCACGGTCGGCGGCCATAGCAACAGCCTGAACACGGACTCGGTCAGCGGCACGCTGCGCTTTACGCCGGGCAATGATGTGGCCGTGTCGGTCAACGGCTATTACGACTGGATCAAGGGCCATAACGTACCCTACGCCTGGGTCAGTGGCCCGACCGACTATTCGCGCAACAATAATTTCAACACCACCGGCATCACCACCTATAAATATCGCGGCGTGAATGCCCGGATCGAGGCGCCGATCGAGGCGATCGACACCCGCGTCACGCTGCTCGCCGCCTATGATGCGCGCGACACCAACTCGCCCGACAGCGACGGCGATTTCGGTCCGGCCAATGTCGTCCGCTCGACCGGCCGGGATCAGTTGCGCACCAAGACGGTGGAACTGCGGTTCGACACCACATTGAATGAGCAGCTTTCGACCCTGTTCGGCCTGTTCTACAGCCGCGAAACGTTCGACGCGGCGGGCGCCAATACCATCGTACCCTTCGGTCTGGTGCTGCCATCGTCCGATCATCGTGTCGGCGACACCTATGCCGCCTTCGGCACCGTCTTCTGGAAGCCGTCGAGCGATTGGGAGGTCGCGCTCGGCATGCGCTACGACCATGAGAACCGCCGGGCATCGGGGGCGCCGCGTCTGAAGTCGAACGAGGTGGAGCCCCGCCTGTCGATCACCCGGCACTGGAATCCCAGCCTGATGACCTATGCCTCGGTCGCGCGCGGCTATCGCGGTGGCGGCTTCAATGCGCCAACGGCGCCGGTCCGCACTTATCAGGGGGATAGCGCCTGGACTTATGAAGTCGGCACAAAATATGCGACGTCCGCCTTCAGCCTGTCGGGCGATATCTTCTTCAGCGATTACAAACATTATATCGGCCTGAACAGCGTCGCACCGAGCAGCGCGGGCGGGCTGGTGACGGTCGATCTCAATGCCGGCCATGTCCATAGCTATGGCGCGGAACTGGAAGCGCGGGTGCGGCCGACCGACAACTGGACCATCTCCAGCGGCCTGACCTACATGCACGCCCGGCTGGTCGATTCCTCGGAATATACCGATGTTACGGGCCGCACTTTGTCGAGCGACCATCTGACCTTCCAGCCCGACTGGCTCTATAATATCAGCAGCGACTATGTCGTGCCGCTGGGCGACAACAAGCTGACCTTCAACGCCAGCCTGAACGGCAAGAGCAAGCGACTGGCCGCGACGCTGAACCAGACCACGCCGACCTTCCTGAAGGGCTATGCGGTGGTCAACGGCTCCATCACCTTCGCCACGGCCAAGGGCATCGAGTTCGCTGTGTTCGGCAACAATCTGTTCAACAAGAAATATTTCGACTCCTATATCGAGAAAACGACGTTGCAACTTGCCGGCCTGCCGGCATCGGACCTGGGCATTATCGGCGACCTGCGCCGCTATGGCGTCCGCGCCAGCTTCAAGTTCTGATCCGATGAGCGCCCACACGCCCCTGCTGCCGCGCAAACCCCTGCCGGACGGCTTCCTCGATCGGGTCGCGGCCCTTGTCGGCGACCGTCTGGCCATGGGGGAAGCGATCCGCCTGCAACATGGGCAGAGCGAGGCCCATTTCGAGCCGGTGCTGCCCGACGCGGTGGTCTTCGCGCAAACGACCGAGGAGGTGGCGGACCTTGTCACATTGTGCGTGGCGGCGGGGGTGCCGATCATCCCCTTTGGCGCGGGTACGTCGATCGAGGGCAATACGTTGCCGGTCATGGGTGGGATCACCATTGATCTCAGTCGGATGGATGCCATCGTTGAGGTTAATCAGGAGGATTTCGACTGCACGGTGCAGGCGGGCGTGCGGCGCGAGCAGCTGAACGAGCATCTGCGCGATCAGGGCCTGTTCTTCCCGATCGATCCGGGCGCCAACGCCACTATCGGCGGCATGGCCGCCACGCGGGCTTCGGGTACCAATGCCGTGCGTTACGGCACGATGCGCGAAGCGATTCTGAGCCTGAAGGTGGTGACGCCCGACGGCAGGATCATCCGCACCGCACGGCGCGCGCGCAAGTCTGCGGCAGGCTATGACCTCACCCGGTTGATGATCGGCAGCGAAGGGACGCTGGGCATCATCACCGAAGTGACGTTGCGCCTGCATGCCATACCCGAAGCGATCTCCTCGGCCGTATGCAGTTTCGATACGTTGCAGGGCGCGGTCGATACGGTGGTGCAGTCGATCCAGATCGGCGTGCCGCTGGCGCGGGTCGAGATATTGGACGACGCGCAGATGCGCGCGGTCAATCGTTGGTCGAAGCTCGACTATCCCGAGCTGACTACCCTGTTTTTCGAGTTCCACGGGTCGCAATCCTATGTGGACGAGCAGGTTCGGACAGTGGAAGAGATTGCCGCCATGAATGGCGGGGGTGAATTTCGCTGGTCGAACCTGCCCGAACAACGCTCCAAATTATGGAAGGCCCGGCACGAGGCCTATTATGCCGCCGTCAACATGCGTCCCGGCGCGATCGGGTGGGCGACGGATGTGTGCGTGCCGATCAGCCGGCTCGCCGAATGCATCACCCAGACGCGCGAGGATCTGGACAAGGCCAGCCTGCCCGCGACAATATTGGGCCATGTCGGCGACGGCAATTTCCATGTCATCTTCTCCATCGACCCGAACGCACCGGAGGAAATGGTGGAGGTGGAAGCGCTCAACCAGCGGCTGGTCGACCGGGCGCTGGCGATGGACGGCACCTGCACCGGTGAACATGGCATCGGCCTTGGCAAGCAGCATTGCCTGGTCGAGGAACTGGGCGAGGCGGTCGATCTGATGCGCGTCATCAAGCGCGCGTTGGACCCGCAGAACCTGTTCAATCCGGGCAAGATTTTCGCTTTCTGAGACAGAGGCGTTTAGCCGGGGGGCTAAACTGTCCGGCCGCGCTGGTTCCCCTGGCGCGGCCGGGCATCACAGGAAAAGGATGGCCATGACCAGTCTGCCGCTCGTCGATCCGGCGCTTCGCCCTTTGCTGGAGGCGGTGCCGACCCAGCGTCTGTCGGCCGACATGCTGCCAGCGCTGCGGGAACAGGACTTTCCCGCGCCGCCCTTTACGGATCGCGGCGTCGCGCTGGAACGGCGCAGCGTGCCGGGGCTAAAGGGCGCGCCCGAAGTCCTGCTCCATATCTATCGCCCGCTGGATGTCACCGGGCCGCTGCCCTGCATCTACCATATCCATGGCGGCGGTCACGTGACGGGTAGCGCCGCCGATCTGGAATGGCTGCATCATCCGCTGGTTGCGGACCTCAACTGCCTGCTCGTCTCTGTCGATTATCGGCTATCGCCCGAAGCGCCTTTCCCCGCCGCGATCGAGGATTGCTATGCTGGCCTTGGCTGGCTGTTCGGACAGGCCGATGCGCTGGGTGTGGACCCTGACCGGATCGGCGTGATGGGGGAGAGTGCCGGCGGGGGGCTGGCCGCCGCGCTGGCGCTGATGGCGCGGGACCGGGGGGCATATCGCCTTGCCTTCCAGCATCTCATCTATCCGATGCTGGACGATCGCACCTGTATGGCGGCCGATCCGCATCCCCATGCAGGGGAATTTATCTGGACCGCGCATAATAATCATTTCGGCTGGTCGGCGCTGCTCGGCCATGCGCCGGGTGCGGCCGGCGTGTCGCCCTATGCCGCGCCGGCGCGGGCGGACAGTCTGGCCGGCCTGCCGCCGACCTTCATCGCGACCGGCGCGCTCGACCTGTTTCTGGAGGAAGATATGGACTATGCCCGCCGCCTGTTGCGCGCAGGGGTGCCGACCGAATTGCACGTCTATCCCGGCGCCTTCCATGCGTTCGACATCTTCGCCGATGCGCCGGTATCGTTGCAGGCGCGGCGCGACAGCCGGGCCGCGCTGGAACGGGCGCTGGCCTGATGGCGACGATCATCCCTGTCGTCGCCCCGGCCAGCCCGCCATCCTTCCTGCACATCCTGCCGTCCTTGCTGATCCTGGCGCTGGCGATGGCCGCCGGCTTCACCATGATGGGATCGTTCAGCATGGTGCAGGAGGGGGCCAAGGCGGAAATGGCGCTGAGCGATTTCCAGCTGTCGCTGGTACAGGGCGTTGCTGCCGCCGTGCCGCTACTGCTTTTTTCCATACCCATCGGGTTATTGGTGGATCGTACCAACCGGCTCCGCCTCTTCATCGGGCTGGCCGTGGTTTGGACCATCGGCACCTTCCTGACCGCGACGGCGCAGAGCGTGACCATGCTCTTCATTGCCCGCATGCTGGCGGGCATTGGCACCACCGGCGCGCTTACGGCGGCCTTGTCGCTGTGCGCCGACCTCTGCCCGCCGCATCAGCGGGGCAGGGCGTTGCTGATCGTGACACTGGGCAAAGCTTTGGGGCAGGCGGGAGCGTTCGCGCTGGCGGGTTGGTTGCTCAGTTTTTTCCTGCATGATGCTGCCAGCGGCCTGTTCGCCAACGTCGCGCCGTGGCGCGCCACCCATTATGCGCTGGCGGCGATCAGCGCCGCGCTCGTCCTGCCGATGCTCTTGTTGCGCGAACCGGCCCGGCGCGAAGTGGCGGCTGGTATTCATGCCCCTTGGCGTGTCGTGATGGCCGAACTCTGGTCGCGTCGCGCCTTCCTTGGCCCCCTCTTTATTGGGCAGGTCAGCGTGGTGATGGCCGATGCCGCCGCCGCCATCTGGGCATCGCCTGTCCTGTCGCGCAGCTATGGGCTGGCGCCGCCCGATTTCGCCGGCTGGATGGGCAGCCTCATCTTCCTGACCGGGGTTGTGGGATCGGTGCTCGGCGGCGTGGCGGCCGATATCGGGCAGAAAAGCGGCCGCAAGGGCGGCTTGCTGATCGGGGCGGTGATTGCCGCTGGCCTTGGTATTCCCGCCGCGCTCTTCCCGATCATGCCGGGCATCCCGAGCTTTGCCGTGGCGCTGGGCGCGTTGATGCTGTGCGGCACGGTTACGGGCCTGATCACTTCGGTCGCGCTGACGGTGATGCTGCCTAATGAGGTGCGGGGCCTGTGTATTGGCGCCTTCATCGCGCTGGCCGGGCTGATCGGCTTCGGCGTTGCGCCCACGCTCGTCACCGCGATCAGCGGCCTGCTGGGTGGGGAAAAGCATCTGGGCGAGGGGCTGGCGGTGGTCGGCGTCACCGTCAGTTGCGTGTCGCTCGGCGCCTTTTGGTTGGCGATGAAGTGGGTGCCAGTAAAACCTATCTGATAGCTATTGTCAAAAGCTATCAGATAGGTCATGAATGTGGGCAAGGAGAGAAGGCCCATGGACCGAATCATCGTATCGCCGGAAATGATCGCATTGGTCGGACCGGGTATGGCCGTGCCCGCCAATGATGCGGGATTGACGGCGGCCTTCATATTGGGCTTTGGCGCGGTGGGGCAGGCGGCTTCGGTTCGGCTGATCGATCGGCCTTCACTGGATGATCTGAACGAGGATCAGGCCAGCCGCCTCATACTGCTGGTATCGCCCGACGCATGCGAGCGAGTGGCAGACGGCGATATGGCGCTGACGCCGGGCGTCGCTTATTATCTTCCGACGCCACTGCGGGCCATCGCCTTGGCCATCCGCGACTGTAGCCTGCATGCGGCCGCCGCCACCCCCTATCGCCTGGCCAAGAGCATCGAATTGCTCTGCGACCTGCTACGGATCGGGCGAGAGGAGGGTTATGTGCCGATCGGGCAGGATGCGCTGCTGTCCCGCGCCGATAGCGAACGGCTGGTGGCGGCGCGCCGTTTGATCGAGGATCGCTGGGCGGAAAAGCTGACGCTGGATGCTATTGCGCGGGCCTGTGGCCTCAACCGGGCCAAGCTGACGCGGGGTTATCGCGACATGTTCGGTTGTACCGTGGCCGATGCGATCACCGCGCAGCGGCTCGACCGGGCCGGGGCGATGCTGCTGGCTACCGAATTACCAGTATCCTCGGTCGGCTATCGCTGCGGCTATCTCAACAACGCCAGCTTCACCCGCGCCTTCGCCCGCCATTTCGGCGTTGCGCCAACGCAATATCGTGCGCACAGGCTGGCGGCATGACGGAAGATGGCGGTTCCCTTGTCAATCGCGCCATTCAGGCGGTGCGCGACCATATTCGCGACCATGGCCTGAAAGTCGGCGACACGCTGCCGGGCGAGGGTAGTTTTGCCGCCGATCTGGGCGTCAGCCGGGCGGTGATGCGCGAGGCCTTTGGCGCGCTCGCGGCGCTGCGTCTGATTGATGTCGGTAATGGCCGGCGTGCGCGGGTCGGCGCGATCGACGGATCGGTCATGGGCGCTTCGCTCGACCATGCCGTGTCGACCGAGCAGGTGAGCGTCGCCGATGTGTGGGATGTGCGGCGCACGCTGGAACTGCGCATCGCCGCGCTCGCGGCGCAACGGCGCACCGACGAGCAGGCGGCCAGTATCCTCTCGATCGCGCAAGCCATGGCCGACGGGCAGGACGATATGGAGCAGGTTACGCGGCAGGATATCGCGCTACACACCGCCATTGCGGAGGCGGCGTCGAACCTGCTGTTCGCGCAGATCATGCGCTCCTTCGCACCGCTGATGGAAACGGCGGTGCCCCGTGCCTGGGAAACGCGGCAGACCGATACGCAGCGGCAGGAGATATTGGCCTGTCACATGGATTTGGCGCAGGCGATCGCGCGGCGCGATTCCGTGGGCGCGGCGGCAGCGATCGACCGGCATTTCGACACGTCGATCGGCCAGATGCTGGGTTCCTGAGCGCGAAACAAGCCCGATCGGCCTATTTCGGGCGTGTATCGCGCCTAAAAAGATGACAATTATGGATATGGGAGCCTTTCCCCCCCTTGGACGGGCCGAAAACGCGCGCTATCAGGCTGTTGCGAAGGTTCCTGCAAAAGAAAGGCAATATTTATGAACAACACGGATCTGGCTGAAGCCGTTGCCTCGGCCCATGGCCTCTCCAAGGCGGATGCCCGCAAGATCGTGGACGATGTCTTCACGGCGATCGCCGACGCAGCCGGCAAGGGCGACGAAATCTCGCTGAACGGCTTTGGCAAGTTCAAGGTCAAGGACAGCCCGGCCCGCGAAGGCCGCAACCCGGCCACCGGCGCGACCATCCAGATCGCTGCCGCCAAGAAGCTGACCTTCACGCCTGCCAAGGCGGTCAAGGACAAGCTGAACGGCTGATCCGGTTCAGGCGCCGCGCATCGGCGTGGCGCCTGCCTCTTTGGCTGAGATGCGCGTTTTCCAGGGCATCCAGCGCCAGTGCGACCGCGCCCAGCGGTCCGGCCTGATCGCCCAGTACGGGCGGCCGCACGATCGATCCGACCGTCTGCGTCGTGACGAAGGGCAGATAGCCCGCCAGTTGCGCCACCAGTTGCGCCCTGACCCGGTCGAGCAGGCTTGCGCGGCCCATGCCCACGCCCCCACCGATCAGCACCTGCCGCGCCGCCGTGGTGAGCAGGATGGTGCCGATCATCTGGGCAATGTCATGAGCGACATCGTCCCAGCGCGGATCATCGCTGGTGATCCGGTCGCCGGGGACGCCGAATCTTTGGGCCAGCGCCGGTCCCGCCACCAGCCCCTCGATACAGTCGCCATGGAAAGGGCAAGCGCCGGCAAAGCTGTCATCGGGCGCGCGGCGTGTGAGGATATGGCCGACTTCCGGGTGCATCGCGCCATGGAGCGGGCGGCCGTGCAGTGCGAATCCGGCGCCCAGCCCGGTGCCGATGGTGATGTAGCAAAGGCAGTCGGACGGGATGTCGCCCTCCGCGCCCGCACCCCAGCGCGCTTCGGCCAGCGCGGCGCCGTTGACGTCGGTGTCGATCGCGGCCGGGCAGGGCAGGTTGGCGGTCAGCGCGCCATAGATATCCGCGCCGGTCCAGCCGGGCTTGGGCGTGGGCAGCATATGACCAAAATCCGGTGCCGCCCGGTCGAGCCGCAGCGGCCCGAACGATCCGATGCCCAGCGCGGCGAAAGGCGCCTCTGCATGCCAGCGCTGCAACAGGGCTGCCGCTGCGCTCAGCGTCTCGGCCGGGTTCGTCGTCGGGATCATGACCCGATCGACAATGTCCCGGCCATCGGCGCGCAGCACGAAGACCTTCGTCCCGCCCAGTTCCACCCCGGCGATATGGGGCAGGGCGTTCCGATGCGGGGTAGGAGCAGGTGACATGGGGCTTGGGCCTCGGCAGGAAGAATGGCCCGCTTCATAAGCGAGGCTGGTCTTCCGCGCCAGTTCCGGTCGGGTGAATCGGCATTGGATATTGTCCCGAAACATCGCGAACGGGAGGGATAGGGCTTCGACAGGATCAGCCCGAACGGTGGTGGGGGAGAGGGCGATCGGGATTGGCGTGCCCTAAGCGCGGACGATGACCTCCACGCCCGCCAGCCCGCGCGTCAGGGCGAAGGGCTTGTCGACATTGACGCAGGCTTCGACAACGCCGGGCCAGCAGAGACATTCTTCGCCCAGCCGCTGGGCGAAGGTTTCGATCAGCGGGATATGCACCTCCGCCATGGCTTCCGCGGCGCGGACGATCCGGCGATAGTCGACCGTTTCGCCGATCCCTTCGACCGCGCCGCCATCCAGCAGCAACTGGACGGTGATGACCAGCGGCTGGCGCCGGCCGATCTCGTCGGGATTGATGCCGATATCGGCCAGCAGCGGCAGTTCCTTGACCCGGACGCGGGTGGTGACGGACGTTGCCATCTTAGCTCATGCTCCTCTGCGCGGCGGTGACGGTGTTGCTGAGCAGGCAGGCGATGGTCATGGGACCAACGCCGCCCGGCACCGGCGTGACGGCTTTGGCATGATCCAGTTCATGGGTCGCGCAATCGCCCACGATGCGGCTGTTGCCGTCATGATCGACCATGCGGGTGATGCCGACGTCGATCACTATTGCGCCGGGCTTCACCCAATAGCCGCGCACCAGATGCGGCGCGCCGGCCGCCGCGACGATCACATCGGCGGCGCGGGCGATGTCGGGCAGGTTGCGCGTTTCGATATGGGTGACGGTGACGGTCGCTTCCCGCTCCAGCAACAGCATGGCGACCGGCTTGCCGACGATATTGGACTTGCCGATCACCACGACGTTGAGGCCGCGATAATCGTCTATCACGCTATCGAGCAGCAGCATGATGCCGAGCGGTGTGCAGGGCACCAGCCCTTTCGATCCGGTCGACAGGCGGCCGACATTGACCGGGTGGAAGCCGTCGACATCCTTGGCCGGGGATATCCGGTCCAAAACCCGCGCCGCGTCGATCCCGGCGGGCAGCGGCAACTGGACCAATATGCCATGCACCGCCGTATCGGCGTTCAGCGTGTCGATCAGGTCCAGCAGTACCTGTTCGCCGCAATCAGCGGCCAGCCGCTTTTCGATCGAGCCGATGCCGGCCTTGCGACATTCGCCGATCTTGCGCCGGACATAGATTTCGCTGGCGGGGTCATGTCCCACCAGCACCACCGCCAGCGCCGGATCGACGCCGTCGGCCTTCAGCCCGGCGACGGCCTGCGCGGTCCGCTCGCCCAGCGCGCGCGCCATCGCGCGCCCGTCGATCAGCGCTGCCATGGATCAGCCCCGGAAGACGACGGTGCGCGACTCGTTCATGAAGACCCGGTCCTGCAAATGCAGCCGCACCGCTTCCGCCAGCACACGCCGTTCGATGTCGCGGCCGCGCCGTACCAGTTCATCGGGCACATCGGCATGGCCGATCATCTCGACATCCTGATGGATGATCGGGCCTTCATCGAGGTCGGCGGTGACATAATGGGCGGTTGCACCGATCATCTTCACGCCGCGCTCATATGCCTGATGGTAGGGCTTTGCGCCCTTGAAGCCGGGCAGGAAGCTGTGATGGATGTTGATGCAGCGGCCCGACAGGAAGGCGGCCAGATCGTCGCTCAAAATCTGCATGTAGCGGGCGAGGACGATCAGATCCGCGCCGGTTTCTGTCACCACCTGCTTGATCCGGGCTTCCTGACTAGCCTTGGTGTCCTTGGTGATCGGGAAGTGGAAGAAGGGCATGTCGCCGATCATCGAGGTGTGCAGCACCTCGCGCGGATGGTTGGAAATGATGCCGACCACATCCATCGGCAGTTCGCCGATCCGCTGGCGATAGAGAAGGTCGCCCAGACAATGGTCGAATTTGCTGACCATCAGCACGACCTTCTTGGGCGCGGCCTGATCGGTCAGGGACCAGTCCATGCCGGCGTCCTGCGCGATCGGCGCGAACCCGTCGCGCAGGCCGTCGAGCGTTTCACCCGCGCCGGGCTTGAACGCGACGCGCATGAAGAAGGTGTTGTTCATGGCGTCGTCAAACTGCTGCGCATCGACGATGTTGCAGCCGCGCGCCGCCAGATAGCCGGCGACCTTGGCCACCAGACCGGGCTTGTCATCGCACTGAAGCCGCAGCGTATAGATAGTCGTCACGTCAATCTCCTCCCGCTCACCCATCTGCGTCAGTGCGCGCGGGCATAGTCGTTGATCCAGGCCACCGTCTTTTCCAGACCGCCAAAGGGGTAGAAGTGCAGTCGCACCTTGCCATGTTCGTCCCCCAGCGCCCGCTCGAAAGTGTCGACCAGCTTGTCAGGCCCGGCCGATCCGATCAGCTTCGTAATCGAAATTCCGTATTTTGCGAGCACGGAAGCAGACGCCCCGACACCGCAGCGGGCGGCGAAGCGCATGAGCGTCTTGATGCCGGCCGGGCCGGGCACGCCGATACGGACCGGTGCGCTGATGCCGCGGGCGCGCAATTCGGTCAGCCAAGCGAGCACCGCGTCGGCATCGAACACGAACTGCGTCACGATCAGCGGCGCCATGCCGCGCGCTTCGATCTCGCCGCACTTGTTGGTCAGCACCGACCAGCATTGCTCCGGCGCCATATTCGGATGCCCCTCGGGATGGCCGCCAATGCCGATGGCGCGGATGCCGGCCCGCTCGAACGCGCCGCTGGCGATCAGGGCGCTGCTGTCGAAATAGGGGCCTTCCGGTTCGGACGGGTCGCCGGCGATGACGAAACAGCGGCGCACATCGGCTTCCGCGACGGCGGCGGCCAGATAATCCTCGAACTCGGCGGTCGATGTGATGCGGCGTGCGGAGAAATGCGGCATCGGCTCGAAACCCAGACTGCGCACCAGTTTGGTGGCGGCGATGCGGGCGGCGAAATCCTCGCCCGGCAGGAAGGTGACGGCGACCGGCGTTTCGCGGGCGATGGCGGGGGCCGCCTCGCGCAGGGATTCCACGTCCTTTGCGGTCATCTCCAGCGAATAGCCGTCGACCATGTTGACGGGCGCACGATCCCAGTTCGGGTGAATGACCGGCATTATATCCCTCCAGCCTTTTTGCTTGTTGCGACTCCTTCTAGAGCATCGAATTAAATTCGCATAGATGAAATATTCATAGATACGAAATTTCATGAAATGGTTTGGACGGGTTGGCTGAGCTATGCACACAAACGCCAAAACCGCCGCACGGGGACGTGCGACGGCGGAGAGGTGGAGGGAGGAAGGAGCGGGATTGGTGCGTCCCGCTCCCGACGGTCAGAAGCGCACGCGCACGCCGCCGGAGAGGCGCCGGCCCGTTTTGCGATATTCCTTCGTCCGGTCTTCGCTTACCGAATAGATGAACTCCTTGGCGTCGTTCAGATTGAGCGCGTCGGCGAAGATGGTGAAGTTGGGCGTGACTTCATAAGAAAGCCCGGCGTCCAGCTGGCCATAGGCGTTGAAATATTCCGGTTCGCCATTGCGGCCCGATGCCACCTGAAGGAAATTGTCACGCCAAGTATAGGCGACACGGGCCTGGATGCCGCTCTTCTCATAGAAGCCCACGAGGCTGTAGCTATATTTGGACAGGCCTTCGAGCCCGAAGGAGACGTTGGCGACGGCATTTTCATATTTGGCGTTGGAGGCGGTATAGTTGAAGCTGGTCTGGACGCCGAGGCCGTCGAACGGGGCGGGCAGGCCGGTGAAGGCCTGGCGATAGCCGACTTCGAAGCCCTTGACCGTCGCGCCCTTGCCATTGCCCGGCACCGTCACCTGAAAGGTGACTTCGTCCACCTTCTGCGGCGTGGTGACGAGCGTCACGAAGGAGTCGATCTTCTTGTAGAAGGCGGCGAAGGACAAAAGCGAGGCGTTGGAGAAATACCATTCGACGCCGGCTTCGATCTGCTTGGCGCGGAAGGGTTGCAGGTCCGGATTGCCGCGACTGATCGTCTCATTGCCGGGGTTCGTCTGGATCGACTGGCGCGGCGACAGGTCGGTCAGGGTCGGGCGGGTCATCACCTTCGACGCGGACAGGCGCAGGATCAGGTCGTCCGCCGCCTCCAGCTTGATATTGAGCGAGGGCAGCCAGTCGTCATATTTGCCGCGGAAGCTGACCGGGACGATACCCGACACGACGATGTCGTTCTGGCCGGTCGGATTGCCGTTGGCATCCACGCGCGGCTTGGCGCTCAGCACCGTGCGCGATGCGCCGGACGAGGTGTAATCGGTATTTTCGTAGCGCAGGCCTGCATTGATGGTCAGTGGCATCGATCCCAATGTGGTTTCGAAATTGGCCATGACATAGGCGATCTTCACCTTTTCATCGATGACTGAGGACGCGGAGGGCGAGAAGACGGCCGGGTTGAACGCCTTACCGTCCTCCGTCGCATATTGGTCGATCACGCTGACCAGTTGCTGCGGATTGTAGATCACCCAGTCGCGGATGATGTTGTCCGGCCCGCTGCCCTGGAAGAAGTTGCGGTTGGTCGGGCTGAACAGCGATGCCGGCAGCAGGCGGTCCGACCCGCAATAGGCGCATTGTTCGCCAAAGGGCATTTCGTCGGCGGTCAGCGTCTTCTTGCGGTTGGCGATCATGCCGCCGGAGAAGAAGGTCAGGTTCGATGTCGCGTTCCATTCGGCGTCGGCGCGATATTCGCCGATCTTGTCATCGACATCGGTGCCGCCGCCCCAGATATAATAATGGGCGGTGATGCCCTGCGGGTTGGTCGCGGCATTGGGATAATTGGGGCTGGTGAAGCCATAATCATAGATCGGGCTGTCGCCGCGCCGGTCGAACCACAGGTCGATATTCTTGCGGCGGATGGTGGTGAAAAGATTATTCTCCTTGCCGCGCCGCTCCGCCTTCGACCGGGAGGCGTCGAGCTTCAGTTTGAAGGTATCGACCGGCTTCCATTCGACATTGACGCCGAACTGGTTTGTCATGACGTTGCGCTGGTCATACTGCAGAATCTGGTCGACGAAGCCGCCCTGATAGCGCTGATAGACCGCCTCCCCCCCTTCGACCACCTGCTCGACCAGCGTGCCGCCGGAAAAGTCATAGGCAAGGCCCGTCTGCTGCTCGGTGAACTTGGCCTTTGAATAGAGGCCGTCGAGCGTGACCGTCAGCGTGTCGGTCGGGCGGACCTGCAACGATCCGGAGAAGCCATAGCGTTCCAGTCCGCGCTCGAAGAAGAAGGGCGACAGGTTGGAGGGCATGGAAATGTTGGAGAAGGGCGCGACATCGGGACCGATGCGCCCGCCATTCACGCCATTGGCGCGGTAGTAGGAATCGCCGCTGGAGCGCTTCACATGGCCTGCGCCGATGGTGAATTCGTCATTGCGGGTGTCGCGCTTGGTATAGACGCCCGAAAGCGACAGGCCGATGGTGCGATCGGCATTGCGCCAGGAGGCGACGCCGGAGACTTCGGGATTGAACTTGTCGGCGATCTCCGCCCACATCTGGCCGGCCGATGCGCTGAAGGCGAATTGTTCCTTCTGATCGATCGGGCGCAGCGTGTGGACGTCCACGGTCGCGCCGATCGACGCGCCGTTCAGATTGGCCTGCGGAGATTTGAACACGTCGGCACCAGCGATGATTTCGGACGGCAGCACGTCGAAGGAAAATTCGCGGCCATTATTGTCGGTGGCGAGCGTGCGGCCATTGACGGTGACGGCGTTGAACTTGGGACCAAAGCCACGGACGGTGATGTAGCGGCCTTCACCCCGGTTACGCTCGATCGTGACGCCGGCGACGCGCTGGAGCGATTCGGCGACATTCTGGTCCGGTAGCTTGCCCAGATCCTCGGCCACGATCGAGTCCACCACGCCGATTGAGTCCCGCTTGATGTCGATCGACGCCTTCTGGCTGGCGCGAATGCCGGTGACGATGATGTCTTCGTTGGTCGATTCTGCCGCATCCTGCGCCAGCGCCGCGCCGCCGATCGTCAGCGCCAGACCGGACGCTGCCATCATGCTCGCAAGACGGACCTTACCCACCTTCCTCATGTTCCACTCTCCCTGATTTTATTATTGCTGTTTATGACGCCAACGTTGGCACATGTCAAATGACGTAATACATAATATGAATTAGCGGACGGATTTGATTGGCAGGACGCACAGGGCCGATCCGAACACGAACAACAGCGCCGCGATGAAGATGGCCCGGTAGTCATTGTCAAACAGGCCGAGCAGGATCGCGGCCATGACCGGGCTGATGATCTGGGGGATGTTGACCGCCGTGGTCAGCACGCCCAGATCCTTGCCTTCGTCGCCCAGCGTGCTTTTGGGCAGCACCTGCGTCATCAGCGCCATGTCGATCGACATGAACATGCCGTAACCGATGCCGATCACCCCGGCATAGACCCACATGCCGGTCATGGAGGGGGCCAGCAAAGGCGCGCTCATCGCCACGCCCATGATCAGGCTGCCCAGGATGACGAACGGCTTGCGCCGCTGCCAGCGGTCGGACAACCAGCCGGATATTAGCGAAGAAGCGATGAGGCAGACCAGCGTGAGCAGCGCCATATTGGCGATGGCGATGTTCGATGCGCCGTCCGCCAAACCAATATAGTCACGCAATATATAGAGCAGATAGGCGGCGACCGCCTGATAGCCCATATAGATGGTGAAGCGGCTGGCGAAGGCCCAGGCGAAATCGGGATGGGCGCGCGGGCTGATCCAGAAGCTTTTGAAGAAACTGCCCCAGTGGATGGGCCGGCGCGGCGCGGTATCGTTGGGCGGTTCGCGATTGAGCGCGACGAAGGCGATGCAGGAAGCCGCGATGGCGCCGGCGAACAGGCCATAGGCCAGCACCCGTTCTCCGGCGAGATAGCCGGCGACCACGGTGCCGGCCGTCAGGCCGGCGGTCATGCCCGCGCCGACGATGCCGGATATGCCGCCGCGCGTTTCCGGCGCGAAGCGATCGGCGATCAAAGTCGTCATCGCCGGCTGCATCGCATTATAGGCGACTGCCGCCATCACCCACAGGATCATCAGCGACCAGAAGCTGGTCATCCACGACACGCCGAACAGGCAGAGCGATCCGATCAATGAGGCGATCGCGATCCAGGGCGCGCGCCGGCCCCAGCGGCTGCGGGTGCGGTCCGACAGGGCGCCAGCGATCGGTGTCGCCAGCGTCGAGAAGATGGAGGTGATGGCGAAGAGCAGCGCGAGGTTATTCTCCTTTGCGCCCGGCGACAGTTCGGCGATCTGGTTGGGCAGCAGCACCCCCAGAACGCCGCTGTACAGCGCCATCAGCAGGAAGAAATTGACCATCAGGGACAATTGCAGTCGCGTGCGCGCCGTGCCGGTCACCCAGACGGGCGTCGTGCCTTCAGGAGCGGTGACGCTATGCATCACTCCGCCGTCCGGCTTTCGGGCACAAGCCGCAGGCCGGCATTGCGCGGGCGGCGATGCGGGCCACCGCGGCTGCTCCAGCCATGACCCGTGACGCTCTGCGCGATCGCAACCTCGTCAATCTCTATGCCAAGGCCCGGCCGATCGCCCAATATGATGCCGCCATCTGCGATCTGCTGGTCCACATCGAAACCGGATGGGAAGCCGAAATCCTGCACTTCGATGCCGATCATATTGGGTACGGCGGCGGCGGCATGGGCCACCGGATTGGCATTATAGGCGACCGGCGAAACGGGCAGGCCGCGCGCATGGGCCGCCATCGCGACGCGGTTGAAATGGGTGATGCCCCAGACGCTGCCGGTCTGGACGATGTCGACCGCGCGCGCGTCGAACAGCGGCAGATATTGTTCCAGTCCGGTCAGATTTTCGCCCGTTGCGACGGCCGTCTTCACGGACCGGGCAATGGCGGCATGGCCGGCCGCATCCCATCGCCGCACCGGCTCCTCGATCCAGGTCAGGTCGATCCTTTTCTCGATCTCGGCCAAATGGCGGATCGCCTGCTTGCAGTTCCATGCTTCATTGACGTCGAGCATCAGGGCGGGGCGGTTGCTGTTGCGGGACAGCAGGTCACGGGCGATTTCCAGCCGGGCGATATCGCGATCCAGATCGCGCCCACCCTTGATCTTGGCGGCGGTGAAGCCGCGATCGGCCCAGGCGCTGTAATGGGCGGCGAAGGCGTCGTCATCCAGACCGTAGCACAGCCCCGATGCGTAGCCCGGCACGAACCGGTCGGCCGCGCCGAGGGTGCGCCATAGCGGCTCATCGGCCATCTTCGCCTTCAGATCCCATAGCGCCATGTCGATCGCGGCGATCGTGCCGAAGGTCGCGCCGGCATGGCCGCTCTTGAACACATGGGCGAGCATCGCGTCGTAGAGGGTGGCCACGCCGCGCGGGTCCGCACCCTCGACCGCCGGGAATAGCCGCTCGATCTCGGCATGCTGGCCAAGGCCGAGGCCGGTGAGTCCACCATCGGTTTCCAGCAGCAGCACGGGCACTTCGGTCACGCCGGTTTCGACGATGCCGTTTACGTCGCCCACGGGACGTTGCCAGTCATGATAGGCGGTAAGGCTGCGATAGCCTGTAATCTTCATCGGGATGTCCTCTACCCTCCGGTCCAGCCGGCCACGAGTCATATTATGTATTATCTATGTTGTTTGACAAGTCTTGACGGCGCTTGTCAATCGGGTCCACCGTCGAAACTACGCCGTGCAGGGCGTTTGAACGAGAAAAGGCGTAGGGACAGATGCAGGATAGAGTGGCCGGGGGAGCCTTGGCCGGCAGCGCTTTGGCGGCGACGCAGCGGGTGCGGCGGCGGCCCAGACTGGCCGAGGCGGTGGTCGAGGATCTGGTCAATGCGATCGTCACCGAAATGTATCCGGCCGGTACCGCATTGCCACCGGAAAACATGTTGTGCGACCTGTATGGCGTCAGCCGTACCGTGGTGCGGGAGGCGACGACGGCGCTGACCGAAAAAGGGCTGGTCGTGTCGCAGCAGGGGCGCGGCACGATCGTGCGCGATTCGCGGGACTGGAACCTGCTTGACCCCATGATCCTGGCGGCGTTGTTCCGGCGCGAGGATGGCCTGTCCTATCTCGACAATCTGTCGGAAATCCGGTCCTCGCTGGAAGCCTCCATGGCGGCCAAGGCGGCGAAGAAGGCGACGCCCGAAAGCGTGGCGGAACTATCAGCGCAGATCCGCAAACTGGAGGGGCTGGTTGAAATGCCCGCCGCCTATGTGCATGAGGATGTGAATTTCCATGACATCATCATGCGCATGTCGGGCGACCGGCTGAGCAAGGCGATCATCGACGGGATTCAGGGCAAGGCGCTCAACACCCATGGCTATGCCGGGAAGCTGAGCGTCGCTCATGTCCGCGACACCCATGCCGCGCACCAGCGTATCCATGACGCGATCGCCGCCGGCGACCCGGAAGCGGCTGCCCGAGCGATGCGCGAGCATATCGAATCCTCCTGGGCCAAGCGGCGTGGATCGCACGCCGCAACCTGAGTTTCAGGCCGGGCGGCGGTTGCCCGCAAACGCCCAACGCAGCGTGCCCGCGACCATTGCGGTGGACAGCCTGATCGCGGGCCTGCGCAAATGGCGGGTGGGCAAAGCGTGCATCGCCCTGGCCCAGTCGGGGAGAAGGTCCACGGCGGCCTCCATCGTCATCGCCTGGATCGGGGCGGCGGCTGGGGACGGGGCTTTCTGATGCAGGACGAGCCGGGCGACTTCATGGGTGCGGGCGTCGGCCTGTAACGCCGGGCGCATATGTGCGATCAGCGCTTCGGCTTCGGCGCGAGTCTCTGGCACGGGCGCTGCCCCTAGCCTGCGGGCGATGGTCGCGAACTGGGCAAAGTAGGCGTCCTGATCCGCCGCGCTCATCGCCGGCTCGCCATAGGCAATCCACGCATCGAGGAAACAGAGCGCCTCCGTCACATGGACCCAGGCGAGCAGTTGCGGATCGTTGGCGCTGTAGGGCGTGCCGTCGGCCAGCGTGCCGGACACCCGATCATGCACATCGCGCACTCGCGCGATCGCGGCCAGCGCGTCGTCCTTCTGCGCATAGGTGGTGACGGCGATGAAGCGGGCGGTGCGCCGCAACCGTCCCAGCATGTCGTCGCGAAAGGTCGAATGATCCCATATACCGGCCAGAGCGGCGGGGTGCAGCATTTGGACCAGCAGGGCGGACACGCCGCCGACCATCATGGTGGTGACATCGCCATGGACGCGCCAGATGACGGAGCCTTCCGGAAACAGGGCTTCGGCCGAGCGGACGACCGGCTTCTCACCCCGTGTGCGATCGTTGAAGATGGCGCGGACGCGACCGACAAGGGCCTGTTGCAAGGGGCGGGCGGCAAAGGCGGGCATGAGGGCCATTGGGGTATCAACGCTGAAGAGAGGAGGTGGGTTCGGGTATATGATCTTCATCCGGAGGCGCGACGCGGGTCAGCACCTTGGTCCGTGCGAGATGTTCGGGCAGCGCGATGTTCCAGGCCAGCCCGGCCCGCTCCAGCAGCAGGATGAAGGCATAGCCCCAGTCGCTCTGGCCCGGATAGAGGCCGATCCGCGCAGAGCCGGGAAAGGCATGGTGATTATTGTGCCATGCCTCGCCCATAGTCGGGATCGCCGCCCAGGGGACGTCATGCGCCTGCACGCCGGCGCCGTTGACGATCCAGCTTTGCGGCCCGCGCCGATGCGCCAGATGGCCGATGAACCAATGGCCCGTCACCGAAATGCTGATGCGCGCGCACAGACCCCAGAGCAGCCAGCCCCAGCCACCGATGGCGAAGAGCAGCAGGGCGATGGGAATTTGCTGCGCCATCCATGTGGCATCGAGAAAGCGATAGAAGCGATCGCGCCCCGCTGCGCCCAGATCAAACACGGGCGGATGATCGAGGACCAGCCGGCAGTGCATCTGCCACCAGGCGTCGACCAGCATGGGGCGCCGATGCGCGAGATAGTCATGGCAATCCCCCTGCCGCTGTGCCCAGTCGCGCAGGTCATGGGTGCGGATCATCCAGAAGGGGCCGCTCATCCCCACACATGTACCGACCCAGACCAGACAGCGCTCCAGCCAGAGCGGGCAATCGAAGCTGCGATGGATCAGCCGGCGATGGAAGCCGACGCTATGACCCAACAGCAGCGATCCGCCGGTCAGCAGCAGGAAGATGGCGAAGGCGCTCCAGCTGAAATGGAAAGGCGCCAGCAGCGCGCCGACCAGCATGATGCCGTTCCATAGCGAATGGACCGGATCCCATCGCACCGTCCCGTCGACCGGATTGCTGTCGGGCAATGCCCGCAGGCTGTTCACGCTGCAACGATCGGCGACGTCCATAGCGACAATCTCCTAGGTAATTAGCTTATTGCTTAATTATTCTTTGGCGCTTGTCAAGTGGTTAGCTTATTCCTTAAATAGGGAGATGCAGAAGATTTTCGAAGCCCTCGCCTCCGCGCCCCGCCGCAAGATATTGGCCTATCTTGCGCATGCGGAATTGAACGCGGGCGACATCGCCTCCCGCTTCGCCATGTCGAAGCCCGCAGTGTCGCAGCATCTGGCGATTCTGGAAAATGCCGGGCTGATCGTCAGCGAGAAGCGCGGCCAGTTCGTTTATTATAGTCTGGTGCCCGACAGCCTCGCCAATACGCTCAATGCCTATGTGCAGGAGGTCTGTCCGGTGTCTCGCCCGCTCAAGGCGGAAAGCGCGGAGATTGCGAAGGGCCGGAAGGCGGCTGCAGACGATTGAGCGTGCGACTTGCTCGCTACTTTTCGGCCGCGAGCAGGAAGACGACATAGCCGCGAAATTGCGGATGATGGGCGAGCATGGCGGGCGCGCGCCATGTCCCGCCTTCGACCAGCGCCACGCGGAAGGGGATGGGGAAATTCTCCATCCGCTGGAAATAGGAATCATAGCCTTCGATGGTGGTGCGGCCCTGATAGGTTTGCACCACCACTTCGTCGATAATCTTACTGAATTGGGCAAGAGCGCGCGGGTCGCCATGCGCGCTCCAATCCATCAGTCCGGTGATCGATAATTGCCAGCTTTGCGGCAGGCGCCGGCGCAGTTCGCGCAAAAACAGCGCATAGCCGTCGATGCCGCGCGTGGCGGCGTCGAAATCTATCTGGAGACCGGCGACCTGATTGCCAGCGTCCTGCCAGCGGCGCAGATCATTGAAGATCGTCGCATAGGTCGCTTCGTTCCAGTCCAGACGGTCGGCGCGGACGACCAGCCAGACCGTTTTGCCGGGCAGGCGGGGTACGCCCATGCGTAACCGTTCCAGTCGGGCGGCCCCGCCGCGCCGCACTTCGCCATCCAGAAGATAAAGGGTCTTGGGCTGGAGCGTCTTGGCCGGCCGGACGCCCGGCCAGACATAGAAGGCATCATGGCCGGCAGCCGCGACGATATCCGCATCCGGCCGGGGCTGGCAGGCGGACAGTGTCAGCGTCGCGAGCAGCGCCATGGCCCATGCGACCGGTCGCATCGTCATCAATGATGTCACCAATAATAGCGCAGGGCCTTGGCCCACTGGCTGTCGGGATAGCGCTGTTTCAACTCGGTGAACCAGGCCTTGCGGTCGCTCTTGGGCGATTGCGCCGCCTCATATTGCTTATAGTCGCTATAGGCAGGCGCGCAGCCATTGGCGCCCGACGGCGCGTAGCACATCACGGCGCGATACAGGGCATAGGCGCGATCCTCCGCTGCTGCGCCCTTGTCGGCAATGATCGCGGCATAGATGTCGCCGCGCGTGCGGCTGCGGCCGGAAAAGCCATCCGGACCATGGCCGAGCGACAGCGGCGCGGTCCCGCCGCCGAACAGGTCGAAACCGTCAAAGCCGTTCAGCCGGTAGAAGTCGCCCAGACATAGCTGTGCACGATCGTTGCGGGGCGTGTGCGCCAATGTCGCGGCGGTCTGCGCGATGGCGGGGCAGGCGAAGCCATCGGACCATTTGCCCTTGATGAACAGGCCGACCGGAATCTTATCCTGCTGGGAAAAGCCCCATAGTCCTGTTTCACTATCGGCATTGGCGGGCACCAGCGCTAGATCACCGGCAAAATCGCCATAAGCGCCGCGCGTCAGATCCTTGTAGAGCAAGGTGAAGCGCGCCACGTCCCGTTCCCGCGCCGGGCGGGCGGCATCCTTGGCGCTGATGCGCAGGATGGCGGGCGTCGCCACGGTTTGCAGCAGGATGGACCGCGTGGTCGTGTCGGAAATCGGCGAGTCCGGGCTGAAAATCTGGTCGATCCGCCCGTCGCGCTGCCAGCGTATCGCAAGGCCCATCTCGACCAGCGGCCTTTGGTAGAAGGGGCTGGCGCCATCCAGCAATTCGCGCCAGAATCCGGCTTCATTGACGTCGCGGGCCTGGCCGAGCGCCATGCCGCGCAAAACCTGACGGCTGAAGGCCAGCGGCGTATAGCGCTTTTCCCGCGCGGCGTCGGGCAGCATGGCCAATATCGCCCTGGGATTTTCGCCGGCGTAATAGCTGCGGGTGGCCTGAAGCAGGCCGTACAGGTCGGGGTGCGTGGTGAATTGGTCTTTCTGTGCGGCGAGATCGGCGGGGGAGAGGGCGGCCGGATCGTCCGCCTTTTGCCGCATGCGTTTCAGGTCGGCAACGGCCAGCAATAGCGGGATGTCATCCTGCCCGGCGATCAGCGTTCGGGCATCCTCGCGCTCCAGCAGCTTGATGTCGATTTCCTCGGCCAGGTCGGCGGCGGCTTCGGCATCGCCCGGCGTAGCGGCCAGCAGCGCTTCATAACGGCGGATGAGTGTGGCCATGTCGCCGCTGAGCCAGGCGACGCGGCGGGTCAACCCCTGCGCCGATGCGGCATAGCGCCCCTTGGGATAAGCCTTGAGATAGGCGGCGATGGCATTGCGGGCCTCTGCGATGCCGGCCTGATCGACTTTGTCCGATCCGGCGAAGTCGCCATATTCGTCCACGGCTTTGGCGATCGCCGCGCGCAGGCCGATGCGGATCGGCATATATGTGGCGGTTTCCGCGATCCACGGATTGTGGGCGCGGGTCAGGGTGCCGAAGCCCTGACGGGCGTTGGTCCAGTCGCCCCGGTAAAAGGCGTCGGCGGCCTTTAGATAGGCCTGATAGTCGCGGCCTGCCTTGCTGCTGATCTGGCTATCGTCCCACTTGATCTCGCCACAACCGGTCTGCGCCCGTAATCCGCCCAGCGCCGTGCGCTCCGCCGGCGTCAGGCTCTTGTCTGCGGCGAGCGCGGCAGCAAAGGCGGGGATGCCAGCGACCGAGGGTTCGCAGACGGGCGCGGCTGCCGGGTTTTCTTCGACCGGAGCGGGCTGTGGCCACAAGGCCGTGCGCAGGCTGGACCAACTGAAGAAAGTGCGGCCGAATTGCGGATCATAAGGGTCGATCGCCGTACTGGACGGCGCGTCCTGCACCGGTTTCAGGCTGCGCATCAGCAGCAGCAGGTTGATCCGGGTGTCGTTGCCCGGACTGATTGCCGCGCGGCCGCCGCAATCGAAGTCGCGCGACTCCATCTGCCAGTCCGGCTCGCAGGAGGAATCGGCACAGGCCCATAATGTCCCGCCCAGCCCGAGCGCGGAGAAGGCCAGTAGCGCCGAGATTGCGATCGGACGCTTGCGAAAAAGAGCGAGGCTGTGGGGCATTATGCGGCTCTGTCGATTGGGGACGTTCATGTCGGTGGCGAAACTGGACAAAAGATCGTTCGCAGGCAATGGCCATGTCAGGATAAGGCCAAGATGGAGACGCGAGCCGTGACCATGATCGAGCGTGCTGCACGCGCCATGTATGACAACGTCCAGCCCGAATGGGACTGGGACGATCCCGATGCGGAACTGCTGCGCCGCATGTACCGGGACAATGCCAGAGCGGCGATCCGCGCGCTGCGCGAACCGAGCGATGCCGTGACCAATGCCGGTTATAATGAACTGCTCTGCTATAATAGCGCCGGCAATGCCTGGCGCGCGATGGTGGATGCGGTTCTGGCCGAACAGGATTGAGGGCACCGCAATATCGGTGCAGTAGTCGGACTCAGGTGCCACAGGCCGCCTGATTTCCGTGCCGTCATCGTCGGACTTGCGTCAATCATACGCAAATACAATGCCTATCCCCTTTTCCCGCTCTCGAATTCAAACGCGGCCCTGCCCTATTTGAGGCGCGGCAGTCGATTCGGCACCGCACCTCCTGCGGCGCCCGACGGCGTGCGGGAGATTTCACATGCAGGACATCCTCTGGATCGGCCTCACCCTGGGCTTGCTGGCGGCGACGCTGAGCTACGCGGCCCTGTGCAGCAAGGCATAAAGGAGCGAGGCCATGACCATCGACCTCTGGCTGGCGGCGATGACCGCGATCGGCCTTCTTCTCTATCTGGTGGCCGTGCTCGCACGCCCCGAACGCTTCTGATCGGGAGGCGAAAACATGACATTCCAGGGATGGATATTGATCCTGGCCTTTGTCGGCATCTTGCTGGCGCTGGCAAAGCCCATGGGCCTTTGGCTGTTTGCCCTTTATGAAGGACGGCGCACGCCGCTCCATGTGGTGCTGGGGCCGGTCGAACGTGGCTTCTACCGGCTGGCGGGTATCGACCCGGCGCAGGAGCAGGGCTGGCGTCGCTACGCGGTCCATATGCTGATCTTCAACGCGGTATTGCTCTTCTTCACCTATGCGATCCTGCGCCTTCAGGGCGTGCTGCCGCTCAATCCGCAGGGCTATGCCGGGCTGAGCGAACATCTGTCGTTCAATACGGCGGTCAGCTTCACCACCAACACCAACTGGCAAAGCTATGGCGGGGAATCGACCCTGTCGAATCTCAGCCAGATGCTGGGCCTGACCATCCATAATTTCCTGTCGGCGGCGACCGGCATTGCGCTGGCTTTTGCGCTGTTCCGGGGCTTTGCCCGGCGGGAAGCGAAGGGCATTGGCAATTTCTGGGCCGATATGACGCGCATCACGCTGTATCTGCTGCTGCCAGCCTGTTTTGTCTACGCGCTGTTCCTGATCGCCAGTGGCGTGCCGCAGACATTGGCCGGATCGGTCGGCGTCACCACGCTGGAAGGCGCGCGGCAGACACTGGCGCTGGGGCCTGTCGCGTCGCAGGAGGCGATCAAGATGCTGGGCACCAATGGTGGCGGCTTCTTCAATGCCAACAGCGCGCACCCGTTCGAAAATCCGACGGGATTGACCAATTTCGTCCAGATGCTGTCCATCTTCCTCATTGGCGTCGGCCTGACCTATACGTTCGGCAAGGCGGTCGGCAATGTGCGACAGGGTTGGGCGATACTGGCGGCCATGACGTTTTTGTTCCTCCTGGGCACGGCCGTCACTTACTGGCAGGAGGCGGCGGGCAATCCGGTGCTGCACCATTTGGGCATCGCCGGGGGCAATATGGAGGGGAAGGAAGTCCGCTTCGGCATCGCCGCCTCCGCTCTTTTCTCGGTCGTCACGACGGCAGCGAGCTGTGGCGCGGTCAACGCCATGCATGATAGTTTCACTGCGCTGGGCGGCATGATCCCGCTGATCAACATCCAACTGGGCGAAGTCGTCGTTGGCGGCGTAGGCGCGGGCATCTACGGCTTCCTATTGTTCGCCATCCTCGCCGTGTTCGTCGCAGGGCTGATGGTCGGTCGCACGCCGGAATATGTCGGCAAGAAGATCGAGAGCCGGGAGGTCAAGCTGGCGGTCCTCGCCATCGCCGTCCTGCCACTGATGATCCTGGGCCTTTCGGCACTGGCGTCGGTCTTGCCGTCGGGACTGGCCGGCCCCCTCAACAAGGGACCGCACGGCTTCTCCGAAATCCTCTACGCCTTCACATCGGCCGTGGGCAATAATGGGTCCGCCTTTGCCGGCCTGTCCGCCAACACGCCCTTCTATAATGGCCTGCTGGGGATTGCGATGTGGATCGGCCGTTTCTTCATCATCGTGCCGATGCTGGCGATCTCCGGCGGCCTGGCCGCGAAGAAATATACGCCGGCAACGACAGGCAGCTTCCCCACCACCGGGCCGCTCTGGACTGGCCTGCTGGTCGGCATCGTCCTGATCGTGGGTGGCCTCACCTTCCTGCCCGGCCTCGCCCTTGGCCCGATCGCCGATCATCTCGCGATGATCAACGGCCAGACATTCTAAGATTGGAGCAAATATATGGCACGCACCGCGTCCAAATCGCTCTTCACCGCCGACCTGATCCTGCCCGCGATCGGGGATGCTTTCCGCAAACTCAAGCCGAAGGAACTGATCCGCAATCCGGTGATGTTCACCACCGCCGTCGTGGCGATGTTGCTGACGGTGCTGCTCGTCGTCGGGCAGGACGGGCTTGCCACGGGCTTCAAGCTGCAACTGGTTATCTGGCTGTGGCTGACCGTATTGTTCGGCACCTTCGCCGAAGCCATCGCCGAAGGGCGCGGCAAGGCGCAGGCCGCCTCACTGCGCGCGACCAAGGCGGAACTGACCGCCAAGCGCTTGAAAGGAGATGGTCGCGACTATGACAATGTCGCGGCCAGTGCGCTGAAACTGGACGATATCGTGCTGGTCGAAACCGGTGACCTGATCCCGTCCGATGGCGAAGTCGTGTCCGGCGTCGCATCGGTCAATGAAGCCGCCATCACCGGCGAGTCCGCGCCGGTGATCCGCGAGGCCGGCGGCGACCGCTCGGCCGTGACAGCAGGCACCCGCGTCATTTCCGACGAAATCCGAGTGCGCGTTACCGTCAATCCGGGGCAGGGTTTCCTCGACCGGATGATCGCGCTGGTCGAGGGCGCGGAACGGCAGAAGACGCCCAATGAAATCGCGCTGACGCTGCTGCTGGTGGGCCTCACCATCATCTTCCTGATCGCTGTCGGCACCATTCCGGGCTTCGCCAGCTATGCGGGCGGTGCGATCCCGGTGTCGATCCTGGCGGCGCTGCTCATCACCCTGATCCCCACCACCATCGCGGCCTTGCTGTCGGCCATCGGCATTGCTGGCATGGACCGACTGGTGCGCTTCAATGTGCTCGCCAAATCGGGCCGTGCGGTCGAGGCGGCGGGCGACATCGACGTGCTGCTGCTCGACAAGACCGGCACCATCACGGTCGGCGATCGGCAGGCGACGGAGTTCCGCACCGTCGGCGGCACATCGCAGGTAGCCCTTGCCGAAGCGGCGCTGCTCGCCAGTCTGGCCGATGAAACGCCCGAAGGTCGTTCGATCGTCCTGCTCGCGCGCGAAAAATTCGGTCAGACGGCAAATGCGCTGCCCGATGGGGCGGAGGTCATTCCCTTCACCGCGCAGACCCGCGTGTCGGGCGTCAGCTTCAATGACTCCATCATTCAGAAGGGTGCGGTGGATTCGATCCTGCGAACCTATCCGGATGCCGCGAAAACGGAGGCCGCCAATGAACTGCGCCGCATCAGCGACGAAATCGCCCGCGCGGGCGGGACGCCGCTGGCTGTGGCGAAGGATGGGGCGCTGTTGGGCTGTATCTTCCTGAAGGATATCGTCAAGGCGGGTATCCGCGAACGGTTCGGCGAATTGCGGCAGATGGGCATTCGCACGGTAATGATCACCGGCGACAATCCCCTGACCGCCGCCAGCATCGCGGCCGAGGCGGGTGTGGACGACTTCCTGGCCCAGGCCACGCCGGAGGACAAGCTGGCCCTGATCCGCAAGGAACAGGAAGGCGGCCGCCTGGTCGCCATGTGCGGTGACGGCACCAATGATGCGCCTGCCCTGGCGCAGGCCGATGTGGGTGTCGCCATGAACACCGGCACGCAGGCCGCGCGTGAAGCGGGTAACATGGTCGATCTAGACAGCGATCCGACCAAGTTGATCGAGGTGGTGGGGCTGGGTAAGCAATTGCTGATGACGCGGGGCGCGCTCACCACCTTCTCGGTCGCCAACGACGTGGCGAAATATTTCGCCATCATCCCGGCCATGTTCGTCGTGCTCTATCCTGGCCTTGGCGTGCTGAACGTCATGGGCCTCGCCACGCCGCAAAGTGCGATCCTTTCCGCGATCATCTTCAATGCGCTGATCATCCCGCTGCTGGTGCCGCTGGCATTGAAGGGGGTGACCTATCGCCCGATCGGCGCGGGGCCGCTGCTGGCTCGCAACCTTGCCATCTATGGCCTTGGCGGGCTGATCGCGCCCTTCGCCGGCATCAAGATCATCGACCTGGCCGTCAACGGCCTTGGCCTCGCCTGAGGAAACAGACCCATGAATAAGGACATCATCACATCGCTCCGGCCTGCTCTGGTCATGACGATCCTCTTCGCCATGCTGCTGGGCCTTGTCTATCCGCTGACCGTGACCGGCATCGGCCAGCTTGTCTTTCCGTCGCAAGCCAATGGCAGCCTGATCGAGCAGGATGGCAAGGTCGTGGGGTCGCGGCTGATCGGACAGGGCTTTACGTCCGATCGCTACTTCAGCCCGCGTCCGTCGGCGGCGGGCAAGGGCTATGATGGTCTGGCTTCATCGGGATCGAATCTCGGCCCGACCAGCCAGGCCCTTGTCGATCGTGTAAAGGCAGACAGCGCGAAACTCGAACAGACCAACCCCGGCCAGCCGATCGCTGCCGATCTGGTAACGGCGTCGGCTTCCGGCCTTGACCCCGATATCACGCCGCAGGCCGCTTATTATCAGGTCGACCGGATCGCGCAGGTGCGCGGGCTTGCAGCAGCCGATGTCCGCGCGCTGGTCGACCACGGCATCGAACGGCCGTTGCTGGGCTTTCTGGGCGAGCCGCGCGTCAACGTCCTTGAAATCAATCGACGGCTGGACCGGATCGGCGCTACCACCGTCCGATGAACGACCCCGATCGCCGCGATCCCGAAGCCTTCCTGCGCGCCGCTGCGCAGGAAGGTCGTGGCCGTCTCAAAATCTTCCTCGGCGCCGCGCCGGGGGTGGGCAAGACCTATGAAATGCTGACCGACGGGATGCAGCGTCGCAAGGCAGGGATCGACGTCGTGGTCGGCATCGTGGAAACGCATGGCCGCAGGGAAACCGAGGCTCTGCTCGTCGGGCATGAGATCGTGCCGCGGCACGACGTCGATCATATGGGCCACAGTCTTGGCGAGATGGACATTGACGCCATCCTGGAAAGAGCGCCCGCACTGGTGCTGGTGGATGAACTCGCGCACAGCAACGCCATGGGGAGCCGCCACCCCAAACGCTATCAGGATATCGAGGAACTGCTGGACGCTGGCATCGACGTCTACTCTACGGTCAATATCCAGCATGTCGAAAGTTTGAATGACGTCGTGGCGTCTTTCACCCGCATCAGGGTGCGGGAGACTGTGCCGGATTCCATATTGGAGATGGCCGAGATCGAGGTGGTGGATATTCCGCCAGATGAACTGATCGAGCGGCTGAAGGATGGCAAAGTCTATATCCCGCAAGAAGCCACGCGGGCGCTCAGCCATTTCTTTTCGAAATCAAACCTCACCGCGCTCAGGGAAATGGCCCTGCGCCGTGCTGCGCAAGCGGTTGATGCGCAAATGCTGGAATATGTCCGTGCCCATGCGCTGGCTGGCAGCTTTGCGGCAGGCGAACGCATCCTCGTAGCGATCAGCGAGGTGTCGAGCGCGCAAGGGCTGGTTCGCGCTGCCAAGCGTCTGGCCGATGCCCTAAAGGCGCCATGGTCGGCCGTGCATATCGAAACGCAGCGCAGCCTGGCCTTCACGCAGCAGGAGAGGGCGCAACTGGCTGATACGATGGCGCTCGCATCCCGTCTGGGGGCCAGCACCGCCACCATCCCGGCGACGTCCGTTGTCGAAGGCCTGCGCCACTATGCCGCCGATGCCCGCGCGACGCAGATCGTGATCGGCAAATCGTCGCGGCCATGGTGGTTCGAAATACGCCATGGTTCCGTCGTCGACCGTCTGGTGCGCGAGATCGGCGATATTGCTGTTCATGTCCTGCCGGGCGACGATCTGGCGCAGCGACCGCGACTGAACGAGCCAGCCTTGCGACAGGGTTGGGGCAGGCCACTCGACTATGTCTGGTCGGCCCTGCTGATCATGGTGTTGACGATCGTTGGGCGGCTGCTGATCGAGATCATCGACCTCGGCAATATCGCGCTGCTCTATCTGGTGCCGGTCATGTTTGCGGCAGCGAATTTCGGGCTGCGCGCTGGTCTGTTCGCTGGCCTCCTTTCAAGTCTCGCCTATAATTTCTTCTTCCTGCCACCGACAGGCACGCTGACGGTCAATAATCCGGAAAATATCATCAGCATCCTCGTGCTGTTGGGGGTTGCGATTGTAACCAGCCAGTTTGCGGCGCGCGTGCGTGCGCAGGCGGACCTTGCCCAGTCCAATGCGCGCCAGAATGCCGCATTGGCGGGCTTCTCACGCCAGTTGACTGCGTCGGCCAGCCAGGAAGAATTGATGCAGGCCATCTGTGCCGAAGTGTCAAGGCTGCTGTCGGTCCGCACCGTCCTGCTGCTGCCATCGCGCGATGGACCGCAATTGCGCGCTGCCGTCCCGCCGGAAGATCATATGGGGCAGATTGAAAAGGCGGCGGCGCAATGGGCGATCGACAATGAGCAGCCGGCCGGGCGCGGTTCATCGACGCTGACGGCTTCCGACTGGTTGTTTCACCCACTGCGCACCACTCGCGGAGTGCTGGGCGTCCTGGGTCTGGCACGCGAGGATGCCAGCGTGCCGCTCAGGTCGGACCAGATCCCCCTGTTGATGAGCCTGCTCGACCAGGCATCCATCGCCTTCGATCGCATGGCGCTGGAAGAGGAAATGCTGGAGGCACGACAGATACGCGAGCGGGACCGGCTCCGCTCTGCATTGCTGTCGTCGGTCAGTCACGACCTGCGCACACCGCTCACCACCATCATATCCGGCATGTATGAACTCAAGCGGCAGCAGCCTTCCGAACTGCTTGATTCCGTGGCCGCAGAAGCGCAGCGACTGAGCCGGTTCGTTGCCAATCTGCTGGACATGGCGCGGGTGGAAGCCGGAGCCTTGCCGCTGAAGATCGAACCCACCGATCTGTTCGATGCGGTCGCCGGCGCGGTCCATGACACACGCCAGTCACTCGCCGGGCATGATGTTCAGGTCGACATATTGCCGGATATTCCGCTTGTTCGCATCGATCCGACCTTGTTCCATCATTGCCTTATCAACCTGCTCGACAATGCCGGTCGATATGCCGATCCCGGAACACCCGTCCGGATCAAAGGGCAACGTCTGCATGATGCCATCGCCTTGTCGGTCATCGACCAGGGCCCTGGCATTCCGGCGGGCGCCGAGTCACGGGTCTTCGATACTTTCACCAGGCTCGAAGGTTCGGATCGTGTGAAGCACGGTACCGGACTTGGCCTTGCCATCGTCAAGGGCTTTGCAGAAGCCATGGGACTCCGGGTTTCCGCGTCGAACAATTCTGAACCGTTCGGTGCCTGCTTCACCATCACCATCCCGCAGGCGCTGATCATCACCGAATTGCCCCATGAGGACATATTATGAAGTTGCGGCACAAGGTCCTGATCGTCGATGACGAACTCCATATTCGCAAGCTGATCCAGGCCGCATTGTCGCGCGCCGATTATGCGACGGTCGAAGCGGAGAATGCGCGCGAGGCACTGGAGAAACTCAAGGACGAACAGCCCGACATCAGCCTGCTCGATCTCGGCTTACCGGATCGCGATGGACTTGAACTGGTGCCATTGTTCAAGCAGCATTCCGACACGACGCTCATCATCGTGTCGGCGCGCGACGCAACCGACCAGAAGGTCGCGGCTCTGGACCTGGGCGCGGACGATTATCTGACCAAGCCTTTCGATACTGACGAACTGCTGGCGCGGGTGCGGGTGGCGCTGCGCAATCGCATGGCCAAGGATGGCGGCGTATCGACCGTACGCGCAGGCGATGTCGACATCGACCTGATCGCCCGTATCGTGCGCAAGGCGGGCAAGGAAATTCATCTGACGCCCAAGGAATATGCCGTTCTTGCACAGTTGGCCAAGTTTCCCGGCCGGGTGATAACCCATGAGCAGATCATGCGGACGGTGTGGCCCGCCGAGCAAGAGCATCATGTCGAATATTTGCGCGTGCTGGTCCGGACGCTGCGGCAGAAGTTGGAAACGGACCCTCAGCGCCCCAGGATCATCGGAAACGAACTGGGCATCGGCTATCGTCTGCGGTTCAACGTCGAAGGAGAAACCGAGGAGTTTGCGCCGTGATGCCGTACCAATGGCTGCATATCTGGAGGGTGCGTGCGGCGGCCGCCGATAGCACGGCAACCATTTATTCAATGTAGTTTCAGGCGCGGCCGCACGAAGCGGTTGATGTGGCTGACCACGATTAGCGCGGGGCCGCGAAGCCAGCCATGCACCGCGAGCAGGTGCATGCGATAGAGCGACATATAGACGAACCGGGCGAGGCGGCCTTCCACCGCCATGCGGCCGCCGACCAGCTTGCCCATTAGCGATCCTACCGTCGAGTAGCGACTGAGCGAGACCAGCGAGCCATGGTCGCGATACACGAAATGCCTGAGCGGCCGCTTCGACATCAACTGGCCGAGATTGGCGAAGACGGTATCCGCCATCTGGTGCGCGGCCTGCGCGCGCGGCGGGATCGGGCGATCAGTGCCTTTAGGTGTGTAGGAGGCACAGTCGCCCATCGCGAAGACGCGGTCGTCAGCCATGCTTTGCAGCGTCGGTCGCACGATGATCTGGCCGGCGCGGGAGAGGTCCAGCCCATCCAGCCCGTAGCGGATCGGCGCTGCCTTGACCCCTGCAGCCCAGACCTGAAGATCGGCGGCGATGAATTCGCCCGCCTTCGTCTCCATGCCGTCGGGCGTGGAGGCGGTGACGGCGATGCCGGCGCGGACCTTGACGCCCAGCGCCTCCAGTTCCTCGCGCGCGGCATCCGCCAGCCGGTCCGGCAAGGCCGGCAGGATGCGCGGTCCCGCCTCCAGCAGGGTGACGTCGAGCCGTTGGCGGTCGAACACTTCCAGCCCATAATAGCCTAGCGCATCGGCGGCATTATAGAGTTCCGCGGCGAGTTCGACGCCGGTGGCGCCACCGCCGACGATCGCGATCCGCACCCGTGCGTCCGACGCCGGATCGGCCGACATGGCGCGCGACACGCGCAGGCAATGGTCGAGCAACTGGTCGCGGAAACTGTCGGCCTGCGCCCGACTGTCAAGGAACAGGCAATTGTCGGCCACGCCTGGCGTGCCGAAATCATTGGTGACGGAGCCATAGGCCAGCACCAGATAATCATAGCGGACCGAATGGGCGCTCACGACCTCGCGGCCCTTGGGATCGAATACTGGCGCGATATGAACACGCTGCGCCGTGCGATCGATGCTCTGCAACGTGCCATAGAGATAGCGATAGCCCCAGCGATGACAGTGGCTGCGATAGCCGACCTCGTCCAGGCTGGCGTCAAGCGATCCCGTCGCCACCTCGTGTAGCAGCGGCTTCCAGATGTGGGTGCGGTTGCGGTCGATCAGGATGATGTCGTGGCGCTTGCGGCCGTAGCGCGCACCCAGCTTGCGCGCGAGTTCCAGGCCGGCGGCGCCGCCACCGACGATGACGATCTGGGTTTTCTTGTCGGGAACCACGTGTATTCCTCCTTGATCGACAGGTTGGCGGGGCGGCCTGCGGCGCGATGTTTGTGCATTGCAATAAGCCGCGTGCACTCGCAAGCCGAGGCGGCGGGCAAGGTGCATATGGCGCACCTCAAAACTGCATCTTCACCTGGCTGCCCAGCGCCAGCGCGTCATGGGTGCGGCGATAGGCGAAGGCGCTGGGGTCGAGAATATATTGCACGTCCGGCCGGATGCTGAGCCAGCGGCAAAGCTGGATGCCGTAGCTCATCTCGACCGCGGTCTCGCCCGCTGGCAACGCGGCATAGCCACCGGGGATATCCTGAGTATCGGCTTCGGCGCGGCGCAGGCGCGGATTGACCTGCGCATGAACGATGCCGATCGAGATGCTGTCCGCGTCCCGGCCGGCAAAGGTTCCGGTCTTGACCAGGCCGGCGGCATACCAGTGGGTGATCTGGGCCGAGGCCTCTGGATTGGCGGTGAACTGGGCAAAGACCGAGAGGCCGCGATTGCCCGTCCCTTCGCGCAGGATCGTCTGGTCCGCTAGCGCATAGACGCCATAGCGTCCCCGCAACATGCCCTGCTCGCCGCGCCGGGCGGCACGTGACGTGTCATAATAGGCACCGATCTTGTAATGGCCTGGCAGCACGTGGCTGCCCGACGCGATGCCGGGATCATATTCCAGTTCCAGCGGCAGCAGCACGCCGGTCGTGCCGCCGGCAAAAGGACGGAAGGCGTTGTCGGGGGCATTGAGGCGCGGATTGACCTGATAGACGCCAGTGCGCAGCGCGAGATCGGGCCGGATGCGATAGCGCACCGCCGCGCCCCAGCGCGCATTGGGATAATTATACCAGCCGCTATTGCCCGATTCCGACAGCGGATGGGCGCAGAAGGCCGCATTGACGAAATTGCACCCCAGGATCATCCCGCCCAGATCATTGCCCATGGCGAAATAGCCCAGGCGCAGGTTGAGTCGGCCATTGTCGATATTCTGTTCGTAGCTGAGTTCCGACAGGCGCGTATAATTGCCGCCGGCCGCCTCCTGAATCGGCAGGCGATTGCCGACGATATCGGAGGACAGGCCGACGCCGCGCCGGTCGTTGATGGTCACATGCACGATGCCGCCGGACAGGCCGACGATCCGGTCCATGTCGAAATCGAGGCTGGCGCGCAGTTGCTGGGTATAGGCGCTGCTGCGCTGCTGGCCGCCATCGACCGCGGCAAAGGCTTCGCCGACATAGTCCGCGCGGACGGTGACGCCCGCCTGCTTCAGCCGCGTGCGCAGCCTGCCCCAGTCGCCGGTCAGCGTTTCGCGCGGGGCCGCCACCGTCTTTTCCGGCGTAGTCTCCTGCGCATGGGCACTTGCGACCGGCAGCAGGATCAGCAATGCCGTCAGCGGCAGGCGGGCATGAAGGTGAAGACAGTGGGCCAAAGCCCCTCCCTTCCGCGCGGCACATCTGCGCGCGGTGACATGATGGATGACGATAAACAGGCGGAGCGGCGCCGGGGCCGCTCCGCCCATGGCTCAGCGCAGCGTATAGGCGATCACATAATCGCCCCGGTCGGGCGACTGGCGCGCACCGCCCGCCGTCACCACCACATATTGCTTGCCGCTCTTAGGCGACTTGTAGCTCACCGGACCACCCTGGCTGCCGACCGGCAAGCGGGCTTTCCAGACTTCCGCGCCGGTTGCCGCGTTGAAGGCGCGCAGGTAGAAATCCTGCGTGCCGGCGATGAAGACCAGGCCGCCCTGCGTCGCCAGCGTACCGCCCACCGTCGGCATGCCGATCGGGATCGGCAGGCCCATGCGGATGCCCATCGGCCCGGTGTCGCGCACCGTGCCCACCGGTACCTGCCACTTGATGGCCCGGCTCTTGAGGTCGATAGCGGTCAGCGTGCCATAGGGCGGCGCCTGACAGGGAATGCCCAGCGCCGACAGGAAGCGGTCCTTCACCACCGAATAGGGCGTGCCCTTCAGCGGAACGCTACCCATGCCGGTATTGACCGCTTCGCCAGCGCTGCCCGACTGCCCCTTCTGCGCCGCCGTCTGCGGGACCATCTGGACCCACAAGCCAAGCCGCATGTCGTTGACGAAGATGGTGCCGCTGGTCGGATCGGTCGAGATGCCGCCCCAGTTCATGCCACCCAGCGATCCGGGGAAGCTCAGCGACTTGTCGGTGCCGGGTGCGGTATACAGCCCCTCATAACGCATGCCCTTGAAGGCGATGCGGCAGAGCAGCTGGTCGAACGGGGTAGCGCCCCACATATCCGCCTCGGTCAGCGGACCGACGCCGATCTGCGGCATGCCCAGCGACTTGGGCTGGGTCAGGGAATAGGGTTCGTCCGCTATGTTCGCGGGCTTGACCGGCACTTCCTTGACGTCCGTCAGCGGCTTGCCGGTGGCACGGTCGAGCACATAGACCTGCCCCGCCTTGGTGCCGAAGACGAGCGCGGGCACCTTGCGCACCGCATCGACCGGGAAGTCTACGAAGCTCGGCTGCATCGGCAGGTCGAAATCCCACAGATCGTTATGGACTGTCTGGAAATGCCACTTCTCGCGACCGGTGGTGGCGTCGAGCGCCAGCATCGACGCGCCATATTTGTGATCGAGCGCGCTGCGGGTCACGCCATAAAGATCGACCGATGCGCTGCCCACCGGCATGAATACCGTGTTCGACGCCGGATCATAGGACATGGCGGCCCAGACATTCGGGGTCGACCGGGCATAGGTCTTGCCCGCCGGCGGCGCGCCGGTGATCGCCGGATTGCCCGGATCGAAGGCCCAGCGCAGCTTGCCGCTGATGACGTCGAAGCCGCGCATCACGCCGCCCGGCATATCGACCTGCACATTGTCGGCAACGCGGCCACCGACCACGACGGTCGTGCCCGCCAGCGTCGGCGCGGAGGTCAGCTGATATTGGGGATCGGGCGCATTGCCGAGGCCAGCCTTCAGGTCGACCCGGCCATTGGTGCCGAAATCGGCGCAATATTTGCCGGTGTCGGCATCCAGCGCGATCAGTTCGGCATTGATCGTGTTCATCAGGATGCGGCGCTGACAGGCAGCACCGGCCGGCACGGTCGCCGCCGTCACCGGCGTCGCGCCGGGCAGGCTGGGCTGCTGGATCGGCGCACGCGCGTCGAAATAGGCCAGGCCCCGGCAGCGCATCCACACCGACGCCTTGGCATTGACCAGCGTCTTCCACTTTTCGCGACCGGTATCGGCATCGAGCGCGATGACATTATTGTGCGGGGTACAAACGAACAGCGTGTCGCCCACCTGCAACGGCGTATTCTGGTCCTCTGCGCCATTGCCGTCGCTGAGCGCCATGTCGCCGGTGCGATAGGTCCAGGCGACCTTCAGCTTGTTTACATTGTCGCGCGTGATCTGATCTAGCGCAACGAAGCGGCTGCCGCCGGGCGTATTGCCATAGGCGGTCCAGTCCTTCTGCGCCTGCGCCGGATCGACCGGCACCAGCGCGTCTGCCTCACCCGCGAAGGGAACTGTCGGATGCGGCACGAACATGCCGGCTGCCCCGACCGCCGATCCCAGGCCAACCAGTGCGGCCACCAGCAAAGCCGGACGCCAGGCCGGCGCCGAACCATCCCGGCGCCGCAGCAGCGGATAGGACAGCGCCACCACCGTCGCGCCGACGCCGATGGCCAGCAGGCGGGATATGAGCGGCCAGAAGCTGAAGCCCACTTCCCATAAAGCCCAGAGGATGGTCGCCACAAAGGCGGCGCCGAAAACCCAGGCTCCGCTTGCCTTGCGCAACGCGATGAGGATGCCCGCTGCGATCAGCACGATGCCGGCAATCAGGAAATAAGGGCTGCCGTTCAGGCTGACGAGTTTCACCCCGCCAATGGCAAAGAACAATCCCGCGGCGACAATCACCGCCCCCAACAGAAAAAGCCAGCCGCGAACGAACGGCTGACCGTGCATTTTCGTGCCTGACACGCGGCACCTCCTTCATCTCTTATGGTCGTCGGAGAGTGCCGCTCTGAGGTCGATGGGGAGCCGAGTCGCCAGACCGTCGCAGCCACGACGTTGTGTACCATTTAGTACATCGCATCGTCTGTTGCAAGACTGGCTATGTTTCTCGGGCGAGAAACCATGCCCCATCATCGAGCGGTCGCGTGTCTGTTGTGGATTATGGGGGGAAAATGCGCCTTCAGCCGGTCTACCGGAGCCATCGTATCCGCATGGTGTCATTACGCTGGTCGTGATCGATAGGGACCGGATGTGCGGGGTGTGAACGCCATCATGCGGAACGATAGAAAGTAGTAAACAGCGGTGCGATCGAACGGTCTGGCTCTTTGCGTCGGCACAGAGCCAGACCGTGATGACTTACAGCTTTTCAGTAAGCTCCGGCACGATCTTGAACAGATCGCCGACCAGACCGATGTCCGCGACCTGGAAGATCGGCGCATCCTCATCCTTGTTGATGGCGATGATGGTCTTGCTGTCCTTCATGCCCGCCAGATGCTGGATCGCCCCGGAAATGCCGACCGCGACATAGACTTCGGGCGCCACGATCTTGCCGGTCTGACCGACCTGATAGTCGTTGGGGACATAGCCCGCATCCACCGCCGCCCGGCTCGCACCCACGGCAGCACCCAGCTTGTCGGCCAGCGGGAAGATGGTGGCCTCGAACGTCTCGCCGTCCTTCAATGCGCGGCCGCCCGACACGATGATCTTGGCGCTGGTCAGTTCAGGCCGTTCCAGCTTGGCGATCTCGGCGCCGACGAAGGAAGAAAGCCCCTTGTCCCCGGTCGAGGTCACGGCTTCCACGACGCCCGAACCACCCTCGCTCGCCGCCTTTTCAAAAGCGGTGCCGCGCACGGTGATGACCTTCTTGGCGTCCTTCGACTTGACCGTCGCGATGGCGTTCCCGGCATAGATGGGGCGCGTGAACGTGTCTTCGCTCTCCACCGACAGGATATCGCTGATCTGCATGACGTCCAGCAGTGCGGCGACACGCGGCGCGATATTCTTGCCGTTGCTGGTGGCCGGCACGACGAAAGCGTCGTGGCTGGCCATCAGTTCGACGACCAGCGGCGCGACATTTTCCGGCAGCGCATGGCCGAAAGCCGCGTCATCGGCGACATGGACCTTGCCAACACCGGCGATCTTGGCGGCAGCAGCAGCAACGCCATCGACGCCCGAACCTGCAACCAGCAGATGCACTTCGCCCAGCTTGGCTGCGGCGGTCACGGCCGAAAGCATCGCGTCCTTGACCGCGCCGCCTTCATGTTCAACCCAAACAAGAGCCTTCGTCATGCTGCCACTCCCAGAGCCTTGAGCTTTGCCACCAGTTCATCGACATCGGCGACCTTGATGCCGGCCGAGCGCTTGGGCGGTTCGGAAACCTTCAGCGTTTCCAGACGCGCAGCGATGTCCACGCCGTAATCGGCGGGGGTCTTGTTCGCCAGCGGCTTGGCCTTCGCCTTCATGATGTTGGGCAACGACGCATAGCGCGGCTCGTTCAACCGCAGGTCCGTGGTGATGATCGCCGGCGTGTTCAGCTTGACCGTCTCCAGCCCGCCGTCGACTTCGCGCGTCACGCTGACGCTGCCATCGGCAACCTCGACCTTCGACGCGAAGGTGCCCTGCGGCAGATTCAACAGGGCTGCCAGCATCTGGCCCGTCTGGTTGCTGTCGTCGTCGATCGCCTGCTTGCCCAGGATGATCAGGCCAGCGCCTTCCTCTTCCTGCACCTTGGCGAGCAGCTTGGCCACGCCCAGCGGTTCGACTTCGTCATCGGTCTGGATCAGGATCGCTCGGTCGGCACCCATGGCAAGCGCGGTCCGCAGCGTTTCCTGCGCCTTGGCCACGCCGATCGACACCGCCACAACCTCGGTCGCCACGCCCTTTTCCTTCAGGCGGATGGCTTCCTCGATCGCAATCTCGTCGAACGGGTTCATGCTCATCTTGACGTTCGCCAGGTCCACACCCGTCCCGTCCGTTTTCACCCGCGGCTTCACATTATAATCTATAACCCGCTTCACGGGCACAAGGATCTTCATATTCAACATCCTCCATTAATGGTCAGACCATTATAAAGTAGTGGCTTCTTGTCAAGCAGGCTGGTCGAACCATTGCTCGATTGATCGCAGGGAGTTAGCGTTGGCTTTTCCGATCGATAGGTTTGCCCGATATGAGAACGCCGCCTTCCTCACCCAACTTCGCGCCGATCAAGACGCAGCGCGCTTTCGAGGTCATCTGCGAGCAGATTCGCGCCCAACTGGCGGCGGGGACGTTGAAAACCGGTGACAAGTTGCCGGCCGAGCGCGAACTGGCCGCGGAGTTCCAGGTCAGCCGCAGCGCCCTGCGCGAAGCGTTGCGCAGTCTGGAAGTGGCGGGTATCATTCGCAATGTGAAGGGCGTGAAGGGCGGCGCCTTCATCCAGTCTGCCGAACCCGACAGGATTGTTCAGGCGATGCAGGATTATGTGCATCTGGGCAATGTCTCGCTGGACGAATTGACCGAGGCACGATTGGCGACACAGGATATCATCGTCCGCCTCGCCTGCGAGCGCGCGAGTGAATCAGATCTGGCTGAACTGGAGGCGATTGCAGAACGGACGCGGCAGGAAACGAGTGTGGAAGCGCGTTATGAATGCGCCGCAGCTTATTATCGCGTGCTGGCGCGCGCGACCAAGAATCGTATGTTCGGTATCTTCGTGGATTCGCTGTCGGCTATCCTGCATGAGTTTGTCCAGGGGCCCGATTATGAAACGTTGCAGGAGACGCTGATCGACTCTCGTTTCAAGCTGGTCCGGCATTTGCGCATGCGGGATGAGGATGCGGCAGCAGCGGAAATGCGCAAGCATCTGGAGCGCGTGCATCGCCACGTTCGTAAGAATCTCAAGGCGCAGGATGCGCCGGTGAAAGTCGGGAAAGCGCGCGGCAAGGCGGCCGGATGAATTGACCGCTCAGCGGCATCATGCAATAGGTAGGACCATTCAATATTTGGTTCTATCAAGGATGAGGCATGGCTGAAGAACAGGCTGCGGCGAAGGGCGATGCGCTGGCCGGTGTGCGGGTGCTGGATTTCACCAGCGTGATGGCGGGGCCGTTTGCGACGCGGATGCTGGCGGATCTGGGCGCCGACGTCGTGAAGGTGGAATCGCTGGACGGCGATCAGGTACGCGCCCGCCCTCCGGTGCGCGACGGACACAGCGCTTATTTCGGTCATTTGAACGCGGGTAAGCGGTCGATCGCCTGCAATTTAAAATCTCCGGAGATACGAGCGCTGATCCTTGAACTGGTGAAGCGGTTCGATGTGGTGGTCGAAAATTTCCGGCCCGGCGTGATGCAGCGGTTCGGACTGGATTATGCGACGCTGGCCGCCATCAATCCGCGTTTGATCTACTGCTCCATCTCCGGCTATGGGCAGGAGGGGCCGAAGGCGCATCATCCCGCCTATGCGCCGGTGATCCACGCGGCCAGCGGTTTCGACATGGTCAATCTCCATTATCAGGATGGTGCCGATCGCCCCGCAACCGGTGGCGTCTTTGTTGCCGACGTGCTGGGCGGTACCCATGCCTTTGGTGCGATCCAGGCGGCGCTATACCAGCGGGAGAAGACCGGGCAGGGGCAGCATATCGACATGTCGATGCTGGAGGCGATGGTCGGCATGCTGGTTTTCGAAACGCAGGAGGCGCAGTTTCCCGGTGGGGCGCGGCGACCGCTCTATTCGCCGCTGCGGACCGGTGATGGCTTCATCATGGTTGCGCCGACCAGCCCGCGCAATTTCGAGCAGCTGAGCGATGCGGTCGGGCATCCCGAATGGCGCGATGATCCGCGCTTTCGCACCAATGCCGATCGCAACGCGAATTGGGCGACATTGCTGGGCCTGACCGAGCAATGGACCATGGAACGGACATCGGCCGAGGCGGAAGCGGTCTTGTCGCAGCATGGCGTACCGTGCGCACGCTATCGGGGCATGGCGGAGGTGCTGGACGATCCGCAACTCGCCGCGCGGGAAGCCTGGACGACGATCCATGATGGAGCCGGTCCGTTCGTCGTGCCCAATCCGCCATTCCGCATGAGCGGATCGAGGGCGCAGCCGCGCGATCTGGTGGCACAGCTGGGCGAACATGGGGCGTCATTGCTGACGGAGGAATTGGGACTGTCCGATGACGCGGTCGCGCATTTGCGGGCGGCAGGACAATTGATCTGAAAAGAGGGGGAGGGGAATTGCTCCCCTCCCACAGCGTTTAGCGGAGCAATTCCCGCGCGATGGTGTTGCGCTGGATTTCCGAGGAGCCTTCGTAAATCCGGGTGATGCGAATGTCGCGATACAGGCGCTCCACCGCAAAGCCGCGGCAATAGCCGTTGCCGCCGAAAATCTGAACGGCGGTGTCGACGGTGCGGCTGCCCGCTTCGGTTGCGAACAGCTTGGCCATGGACGCCCGTTCGCGGCTCTTGTCGCCCTGATCATAGCGCCAGGCGGCGTCGAGCAGCATCAGGCGGGCGGCGCGCATGTCCGTCGCCATATTGGCGAGATAGTGGCGGATCGCCTGGAATTCGGAGATGACGCCGCCAAAGGCCGGGCGCACCTTCGATTCCTCGATTGCCAGTTCCAGCGCATATTCGCCCATGCCGACCGCCGTGGCGCCGACATTGATGCGACCTTCGTTCAGACCTTCGAGTGCGTAGCGGAAACCCTGGCCCTCTTCGCCGAGCAAGGCGTCGGCGGGCACCTGACATTCGTCGAAGCTGAGTTCGAACACGCCGGGCGAAGCGGTGCCCATCAGTTCGATCGTGCCGGTGACCGAGAAGCCGGGCGTGTCGGCCGGCATCAGGAAAGCGGAGATGCCGTTGCGGGCGCCCGCTGCCTTGTCGGTATAGGCATAGACGATGACATATTTCGCCTTCTTCCCGTTCGAGATGAAGGTTTTGCTGCCATTGATCCGCCAGCCGTCGGCATTGCGGACGGCGGTGGTGCGCATCGAACCCGGATCGGAGCCGCTATTGGGTTCGGTCAGCGCGAAGGCGATCGGGATTTCGCCGGTGGCCATGCCGGGGAGCAGGGCAGCGCGCTGTTCCTCGCTGGCATGATAGATGATGTTCTTTGCCCCCGGCCCCATCAGCGGACGCAGTTCGGTCCAGAACTGGGGCGGAAGGCGGGCGAGTTCGATCTGCACTGCCGCCTGCGCCAGTGCGCCGAGGCCAAGGCCGCCATAGGCTTCGGGCAGGGCCATGCCGAAATAGCCATTATCGACCAGCGTCTGACGCACGATCGGCGGGATGACCCCTGTCTCCTGAAAGGCGACCTCATAAGGCAGCAGGTCGCGGACGATAGTGCGCGTAACGTCGCAGAATTCCTTGATATCGTCGGGTAGTTCGAAATCCACGGGGCTTCCCCTCCTTCATGAGTGAGACAACGAGTTGGACAGCTGAATTGCTTTTTATCCTATAATGGTCCTACCATTTGACAAATGGTCAGTCCATTCAAATTTTCGATCCCGCTGGCGTTCCTGCCGGGACGCATTAGGATGCCGTCACCATGTCCACCGACCCGTTCGACCTCAATCTGCGGCACCTGCGCGCGCTGCTCGCGATCCGGGAACATGGCGGCATCACCGCCGCAGCCGACGCGGTCAGCCTGTCGCAGCCGGCATTGACGCAGGGGCTGGCCAAGCTGGAGCGGCAGTTCGGATATACGCTGTTCGAGCGGCGATCGGGCGGCATGGTCGCGACGCCGATGGGCGAAATCGTGATCGAGCGTGCGCAGGCGGCGTTGGAGCATCTGTCGGTGGGGGCGAAGGGCCTGTCGGCGGTGTTCCTGCATCCCGAGCGCCTGATGACCATGACGCAGTTGCGGGCTTTTCTGGCGCTGGCGGAAGCGGGGAGTTTCGCGTCTGCCGCGCAGGGCACCGGCCTGTCGCAGACGGCGGTGCATCGCGCGGTCGGCGATCTGGAGCAGATGATCGGCGGCAAGCTGGTCGAGCGGCGCGGGCGGGTAGTGTGGCTCAACCCGGCGGGCAAGCGGCTGGCGCGCGGCACGCGGCTGGCGGTAGCGGAGATATCGGCGGCGATCGCGGACCTGGGGCTGGATAGCGGCAGCGGGAGCGAACTGATCGCTTTCGGTGCGCTGCCACTGTCGCGGCCCTATCTGGTGCCGGCCGCCATGGGGCGGTTGACACGGGAGGAGCCGCGCGCGGCCTTCAAGGTGTTGGAGGGAAGCTGGCGCGAACTGGTCGAGCCGCTGCGCGACGGCGTGATCGACATGATCGTTGGCGCTTTGCGGCCTTATGAAATTGCCGACCTTTACCAGATGCCGCTGGTGGAGGATCGGCTGGTGATCGCGGCGGGCAGCGGGCATCCGCTGGCGCAGGTGGCCGCGCCGACCATGGCGCAACTGGCCGCCTATCCCTGGATCGTCGCGCCGGCCAATTCGCCGCTGCGCGAACAATGGCAGCAATTGTTCGCCGACCAGCCGCAACCGCCGACGCCGATCGAATGTGGATCGGTGATGATTATCGGTCGGCTGTTGACCGAGGGGCATTTCCTGACCCTGCTGTCGCCCGATCAGGTGGCGTTGCAGATCCGCAGCGGCTTGCTGACCCAGATCGGCCCGCCGCTGGAAACCAGCCGCCGTCTGGTGGGCATTACAACCCGCCGGAGCTGGCGCCCGACCGCGATCCAACGGCGGTTTCTGGACTTGGTGAAGGATGCGGCGACGCGGCGGGTGGAAGAGGCGGCGGTTGTCGGGTTGCGTGGAGAGGGTTGGGTCTAGGGAAGTGCCGGATTTCGCATCGCGCCAATTCGACAAATATGACAAAAATATCTAATCGAAAAATATCAGAAAAATTATCGGCGTCTACGCAATGCTGGAATTAATTTGAAAATATGCTGCCGATACGGGAGTTTGAAAATCCTAATATCCCGTCGAGAGATATTCTTGTAATTTCGATACGGCATCGCCATATATATGTAGCGCCTTTGCTTTTAGAAAATTGCAACTCTGTCTGGCGTTGTCTCTTCACGATCAGAAATTCATTTGATTGGCTTTCCTGAGGCAGGAGGCAGTTGTCGTCGTTTCCGGGGGTATGGCAGCCGGCGAATGGCGCAGTCGATGAGGCGTGCCCAATGATCGCATATTTTCTTCTCGTCCATCGTTATCCAGAGCAGTTTAAGCGCTTGTTCAAAGCGATCTATCTTCCTGGCAATCAATATGTCGTCCATGTGGACAAGAGTTCGGGTGAAGATCTGGAAAAGGACATTGCGACTTTTCTGGAGCCGTTTCAGGGTGCCGCGCTTCTGGAACCGGAAAATGCGCTATGGGGCGGATATAGCCTGGTCGACGCCGAATTGCGCGGCATGGCCCGGCTTCTTTCCATGGATGCGTCCTGGACCCATTATATCAATCTGTCCGGTCAGGATTTTCCGCTCAAGAGCCAATATTATATCCGTCAGTTTTTTGCCGCCAACCCTGACAAGCAATTTATTCGCGCGCTGGACCAACGCAAGGAACGCCCCGACACGCTGAACCGGATCAGCCATATCTTCACGGAAGACGATGGTGTGATGACGGCAACAGGTGTTGCGCGGCCCTATCTGACGGGCGATACGCCGTTTATCGGTACGCAGTGGAAAGCGGTCACCCGCAGCTTTTGCGAATTTGTCTGCCATGACCCGCAGGCCGATCGCTTCAAGACATTCTACCGTAATAGCTTCATCGCTGACGAGGCCTTTTTTCAGACGGTCATGATGAACAGTTTCGATCAGAGCAGCGTCATGAACGACGATTTGCGGATGATCGATTGGGTGCCCGATGGCGACATCAAGTTGCGCCCGCGCAATTATGAAGTAGCGGATCTAGGCCAGTTGCAACGCAGTAGCGATCTCTTCGCACGGAAGTTCGATGCTGAGGAAGATCCGGACATTCTGCCTCTGCTGGAAAATCATCTGCGGACCCCCGCAGCGAATATCTATCAGGCAACAGGATGTGCGCCCAGAATCCCGGTTCATTCTGTCATGCGGGAAGTCGTGGCGGCATGAAGATCTGCCCTTCCCCTTATCCGTTTTCGAAAAGGACAATAGCATGGCCAAATCACAGAAAAAATCGAACCGCGAAATTCGCAAGCCCAAGGCTGAAAAGCCCAAGAGCAACGCGTCCAAGCCATCGGAAAAGGGCGGCGTCGTGCCGGGACTGGAACATATGAAGCGGTAGGGAAGGAGCAAGGCACATGAGAATTTCAGTGGCGCATTGTCGCGAGCAGGAAGCCCTGCACAGGGGCAAGGCCCTGAGCGAACCTTTGGAAAACCGTCGGAAAATCGCGCTGGCGGCGGCCAAGGCCTGGGAGGTCGAAGCGGTTCTGGCTGAGAAAGTGGCATCAAGAGTGGGGGCACTCAACACACTCGATGCTGCAATCGCGTTGGAGTTTGAACGGGAAACGAAATCGGGAATGGCCGAATAGGGGTTTTGCCGTTCCCAAAAGGAATACCCAGATTTGAAACGGCGTGGGTCGGACCAACTCACCACCGCCGTTTCAAAAATGATCCTGTGCTTCCTTAGTCCAGCTTGATCCACACTGCCTTGGTTTCCAGATAATCCTCGATATGGTGCGGGCCGGATTCCCGGCCGAAACCGCTCATGCCATAGCCGCCGAAGGGGACGCCGGGGTCGAGCATCTGGTAGCAATTGACCCAGACCGATCCGGCTCTGATCCCCCGCGCCATGCGGTGCGCAGTGGCGAGATCGCGTGTCCACACGCCGCTGCCCAGGCCAAAGGGCGTGGCGTTGGCGCGCTCCAGCACTTCCTCGATCGTCTCGAAAGAGAAGGCGGACAGGACTGGGCCGAAAATCTCCTCTCGCGCGATCGTCATGTCGTCGGTCACATTGTCGAAGATGGTGGGGGCAAGGAAATAGCCGTCGTCATAGCCGGTGCCGAAAAGGCGGGTGCCGCCGGCGAGCGCACTGGCGCCTTCCGCCACGGCGCTGTCCATGAAGCCCAATATCTTGTCCATCTGAAGCGCGGAAACGACCGGGCCGACCTGGGTTTCGGGGTTCAGCGGATCGCCGACCTTGATCGTCTTGGTAAAGGCGGCGAGCCGTTCCATGAACTCGGCGCGGATCGAGGATTGGACGAAGAGGCGGGTGCCGGCGGAACAAATCTGGCCAGAATTGGCGAAGACGGCCATGGCGGCGGCGGGCACGGCTTTGTCCAGGTCTGCGTCGGCGAAGACGATGTTCGGGGACTTGCCGCCCAGTTCGACCGTGACCCGCTTCATGGTGGGGGCGGCGGCATGCAGAATCTTTTCGCCCACGCCGGTCGATCCGGTGAAGGCGATCTTGTCGACGCCAGGATGGCTGGAGAGCGCTGCGCCTGCATCGCCCATGCCGGTCAGGATGTTGATGACGCCTTCGGGCACGCCGGCCTCCAGGCAGAGTTCGCCAAAGCGCAGAGCGGAGAGCGGCGTCTGTTCGGCGGGCTTCATGACGAGTGTGCATCCGCTGGCAAGGACCGGGCCGGCCTTCCACACGGACATGCCGATCGGGCCGTTCCAGGGGTTGATCGCAGCAACGACGCCGATCGGTTCCTTCAACGTATGGGACAGGACATCGCCGGGCGCGCTGTTGTCCAGCGTTTCGCCGGCGATCAGCGTCGCCTGCCCCGCATAATAGCGTAGCAGGCTGCCCGCGCGCGCCCTGCCAAGGATGGTGCGGCTATAGGGTGCGCCCAGGTCCAGCGTGTCGAGCATCGCCAGTTCCTCATAATGGGCCTCCACCAGATCGGCGAGGCGCAGCATGATGCGTTGCCGTTCGGCCCCTTTCATGCGGCTCCATGGACCGGTGAGCGCGGCGCGGGCGGCCTTGACCGCGCGGTCGACATCTTCCGCGCCGCCCTGCGCCACCAGCGCCAGCAATTCGCCGGTCGCAGGGTTGCGGGTTTCGAACCGCTTGCCCGACAAGGCCGGCACGCGCTGGCCGCCGATCAGCATATCCTGTTCGGGCCGGTCGAGCAGGGCAGGGCGAGGCGGAATGGTGGTGATGGTCATAAGTCTCTCCGGGCCGGGATCAGGCGGCGATATTGGATCGAAGGGCGTCTTCGAGGATGAAGCGGGCGGCGCGTTCGGCAATCATCATCGTGGGCGCGCTGGTGTTGCCGCTGATGATTTCCGGCATGACCGAGGCATCGACCACGCGCAGGCCGGCGACGCCGCGCACGCGTAGCCGATTGTCGACCACGGCCATGGAGTCGCCGTCCGGCCCCATCTTGCACGTGCCGGTCGGGTGATAGGCAGTGTTGACGATCTTGCGCAGCGCGGCGTCGATTTCGGCATCGCTCTGATGCTGGGCGCCCGGTTCGATTTCGTCACCGGTCATGGCGACCAGCGCGGGCTGGGCGAAAATGCGGCGGGCTTCGCGGAAGCCGGCGATCAGCGTCTTCATGTCATAGGGGTCGGCGAAGAAATTGGGGTCGATGACAGGCTTTTCCTCCGGCCGGTTGCTGGCAAGGCTGACGGAGCCGGCGCTCTTCGGGCGGAGCAGCTGGATCAGCGCCATATAGCCGTGGCGGCGCGGGACGGAGCGGGCGTCGATCTTCAGCCCGACGAGGAAGGTGATCTGGATGTCCGGCCGGCCGCTGCCGTCGGTGCAAAGGAAGCCGCCGCATTCGGCGACATTGGAGGCCAGCATGCCAGTACGGTTGAAGAGGTAGCGGAAGGGGCTGGTGAGGATACGCGGCAGTGCCTTAGGCGAGATGGCGTAGGCTTCACCCGACGGGTTTTCCATCGCGACATGGACGGTCGGATGATCCTGCAAATGCTGGCCGACGCCGGGGAGGTGATGGACGATGTCTATGCCCATGGCGCGCAGATGATCCTGCGGGCCGATGCCCGACAGCATGAGCAATTGCGGTGAATTGGTCGCGCCGGCGCACAGGATGATTTCGCGACGGGCGGTCAGGATGCGGCGGGCGCCGTCCTTCTCGACCTCGATGCCGCTGGCCCGGCCGCGATCGAAGAGGATGCGGCGAACCATGGTTTCGTCGAGAACGCTGAGATTTTCGCGATGGAGCGCGGGGTGGAGGAAGGCGCGGGCGCTGGAGAGGCGGGTGCCGTTGCGCTGGTTGAGGTCGTAGCGGCCGAAGCCATCCTGTCGTTCGCCGGCAAAATCATTGTTGCGATGATGGCCGGCCTGCGCGGCGGCGTCCACGATGGCGGTGGCGATGGGGTTCCAGCTTTTGGGCTTTTCGACGTCCAGTTCGCCGCTCTTGCCGTGCCAGGGCTGGTCGGGGCCGTGATAATTTTCGACCGCCTTGAAGGCGGGAAGGACGTCATCATGGGACCAGCCGGCGTTGCCAGCATCGGCCCAGCCATCATAATCCGCCTTTTGCCCGCGAATATAAACGCCGCCATTGATGGCGCTGCATCCGCCAAACAGCTTGCCGCGCGGGAAGTTGATCTGGCGGTTGTTGACGGCGTCGTTGCCGGCGAGCGACTGTTTCCAGTTATATTTTTCGTGCGGCAGCAGGAAGATATTGCCGACCGGCATCGCGGTCTTGACGTTGACGGGCCAATTGCGGTCGGACGGGCCGGCTTCGATCAGGGCGACGCGGTTGGCCGGGTCGGCGGACAGGCGGTTGGCCATCAGGCTGCCCGCCGAACCGGAACCGATCACGATATAGTCATAGTCGCTCATGCGCGTGCATCCTGTCGGCCGAGGCGGGGGACATGGCCCCGGACGGCGATGAAACCAAGGGCGTTGATCAGCATCAGGGCGGCCAGCACGCCGAAGAAACCCAGATTGCCGCCGCCGATGAGGGTGGCACCGGCGACCGCGCTGACGATTGCGCCGGCGCGGCCTGCGGCGCCCATCAGGCCAAGGCCACGGGCCCGCACGGCGGTCGGGAAGGCGTGGGCGCCGACGGCAAACATGGCCGATTGCGCGGCGCTGGCAAACAGGCCGAGCGCGCCGAGCGCGGCCAGCACCGCCGGCTCGTTGCGTCCGCCGTCGATGGGCAGCAGCGCCAGCAATAGGCAGACGCCCGCGCCGGTGATCGCCATCAGGATCAGCGTGGGGCGCGATCCGAAGCGGATGATCGCAAGGCTGGCGAACATCGCGCCGATCGTGCCGCCCAGATTGAAGCTGGTGAGGCCGAGGCTGGCGGTCTGGAGCCCGAAGCCGGCGCTGAAGAGCATGGTCGGGGCCCAGTTGAACATGAGGTAGATCATGAACATGCCCGAGAACATGGCGAGGCTGAGCGCCAGGCTGTCGCGCAACATGGTGCCTTTCAGCAAGGCGCTGAACGGGGTGTAGGGGGCTTTCCCGTTCACCTTCTCCGCCGGTTGGACGGACGCCGGATCGGGATGGGCGATGCGGCGCAGGATCGCGTCCAACTCCGCGCGACGATCGGGCCGTTCGGCCAGATAACGAGGCGATTCCGGCAGGATGAACCAGAGCAGGGCGACAAAGGCCATGGTGAGCAGGCCGCCCAGATAGAAGAGCCAGCGCCAGCCCAGCACCGGCAGGATTGCGGCGGCCGCGACGCCGCCCAATATGCCGCCGATCGACACGCACACCACGCCGAAGGTGACGGCCACGCTGCGCCAGCGGGCAGGGGTGAATTCCGCGATCATGGCGCTGGCCGTGCCGGGGACGCCGCCAAGGCCCACGCCGGCCAGTGTCTTGAGGACAGCGACATGCCACAGTTCGACGGAAAAGCCGGTGGCGAGGGTTGCCACGCCGAAGATGGCGACGCCGATCAGCAGCGCTCCGCGCCGGCCGAACCGGTCACCGATGAAGCCGGAGGTCAGCGTGCCGATGGCCATGCCGACGAAGCCGAGCGCGAAGACGAAGCCCAGCGCATCCCGGCTGATATTCCATTCTTTCAGCAGGGACGGGGCGGCAAGGCCCAGCATCTGATTGTCCAGACCGTCCAGAACGACGGTCGCGGCAATCATCAGCACAGCCCAGACCTGAAAGGAGGACAGGGGCAATGCGTCCAGCATCCCCTTGCCTTCCGGCTCCAACGCGATCCCTGCCAAACGGCTTCTCCTCAATGGGCTTTTGCCCTGTTATCCGTCATCGCGGCCCTTACCCTTGGGCGGCGTACTTACCCTTATATGTCCAGCACCAGATTGGCGGTCTTGGCGCCGGAACAGCAGACCATGATCAGCTTGTTCGCTGCCTTTTCCTCATCGGTCAGGAAATGGTCGCGATGGTCGGGCACGCCGTCCAGCACCTTCACCTGACAGGTGCCGCAAATCCCTTCCGAACAGGCGAAGCCGATATCGACGCCGGCCATCAGCAGCGCGTCGAGCATCGTTTCGCCTTCTTCGACGGCGATGGTCTTGCCACTCTTGGCGAGTTCCAGCGTGTAGCCGCCTTCGGTCGCCAGCTCGGTTTCGGCCGAGAAATATTCGATATGGGCGTGGCCCTTGGGTCGGTCGGCATTGGTCGCGACGAAGGCGTCCAGCATGCCGGTCGGGCCGCAGCAATAGAGATGCGCGTCGGCCGGTGCGCGGCCACAAATGGCCTTCAGGTCCAGCCGCTGGCCGCCGGGCACGCCATCATAGGCGATTTCGACCTGTCCATATTCCTCAACCCGGTCAATATAGGCGGCGCGATCCGGCGTCGCGGCGACATAATGGAGTTCCCAGCTACGGCCGAGTTTCTCCAGCCGCGCGATCATCGGCAACATGGGGGTGATGCCGATGCCGCCGGCGACCAGCACCGTGTGGCTGGCGTCCTCCACCATCGGGAAGTTGTTCTTCGGCTCCGACATTTCGACGATCTGGCCGACGCGCCATTTCTCGTGAATGTGACGCGATCCGCCGCGACCGTCGATCGCATGATGGACGGCGATTTCATAATAGCCGCGAATGGCGGGATCGTTGACCAGCGAATAGCTGCGCGCCAGCCCCTTTTCGAGTTGGAGGTCGACATGGGCGCCGGGTTCGAACGCGGGCATCATGCCACCGCCGACCGGCTCCAAAATATAGCTGTTGATCCCGTCCGCTTCCCAACGGATGGTTCGGATACGTACCTGCATCACACTCTCCCCTCGGCGCGATGCGTCTCTTGACCCGGCCGGTGCGCGATGGATCGGCGCCCGGTGCGGATCGCAATGCGTCTCGTCACCCTATGTCCCTTCGTTCGGGGCGTGCCGGCACATGGATCGTGCCGGCCGCCGGTCTGGCTCACTCTGCCGCTTCCACCTTTTCGGGCCAGCGCACCGCCTTTGCCAAGGCCGTTTCATAGGCATTTTGCAAGCTGTCGCTGGGGTCGTGCAGGAAAGACCCTGCGCGGGCGCGATAGAAGACGTCCGGATTTTCGATGCCCGGTGGCACCACACCCTTGTTGGCGAAGGCGCGCGCGGCCAGCAGCACGCGGCGGCGGACGCGGGCGATCATCTGGTCGGTCGGCGCCAGATTTTCAAAGCTGTGGTCGGTGATCGGCCCCATGCTTTCGGTCACGGCCTGATCCTGCATCGTGATGTTGGGGATGCCGGTGAACTGATGGCCATTGCGCTGCGATTCCCGGTCGATCGCCCAGTCATTCGCTTCGCTGTCGGTCGAGCGCCAGCGACCAAACCAGTCGGTCGTGTTGGGGGCATAGTTGATCTGGTCGAACAGCGGCGTACCGTCCTTCAACGTAGAATTATAGGCCGGGTTGCCGGCATCCACGCCGCAGGTGATGTCGAACAGCATCGAATGTTCGTCGTCCATCGGCACCCAGGCGCGGGCGATGGCGCGGGTGGCGAAACGGTTGTTGGGCGTCTGCGTCCACATTGGGAACATATAATGGGCGACGCGCCAGCTCATCTGGCCATCGTCATTGGGGCGATAGCCGCCATACATGACGCCCCAGTCGGACTGGGCGACTTCATATTCCGGTGCGCGGTCCAGCACGGTGGGGCGCATCGGATGGTCCGGTTCCAGATCGTCCGCCTCGATCCCGCCGACATGCAGGAAGCCGACATGGCTGGTGTCGATGTCGCCTTCCAGCGCCTGAAGCCAGTTGCAATCGCGTTGTAGGCACCAGATTTCGGCGTCCGGGTGCATCGTCGCCTCGATTTCCGGCAGCGGCGGCGGGTTCGCCTGATCCTGCCCCATATAGACCCAGATCAGGCCGTTGGCCTCATGGGTCTTGTACGCTTTGGCATGGACCTTTTCCTTGAAGTCCATGCGGGCGGGGACGGAGGGCATGTCGACGCACTTGCCGTCCACGTCGAATTTCCAGCCATGATAGACGCAGCGGATGCCGTTCTGCTCGTTGCGACCGATGAAGAGAGAGGCGCAACGGTGCGGACAGCGATGATCCATGATGCCGACGCGACCCGAACTGTCGCGGAAGGCGATCAGCTTTTCGCACAGGATCATCAGCCGGACCGGATCGCCATCGCTCTGCACTTCGGACGACAAGCAGGCCGGCAACCAATATTGCCGCATGAAATTGCCCATCACGGTTCCGGGACCAACTTTGGTCAGGTCTGCGCTATCACTGGACTGCATGGTTCAGGCTCTTCCTACACTACCCTGTTGGACGGTCGGGCCAATCCGGGAAATCCCGCCATTGCCTGCCGTCATTCGTTGCATCTGCTATATCCTCGCTAGACGCTGGCGGACGGTGACCCCAATCGGAATATGGTCGTACCATTCAAAAATCGGGACGAAGCTATTGTGCGGCGGAGAAATTTGCTGCTTCACCCCACTTGCCAAGGCGGCAGGCAAGCCGCTCGCATCCCAGGGGAGACGCTTTTCATGCCGTTCAAAATCCAAACTTCCACCGCCATCGGCGCCGTTCTGGGCGCTTTGATGATCGGCGCCAGCGCGCCGGCCATGGCGCAGGCGGAAGCACCCGCGCCGCAGGAAAGCGCGCCGCAGGAATCGGTCAGCGGGGACATTATCGTAACGGCACAGCGCCGCGAATCGACGGTGCGCGAAGTGCCATTCTCGATCGCGGCCTTTGGTGGCGAGGATCTGCGCAAGACACAGGTGTTCAGCCCCACCGCCCTGACGCAGCAGATGCCGGGCATCACCGTCAACACATCGGACAAGTCGTTGTCGATCGTCGCGATTCGCGGCAATGTGTCGACCTTCCGCACGGCCACGCTGGACACGCCGGTCGCCTATTTCATGGACGACGTCTATTATGTGTTCAACAATGACCTGAACGCCAATTTCTACGACATTCAGCGCGTGGAAGTGCTGCGCGGGCCGCAGGGCACGTTGTTCGGCCGCAACGTGGTGGGTGGCGCGATCGCGGTCATCACCAACAATCCGGAGATGAAGGAAGACTGGTACGGCCAGGTGACGGCAGGCAATGGCGCCTATGTCCGCACCGAAGGCATGGTGAACGGCGTGCTGGTGGACGACAAGCTGGCGTTCCGCGCATCGTTCAGCACGGAAACGTCCAACGGCCTGATCGACACGCCCAACCAGAAGGGCAGCTATGGCAAGACCGACGGCGTCGCGATGCGCGGTAAGCTGCTGTTCCAGCCGACCGATACGCTCAAGATCGTCCTGTCGGGCGACTATAGCTATACCGAGGGTAATGGCGGCGCGATTGGCCTCGGCATTGGCGGGGTGCAGCGCATTCCGGCGACCTTTGGCGATTATGATGACGGCAAATGGACGAACAATGACTTCGCCCGCTCACCCTATCGCCAGCGGCTGCGCGGCGGCTATCTGCGCGGCGATCTGGACGTGCTGGGCGGCACGCTGACTGCGATCACCGGCTATCGCCTGAATGACAGCCATGCGACAAACGACGATGTGCCGGTCGCAACGCAGGTGCCGGTGTTCGACCGCCGGCAGGTGGTGAAGAACAGGAGCTTCACGCAGGAAGTGCGCTTTGCCTCCGCGCCGGGGCGCTTCTCCTATGTGGTGGGCGCTTATTATCTGTCGGCCGACGTATCGACCACCAACATCTTCAATTACAGCCCGCTGCCCGGATCGGCCGTGCCGGCATCCGTCCGCCGGAACCCCGACATCACCAACATCACGCGCGTTCAGGACGGCAATGTCCGCAGTTTTGCGGTGTTCGGCGAAGGCACGTTCGAAGTTACCGACCGGCTCTCGCTGGTCGCGGGCGGCCGCTATACATCGGACCGCAAGAAGATCGACTATCACGCCTTCTCGACCACCGATGCGGGGACGATTCCCGGCTTCGGCTTTCCCGGCGAAGTGCTGGCATCGGGCGGCAAGACCTGGAACGCCTTCACCCCGCGCGTGACGCTGAAATATGAACCGATCGACAATGTGAATCTCTATGCGACCTGGGCGAAGGGCTTCAAGTCGGGCGGGTTCGTCGACAATGCCTATCGCAACCCCACCATTCCGCTGGAGCCGGAAAAGGCGCAGAATTACGAAATAGGCGCCAAGACGCGGCTGTTCAACAACATGCTCGATTTCAACGTCGCACTGTTCAAGCAGAAGACGAAGAATCTCCAGAACTTCTCGGGCGCGGGCGGGATCGCCCATACCTATAACGGCACGCTGGAAATGAAGGGGTGGGAGGTCGAATCCGTGGTCCGGCCTATCGACGGGCTGCGGCTGACCGGCAACTACACGCATCTGATCGGCACCTATACCGATCTGCGCGATCCGCTGGTCAATCTCGACTATTCGGGCAATCCCGCCAAGTTCGCGCCGCGCGACAGCTTTACGCTCGGTGCCAGCTACGACCTGGCAATGGGCAATGGCGCCAAGCTGATACCGCAGGCCGACTTCAACTATTCCAGTCGCATTTCGACGGACGATGCCAACACGCTGCGCCTGTACGAAAATCTGCATAACGATACCAAGGGACGGACGCTGAATGCGCGGCTCAATTATGAGTCCGCCGATGGCCGTTGGACATTGGGCGTCTGGGGCAAGAACCTCACCAACAATTATCAGATCGTCAATGCCGACGACATCACGGCCTTCCTGGCGGTACCGGGTAACGGTACCACCTATTGGAAGATCTTCACCAATACGCCGCGCACCTATGGCCTGACCCTCTCCATCAGGCCGTAAGCCGGAAGGCGTTATAGGGGGGAGGGTGCAGCCTCCCCCTTTTCCAATATCAGGATCAGGACGGATCATGGCCGAAGATTTCGATTTGCCCGCCAACGGCAGTTTTTCCTTTGCAGGGCGCACGGCGCTGATCACCGGCGGCGGGCGCGGCGTGGGGGAAGCGATCGCGCGCGAAATCCATGCCGGGGGTGGGAAGGTGGCAGTGAGCGATGTTGATCTGGCGGTCGCACAGCAGGTGGCAGATTCGCTCGATCCAAGCGGCGCGAGCGCCATCGCCCTGCCGCTCGACGTGCGGGAGAAGGACGGTTTCCTGTCCGCGCGCGACCGGATCATGGCGGACTGGGGCAAGGTCGATATCGTCGTCAACAATGCCGGCTTCGCCAAGCGCACCCCGACGCACGATATCACCCCCGAAGAATTCGATGCGATCGTGCAGATCAACATGCGCAGCGTGTTTCTGAGCTGCCAGATCTTTTCCGAACATATGCGCGAACATGGCTATGGCCGGATCGTCAACATCACCTCGCTGGCCGGGCAGAATGGCGGGACGGTCGCTTCGCCCCATTATGCGGCGTCCAAGGCAGGGGCGATCATGCTGACCAAATATTTCGCGCGCTATCTGGCCGGCACCGGCGTCACCGTAAACGCCATCGCACCCGGTCCGATCGACACCGCCAAGGCGCGGCTGTCCGCCGAACAGATAGCGCGGGTAGAGGGCGAGGTGCCGGTCGGCCGCTTCATGGCGGTGAGCGAGATTGCGGCGGCGGCAGCGCTGCTGGCGTCGGACCGGGGCGGCTTCTTCGTGGGGGCGACGCTGGACATGAATGGCGGCCTGTATCTGCGCTGACGTTAGGGAGGGCGGCCGATCGGTCCGCTAATCTTATCGCTCATCCCGCTTATCTTATGGCATTATCGCATAGCGATTGGCTGAGCCGTCGCGCGCGGCATATTTATGGCACAACAGCAAATGAGGCCGGCAAAGCTATCGGCTAGGGTAAGGAGAGTCGGATGTTCATTTATAACGCCTGGTATGTGGCTGCCTTCGCGGCCGATATCGCGCCCGGCAAGACACTCGGCCGCAAATATCTGAACAAGGCCGTCGTGCTGTTCCGCACCGAAGCGGGCGAGATCGCCGCGCTGGAGGACCGGTGCAGCCATCGCGCCATGCCGCTGTCCGCTGGCCATGTCGACGGCGATGTCATCCGCTGCTGCTATCATGGCGTGGAGTTCGACAAGCGCGGTGCCTGCACTCGTATCCCGAACCAGACCCGCATCCCGCCGGCCGCCAATGTGCGCCATTATCCGGTGGTGGAGAAGGATCATCTGATCTGGATCTGGATGGGCGAGCCGGCGCTGGCCGATCCGTCGATCATCGTCGACAATCCCGAACATGACGATCCCAAATGGTCATGGCGGCCCTATAATTTCCCGGTGAAGGCCAATTGGCAGTTGATCATCGACAATATCATGGACCTGACCCATGTGCCCTATATCCATGCCCGCACGATCGGCGGCAATCCGGAACAACATTATGGCGCGGACACCAAGGTCGAGTTTGACGGACGAAAAGTGACGTTGCTGCGCAAGATGCCCAATAGCGTTCCGCCCAAATCCTATGTCGATGCGGGTGGATTCAAGGGTCGGGTCGATCGCTGGCAGGAAGTGCGCTTCAATCCCGGCATCGGCATGACCTGCCGCGTCAACGCGGGCGGCTGCGATGTCGGTACGGGCGCGTATGAAGGCAAGCGCGACAATGGCTTCATGCTGGCCAACAACCATTTCATCACCCCGGAAACCGAGACGACCAGCCATTATCTCTGGACCATCTGCACCACTGCACCCAAGGAAAGCGGTGTGCCGGATGTGTTGTTCGACCAGTTTTTCGACACCATTACCGAGGATGAGGAAACCTTGCAGGCGCAGCAGGCGCGGATCGATGACGAGCCGGGTCGGCCGTTCGTGGGCATCGCCAGCGACGGTGCGGTCAATCAGGCCCGCCGCGTATTGAGCGCTTTGTTCGAGGCCGAACAGGGTGCCGTCATCGCAGCGGAATGATGGAAAGCGGAGGGCGGACGCTGCGCCGGCAGGTCCGCTCCTCGTCTCCAGCGCCTAAAACTCCCGTGACAATGTCAGGCGCCAATTGCGCGGATTGCCGGGCGTGACGCGGTCGATGCCGCCGGTGTCGGGGAAGTAGCGCTTGTCGAAGAGATTGGCGACGGTCAGTTGCGCGCCCCAGCCATCGCGGCGATAGGACAGGCCGGCATCGACCAGCGTGTAAGCGGGCAGCCACAACAGAACCGATCCGTCCGGTCGCGTCGAATAGATATCGCCGTTACGCTTGCTGTTATAGCTGATCCCCAATGTTGCGCCGAGGCCGGTGAGTGGCCCTTGCTGCACTTCATATTGGGCGAAGATGCCGATATTATGTTTGGGTACGTTCGACAGCGGCGCGCCGACGGTGAAGAAATTGTCCTTCTTCACCGTGGCATCGACATAGGTATAGGCAAGGTTGAGGCTGACGCCGTTCACCGGCCGCCATTGCAGTTCCGCCTCGACCCCGCGTGCGCGCTGCTCGCCGGTCACGACCGAAAAGTCGAGATAGATGGGGTCCGCCGTCGTCACATTCTTGCGCGTCAGCTGATAGATGGCGAGGCTGCCGCTGACTGGCGCACCGTCCGGCGCGAATTTGACGCCCAGTTCGATATTCTTGCCGCGCTCCGGCGGCACCGGACCACCGATCGGATTGCCATCGGCATCGAAGCCGACGACCTGCTGGCTATAGAGTTGCGGCAGGAAGGAGCGGGACCAACTGGCATAGGCGTTGACGCCGGTTATCAGTTTCAGCGTCGCGCCGATGCGCGGGCTGAAAGCGTCATCCTTTTGCCCGGCGGCATTAGCCCAGTCATAGCGGCCGCCCAGGGTCAGTGTCACCAGATCGCCGAATTTCAGATGGTCCTGGATATAGATGCCGGTCTGATGCGCCTTGCTGCCGCCGGGCGCGCCGGTGACGGCGGAGGTGTCGAGAACCGCATCATAATCGGGATGGGTGATGCTGAGCGGGAAATGGGTCGGATCATAATCGCCCGCGCTGTAGTAAGTGCCCTTATTATGGCGATAGTCGATCCCGGCCAGCCATTCATGACTGATCGTGCCTGTCGCGAACCGGCCCCTGAGCCGGCTGTCGACTGCGAAATCCTTATCCGTGGCGCGGTAGGGGCCGTAGAAATAGCGGCCGATCGTGTCGGTCGGCGTGTCGCTATAATTGCCGTCGGCATCAATGAAGCCGGCCGCAAACATCCAGCGGTTCCAATATTCCTTGCGTCGGGTGTAGCGCAATGTTTGCGAGAAGCTGACCGCGTCACTGAAGCGATGATCGAAAATATAGCCGATCTGGACCCGGTTGCGATTGTTGACGACCCGCTGGTTGCCGCCATTGTTGATGGCGAAATTCTCCGGGATGGCGACCAGTCCGGGCAGCACTGTGCCATAGGCTGGGACCGGTGAGATCGGATTGTCATGGTCGCGCTGATAGCGGCCAAGCAGGGTCAGGCTGGTATCAGCGCCGGCACGCCAGGTGATCGACGGCGCGACGAAGATGCGGTTGACGCCGGCATTGCGCACGAAGCTGTCGGCATCGCGATAGGTGAGGTTGATCCGACCGAGAAGCGTGCCTGTGCTGTTGAGCGGGGCATTGGCATCGACCGTGCCTTCGACCAGATCCCATGAACCGGTGGAGGCCGTGACCTTGAGGAAGGCATCCTCGCGTGGCCGCTTGCTCACCAGATTGATGAGGCCGCCCAGTGGCGCCTGACCGAACAGCATGGAGGCGGGGCCTTTCAAAACCTCGATCTGTTCCACCGCCGACAATTCCTGATTGAAGCCGACGCCGGCTTCGTTCACCAGTCCGTCGAGATAGACGCTGCCATAGGCGGCATCAAAGCCCCGGATCGTATAGGCGTCATAGAAGCCATAAGTGGTGCTGCGCGAGACGCCGGCGACGGTGCGCAGCGCTTCGGACAGGCGGGTGACGCCGCGTGCCTCGATATCGGCAGCGGATACGACGGATACGGCCTGGGGCGTTTCGATCAGCGGCACGTCCGACTTGCCGGCTTCGATGCTTTCGCGGAGATGGATGCCGGTGACGACGATGTCGGGCCGGGCGATTGCATTGTTCTGTTCGTCAGGACTGGCCTCCTGCGCATATCCTGCGGTCGCCATGGCTGACAGCGACAGGCCGATCAGCAAAATATGAATCTTCATTCGCCCCTCCGCAAATTTGCCGGCCGATTATATTTATTGCTAATGGATTGCAATATCGTTTTATGCGATGGTAGCACCAGCATCTATTGGAATTTCTTGATCGTCTGCCTTCCCTGCCAATAAGCGGCGAATGATTATCGCATATTTTCAAGTCTTTGCGTGGATGGTGGTGCCTTGTTCATCGGCGATCATAGAGGATCAAGAAATAATCATGGGATTTGGGCGGCGGGTTTTCATACGCCTTGCCCATCGCTCCACATCAGGAGCTTCATGGCAGGAAAGGATGACATCATGTCCACAGCCGCAGCCGAAATCATCACCACAGCCGCGCTCGATATTCGCCCGCTCCAACCCACGATCGGGGCCGAGATCCACGGCATTGATATCAGCAAGCCGATCGCTCCCGAAATCCGCGACGCCATCCGCGCGGCGGTCTTGCGGTATAAGGTCGTCTTCTTCCGTGATCAGCAACTCGACAATGATAGCCATGCCGCGTTCGCGCGGGAATTTGGGCCGCTCTACACCCATCCCAGCACGACCCATGATCCCAAGGTCACGCCTATCCACAATATCTCTGCGCTCGACAATGCCCGCTTCGACAAGCGGCAGGCGAAGGTGAAGATCAGGCCGGGCGAGGCCTATCATAGCGATACCAGTTGGCGGCTGGTGCCGACCTGGGGCGCGGTGCTGCGGGCGGTCGACCTGCCGCCGGTTGGTGGCGACACCGTCTGGGTCGACGCGAACCTCGCCTATGAAGGGCTGTCGGATGAACTGAAGGCGCGACTGGAGGGGCTGCATGTCACCCATGACTATCGCCCCTCTCTGCTGGCCGACGGCCATGATTATCCGATCGTCGCCCATCCGGTGGTGCGCACCCATCGTGAGACGGGCCGGAAGATCCTGTGGGTCAATCTGACGCAGGATCCGCAGATATTGGGTGTCGAACTGGCTGAAAGCCGCGAACTTATCGACCAGATATTGCTTCAATATAAGCGGCCGGAATTTCAGGTCCGCTTCTCTTGGAAGCCCGGCTCAGTCGCCTTCTGGGACAATCGCGCGGCCGTTCATTATGCGGTGCGCAACTATGGCGATTATCCGCGCCTGCTCCATCGCGTCCTGATCGCCGACGAACCGCTCTACGCCGATCTCTGAAAAGCGACAGGGCATGACCGAACCGGTCGCATCCGATCAACAGGCGACGGGAGTGGCGCATCGCCGCTCCCGCCTCTGGCTTTGGGGCGGGCTGGTACTGGCTCTGTCCGCGCTTGCCTTCATCCTGTTCCGTCCCGCTTCCGGCGGAGTGGCCGACGACGCCCGTATTTTGGTCGTGGGCGACCAGCGCGGAGGTGCGCAGGCGCTGCTCAAGGCGGCGGGTGAACTGGACGATGTGCCCTATCAGATCAAATGGGCCTTGTTCCCGGCCGCGTCACCGCTGTTGGAAGCGCTGGATGCCGGCGCGATCGACATTGGCGGCATCGGCGCGGCGCCCTTTGCTTTCGCTTATGCCAGCGGCGCGCAGATCAGAGCGGTGACTGCCTATCGTCCCACTGGCGACCATGCCGGCAAGGCATCCGCCATCGTCGTGTCGAAAAACTCGCCCATCCGCACGCTGGCGGACCTGCGAGGCAGGAAGGTGGCGACGATCCGGGGATCGGCGGGGCAGGATCTGGTGCTGCGTCTGCTCGAACGGGCGGATATCGATCCGCAGACCATTCACTGGACCTATCTCGCCAATGGGGAATCCAAGGCGGCGCTGGCCTCAGGGGCAATCGACGCCTGGTCGACCTGGGGCAGCTATGTCGGCATTGCCGTGCTGGAGGATGGCGACCGGATATTGGCCGATGGCGGCAATTTGCCCACTGGCGTCGGCTTTTACGCCGCCAACGACAAGGCAATCGACCAGAAGCGCGCGCTGCTGGGCGATTATGTCGCGCGACTGGCACGGGCGCGGGCCTGGGCGCGCGATCATCTGGACGATTATGCCCGCGCCCTGGCGCAGGAAACCGGCATACCGGTAGAGGTGGCGCGCTTCGCCGCCCAGTCCTATGTCGGCAATGCCGTGCCGATCGACGCGGCGCTCATTCGGGAACAGGCGCGTATTTTCGAGCGCTATCATGCGGCCGGGATAATTCCGGATATTCCAAGGGCGGACAAGGGTTATGATGGATCGTTCAATCAGCAAGTGGCCGAAGCGATCCGTCGCACCGGAGCATAGGTTAACCGCATGACCCTTCCGTTTCTATCCCGCCGTCACGCGCTCGCAGGCCTTGCTGCGACCGGGCTTATTGCTGGCTGTGGCCGTAGCGCCGGCAGCGAGACGCTCAAGGTCGGCAGCCAGAAGGGTGGTACCAAGGCGTTGATGCTCTCGTCCGGCGTGCTGGAAGGGGTTGGCTATTCGATCGAGTGGGCCGAATTTCCTGCTGCCCAGAATCTGCTTGAGGCCGTCGGCAGCGGTGCCGTGGATGTCGGCCTGGCCGGTGACGCGCCATTCCAGTTTGCTTATCAGAGTGGACTGCCGATCAAAGCGATATCCGCCCAACGCAGCGATCCACGCCCCAGCGAGGCGGTCGCCATCGTCGTGCCCGGCGATTCCCCCGTGCGGACCATCGCTGACCTGAAGGGAAAGCGCATCGCCACTACGCGTGGGTCGATCGGCTATTATCTCGCCCTGCGTGCTTTGCATGAAGCGGGCCTGACACCCGATGCGGTGCATTTCATCTGGCTGACGCCGGGCGACACCCGCGCGGCCTTCGCCTCGCGCACGATCGACGCCTGGGCCTGCTGGACGCCTTATTCCTCGACGGCGATTGCGGAGGGCGCACGGGTCGTCGCCGACGGGCAAAATCTCATCCATGGCTATGTCTTCGAGGTTGCCAACGAGCAGGCGATCGCCACCAAGCGGACGATCCTGGCGGACTTTTTGCAACGGGAGGCGAAAGCGCTGGACTGGGCGACGGCGCACCCCGCCGGCTATGCGAAGGTGCTGGCGGCGGAAACCGGACTCCCGCCGGATATCGCGCTCATCATGGTACGCAAGAATAGCCGCCACGCCGTACCGATCAGTCCTGCCGTTATTGAGGATCAGAGGATCGTTCTCGATACATTTGGGCAAGCCGGAGAAATAAAGCCGGCCAGGCCGCTGGATCAGGCCTTTGCTGTCCTATAAATGTAAATCATAGATATATTGTAATATATCGATAAAATTAAACTAAACATGGTCAAGATTTAACTCATTTAATTTGCGCTATGACTATCGATAACAATCATTCCCGAAAGATAATAGTCGCAGGGAAAGATGATGATCCTATCGCCGTTACTGAAAAATAGCGTTTCCACTGTCTCACTCGTTGTCGCATGCGCGGTCTGCGCCCACGCCGCCGAGCCGCCAGCACCTGCCGGCCCCGATGATGCGGCAGAAGGGAGCGCCATCGTCGTGACCGGTGTGCGCGGTGCGCGGCCCCGGACCGTCGCCGACAGCCCGGTGCCGATCGACGTCATCGACACGCGCGAATTGCAGGCGACCGGCCGCGTCGGCCTCAAGGACATATTGGGCAATATCGTGCCCTCGCTCACCGTGCCGGCGCTGGGCGGGGGTGGCACATCCTCGGGCGCCAAGCCCATTTCCATCCGGGGCCTCAGCGGCGATTATGTGCTGGTGCTGGTCAACGGCAAGCGTCGCCATACGACCTCGCTTATCAACAATCTCTCCCGCATATCGGGGGGCAGCACGCCGGTCGATATCGATCTGCTCGCCGCCAATGCCATCGGCCGCGTCGAAGTGCTGCGCGACGGCGCCGCTGCCCAATATGGGTCGGATGCAATTTCCGGCGTCATCAACTTCATCCTGGATGCCGCCCCGGAAGGCGGCACGTTCACCACCACCGCCGGCAGCCTTTATGAAAAGGGCGGCGAACTGATCCAGCAATCGGTCAGCTATGGCACCCGCATCGGCGCGGACGGCGGATTCATCCGTTTCGCGGCAGAGGGCAAGTTCCACGACCGTGCCGATACCTCTGGTGCGATCGTCGCGGATTCAGTCGATCTCTATCCCCGTCTGGCGGACGGCTCCCGTGATCCCCGCGAAGCGACGATCGACCGCAATCGCGCCGGCAATTATGGCCGCACCAATCGCGACTATATCGTCAACGGCTCCTATAATGCGGAACTGCCGTTGAGCGACGCAACGACGCTCTACAGCTTCTCGACACTCAGCTATCGCGACATCAGGGACGGGCGCGGTCAGTTTAACGCCAACAACATCAATTCGTTGCCGGAAATCTATCCCAATGGCTTCCTGGCCAAGCGTCGCATCTGGGAAACCGACTTCCAGATCACGACCGGCGCCCGCACTACGCTGGCTGGTTTCGACGCGGACTTCAGCAGCAGCTTCGGGCGGGATGATGTGAAGCTGGGTGCGGTCGACACGCTCAACCCTTCGCTGGGGCCGAGCAGCAAGACCAGCTTCTTCATGGGCAAGCAGATTGCCAGTCTCTGGGTCAATAATGCCGATTTCAGTCGCAGCTTCGATCTGGGGCTGGCCGAGCCGCTGACGCTGGCCTTCGGGGTTGAACACCGATGGGAGCGGTTCCAGAACAAGGCAGGCGAACCGGACAGTTATCGCGACGGCGGCTATGTCGTCCCGACCGGCACGACGCCGTTCGAACTGGCTTATGGCGGACAGCGGCCGGCGGCCAGCCTCGTCTCCTTCACCGGGACGACGCCGGCCGACGCCTTCGTCCTCACCCGCAACAATGTTGCCGCCTATGTCGATATCGGCGCCAACATCACTAACGCCTGGTTCGTCGGTATCGCTGGCCGCGCCGAACATTATACCGACAGTTCCGGGGATACGGTCAGCGGTAAAATCTCCACCCGCTATGAGATCGCGCCGGGTTTTGCGCTGCGCGGCGGCGTCAATACCGGCTTCCGCGCGCCATCTTTGGCGCAGCAGGGTTTTTCGACCTCGCAAAATACCAGCGTCATCATCAATGGCGATCAGGTGCCGCAACTGGTGAAGTTTCTGGCGCCCAATGATCCGATCGCCGGCTATTTCGGCGCCAGGCCTTTGACGCCGGAAAAGTCGCTGAACTTCACCGCCGGCGCGACCTTTGAAAGCGGATCGTTCCGCCTGACGGTCGACGGCTATCAGATCCGGATCAAGGACCGGATCGTGAAGACCGAAATCCTCAACAGCGCAGAGGCCAAGGCGATCCTTGCCAGCCCGGAAGTCACGGTCATTCTCGCCGCGCGCGGCGTGCCGGGGATCAGCAGTGCGCAATTCTTCATCAACGGCGTCGATACCCGCACGCGCGGCGTGGACGTCGTGGCGGAGTATATATGGCGCACGGGTTCATGGGGCGATTTCAGGCTCAACGCCGCTTACAGCTACAACAAGACCAAGTTGCTGGACGTCGCGGCCAATCCCGCCAACCTGTCCAACACCATCCTGTTCGGCCGGCAGGCGCGCGCCGACCTGACCAGTGCGACGCCGCGCGACAAGCTGGTGTTGAGCAGCGAATGGACGTTGGGAGCGCTCCGCAGCCTGTTGCGGGTGACCCGCTTCGGCAAATATACCGAAACCGGGACCAGCCAGACCTCGACGGCGGACGATCGCACTTTCAGTCCGAAATGGGTGACCGATCTCGACATTTCCGCCGATCTCACGCCGACGATCAATGTCGCGGTAGGCGCGAACAATCTGTTCGATGTCTATCCTGACGATATCGGCGTGATTCAGGCGAATACGGGCGCCGGCCTTTATGGCAATTTCGCGCCCTTCGGACTGAGTGGCGGATTTTATTATGCCCGACTGGGCGTGAAATTCTGACCTGCCGGCCATCCCGCCGATCGTTGGAAGGCGGGATGGCGCTGGCTCAGCTATCGACCCGGCTGCGGATGTCGGCCAATGCGGCCAATATGGCGGGGGCCTCGGTGCGGACCAGCCAGTCGGGGCTGATATCAACAAAGCGCACAACACGATCACTGTCGATGATGAGCACGGCCGGTTGCGGAAATTCCGCGCTGTCTGTGCCGGTCAGGTCACCGATCCAGCCGGGCGTCGGCTGACCTTCGGGCACGACGTTCCGATCGAAGCTGATGCCGAAGCGGCGCGCCAGCGCATTGCTCCGGTCGTTCGCCACCGGAAAGCCGAGGCCATGCCGCTCGGCGATCGCACCCAGTCCCTTTTCCGGCAGATGCGGGCTGACAGCGACCAGCCGCACACCGGCGGCGTCCAGCGCAGGGCGAAGCTGGCGGTCATAATAGGGCAGGGCCAGATTGCAGGCCGGGCAGCCGGCGAAACGGAAGAAGATCAGCACGGCTGGCCCATCCGCCACCAGATCATCCAGCGTCAGCACCTGGCCATCTGCGCTTTCCAGCGAAAAAGGCGCAACCACATCGCCGACCTGCACGACCGCCGTCGGATCGAAATCGGCGACCAGCCGCGCGCGCCGATCGACATTTTTGGCGAGTTGCGTCGGCTCCCAGGTGCGGACGCGCTCCGCATGAAGGACCTGAAACTGCGCGGTCAGGCTTTCCGTCTCCGCCATGGATGTTCCTTTCTGATCGAACCATGCCCTACAGGCACGATCCGAAAATTAAGGCGCGCGGCTGGCGGCGACCAATGCGCAATGCTGGCCTGTTATGACTTGCGCTCATAGAGGGAGATGAGAAGGCACCGAGATTCGTTCACGACCCGTCGGTGATCAGCGTGCCGCCATCCACCACCAGATTATGGCCGGTCACGAAAGCGCCGGCGGGGGAGGCTAGGAACAGAGCTGCGCCGGCGACCTCCTGAACCTCGCCCGGACGGCGCAGCGGGGTCATGGCCATGCGGAGCTGCATGAAGGCCGCGTCGGCGAGCAAGGGGGCGGACAATTCGGTGCGGATGAAGCCGGGTGAGATGGCGTTAACGCGGACATTGCGTGGTCCCCATTCAACCGCAAGGTTGCGCGCCAGTTGCGCCACGCCCGCCTTGGCGAGCGCATAGGCATTGATCGCGCCATTACCGCGCAGGCCCGACAGGCTGGACACCAGAATCGCACTGCCACCGCCCCTTGTCGCCAAGTGGGGCAGCGCGAGATTGCACAATTGCACCTGGCTGCGCAGGTTGATGGCCATGACCCGGTCGAAATCGTCCATGTCGACGGCGGCAAAGGGACCGGGCCGCCCGGTAATGCCCGCGTTGCAGACCAGGATATCGATGCCGCCATGCCGATCGACCGTACCGTCGACCAGCGTCGCCAGCTGCGCGGCATCGGTCACGTCGGCGGGGATGGCGAGAGTCTGCAATTCCCGACCGATGCGGTCGCAATCGCCGATATTCTCGCTGGAAATCACGACGTTCGCGCCATGATCCTGAAACATGCGGGCGATGGCGAGGCCGATACCGCGCGTCGATCCGGTGATGATCGCGACCTTTCCGTGGAGATCGAACGGGGTCAACATCGTGTCTCTGGCATGTCTTCCGCCTCTGTTTCCGATAGTGACCGAACAATGGGGCGGGCGAGCAGCGATGGTCAAAGCCAATCTATTGATAGGCGGCTTCCATATATTCGATTTGATCTGGCCGTGGCAGAAGGCGCCGCGATCATGCGCAGCGCATCGCTTCGGCGAATAGGTGGGTTTGATCCTTTCGGTTTGACGATGTCCGCTGCCCGGCGGCATGTCTTCCCGATAAAAGGAGAGACTGGCGCCATGTTGAATGAGAAAAGGGCATGAAGGATCGCGCGGAGGCGCCGGAGCCGGGGTTCATGACCGGCTTTTCCCTGTTATTGCCCATCACATTGTCGACCATGGCGATCGTGCTGCTGGCGCCGATCCTGCCGCAATTGCTGGCCGATTTCAGCGATGTGCCCGGTTACGAATATTGGGTGCCGATGATCCTGACGATTCCGGCCCTGTGCGTTGCAATTTTTTCGCCGCTAGGCGGGATGTTGGGCGATTGGTTCGGGCGGCGGCGGCTGTTGCTGGCGTCTTTCCTTGTCTATGCGCTGGTGGGTGTGGCGCCGCTGTTCCTGACCAGCCTGCCCGCCATTCTGGTTTCGCGGGTCGGCGTGGGTATGGCGGAGGCGCTGATCATGGTGCTGTCGACCACGATGATCGGCGATTATTATCGCGGCGCGGCGCGTGACAAATGGCTGGCGGGGCAGACTGCTTTTGCGTCGATTTCCGCCTTGCTCTTTTTTAATCTCGGCGGGCAACTGGGGGTGTTCGGCTGGCGGGCGCCCTTCTGGGTCTATGGCTCCGCCCTGCTGATGTTCGCACTGGTACAGCGCCATACCTGGGAACCGCGTCGTACGGAGGCACCGGACCGGGCGGGCAATGTCGGCTGGGCAGGTTTCCCCTGGGGCCGGATGCTGACTATCATGGCGATCACCATCTATGGCTCGGTCTTTTTCTACACAGTGCAGATTCAGGCGTCGTCCGGCCTGCACATGCTGGGCATGAGCGATCCGGCGCGGATCGGTTTCCTGACCTCCGTCGCCAGCATCGGGGTGCCGTTGGGGACTTTGCTCTATTCCCGGATCGGGCGCTGGCCGGTGCGTGGATTGCTGTTGATCGAATTTGCCGTGCTGGCGATCGGCTTCGGCGTGATGGGTATGGCGCGGACAGGGGAGATGTTTCTGGCGGGCTGCTTTCTCAACCAGATTGGCGCGGGCCTGTTGCTGCCCACTTTGCTGGTTTGGGCCATGAGCCTGCTGTCGTTCGAGGTTCGGGGCCGTGGCGCCGGCATGTGGCAGAGCAGCTTTGCCTTCGGACAATTTCTGAGCCCCGTGATCGTGACGCTGCTGTCGAAACAGGCCGGCGGGTTGCTGCCGGCCTTTGGCCTGTTGTCGCTAGGCGCGCTGGTCGGCGCAATCATCGCGATGCTGGTGCCGTTCCGGCGGGGCGGGCAGAGCATCGCAGGAGCCGTTGCCCATGGCTGACCGGTTGAAAGGCAAGGTCGCGGTAGTGACGGGCGCCGCCAATGGCATCGGGCAAGGATGTGCGCGGCTGTTCGCCGACGAGGGCGCAACCGTGATCGGCGTAGATAGAACAGGTACCGACGAGAGTTGCGATCTGCTGGATGAGGTGGCGGTCGGATCGCTGTTTGCCCGGATCGGCGCAGAGCATGGGCGGATTGATATCCTGGTCAATGCGGCGGCTTTTGCCGTCTTCGACTGGATCGAGACGATGCGCTATGCCGACTGGAAGGCGACGTTGAGCGGTGAACTGGACATCGTCTTTCTCACCACCCAAGCCGCCTGGCCCTGGTTGAAGGCCAGCGGCCGAGCATCCGTCGTCAACTTCGCATCCGCCAATGCGCGCCATGCGCTGGAAGGGTCGCCGGCCCTGGCGCATTGCGCGGGCAAGGGCGGAGTGCTGGCGATGACCCGGCAACTGGCGATGGAGGGCGCGCCGCTCGGCGTTCGCGCCAATACGATTGCGCCCGGCTTCATCCTGACGGCGGCGACCCGACATCATCTGGCATCCGATCCTGCGATCGAGGCGAAGATATTGGCGAAGAATATGATCCAGCGGTTGGGGGAGCCGGAGGATATCGGCTGGTGCGCGGTCTGGCTGGCTTCGGATGAGGCCCGATATGTGACCGGCGCGGATATTGCCGTCGATGCTGGTGCGACCGCCTGGTAAGATGATGGCCGAGCGTGGCATGGCAAAAGGGCCGGTGGTGATCCACCGGCCCGGATCTTTTAGAAGGGCTGGTTGAGCCGGCTGAGCGCGCCTTCCAGCAGGGCAGCATGTTCCTGCGGCGGGCGGTGCGCCAATTGCAGGCGGCCGATGCCGACGCTACTTTCGATGACATCGCGACAACGCTCGTAACGGCGCTCTTCATAAGCGGCGAGGCCGGAGGCGACGTCCGGCGCCTTTGCCAGTTCTTCGGCAAGCACGATGCCGCTTTCTACGGCCATGCCTGCGCCCGATGCCAGATGCGGGGTCGTCGCATGGGCTGCATCCCCGACCAGCACGATCCGTCCGTTCGACCATGGCCCTGGCTGGAGCGCAGCGGCGAGCGGGCGGTAATTGATCCAGTTGTCGCGCGTCATATTGTCCCGGATCCAGCCGGCATTGCCGCCGAAATCCTTGAGCAGATGTCGGAGGGTGGTGAAGAGCTCATCCTCGGTCATGAAGGATTCGCGGTCCTCATGTGGTGTCAGCATCCACATATAGACGGTATCCGGCCCGCAGGCAGTGATGCCGCAAGGGTTATCGTGACCCAGATAAAATTCTCCGGCGTCGAGGCCGGGCGGCTTGGTGATCGAGATGCGCCAGCAGCCTTGTCCCGTCGGCTGGGGCGGTCCCATATGCGGGAAAGCGATCGTGCGAACGCTGGAGGCGACGCTGTCCGCGCCGACCACCAGATCATAGCGGCCGCAAGATCCGTCCGAGAAGGTCACATCGACGCCGTTCGCAGCATTTTCAAGGGCGATTACGGTCAGCCCGAGGCGGACCGGGATATCCAGTTCCTTCACGCGGGCCTGCATGATCCTGTGCAGCACTGGCCGCATGATGCCACCCGTTGCGGGCAGGCCTTCCTCGATCACCGGTTCTTCCAGATCATGGAGGTGCGTGCCGTCGAAGCGGAACAGGCGGGTCTTGTTGGTGATCGCGCCGGCCTGCTTGATCGGCTCCAGCAGGCCGAGGCGGCGATAGGCGCGCAAGGTTGGGCCGGTTATGGTGATGCCCGCACCATAGACGCGCCATTCCGGATCAAGGTCGATCAGCTCTGTGCGAACACCCCTTTCCGTGAGACTAATGGCTGTCGCCATCCCGCCAATGCCTCCGCCAACGACAAGCGCCGTGGCGATGCTCTCGATTACATCCTCTGCCATGGGATGATGGTTGTACGGGCCGGGGCGGCAGGACAAATTCTTCCTGTCGATGTGTCACATCCATCCGGTAGTTTCATGGTCGTCCCTGTGGGCAGATAGGTGCCATCCAGCAAATCAATGTGACTTTTCCGCCGCGCTCTCCAGAATTGACCAAAATCAAATCATCAGGGAGAGGATCATGCGTACCCTTTTATTGGCGACCACCGCCTTTGCGGGAATGATAGCGGCCATGCCGGTGCAGGCGCAGACGGCCGATCAGGCGGCGCAAGGCACAGTGGGGCTGGACGAGATCGTCGTCACCGCACAGCGCAAGGAAGAAAGCGCGCAGAAAGCCGCCGTCGCCATTGATGCTGTTACCGGCAGCGACCTGTTGCAGCAGGGCATCGCCAGAGCCGAAGACATTACCAAGACCGTACCGGCCATTAGCATCACCAATGGCGGCGGCTCCAACACGTCCATCTTCATTCGCGGCGTCGGCAACATCACGTCGAGCAGCTATAACGACCCGGCGGTGACGCCCAGCTATGACGGTGTTGTGCTGGCGCGGGCCGCTGGCGCCTTCGGCTCCGCTTTCTACGACCTTGCCCGTGTCGAGGTGCTGAAGGGGCCGCAGGGTATTCTCTATGGCCGCAATGCCACGGGCGGCGCGGTCAACATCATTCCGGCGCATCCTGAAATCGGCCGCAATGGCGCCGGGTTCAACTTCTCCTATGGCAATTATGATGCCGTCAATGTCGATGGCTATGTCAACCTGACCACCAGCGACAACAGCGCGTTGCGCTTCGCGGCGACGCGGCAGGTGCGGGACGGCTTCAATCGCGACGGCAGCGACGATCTTGACCGCAGCGGCCTGCGCGGCCAGTTTCTGATCGAACCGAGCGATGCTGTCAGCCTGCGCATTGGCGCGGACTGGACCAAGGTGGGCGGCGTCGGACCGGGCGGTAGCTATATCGGTTCCTTCACGCCGGGCGCTTCGGGCTATACCTTCACCAAATCGCCGTTCGATGCGTCCGAAGGTTTCAACACGGATGCGGCCAATGCCTATCGCCAGACCCTGCTTGGCGCGCCGGGCTTCGGGTTCCTGAACGCGATGAATCAGGATGCGTCGGTTGACTACACCTATTGGGGCGTCAACGCGGAGCTGAACTGGAAGACCGATATCGGCACCTTCACCCTGATCCCGGCCTATCGCCAGTCGAAGGGGGAAACCTTCTTCTACGGTCCGGCCTTCAACACGGCCTATAATTGGGAGAAGGACAGCCAATATAGTCTGGAGGCACGTCTGGCCGGATCGGTCGGCATGGTCGACTATGTGCTGGGTGGCTTCTACTTCAACGAAACGATCGACGCGAAGAATGAATATAATCAGGAGTTCGTGCTGCCGATCCAGTCCTACACCCACAAGACGAAAAGCTGGGCCGCGTTCGGCCAGTTGACCGCAAATGTCACGGATCGGTTCCGGCTGGTCGGCGGTGCACGCTACACCCATGACAAGAAGTCGATGGATGGCATCATCAACAATTTCATCACCTTTTGCGGCGGCCTGCCACCGGCGAACATCACGCCGCCGGCTTCCTTTGCGGCCGGTTGCGCCGCGCCGGGTGCCTTGCCCCACTATCCCAATTTCCTGACGACGGCGGATACGGTGAACTGGCTGGCCAGCAATGGCTGGATCGCGGCGGGCAGCACCGATCAGGCCAATGCCCAGGTCTTCCCGTTGCTGAACGGCACCGGCACGATCCTGAAAACCTATAATCCGGTGGTCGACAGCGGCACCTATTCGCGGGTGACATGGAAGGCGTCGGCGGAATTCGACCTCGGCCCGCAGAACCTGCTCTATGCCACAGTCGAGACCGGCTATCGCGCGGGCGGCTTTCAACTGGCGGAGGGCAAATCGCGCTACGACCCGGAATTCATCACCGCCTATACGATCGGATCGAAGAACCGCTTCTTCAACAACCGGGTGCAGCTCAACCTGGAAGGCTTCTACTGGAAGTATAAGGACCAGCAGATCACCTATTTCACCGTCGACACGAGCGGTACGCTGATCAATTCCAATGAAAATGCGGGCAAGGCGACGATCAAGGGCTTCGATGTCGATGCGATGGTCAAGGCGACCCGGACGACGACGCTGAACGCCAAGTTGCAGTATCTCAAGGCCACCTATGACGACCTGCATCTCTATACGGCATCGCCGCGCGACAATATCAATTGTTCCTTCACGCTGACGGGCGCCACGGCGGGCGGCGCGCCGGTGAAGGACTTCAACTGTTCGGGCAAGCCGCTGCTCTTCTCGCCCAAATGGACCATCAATCTGGGCGCGGAGCAGGTGGTGCCGCTCAGCGACAGACTGGAACTGGTCGGTAATGTCGCGACCGCCTGGCGCGCATCGCAATATGGCGCCTTCGAATATCTCGATTTCGAACGCATCCCGGCCTATTGGCAGACCGACCTCAACCTGACCCTGCGGTCGGCCGATGGTGGCTGGTCGGTCGGCGGCTTCATCTACAATCTGGAGGACAAGCGCCGCATTTCCACGCCGCAGCGCTCGCCGATCGGCATGGCGGTCGCCCGCTTTGGCGCGCCGCGCACCTATGGGCTGCGGCTGTCGGCGGAATTCTAAGCTGTAGGTGGATGGGAGGGGGCAGGTCGCGCACCTGCCCGCTCGACAAGGAAGAGGAGAGAGCATTGCGGGTTGATCGGCGGTCATTCATGCGGGGTGCGGGCGCGCTCGGAGCCTTGGCAGCGACGGGCGAGGCGCAGGCGGCCGCTGCCAAGTTCAAGCGGCCGAACATCATCTTCATCATGGCCGACGATCTGGGCTATGCTGACCTGTCCTGCACCGGATCGCACCATATCAAGACACCCGCGATCGACAGCATTGCGGCGCAGGGCGTTCAGGTGCGGCAGGGCTATGCGAACAGCTCCATCTGTTCGCCGACCCGCACCGCGTTGCTGACCGGCTGCTACCAATATCGCTTCGCCATCGGGATCGAGGAGCCGTTGGGGCCGGCCGCGCCCGAAGGGATCGGCGTGCCGCTCGATCGGCCGACCATCGCCTCGGTCATGCGGACGATCGGCTATCGCACGACATTGATCGGCAAATGGCATCTGGGCGAGCCGCCCAAACATAGCCCGCTGCACCATGGCTATGATGAATTTTTCGGCATCGTAGAAGGCGCGGCCGACTATTTCCGGCACCATATGGTGATGGGCGGCAAGGATGTCGGCATCGGCCTGGCGCAGGGCGACACGCCGATCGAACGCAACGGCTATCTGACCGACCTGTTCGGGGATGAGGCGGTCAGGACGATCGAGCAGGCCGGCGACACGCCCTTCTTCATGAGCCTGCACTTCAATGCGCCGCACTGGCCGTGGGAAGGGCGGAAGGATACGGCGGTGGCGCCGACGCTTGGCGCGTCCTTTCATTATAATGGCGGCAGCCTTGCCAAATATAAGGAAATGGTCGAGGCGATGGACCAGAATGTCGCCAAATTGCTCGCCGCGCTGGAGCGGAGCGGGAAGGCGGATGACACGATCGTCATCTTCACCAGCGACAATGGCGGGGAGCGTTTTTCCGAAACCTGGCCCTTTACCGGGATCAAGGGCGAGTTGCTGGAGGGTGGCATTCGCGTGCCGCTGCTGATGCGCTGGCCGGGCAGGATCGTGGCGGGTTCGACATCCGATCAGGTCATGATCTCGATGGATTTCCTGCCGACCCTGCTGGCGATGGCGGGGGGCAGCGTCGCCAAGGCCGGGACGTTCGACGGCATGGACCTGTCAGCGCAACTGACCGGCAAAGCGGCGCCAGCCACGCGCGCGCTCTACTGGCGCTACAAGGGCAATGGGCAGGCGGCGCTGCGCGATGGCGACTGGAAATATCTGAAGCTGGGCGGGAAGGAACATCTGTTCAATCTGGCGCAGGATGAACGGGAGCGGGCCGACCATGCCACCGACGATCCGGCCCGGTTGAAGGCGATGCGGCTGCAATGGGACAGCTGGAATGCGCAGATGCTGCCCTATCCGCTGGGCAGCTACAGTGAAGATGTGCGGGACCATTATGCGGATCGGTATTGAAGCATGACGATCATCGTGACGGGTGCGGGCGGCTTTGTTGGGCGCCAACTGGTGCAACGACTCTTGGCGGGGGGCCATTCGGTCGTAGGCATGGATACGGCGGCGGGCGGCATCCCGGACGGTGTGCGCCCTGTCGTGGGTGATATCTGCTCCGCCGATGTGCGGGCGGAGGCGTTTGCCGATGGCTGCAACGCGCTGGTCCATCTCGCCACCGTGCCGGGCGGCGCGGCGGAGGCCGATCCGGCGGCATCGCGCCGGGTGAATATCGACGCCATGTACGACCTGCTGAACGCGGCGAAGGCGGCGGGCAACCGGCCGCGGATCGTCTATGCCAGTTCGATCGCGGTGTTCGGCGATCCGTTGCCGGCGCAGGGGGTGGACGACCTGACCCCGCTGGCGCCGCGCATGGTCTATGGCGGGCACAAGGCGATGATGGAGATGGCGGTCGCGATGATGCATCATCGCGGCGAGATCGAGGGGGTGAGCGTTCGCCTGCCCGGTATTCTTGCGCGCCCCAAGGGGCCGTCGGGCATGAAGTCTGCCTTCATGAGCGACTTGTTCCATGCGTTGCGGGCGGGCGAGCCTTTCATTTGCCCGGTATCGGCGGATGCGACCATCTGGGCGCAGTCGGTCCGCCGTTGTGCCGATAATTTGCTTCACGCGATCGATATGGACGCATCCCTGATGCCGGCGACGCGGGTCGTGACGCTGCCGGCGCAGCGCATCACCATGGGTGATCTGGCGGCGGAAATTGCGCGCCAGTGCGGCACCTCCACCGATCTGGTCAGCTATCGCGCCGATGCCGCGCTGGAGGCCGCTTTCGGCGCGCATCCGCCCCTGTCCACGCCCGCCGCCGACCGTGCCGGCTTTGCCCATGACGGCGATACTGCTAGGCTGGTCACCAATGCACTGTCGGTCATAGCGGCAGGCTGACAGGAGGAGAGTGACATGCGGTTCGACAGGCTGGATCTCAATCTGCTGGTGGCGCTCGACGCGCTGCTGAGCGAGCGCAGCGTCAGCCTGGCGGCGGACCGCATCTGTCTGTCGCAATCGGCGACGTCCTCTGCCCTTGGCCGTCTGCGCGAATATTTCGCGGATGATCTGTTGGTGCAGAAGGGGCGGCAGATGGTGTTGACCGCCCGCGCCGAAGGACTGGTCGATCCGGTCCGCGCGGTGCTGGAGCAGATCCGCACCACCATCGCCGTGCCGCCGCCGTTCGATCCGGCGACGTCGGACCGGACGATCCGCATCATGGCGTCGGATTATATGACCGAAGTGCTGCTGGCCGGGGCGATGACGGATTTGCAGCGACAGGCGCCCGGCATGCGGTTCGAGATCCAGTCGTTGACCGAAGTGTTGCTGGAATCGCTGGAGCGCGGCGCGATCGACCTGCTCGTCACGATCGACTATGCGATTTCCGCCGATCATCCGAGCCAGATATTGTTCGAGGATGATTATGTCGTCGTCGGCTGGAACGGCAATCCCGCCATGGCCGAGCCGATGACCAAGGACCGTTATTTCGACATGGGGCATGTCACCGCGCGCTTCGGTCGGGCGCGGGTGTCGGCGTTCGAGGACTGGTTCGTGCGGCGGCAGAAGCGCCAGCGCCGGATCGAGATCGTGACGCACAGCTTCCTGTCGATGGCCGGGCTGGTCATCGGGTCCAATCGCATCGCGACCATGCACCGGCGGCTGGCGACGCGGATGGCGGAATATCTGCCGCTGACGCTGCGCGAGGTGCCGATGGACATCCCGCCGATCCGGGAGGCGATCCAGTGGCATATCTCCAGCAATAACGACCCGGCGATCCGTTGGGTGGTGGAACGGATCGTTGCCGGTGCGCAGACGCCGGCCGGTGCTGAGGGCAGCGTGGTGTCGTTCGAAGAGGCACGGATTTCGCGCGAGGAACTGGCGGCACAGTTTCTGAGCGATGCCACGCCCAAAGCGCGCGGCTGAGGGCCCCGCTGTTGGAATGTCGGGGCTTAACTTCGCACATTTCCCGCAGATTCAGACATTTTATTACGCCGTACCGATCCTATCGGAAAGCGGGGCAGCCAGTATAGTGGTCGCGGCGCCTGTAGGACAGAGTCGTCCCTTATTGCTGAGCATCGAAGGTGCGGCGGGCTTCCTCTATCTCTTCGCGCCGGGCCTGCGTCCAGCCAAGCAGCCGTTTCGCTTCGGCCAGCAACCCCTGCCCCAATATCGTCAGGGCATAGCCGACCCTGGGCGGGACATCTCCGCTGACCGATCGCGAGACGAGGCCGTTGCGTTCCAGCAGGCGCAGCTTGAGGGTCAGCACCCGCTGTGAAATTCCACCTTCCGCGCTCATCCGGTCGAGCAGGCGGCGCAGTTCGGCATGGCGGAAGGGACCGACGTCCAGCAGCAGCAGGATCAGCATCGACCAGCGATCGCCGAGCAGGCCGAAGATTGTCCGGATCGGTGCGTCCTGCTCCGCGCCATGCTGGTGCATATCCTGCGCCAGCGCCATCAGGCTGCTGCGGCATGCAGGGTCGAAATCGTCGAAGTCGCTCATGGATCGCTATTTTGAAGGCACAAAAAAGTGCCGTCTTCTCCCCTCTGGCAGGCACATTATGATGCTTTTCCAGAAGATCAATGAAAGGAGAGGGCGATGGCGTCGGATGCAATCCGTCTCGACGGAAAGGTGGCTGTCATTACAGGCGGGGCGGGCGGGATCGGCGCCGCGACGGCGCGATTGATGGCGGCGCGAGGAGCGAGGGTGGCGATTGCCGACATCGCGATCGACGCTGCAAAGGCGCTGGCGGGCAGCCTGCCCGGTGCGATCGCCGTGCCGCTCGATCTGGAGAACGAAGATTCGATTCAGGCGATGGTGGCCGCCGTGGTGGACCATTATAAGCGGCTGGATATCCTGCATAATAATGCCGCGCTACTCGGTCCCGATATCGCGCAGCAGGATGGCGATATCGAGCATATGGGAACGGCGCTGTGGGACCGGACCTATGCGGTCAATGTGCGCGGGACGATGATCGCCTGCCGCGCGGCCCTGCCGCATCTGCGGGAGAGCAAGGGCAATATCGTCAATACCGTCAGCAACCTCGCCTTGCAGGGGCATCTGATCCAGGCAGCCTATAGTTCGTCCAAAGCGGCGATCATCCAGATGACGCGGTCCATTGCGGCCAGCCATGGCGCGCAGGGCGTGCGTTGCAACGCCGTCGCACCAGGCATGACGCTGACGCCCGCCTTGCGCGAAGCCTTCCCCCCGGAGCTCCGGCAGACGGTGGAGGCGGAGACGCTGCGCGACCGACTGGGCGAGCCGGAGGATATTGCCGAGGCCGTCGCCTTCCTGGCGTCCGACGCGGCGCGCAACATCACCGGGCAGTTGCTGGTCGCCGATGGCGGCTGCGCCAGTCATGTGCCGGGCATCGCGCAATTTCGGGCCTTTTTTGGAGAGCATGCATGAGCAGCTATGACATCGTCGTGATGGGCGGCGGGCATAATGGCCTGACCGCCGCCGCTTATATGGCCAAGGCTGGCAAGAAGGTCTTGGTGCTGGAGCGCAAGCCGCATTATGGCGGCGGGGTTTCCACGCGCGAGCTGATCCAGCCCGGCTTCTGGCATGACGAGCACAGCAATGTGCATATCATGATCCAGGGCAATCCGATGCTGCGTGAGGATGAACTGGGCCTGCTGTCCAAATTCGGGCTGGAATATATCTACCCCGAATTGCCGCATGCCTCGATCTGGGAAGATGGCACGGTTGTCCGGTCCTGGCGTGATCTGGACCGGACCTGTGAGGAAATCGCGGCCTTCTCTGCGAAAGACGCCGACGCTTATCGCAAGTTCGCGCAGGCCAGCATGGCGGCCCTGCCGATGTTCATGTCCGGCCTCTACGCACCGCCCTTCCCGATGGGGGCGTTCGTGGCGATGATGGACCAGTCGGACGAGGGGCGTTTCTTGCTGGACGTCATGCAGCGGTCCGCGCTGGACGTGGTGAACCAATATTTCGAAAGCGACCTGCTGCGCTTGCACATCGTGCGGATGGTGACGGAAAATCTCCAGATGCCCGATGAACTGGGCACCGGCATGGGCGCGTTCCTGATGCCCGGCATCATCCATGCCTATGGCTGTTCGATGCCCAAGGGCGGGTCGGGACAACTCTCCCATGCGCTGGTTCGTGCGATCGAGCATTTTGGGGGCGAAGTGCGCTGCAATGCCGAGGTACGCCGGGTCATCGTATCCGGTGGCAAGGCAACGGGTCTGGAACTGGTCGACGGGGAGACGTTCCATGCGAAGGATGGCGTGATCGGCGCGATCCATCCGCATGTGCTTCGCACATTCGTCTCCGAAACGCCCGAACCGGTGCTGGAGCGGGCGGAGCGCGTCACCCAGTCGACCTTTTCCATCAATCTGACCCATCTGACCTTGAAGGAGCGGCTGAAGCTGAAGGTCGGCAACGATACCAACGCCATGATGACCGAACTCATGGACTTCTACACCATGCGCGACATGCTGCTGGAATATGACAAGCTGCGGCGGGGCGAAGTGTCGGAACGGCTGATCGCCGGCGGCGACAACACGATCTTCGATCCCAGCCGTGCGCCCGAGGGGGCAGGCGTCTTCTACGGTGTGAATTTCGCGCCCTATGATCTCTATCCCGGCGGTCCCGGATCATGGGATGACCGCAAGGAGGAGGTCGCCGACAGGGCGCTGGCGCAATATCGCAAATTCTACTCCAACCTGACCGACGACAATATCAGCGGACGGCTGATCCGATCGCCGGTCGATCATGAACGCGACAGCCCGGCCAGCTTCCTGAAGGGCGATATCCATGGCTGCGCGCCCTTCTTCTACCAGTCGGTTGGGCATCGCCCTACGCCGGATCTGGGCCATTTGCGCGTGCCGGGGATCGAGGGACTCTATCTGGTCGGGCCGTTCATGCATCCAGGCGGCGGCGTGTTCGGTGCGGGCCGGGCCACGGCGATCCAGATGATGGACGATATGGACATCGATTTCGAAAAAGTCTGCGCAGGAGCGGTGCAATGACGGACAAGAAGGCGCCCGCGATGAAGATATTGGATGCGCAGGACAAGGAATTGATGACCGTGCGCCGGATCGAGCGGGAGGGGAATGCGCTGATCATCCGGGGCAAGATTTTCGGCGCCATGCCCATGGTGGCGAAGCTGACCCCGGTTGAAGCCCGCGCCGCCCTGCGACTGCTGGACTTCAGGACGATCCTGTTCCTCCTGTCCCTTCTGTTCCGCAGATAGCTGCGTCCCATGAAATGCGCTTTTGGGCGACCGGGTCACTCTTCATAACAGCAGGGAAGGATGAGGAGTGACCATGAGCATTTTGGGCGTAGCAAACGCTGTCTTCGGTGTTTCCGATCTCGAAGAACATCAGCGCTTCTGGACGGATTTCGGCTTGTCCCTGTCTCAGGCAAATGAGGATGAGGCAATATTCGAACTGCCTTCGGGTTCGCGCATCACATTATACCGCCATGGCGACCCGCGCCTGCCATCGCCCGATCCCTTCCCCGGCGACGGTCTGAAGGAAACCGTCTGGGGTGTGGAAAATGCGGATATGCTGGAAGGCATCGCCACCAGCCTCGCGACCGAAGTCGATGTGCGGCGCGATGCCGATGGCACGGTCCATTGCCTCTGCCCCGATGGCCAGCCGATCGCGGTGCAGATCTGGGACAAGCGGCCGGTGGTGAGCGAGGCCAGTCCGGTCAACACGCCCGGTCATTACCCCCGCTTCAACCAGCATCGCATCTGGCGCCGCCGCGCCATTCCCAAGACGATCAACCATGTGGTGTTCTTCTCGCCCGATTATGTCGGCAGCTTCGAATTTTATGAGCGGCATATGGGCTTTCGCTATGTCGATCATAGCAAGGGCACGGGCATTTTCGCGCGGGCGCCCGGCACGTTCGAACATCATGCGATTTTCTGGGTGAATTGCGACCTGCCGATCGCGCCGGATCATTTCAAGTTCATGCACATCGCCTTTGGCATGGACGATATCGACGAGGTGATGCTCGGCGCCAATATCATGGAGGCCAAAGGCTGGAAAAATGCCAGCATGAACAGCAGCGGCGGCATTTCCCGGCACCGCATATCGTCGGCCATCTATTATTATTGCGACATGCCGGGCAAGGCCGGCGAGGCCGAATATCATGCCGATACCGATTATCTGGATGATAATTGGGTGCCGCGGGCCTGGGATTTCCGGTTCGGATCGCTGCTCTGGTCGAACAATGCGCCGCCCATCTTCCGGGGCGACAATATTCCCTGGGATATGGCATTCGATGCAGATCGGGCGAGTTTCGAGCCGTTCCGCAAGACGAAGCCCGGCAAGCGGAAGGTGGAAGGCAAGCTGGCGGAAATCACGATCGAGGATGAGCATGCGCTCTGACAGATAGAAAAAGCGGGGCCGCAGCGATGGCGGCCCCGCTTTTTCGGTTTTCAGCGATCGGCCTTGTCGGCGGCCTGTCGTGCAGCAAGCTGGCGCGCCGCCGTGGCGGCGGCATCGGCGGCGGTGACGATGCCGTCCTGGTCATTATCCTGCTCGGCAAAGGCGCGCGCGCCCGACACATCATATTCGGCCTGAGTCATCTTGCCGTCCTTGTCCTTGTCCAGCACGCCGAAGCGGACATGGGTCTGGCGGATCTGGCGCTGGCGTTCCTCGGTCTTCTTGTCTTCGCTGCGGTCGGAGGCGGCGAGTTGCTGCTCCAGCCGGACGCTATATTCCTGCACATATTCGTCTTCGGACACCCAGCCGTCACTATTGGCATCGGTCGCCCTGAAGCGGGCGACGCGCGCGGCGTCGAACTCGGCGCGTGTGACCTGGCCATCATGGTTTGCGTCATAATCGTGGATGAAGGCCGATCCTTCATGCGGGGCGGCGATGGTGATGCCGGCGGTCGTGAGAAGAGCTGCGGCGAGGGGCAGATGGATTTTCATAGAGGCTCCGTCGAATGGAAGACGCGCGGGGATCAGGCCGCGTCGAAGGTCAGGGTATAGGTGTAGCTGCGATAGGGCGTTTCCGACCCGGCCGGCGCAGCGCCGCGATGGCGCACCAGGATCAGATAGGTGCCGGCATCCTCCGGCTTCAGGCTGAACCGGCCATTGGCACCGCTTTTGACCTGCGCCACCACCTTGCGCCCGTCATAGAGGCCAGCGCTGCGGAACAGGGTGATGTCGGCTTGCGGGAGCGGCTTGCCGTCGAACAGCAGGGCGAAGCTGGCGTCAGACCCGGCGACGATGCCGTTGGGATGGGTGATGGCCTGAATTTCCAGCGCCTTGCCCGAAGGCTTGAGCGCGGCGTCGGTCGGCTGGCCACGGGTCACATAGGCGTCGGCCAGCGTCATGCTCTGCACATCGACCTGCTCGGCATTGGCCGGCGGTTCGCCGCCTTCGACGCGCATTTCCCATTTGTCGCCTTGCCTGAACATCTTGCCCTTGCGCCCGGCGCGCTGGCCGCTGGTGACGCGATAGGTGCCGTCGGCGGGGATTGCCGCCTCGAACACGCTGAGGTCGCGCAAATGGGTGACGGGACCGGTCGGCAGTTCCTTTCCGTCCGGCCCGACCAGATGGAAGGGCGCGTCGCGCATCGCCACTTCGGGCAGGAAGGCATCCTCTGCAAAGGCGGACTGGACCGTGACATGGTCGCCCTTGCCCAGATCGAACAGGGTCGGCAGCACATAGGGCATATGGGCCTGCGCCGCCGAAGCGCCGACGAGGGTCAGCAGCAGGGCCATGGAGCGGAATCGTGATGGTTTCATAAAGTCCCCTTTCTGCGCTCGCAGCTATAACTAATGAGACTCACTTGCAATATCATTTCTACCTGCTAGGTGCGATGCCGTTCGGGGCGTTCGCGTCCCATCGCCAACCGCCAAAAGGGGACCGCAAACCATGAAGAAGACCCGATTGAAGCTGTTGCTGGGCACTGTGCTGATCGTCGCGCCGATTCCGGCGCTGGCGCAGAGCGATGCCGATGCACCGGAAACCACGCGCATGGCACTCGACCGCATGGTTATTTCCGCCGGTACGGAAAAGGTCGCGATCGACACGCCGCAGGCGGTCAGCACGCTCGACCAGGAAGATATCGACCAGGTTCAGGCGACCACCATCGGCGACCTGCTGGAGGGCATGCCGGGCGTCAATGTTCAGGGCGGCGTCGGCCAGTTAGGGCAGGGCTTCAATATTCGCGGCATGGGTACGGCGATCGGCGACAGCGACAATCGCATCCTGCTGACGGTCGATGGCGTCACCAAATTCTACGAACAATATCGCATGGGCGCGCTCTTCACCGAGCCGGAGCTGTATAAGCGGATCGAAGTGCTGCGCGGTCCTGCTTCCTCGACCCTCTATGGCGCCGGCGCGCTGGCAGGCGTGGTCAATTTTACCACCAAGGATGCGTCCGACTTTCTGAGCGACGGCGATCCGCTGGCGGTGCGCCTCAAGGCTGCCACCGAAGCCAATGCGGAAGCGCGCACCCTGTCGGGCATCGTCGCGGTCCAGCCGACCGAGGGCGTCGAACTGCTGGGCAGCTACAACTACCGCCGCACCGACGATTACAAGAGCGGCAATGGCGACACGGTTGCCGCCTCCGCGACCGAATCCGACAGCTGGCTGGTCAAGGGCCGTGTGTCGATCGGCGGCAACAAGAAGCACGCCATCTGGGCCAGCTATCAGGACTGGATCAGCGACGCGCCGCAGGTCTATGACCAGATTTCGGCCGCCACCGGAAACAGCCTGATGCGCCGCCGCGTCCACGACAAGACTGCTGTGCTCGGCTATGTGAATGATTTCGACGGCAGCAAGATCTTCAATATCGAGGCACAGGTCGCCTATTCGCTGTCGAAGGTGCACCAGACCGAAACCACCTTCCTCGGCGCGCTCGACTATTCCGAATTTTCCTATGAAAGCTGGCAGGCGAAGGTCCAGAATACCAGCGAGTTCGATCTGGGTGGCGATTGGAAGACCTTCCTGATCCTGGGTGGCCAGTGGAGCACGCAGGAACGGCGCAATCCGCGGGTTGCGCTGGACGGCACGGTGACGCCAGGCGCGGGTACACATCCCGAAGGCGACATGGATCGCTATGGCCTTTATGGCCAGTTGGAGATCGTCTGGTCCGACAAGCTGACGATCATGCCGGGGGTCCGTGTCGACTGGACCAAGCTGAAGCCCGGCGCCACGGTTGTCGGCGGTACGCGCCTGACCGACAATGTGACGGACAGCGGCGTGTCGCCCAAACTGGCCGCGCTGTATAATTTCACGCCCTGGTTCGGCCTTTTCGGGTCGGTCGCGCGCACCGTGCGCATGCCCAATGTCGATGAAATCTTCACCCGTTCGGCGACCCGGCCCAACAATCCGGACCTGCGGCCGGAGAAATCGGACAATGTTGAGGTCGGCTTTACCCTGTCCTTCGACGATATGCTGGGCAAGGGCGATCGCTTCCGCGCCAAGACGACCTTGTTCCAGAACGACGTCAAGGATCTGATCGTCAATGTCTCGGCAGCGGCGGGCACACCCTATTTTCAGAACATCAACCGCTCGCGCTTCAAGGGGCTGGAGGTCGAGGCCGAATATGGCATTGGTGGCTTCTTCGCCCGCGGCAATGCCTCCTTCATCGACGGCAAGAACCGGCTGACCGGCGATTATCTCAACACTATCCCGGCCAACGACTATCGGCTGACGCTCGGTTATGCCGATGCTGGCACGGGCCTGTCGGGCGGCTGGACCGGCGAATTTGCCGAGCGGCAGGACAAGGTGACGCCGGGTGCCTTCGCTTCGGCCGGATCGGGCCTCGCGACGCCGGGCTATACCGTCCACAACCTCTTCTTCGCCTTCAAGCCGCAGAGCGGCGCGGCCAAGGGGTTCGAGTTCCGCATCGCCGTGGATAACGTCTTCGACAAGCAGTATCGCCGCCACCTGTCCGCACTCGCGGCGGAAGGGCAGAGCTTCAAGTTCACCGTGGCGAATAGCTTCTGACGCCATGGACGGGGCAGCGCATCCTTTCCGCATCGGTGGACCGGCAGCGGCCTCGCTGCTGATCAACGCCCTGCTGATCGGGGCGCTGCTCAACCTGGGCATGGGGCATGTCAGCCGGCGGGCCGAGTCTTCGCCAATGACGGTTCTGTCCCTCGCCCTGCTCAAGGGGGTGGAGCAGGGCGAGGAAGAGGCGGAGACGGCAAGGGTGGAGGCGGCCGCGTTCAGCCCGACCGCTGCCGTCCCGCCTCCGCCGACCGACCCGCTGCCTGCGCCAGTTGTCGCTGTTGCGTCGGCAGTCGTGGCGGTGCCTGCGCGCCTTGCCTTGCAGCAACCGGTCCAATTTGCCGCCGCGCCTGCTGCCAGTTTGGCCCCGGCCGCATCCCAACCCGCCCGTCCGGCCATGGCCGCTGTCGCGTCTGCCGCTGCGCCACCGCCAAGGCGCGGCGCAGCCGATGGGCTGGACGTCAAGGCGCCGCCGGGCACCAGCCGCAGCTATGCCGCCAAGGTCCGCTCCTGGCTCTACGCGCATAAAATCTATCCCCGTCGCGCCCGGATGCGGCGCGAAGAGGGGCAGGTGCAGGTCCGCTTCGTCCTCGACCGTGCCGGCCTGTTGCTGGAGGGCGCCGTCATTCAGGGATCGGGCAATGCCGTGCTGGACGAGGAAGCCGAAGCGATGCTGCGCCGCGCCTCACCCTATCCGCGCGCGCCAGCCGAACTGCCCGGCGAACGAATCGAGTTCACCGTGCCGATCGCCTTTACCTTGCCGGCCTGATTCAGAAACGCTTGAACAGGCGCAGGCTGACGACACGGCCCAGCGGGTCGAGATAGGCGGGTTGCTGGCTGATCGGCGTATCGCCCAGCCGGTCGCGGACGGCGGGCCGGGCATTGGCGATATTACGGATGCTGGCGTCGATCATCAGCTTCTTCGCCCACCCCGCCTTGGGCAGCAGTCTTTCCATGTCGGCATAGACGGTGACAGAGGTGGTGCCGAGACTGGCGAAGCGCAGGTCCGCCGTGTCGATCATGCTGCGCGCACGGCTGCCCGAATGCCAGACGGATTGCACGAACATGCCGATGCCGTTGCGGTACAGGCCCATGTCCCCCTGCACATCCCAACGGGGACGGCCACCGCTCGCCACGATATTGTCGCCGTCCAGCAGGTCGAGCGGGGTCGTGCCGGGGCTGAGCGACAGGCGATCCTCCAGCCGCAGGGCTGGCGTCAGCGACGCATAGAGATAGGTCATGCTGGGCGGCTGGCCTTCCGGCGGTTTTTCCGGCTTGGAACCGACCTCGCCGGAAAAGGACAGGGTCGCCTTCACCGTCCGTTGCCGTTCGCGATACAGATTGACCGGGCGCAGGTCGACGGTGGTGAGTTGCCCCGCGGCATCGCGCAGGAACCGATCGGGGAAGGCCGCCGCGATCGCCGGCGTCAGGACCGATATGGTCGCCGACTGGTCATGGATTGTCGCATCCTCGTAGATGAGGCTGGCGCGGAAGGCATCGGTCCGCAGCGGCTGGATATTGGCGGTCAGCGTCAGCGTCCGCCGCCGTTCGGGCGACAGGTCGGGATTGCCGCCATAGACGGATGTGACGAACAGGCTTTCCCCCGACACAAGGTCGACGAAGGGCATGTTCGGCGTGGCGATGCGCGGGGCGCCCAGTTGATCCAGTGTCGGCGCCGTTTCCGCCCGCTTGAGCGTGGCCAGCAATTGCACCCGCTTCACCGGCGTCCAGACCAGACTGGCATGGGCGGTGTAGAGCGGGCCATAGCGGCTGACCGCGTTGACGCCGCCCGACAGGTCGACCGAAAGCCGGCCGAGGAAGGGCAGGACATTGTCCGCAGCCGAGGCGATGGGGATGGTTGCCGCGAGGCTGCTGCCACCCTGGCTGCGCCCGAGGACGACATTGGCGTCGGGGAAGGCGCGCGACAGGCTGTCGCTGCTGGAGCGTTGCGCGTTGAACGTCGTCGTCACCGCGACCGGCCCGGCCGGCAAGGTCAGGAACTGGCCGTTGAGGATCAACTGGGCATCGTTCGTCGTGATGGTCGAGCGGGCGCGGTCGCGGATCGCTGCGCCGATCTGTCCGGCGGAGAAGGGCGAGAAGGCATCGCCGCCCAGCAGGATCGCATCCTGCACATTGGCCATGTCGAAGCCGAGATCGCTGTCGGTCTGGCTGCGCTTGCGATCATGGTTGAGCCTGAGCGACCAGTTCCATCCGCTGAAACCACCGATCAGGCCCAGCCCGGCATGCAGCGTCCAGATGCTGCCATTCTGCGTCAGCGCCGGCACCTCATCCAGATAGCGGTTGAGCAAGATGTCGCTGGCAAAGGGCGAAGAGCTGTTGCCGGCGGGGACGAGGAGGGACGCCGTGCCCAGCCCCTGAAGCGCCCAGCTGCGCTGCCGCTCGATCGAGAGGCTGAGCGCGGCTGTGGTCCGGTCGCTGATCGGCTGGCTGAAGAAGCCGGCGATCTTCATCGTGCTCTGGCGCGGCTGGAGGTTGCGATAGGCGCCCGGATCGGTGACATGGGGCTGGTTGGCGCCGGGCAGATAGGCGGCTAGCGTTTGCCGCGCATCGGGATCGAGCGGGACGGCGGCGATGGTCACGGGGCTGCCCGCCAGCGCGCTGAGTTGCGGATCAATCTCGCCGCCGTCCGCGCCGGTCACATTGCCGATCCGGTCATAGGGCAGGCTGGGATCGGGACGGATCGACCGTCGATCCTGTCGCAATTCGCTCTGCTGCAACAGGGTGGCGGTCAAGGTGAGGCGTTTCTTACCGCGCAGGCGGGTCATGGCAAAGCGCCCATCCCCGGTGCCGCCGCCGCCATCCGTGCTGGTCTGGCCATTGGCCATCGCCTCGAAGCCCTGAAATTTCGCCTTGGTGGTGAAGTTCATGACCGGCTGGTTGGGAGGGTAGCCCATGGCGGACGCGGCCTCCTGCGGCAGCAGGTCGAAGGACTGGATCGCATCGAACGGCAGGCTCTGGACTTCTTCGTCATCCAGCGGCCGGCGTCCGTTGATGGCAAAGACGGGGTTGGCGCCATCCGCGCCCTTCAGCTGCGCGCCCAGTCGCTGCATCATATCCTTGATGCTGGTGATGCCCATCGCCCGCAGCTCTTCCGCGTCGAAATGGCGCAGCGGTTGCGTCTCACCGATCTGGCGCCGGCCATTGACCACGATCGGGTCGGCCGGCGCCGGCTTTGCGTCATGGGCCATCGCCTCGCCGCCTGTCAGCAGCAGCATAGTGCAGCCGATCAGCCTGCCATTATGGGTTCGTCGGTTCATGCTTGCTGCGAACAACTGCCTGTCTTTGCTGGAAGACCTGCTTTGAACGAAAGTATACGATGTGCAACGACAAATGCGAATGGTGACAGGATTTGTCCGACATTTGGGGAATAGCGTCAGTCAAACGGGATATGTTTGCGATGCCGGGATAATAGGAGGCGGGGCTGTTTACCCCGCCTATCTTGACTTCAGAGGGTGCCGCGCAGGGTGACCATCAGGTTACGGGGCGTCGCATAGCGCGCGCTGCCGGTCGACAGGCCGGAATAATAGGTCTTGTCGAACACATTATCCAGATGCGCGGCCAGCGTCAGATGCTCCGAGAAGCGATATTGCGCCATCAGGTCGACTGTCGCCAGAGCGTCCTGAACATAGATGACGCCGTTCGGGCCGCCATATTGGGCGCGGGTCTTGCCCTGCCACAGCAGATTGGCGCCGACCGTCAGCCCGTCCAGCTTGCCGGGCAGGCGATAGGTGGTGAACATCTTGAAGCTGTCCTTGGGCACCTGCGGCAATTGCCGCACGCCGTCGCGATCCTCCGACCGGGCATTGGCGAATCCACCCGACAGGCGCCAGCCGGGCAGGATCTCGCCATTCACCTCCAGTTCGAAGCCGGAGGATTTCATGCCCGACACCGCATGATAGGCGGTGCTGCCGTCAGGGGCGAAGATGCCGTCGCCATCGGCCATGGCATAATTGTCCTGCTTCATGCGGAAGACGGCAGCGCTGGCGGCCAGACGGCCGTCGAAGAAGTCGGCCTTCAGGCCGGCTTCATAAGTATTGCCTTCCAGCGGTGCGATCAGGTCACCATCGACGGTGCGCGCCGTCTGCGGTTCGAACACGCTGGCATAGCTGACATAAGCGGAAATCGCCTTGTTGAAGTCCAGCACCATGCCGGCATAGGGGGTCAGCACCGCCTTTTCATGGGTGCCGGCCGTCCAGGTCCGGGGGCCGGTGGTACCCTGGGCATAGCTGTCCTGCTTCCACCAGGTCAGGCGGCTGCCCAGGATGATGGACAGCGGTGCGATCGGCTTCAGGCGGGCGACGCCGGCGGCGGCGGTGGTCTGGATACGATTGCCGGCCAGGTCGCCGGTCGCGGTCAGGTCAGGTTTGGTCGCATTGCCGGTCTTGAAGAATTCCAGCGCATTGATCGGCTTCATATAGTCGCCGCCATTCCACCAGCCGGGATAGGGCGTCTGATCATCGTCGAAGCGGGCGTGGCTGAGCGTCAGGGCGATATGCTGGTCCTGACCCAAGGCCTGGAAACTGCCGCGCAGATTGGCATAGACGGCGTCGAGCGTGAGGTCGGAGGCCCAGCGGGTCGCATAGAAGGTGCCGCCCAGGCCGGTGACCTTGTCGATCGCGGTGCCGAAGAAATAGCCGATGCTTTCGTCATAGGAGCCGGACTTGTGCTCGGCATCGACTTGCAGATGCCAGTTCTGGTCGAAATCATGGGCGATCGAGGCGAAGATATTGGTGCTCTTGCGGCTGAAGTCTGACCAGTTGGCGCCGCTGTTGGTCGACCGCGCAAAGTGGGTTTCGGTGCCGTCGGTGTAATAGAGCGGCAGACCGCCGCGCGACGCGCCGGTGTTGCGGAAATTCTGATATTCGATGCCGGCGGTCAGCAGCGTGTTAGGGGTCAGGTCCGCCTCGATCACGCCATAGAGCGCCTGACGCTTGGCATGTTCGCGGTCGATGAAGCTGTCATTATCCTGCCAGGCGCCCGCGACGCGCGCGCGGATGCGCTGGTCGGACGTCAGCGCGCCGCCGACATCGCCTTCGATCCGGTAATTGTCCCATGATCCCACCCGTGCCGACATGCTGGCGCGCAGGTCGGTGCCCGGCCGCTTGCGGATCATGTTGATCGCCGCCGACGGATTACCGGTGCCGGTCATCATGCCGGCCGATCCGCGAATGACCTCCACCCGTTCATAGGCGACGAGATCGGCGGTATCTTCGGTAAAGCCGTAGATGTTGGTCGGCCGGGCGACGCCGTCGACCAGATAGTTTTTCACCTCGACACCGCGCGCGGTATAGTTGGTGCCGTCGGTGCCGAGCGAACTGGTCCGGTTGGACTGGATGCCGACAATCTGCTCCATGACCGAGGCGATATCGTCCAGGCCCTGTTCCTGCATGCGCAGGCTGTCGAGCACGGTGACCGACTGTGGCGTCTCACGCGAAGACAGGGTCAATCCGTTCGTCTGGGTCACGCCGGTGACGATGATCGAATCCTCGTCCGCCTCATCGGCCGGCGCCTGCGCATGGGCCTGCGCGGTGCCAAGCAGTGCCATCGCCAGAGTGAACGGTACGGAATGGCGGAAGAGGTTTTTCGTCGAGAAAGTCATGTTGCCCCCAGCAAACGTGGTGCGCGCAGCGCAATGATTATTGATATGCGGACGCGCCATTAATGAAACTGATTTGCAAATGCAACAAAATTGGCAATGTTTTGACACAGTTCATGCGCCACAAGGCAGAAGCGGACGGAGCAGGCAGGACGTTGGGATCATGCGGTCCGCAGCGGCGTTGATACCCATCATGAGAGGATGATGATCATGCTTGCCAACGCACGCCGAGAGATACTGACCCGCCCGATTCTGTCCCTTGTCCAATCAAGCCTGCCGCGCCTTTCCGTTACGGAGAGCGAGGCGATCGATGCCGGTGACAGCTGGTGGGATGCGGACCTGTTCACCGGCGATCCGGACTGGTCGCGCCTGCTGGCGGTGCCGCCAGCCACCCTGACGGCCGAGGAACAGTCCTTCATGGATGGCCCGGTCGATATGCTGTGCGCGATGATCGACGACTGGCGCATGACCTGGGAAACGCACGACTTGCCGCAGGCGGCATGGGATTATCTCAAGGCAGAGAAATTCTTCGGCATCATCATTCCCAAGGCGCATGGCGGCCTTGGCTTTTCCAATTTCGCCCATAGCGAGATCGTGCGGAAGATCGCGACGCGCTCCGTTTCGGCGGCCGTCACGGCGATGGTCCCCAATTCGTTGGGGCCGGGCGAACTGATCTTGCGCTTCGGGACGAAAGCGCAGCAGGCGCATTGGCTGCCACGGCTAGCGGACGGGCGTGAAATTCCCGCCTTCGGCTTGACCAGCCCGGAAGCGGGATCGGACGCTGCGGCGATGACCGACGAGGGCGTCATAGGCAAGGGCGAGTGGCAGGGGCGCGAGGTGCTGGGCATCCGGCTGAACTGGCGCAAGCGCTATATCACGCTGGGGCCGGTCGCCACAATCCTGGGGCTGGCGTTCAAGCTGCGCGATCCCGACCATCTGCTGGGCGAGCAGGAGGATATCGGTATCACCGTCGCGCTGGTGCCGACGGACCTGCCGGGCGTGTCGATCGGACGGCGGCATATTCCGTCCATGCAGAGTTTCCAGAATGGCCCCAATGAAGGCCATGACGTGTTCGTGCCGCTGGATCATATCATCGGCGGGCCTGAGCGGGCGGGGCAGGGGTGGAAGATGCTGATGAGCGCGCTGGCGGCGGGGCGGAGCATATCCCTGCCGTCGCTGTCGGCCGCAGCGGCCGCCTTTGCCGCCCATACGAGTGGCGCCTATGCGCGGGTGCGGTCGCAGTTCAACCTGCCGATCGGCCGGTTCGAGGGGATACAGGAGCGGTTGGCCCGGATCGCCGCCAACGCCTATCTGCTGGACGGCGCGCGACGGCTCACATGCGCGGGGCTGGATCAGGGCCATCATCCGGCGGTCATCTCCTCGATCCTGAAACTGCACGCGACGGAACGGATGCGTGTGGCCATCAACGATGCAATGGACGTGCATGGCGGTAAGGCCGTGATCGAGGGGCCGAACAATTATCTGGGCAACCAGTATCGCGCCATCCCGGTCGGCATCACGGTCGAGGGAGCGAATATCCTGACGCGCAGCCTCATGGTCTTTGGTCAGGGCGCGATCCGGTCGCACCCGTTCCTGTTGCAGGAGATACGGGCCGCGGGCGAGGGCGATCACGCACAGGCACTGGTGGATTTCGACGCTGTCCTGTGGAAGCATGTGGGCCATGCGCTGAAGACGGCGATCCGTGCGTTTGCGCGTAGTTGGAGCGGGGGTCTGTTCGCGCCGGCGCCCAAGGCTGGCCGGGCGACCCGCTTTTACCGGCAGATGAGCCGTTATGCCGCAGGCTTCGCCTTCCTGTCCGACATCGCCTTCCTGACGCTGGGGGGCGAGCTCAAGCGGCGCGAATTGCTGTCGGGGCGACTGGGCGACATATTGTCCGAACTCTACCTCCTGTCCGGGGCGCTCAAGCGCTGGGAGGATGAGGGGCGGCAGGATGCCGACTTCCCGCTTCTGGCCTGGTGCATGGAGAGCGGTTTTGCCACGATCGAACAGCGCTTTGCCGAGGTCATCGCCAATTTCCCGGCGCGACCGGTAGGATGGATGCTGCGGCTGTTCATCCTGCCCTTCGGCCGGCGCCGGCACGGGCCATCGGACCGCATCATTCGCAAATGCGCGCAGATCATATTGGAACCCAATTCTGCGCGCGATCGGCTGGTCGATGCCATTTTCATCGGCGGGCCGGAGGAGCCGGTCGCGCGCCTGACCGAAGCTTTCCGCCTGATGGTCGATACCCAGCCTATCCACGACCGGCTTCGCAAGGCGGGGGTTAAGGACTGGCAGGACGCCAAGGCGCGCGGCCTGATCACGGAAGCCGAACTGGCGCAGTTGGAGGCGGCGGATCGGGCGGTGGCCGACGTGATCGCCGTGGATGATTTCGCGCCTTCCGACCTGGCGCGCACAGGCGCTGTGCCCGGCATGGCGCAGGCGGCGGAATAGCTGTGCTCCGTTGCGCTGGCGGCCTGATGGCTGCCAGCGCATCTGACATGATCAGTTCAGGCCCAGCATGCCGCGCAGGCGGGATAGATCCTCCGCCAGTACATGGACCTTGCCGGCGAGCAGTTTGCGGTCGCGTTCGGTCAGCTTCACATAGGAGACGAAGCCGCCACCGGGCGCGCGATATTTGGCCAGCGTGTCGAACACCGTCCTGAAATTCGCTTCCGTCTTGGCGGCAAAGGCGCGGTCGCGGCGCTCCACCAGCGGACGCAGCAGCGTGACGATCTTGTAAGCGCCCTCGAAATTGGCCTGGAAATCATACAGGTCGGTGCGGCTGTACCGATTCTCCTCGCCCGAAATCTTGGTCGCGGCGACTTCTTCCATCAGCACGGCGGCGCCACCGACGACCTTTTCGGGCGGGAAGGTCAATTTGGTGAGGCGGGTCTGGAGTGCCAGCACGTCGGCCATCAGCTTGTCGGCGGTGCGGCCGACATTGCGGGTGCTCTTTTCCACCCACAGCGCATATTCGATCCGATGGAAGCCGCCGAAGCGCGGGTCTTTTTCCGCCTTTTCATGATCGTCGGCGCGGCTGTCGATGGCGGCGTCCAGATCGCTGAACAGTTCGGCGACCGGCTCTATCTTCTCATAGCTGGTGCGGGTGGGGGCGTAGAGGCGCTGCGCCTCGGCGATCTTGCCGGCCTTGACCGCAGCGACGAACGCGCGGGTGTCGGTGACGAACTGGCGCACATTCTGGGTCACATAGATTTTATACTGGGCGATCGGGCCGACCAGTTGCAGCGGCGAAGGCGCGCCCTGATTGGGTCGGTTTTGCGCCAGCGCGGCCGAAGGGACCAGCGGCGTGGCTGCCAGCAGGCCCAGCAGGGTGCGGCGCGTGAGGTCGATCATATTATCCTCCTGTCGGGAAAGGGAAATCAGGCTGCGCGGGCGGCGGCGATCAGGGATCGGCCGATCCAGTCGCGATCGTCGCTGATGCCGGGCAGGGTGAAGAAGAATCCGCCACCGATCGGCTTGATATATTCCTCCAGCGGCTCGCCATCGAGCCGGCGCTGGACGGTCAGGAAGCCGGCTTCCAGATCGGCCTGATAGCAGATGAAGAGCAGGCCCATTTCCAACTGGCCGGACTTGGTCACGCCATTGGAATAGTTGAATGGACGGCGCAGGATGAGATTGGCGTCGCTCTGCGCCGTGCGCGGGTTGGCGAGGCGGATATGTGCGTCGAGTGGCGTGCGCTCGCCGGCCGGGTCGCGGCTATAGTTCGGCACGTCATGTTCGGTCGGGCCGCCATCCATGGGCGCGCCGCTGGCCTTCAGCCGGCCCATGATGGCTTCCTGCTCGCCAAGAGGCGTGCGGTCCCAGCGTTCGACGAAATTGCGGATGATGCGCACCGCTTGATAGCTGCCGCCGGTGGCCCAGTCAGGCTCCCCTTGGCCGGGGCGCACCCACACCAGCCGGCTCATCAGCGCGGCATCATTGGAATCGGGATTGGCCGACCCGTCGCGAAAGCCCAGGAAATTGCGCGCGCTTTCCGCCGGCTGGCTTGGTTTGGCGGGAATGGGCGGCACGCTGCCCTCCTGTTTCCAATGCATCACCAGCAGGTCGGGCAAAGTCTTGATGATATCGCGCAGGGCGTGGATATTGGTGTCGGGCGTGTTGGCGCAAAACTGGATCGACAGGTCGCCATGGCAGAGCGCGGCGTCGAGCGCGTCATTGGGATGGGCCTGCATCGCGGTGAGTTGGCGCGGCTTGAGGCGGGTGAGGCCAAGATCGTCGTTGAAGAGCGCGGGGCCGACCGACACGGTGATGGTGAGCGCGTCGGGCTGCACGTCCGGCCCCAATATGCCCGATCCGACCGGTGGGAGCTTCGGGTCGATATCCGGCTGGCGCCCGCCAACGGTGAGGAAGGCGATGCGTTCAGTCAGGGTGCGGAAGAGCCGTTCCAGATCGTCAAGCGTTTCGGCGAGGACGAAGAAGCTGGCGATCATGCCGGCGCTGGGGCGTGGCGTCGTGATGCCGGCCTGATAGGGGCCATGATAGGGAATGCGTTCGCCAGTATGCTCGCTCTTCGGGGCGTCTGCGACCTGATCGCCCTGTGCGGTATCCGGGCGGGCGAGTGCGGCAGCGGGCATGGCAGCGATGGCGCCAAGGCCTGCGCCGAGCAGGCGGCGGCGTGCAGGAGAGGCTGGCTGCATCAGGCGAGGCCCAGCGCGGCGTTGACCTTGCCCAGATCGTCGGCGAGGCGGGCGAGCGCGGCAGCCACCGCCTTGCGCTGCGCCGTGTCGAAAGCGGCGGCGGTGCGCGATGGCGCGAGGCTGGTTTCGAGGGTGGCGAGATCGGCCTTGATCGCCTTGTCCAGGGCGGGATTGGCCTTGGCCAGCAGGGACGAAAGCAGTCCGGCGGACTTGCTGGCGGCCTCAAGCGCAGCTTGCACATCGGCGGGGCTGTCGTCGCCGGCAGCGGCCAGAGAGTCGGACAGGCGCGCCAATTGCTTTGCGGGCAGGTCGGCCAGCTGTTCGGGCTTGAGTTCCAGCGTAGCCAGTCGTTCCTTGAGCGTGGCGATGTCGGCAAGCAGCCGGTCGCCGGTTGGAACCAGCGATGACATAGCGCCGTGGCCCGCCAGCGTCCGTGCGATCCGGCGGAAGCCCATGAAGCCGGGGTCGGCGTCCTTCTTTTCATAATAGTCGGCGCGGGCGTTCAGCCGAGCGTCGAGATCGCCGAACAGTTGCGCGGCGGATTCCAGGCGGACATAGGATTGATGGGCGGCGGAATAGAGTTTCAGGGCCTCATCGCGCTGGCCGGCCTTGATCGCGGCCACCAGTGCCTGCGCGGCGCTGTCCAGCGTCTCCGCTTCGGTCAGCAACGTCACCTGATATTCCGCCAGCAGGCCGACATAGGCGACCAGCGAGGGGCGCGCGGCCTCCGCATCTGATTCCGCCGAGGGCGTGACATGCAGCTTTCCGCGCGGGTTGTTGAGCAGGCCGCAGGTGATCTCATAATCGCCGGGCGCCAGCTTCACCGTCATCACCTGTTGCAGGCCGGGCGCGATATTCTCGCGCTCGTCCACGACCATGACGCCGTCCAATATCTCCCATTCCAGCGCGCGATCGGTGGCGTTGACGATGGTGAAGACGGTCCTGCCCGCCGGGACTGTGATGTCGTTGGGGTCGCAGACCTTGCCCTTGATAGTGACGGTCACGGCATGGTCGCCGCTCGCACCCGGTGCTTTGGCGCGGTTGGAGGCGAACCAGAAGGCGAAGAGGCCGAGCAGCACGAGCAGCGCGGAGGCGATGAGAGCAAGGCGCATGGCGCGCGGGGAAGCGGGGCTGGTCATCAATGGGCCTTGGCAGAAATGGCCGCGACGGTGGGCGCGGGACGGAAGAAGAGGAAGAGGCTGACGGCAAGGAAGACGGCATAGACGATCAGTTCGCCCAGCACCGGCACAGCCTGATAGCCGAGCAGGCCGGACAGGATCGCGCCCAGCGGTCCGTCCATCGGCAGGGTTTCGGACAGGTCGACCACCACGGTCTGAAGCCCGTTCCAGACGCCCGCTTCATGGAATTTGCGCAGGACGCCGGCCAGCAGGCCCGCCGCCACCAACAGGATGAAGACACCGGTGAAGCGGAAGAAGCGGCGCAGGTCGAGGTGGATGCCGCCCCTGAACAGGCCGATGCCGACGACTACCGAAAGGGCGATGCCGGCCAGTGCGCCCACGGGGGCTTCCCATCCGAGGCTCTGCTGGAAAATGGCGAGGAGGAAGAAGACGGATTCCAGTCCTTCGCGCGCGACCGCCAGGAAGACCATGCTGATGAGCGCCCAGGCCGGGCCGCTTTCGCGAGCCAGCGCGCGGTCGATATTGGCATGCAGTTCGCCCTTGATCGACCGCGCGGCGCGGCGCATCCAGAAGACCATGCAGGTCAGCATCACGACCGCGACCAGCCCGACGATCCCTTCGAAAAATTCCTGCTGCTTCTGAGGGAATTCGGCGGCGACCATCTGAAGGCCGGCGCCCACGAACAGCGAAAGCGCGCTGGCCAGCAGCACGCCGACCCAGATGGCGGGCATCAGGTCGCGGCGCTGGGCATGGTGCAGATAGCTGGCAACGATGCCGACGATCAGTGCAGCCTCAATGCCTTCGCGCAGCATGATGAGGAAAGGAACAAGCATGGAGGCTCCGGCGCGGTGATGCGGATGCCCATGGCATATATGATAATAGTTCGCAAATTCAATTACGAAATAGGCGCGACCGCGCGTTGCATCCAGTTGGCGGCCCTGTCCAGCAGTTCGGTTTCGACGTCGGTCGGGGTCCGGCCGCTCTTCTTTGCGACCTTGAAGCTGTGGTCGGCCTGATCGACCAGATGAAGAGTGGCGCGACGGCCGAGGGTGGCCGCCGTCGTGCGGAGCAGCTCGATATCGGCCAGCGCGTCCCGCGTCCCGGAGAGGAAGAGCATCGGCACGCGGATCTGTTGCAGATGGGCAGCGCGATCGACGCCGGGCTTGCCCGCCGGGTGTAGCGGGAAACCGAGGAAGGCAAGGCCGCGTACGCCGGGCAAGGGCGTGTCCGCCTGCGCCTGCGATGTCATGCGGCCGCCAAAGGACCGGCCGCCGGCAAAGAGCGGCAGGTCGGGTGCCAGCGCCGCGGCATGGGCGGCGGCGGCGCGCACAACCTTATGGGCAAGCACGGGCTGGTCGGGGCGCTTGCTGCCTTTTTCCATATAGAGGAACTGGTAGCGCAGGGTTGCGATACCCCGTGCCGCGAGCCCCAGCGCATTGGCGGTGATGGTCGGATGGGTCATGCCCGCCCCGGCGCCATGGGCGAACAGGAACAGCGCCGTGGCCCCGACCGGCCGGATGAAGATGGCGGAAACCCCATCCTCTCCGACCGCGATCCTGTGATGTTCCATGTCCATGCTGCGACGCCTTGTCCTCGACGGGGAATGACGCGCCCGCATCGGCTTTTGCGCGCCCTTGCACAAGGGCGGATGCGCCGGTCAGGGCGTCACGCTCACCAACTGGTGGAAATAGGCCAGCGTCTCCCCCATCACATGGGGCGGTTCGGGCAGCGGATAGTGGCTGAGCTTTACGATGACCGTGCGGCTTTGCGGGTGGATATAGATGAACTGTCCCGCGAGGCCGAGCGCGGTATAGGCGCCCGGCTGGTCGTCCAGCTGCCAGAACTGGAAGCCATAGCCGCGCCCGCCAAAGGGGGTGGGCTGGGCGAAGGGAATCATGCTGGTCGCCTGTTTCATCCAGCCGCGCGGCAGAACCGGCTTCCCGTCGCGCAGGCCATCGTCCAGCATCAACTGGCCTAGCCGGGCATAGTCGCGCAGCGTGGCGTTGAAGCCCATGCCCGACAGTTCTCGCCCCTTGCCCTCTGGCCCGTCGGCGATCCAGAAGGCGTCGCCTTCCATGCCGGCGGGTTGCCACAGGTTTGTGGCGGTGAAGGCGGCGAGCGACTGGCCGGTGGCCCGTTCCAGCACCCAGCCGAGCACGGCAGTGTCGAGCGTTGCATAGTTGAAGCGGCTGCCGGGTTTTGCCGCGCGGGCGATGGTCTTGGCGCGATCGGCGAAGCGCTCTTCGTTCAGCACGATGGCGTGGCGATGGATGAGCGCGGCGACGCTGGGCTTCTCGCCAAAGTCATAGCGTTCGTCATAGTCGACGCCGGATCGCATCTGAAGCAGCTGGCGGATCGTCACGTCGCCATAGGCGCCCTTGCGCAGTTCGGGGACATATTTGCCGGCCGGATCGTCAAGCGAGGCGATCTTGCCCTGATCGAGCGCGATACCGATCAGCAGCGAGGTGATCGACTTCGCCATGGAAAAGGAGATGAAGCGATCGGCCGGGCGGGACCGGTTGCGATACTCCTCGAACACGACCTTGCCATCGCGCATCACGATGATGGCATTGGTATAGGTGCGGCGCGCCCATTTATCATAGCTGCGGGTGACGCCGTCCTGCTGAAAGGCGGGCGGGGTGATGGGCTGGCCATCGGGTAGAGCGCGGACGGCATTGCCATGAGGCACCGCGCGAGTCTCGAACATGTCGGCCGAATGGCGGAAATTGAAGGCGTTGATGTCGGCATCCAGCCAATGTTCGCGCATCTGGATGACGGGATCGGCGGGTATGTCGGTCGGATTGGCAGCGGGTACCGGCATGGCAACGCCGGCCAGTAGTAGTGGCGCAAGCAGGCGCAGGGACAAGCGGATCATGGGAACCTCGTGAAGAAAGGGCGGCGCGGGGAAAGCCGCGCCGCCTGTTGGCCGATCAGAACTGCTTCTTGAGCGTCACCGCCCAGGTGCGCGGCAGGCCCGGCGCGCCGGACAGCACGCCCACCGAACTGAAATTGGTGTTCATCGAGGTGAAATAATATTTGTCGGTCAGGTTGCGGACTTCGAGCGAGGCGCTCCAGCCATCGTCCCCGCTACGCCAGGTGACACGGCCATTGGCCAGGAAATAGCCGTCGATCCGGCTGGTCGCCACCAATGTCGGCAGCGGCCCGCCGCCCGCACCGGCATCGGTGGTCGACACGGTGGTGGCATCCGTGTTGATCGCGTCGACATAGATATGCGACTGGTAGCTGCCGTCGAGGCGGAAGCTGAGTTCCCCGCCCAGCACGTCCGGCACATCATATTGCGCGCCGGCATTCCACTTCCACTTGGGGGTGAAGGGCGGTACCATGTCCATGGTGACACCAGTATTGGCGCTGCCGAGCGAGGTATATTTGAAGTCTAGATAGCTGAGCGATCCATCGAAGCTGAGACGGCTGGTCGGCCGGAACATGGTTTCGAACTCGATGCCCTTGACGTCCGCCGACCCGACATTGGTGGGCTGAAGGCAGGGCGTGCCTTCCGTCCCGGCATCGGTCGGGCAGTTGAACACGGTCAGGATGATATTCTTGTAATCGTTGAAGAAGGCTGAGACGTTGAAGCGCAGCATGCGATTGAACAGGTCGGATTTGAAGCCCGCTTCATAGGCGGTGATGGTTTCCGGCGAGAAGGGCCGCACCTGACTGGGGTAGAAGGGGCGGGGATTGACGCCGCCCGCGCGATAGCCGGTCGATACCTGAGCATAGACCATGAAGGCCGGCGAGAAGCGATAGTCGGCTGCAACGCGCCAGTCGGTCCGCTGCGACTTGAAATGCGCGCCCAGGCCATTGAGGCCGAAGAGCAGACAGTTGGGCGAATTACCCACGCCGGTCGGCCCGGCTGTCGGCGCGCCCAGGAAGAATTCGCATGGTCCCTGAATGGCCGTGCCGTCAGGATTGCGGCGGACATAGCCATAATCCTTTTCGTCCCAGGACGATCGGATGCCGCCCGTCAGCGTCAGCGCATCGACCGGTTTGAAGCTGACATTGGCGAACAGCGCCTTGTTCTTCGCAGGCGTTGGATCGGGGCCATGGAGGAAGTCTATGCCGGCATAGTTCAAGTCAATGCGGCCGGTGAACTTGCCCTTGGTATCGAAATAGAAGCCGCCCACCGTATAGTCGAGCCGGCGGTCGAGCGCGGTGCCGCTCAGCCGCAATTCCTGGCTCCACTGGGTGTTGGTCTGCTGCTGTTCGAACATGGAGGACTGGACCGGCGCGCCTTCGGCGAAGGACCAGTCGGCCTCATAATGGCGGTAGGATGTAATCGACTTCAGCGCCAGTCCGTCGCTGATGGTCCAGTCGATCGTGCCGGCGAAACCATAATTGTCGAGGTCCGAATGCGGGTCGAGCGACAGCGGCTTATAGGCCATCTGTCCGTCGCGCGTCGCATTGTCGGTGAAGGTGGCGTAGCTGATGAACTTCTTGTTGTAGCCCGACGGCGGCGTGTCGCAGCTGTTGACGCCGAACGCGACGAAAGCGCAGTTGAGCGCCACCGGCGCGCCATTGACGCCAGCCAGCCAGGGGCGCGGGCCGCCGGTCGCGCTGGGACCGGGGAAGGTGCCGGCCTTGTTGGCGAAGATTAGTACGCTGGCGCCGGCCTCGTCGCGCTGACGGGTATAGTCGGCCGATACGTTGATTTCGACATTGTCCGTGGGCAGCCAGCGCAAAGCCGCCTTGGTCGCGATGAAGCTCTGCCCGCCCAGTGTACCCAGTTCGGGGTTTGCATCGGTCGCCTGCGTCGGCACGTTGGACCCCGGATGGGTCAGCGCATAGTCCAGCCGTTTGACGTAGCCGTCCCGGTTCTTGCTGGCGCCCGAGACGCGCAGGAACAGGTTTTCGGCCAGCTTCAGGTCGATATAGCCACGCATGTCGATGCGGTTATAGCTGCCGTAGGTTGCCTCCAGCATGCCGCTGCCGTCGCCCTTGGGCTTGACCGAATAAAGCTTGATCGACCCGCCAAGCGAGTTGCGGCCGGCCAGCGTCCCCTGCGGGCCGCGCAGGATTTCCACCCGGTCGAGGTCCATCAGGTCCAGCAACGATCCGGTCAGCGTCGGCAGATAGACATCGTCAATATACATGCCCACGCCCGGTTCGAGCGCGAAATTGGGATCGGACTGGCCGACGCCGCGGATGAAGGCGATGATGCCGGGGCCAAGATAGCCGTTTTGCGGCGCGAGCGTGACGTTGGGCGTCTGCGCCGCGACTTCGGAAATATTGGTCTGGCCGCGCGCTTCCAGCGCTTCGCCCGTCACTGCCGTGATGGCAAGTGGCGTATCCTGTAATTTCTGCGACTTGAACTGGGCGGTGACGATGATGTCCGCCGCAGCGGGTGCCGTGCCGGCCTGTTCCTGTGCCCAACTGGCCGGCGCTGCGGCAAGGCAGGCCAGCACGGTCAGGCTCGTTCCCAACAAGAGTTGATTATTTGCCATTATATCCTCCCCATTTGTATGCTTATGATACAATATAGTTAAAATTCTGCCGTTTTATTTTGACTGAATTGCGACGGTCAGAAGAACAGGCTCAACGCTATTTGTGAAATAATGACTTGCTGAAGCGGAGCATTTTATAATGTGCGACAGACATGATCGCGATGATCATGGCTTGATAGTTTTTATATAAATAATGAACAGGTGTATTTATTTCGCCTTGTCGTAGCGAATCCATCCTCCCTTCCTGTGTTTCAGTCGTCCCGATTATAGGCATTGTCCGATGATCGACTGGCAATTGTCCGTATATATGAAATATTCTGAAATGTGAAATGATATTTGTTCAGGTGGCAGATTTTGGTAACATTCTGAAATATATGGAGTTGTCGTCAATCTGGTTCGGATGGGGTGACCCGATGATCTGGACCAGGGCCGAGTTGCAGATACGGCATATCAATCCTCCCTGGGCGGACGTCCGCGTCGCCGCTTGCCGGGGTCCGACAACGTCACGCCCCGGCGCTTTAGCCCTTCGCGCAGCAGCATTTCGATCTGCGCATTGACGCTGCGAAATTCGGCCGCGGCGCAGCGTTCCAGCGCCTCGTACAGCGCCGGGTCTAGCCGCAGGGGAAAAGCCTTGCGCGGGGCGATATCGTCCTTCGCCACGATCCGCGCCTATTGGTAGAGGGTGCCTGTATTGACCACCGGCTGGGTATCCCGCTCGCCGCACAGCACCACCATCAGGTTGCTGACCATGGCGGCACGGCGCTCGTCGTCCAGTTCGACCACATTCTTGGCCGACAACTGGTCCAGCGCCAATTCGACCATCGTCACCGCGCCTTCGACCAGCCGGGTGCGGGCGGCGATGACGGCTTCGGCCTGCTGGCGGCGCAGCATCGCCTGCGCAATTTCCGGCGCATAGGCGAGATGGGTCAGGCGACATTCGTCCACGGTGACGCCGGCGAGCGCGACGCGGTCCTGCAATTCGGCCTGCAATTCGTCGGCGACATGGGCGCCGTCGCCACGCAGCGTTTTTTCCTCATGTTCGAAATCATCATAGGGATAGCGCGATCCGATCGCCCGCACCGCGCTTTCGATCTGGATTTCGACGAACGCCTTATAGTCATCGACATCGAACAGCGCCTGCGCCGTATCGGTGACGCGCCAGACGACGTTGGACGCGATTTCCACCGGGTTGCCGCGCTTGTCGTTGATCTTGAGCTTTTCGGAGGTGACGTTGTGGACGCGCACGCTGATCTTCTGCCGGGTCAGCCAGGGCAGCACCCAACGCAGGCCCGGCGTGCGATCGGTGCCCTTATAATCGCCGAACAGCAGGATCGCCGCCGCCTGGTTCGGCTGGATCAGATAGAAGCCAGCGAGCGTCAGAATGAACAGCGAGATGGACAGCAGAAGCAGCAAGGTGCCGATCGCCTCATGCCCGGTACCGAGCAGACCGATGGCGACCAACCCGCCGACGACGCAGAGCGGCGGGACCAGCAGCATGGCGTAACCGCTCAGGGTGGCGATGCGCCGCTCTCGCGTGGCCTGAAGCAGGGACATGGACTCGATCCTCTGTAAATTATGATATCATAATTATATCGAATTCAAGGCGCGATCAAGGGGCGGTATAAAGGCCCTTCACCGGCGATGTGGCGAACCGACAAGATGGGCTTGGCGAGCCGATATCCGATCGGCTAGAGCGGCCGCATGACAGACCAGATCACAATCCGCCGCCCCGACGACTGGCACGTCCATCTGCGCGATGGCGATATGCTGAACGCCGTCGTCCATCACACGGCGTGCCAGTTCGCCCGCGCGATCGTCATGCCGAACCTGACGCCCCCGGTCATCAGCGTCGATGCGGCGCTGGCCTATCGCGACCGGATCGTGGCGGCGCTGCCAGCGGGCACGGATTTCACGCCGCTGATGGTCTGCTACCTGACGGACGACGCCGATCCGATGGAAATTGCGCGCGGTTACGCGCAGGGCGTCTTTGCCGCCTGCAAACTCTATCCGGCCCATGCCACCACCAATTCCGCTCATGGCGTCACCGACATTCGTCGCCTGTCCAGTCTGTTGGACACCATGCAGCAGATCGGCATGCCGTTGCTGATCCATGGCGAGGTGACGGACCGCGATGTCGACATCTTCGATCGCGAGGCAGTCTTCATCGATCGCATCCTGACGCCGCTGGTACGCGATTACCCGGCGCTCAAGATCGTGCTGGAGCATATCACCACTGCGGAGGCAGTCGATTTCGTGGAAGCGAGCGGGCCGCTGATCGGGGCGACTATTACGCCGCAGCATGTCATCATCAATCGCAACGCGATTTTCGACGGCGGCATCCGGCCCCATGCCTATTGCCTGCCGGTCGCCAAGCGGGAGCAGCATCGGCTGGCGGTGCGCAAGGCGGCAGTGTCGGGATCGCCCAAATTCTTCCTGGGCACCGACAGCGCGCCGCATGCGATCGGTCGCAAGGAATCGGCCTGCGGCTGCGCCGGCATTTTCAACGCGCCCTTCGCTCTGGAAAGCTATCTCCAGGTGTTCGAAGAAGAAGGTGCGCTTGCTAATTTCGAGGGCTTCGCGTCGGAGCATGGCCCCAATTTCTATGGCCTGCGGCTGAATGATGGCACGGTGACGCTGAGCCGCGAGGATGTGGTCGTACCGGATGCGCTGACGGAAGGGGGGATCAGCCTTGTTCCCTTCCATGCGGGCGAAACGCTGCGCTGGCGTCTGGTCGACTGACGGGATGGCCCAAAGCTCTTATGGCCTATGCCATAGTTTTGATTGACCCCACTCCAGGATAAAGAGGGTTGACGTTCAGCCCTCCAAAAGCCGTAAGCGCGGCACAGCAAGCGTGAATACAACGTCTGTGCCGATGCTTTCGCGATAGACCGATGGGGCTGGAGCGGCCAAGATAGGCGGAGACAGCGCATCGACAAAGGGGAGGAGGGCAAGAGTGAAGATAGGTGCACCCAGAGAAACGGCCCAGGGCGAGGCGCGTGTCGCGCTGACGCCTGACAGCGCCGTGCTATTGCAAAAATTGGGCCATAGCTGCCTGATCGAAAGCGGGGCCGGCGCGACGGCGGGCTTTGGCGACGAGGCCTATCGGGCGGCAGGTGTGACCGTGGTCGCCGGGGCCGAGGCACTCTGGGCCGAGTCGGATGTGATCGTGAAGGTCCGTCCGCCCGAAACGGAAGAGGCATCGCGCCTGACGCCGGGCAAGACACTGATTTCCTTCTTCTACCCTGGCCAGCGAAGCGAAGAACTGGCGGCGATCACCGCCACCGGCGCCAATGTGCTGGCGATGGACATGGTGCCCCGCATCTCGCGGGCGCAGAAGATGGATGCGCTGTCGTCCATGGCGAATATCGCTGGCTATCGCGCGGTGATCGAGGCGGGCGCCAATTTCGGGCGCTTCTTCACCGGCCAGGTGACGGCTGCTGGCAAGGTGCCGCCGGCCAGGGTGCTGGTGATCGGCGCAGGTGTCGCTGGTCTGGCGGCGATCGGTGCGGCGACCTCGCTGGGCGCGGTCACGCTGGCCTTCGACGTGCGACCGGAAGTGGCCGAGCAGATCGAATCCATGGGAGCGCAGTTCGTCTATCTCGACTTTGCTGAAGAACAGCAGGATGGGGCGGCGACCGGTGGCTATGCCGCACCGTCCAGCCCGGAATTTCGCGAAGCGCAGCTCAAGAAATTCCGTGAACTGGCGCCCAATGTCGACATCGTCATTTCCACCGCGCTCATTCCGGGGCGCGATGCGCCGGTCCTGTGGACGGAGGATATGGTGGAAGCGATGCGGCCGGGATCGGTCATCGTCGATCTGGCAGCCGAACGCGGCGGCAATTGCGAACTGACTGTCGCCGACCAGAAGATCGTGTCGGCCAATGGCGTGACGATCATCGGCTATACCGATTTCCCGAGCCGCATGGCGGCGCAGTCCAGCTCGCTTTATGCCAGCAACGTGCGCCATATGCTGGCGGACCTGACGCCGGGCAAGGATGGCGTGATCGTCCATAATATGGAGGATGACGTGATCCGGGGCGCAACCATCGCCTTCGAAGGGGCCGTCGCGTTCCCGCCACCGCCGCCCAAGATCAAGGCGATCGCCGCGCAGAAACCCAAGCCCAAGGCCGAGGAACTGACGCCCGAACAGAAGCGGGCGAAGGATGTCGCGACCTTCAAGGCGCAGACCCGGTCGCAGGTGACGACGCTGATCGCCGGTGCGGTGCTGCTGATGGCAGTCGGCGCGGTGGCGCCGGCCAGTTTCATGGCGCATTTCACCGTCTTCGTGCTGGCCTGCTTCGTCGGCTTTCAGGTCATCTGGAATGTCAGCCATGCGCTGCATACACCGCTGATGGCGGTGACGAACGCGATTTCGGGAATCGTCGTGGTGGGGGCCATGCTTCAGGTCGGGTCGTCCAGCACGATCGTGCTGGTTCTGGCAACGATTTCCATCCTGATCGCGTCGATCAATATCGTAGGCGGCTTCCTGGTCACGCGCCGGATGCTTGCCATGTTCCAGCGGTCGTAAGGGGGACGATCCATGTTCGATATCGGTGTGGTATCCGCCGCCTATATTTCCGCTGCGGTTCTTTTCATTCTATCCCTTGGCGGCCTGTCCAATCAGGAAAGCGCCAAGCGCGCCGTATGGTATGGCATAGCCGGCATGGCGCTGGCCGTGGTGGCGACGCTGTTCGGTCCCGGTGCGGCCAATTTGCCGATCGTGGTCGCCACCTTTGCGGTCGCTGCCGTCATCGGCTGGGTCGTGGCGGTGCGCGTCCAGATGACCGAGATGCCGCAACTCGTCGCGGCGCTGCACAGCTTCGTGGGTCTGGCCGCCGTCTTCATCGGCTATAATGCGCATTTCGAACTGGAAACGGTGAATGCGCTCGAGCCTGCGGCGCGGGCGGCATTGACCGGCTTTGCCGGTGTGCTGGCGCACAAAACCCCGGTCGAGATCAACATCCTGAAGGTCGAGGAGTTTCTGGGCATCTTCATCGGCGCGGTGACCTTCACCGGGTCGATCGTCGCCTTTGGCAAGCTGGCGGGAAAGCTGGATGGCAAGGCGAAGAAGCTGCCGGGTGGTCATGTGCTCAACGCCACGGCGGCGATCGCCTCGCTGGTGCTGCTGGTCATGTATGTCGGCAATATCGGGGTCGAGGGTCGCGAACTGACGGTGCTGATCGCCATGTCGGTGCTGGCGCTGTTCATCGGTTTCCATCTGGTGATGGGCATCGGCGGCGCGGACATGCCCGTCGTCGTGTCGATGCTGAACAGCTATTCGGGCTGGGCGGCCGCCGCGATCGGCTTCACGCTGGGCAATGACCTGTTGATCGTGACCGGGGCGCTGGTCGGTTCCTCGGGCGCGATCCTCAGCTACATCATGTGCAAGGCGATGAACCGCAGCTTCGTGTCGGTGATCCTAGGCGGCTTTGGCGGCACAAGCGGCCCGGCGGCGGAGATCGAGGGCGAGCAGGTCGCAATCGACGCCGACGGCGTGGCGGCTGCGCTGAACGACGCGGACAGCATCATCATCGTGCCGGGCTATGGCATGGCGGTGGCGCAGGCGCAGCAGGCGGTGAGCGAACTCACCCGCAAGCTGCGCGCGGCGGGCAAGACCGTCCGCTTCGCCATCCACCCGGTCGCGGGGCGTCTGCCCGGCCACATGAACGTGCTGCTGGCCGAGGCCAAGGTGCCCTATGACATCGTGCTGGAAATGGACGAGATCAACGAGGATTTCCCGTCGACCGACGTGGTGATCGTCATCGGTTCCAACGACATCGTCAATCCGGCCGCGCAGGACGATCCCAATTCACCGATCGCCGGCATGCCGGTGCTGGAAGTGTGGAAGGCCAAGCAGGTGTTCGTGTCGAAGCGCGGACAGGGCACGGGCTATTCCGGCATCGAAAATCCGCTCTTCTATAAGGAGAATACGCGGATGTTCTATGGCGACGCCAAGGTCGCGGTGGACAGCCTGCTCGGCAAGATCGGCTGAACGAACGATCTTTTTTGGTCATGAAAAAGGCCCGGCTCTCTATCGGAGAGCCGGGCCTTTTCTTTTGGGGTCAGGCGGTCAGAAGCGCCCTTCGAAACTCAGCCCCAATATGCGCGGTTCGGTGAGCGTGCCGCGCACTCGTCCGTCGAAATCGGTGAAGAACTGGCTGGGCTTCTGCACGTTGAAGACATTGCTGGCGGTCAGGAAAGCGCCGAAATGCTCGCCTTGCCAGCCGATCTTTGCATTGACCAGCGTGCGACCTGGAATGTCGCGAAACGCCTGATCGACGGTGTCCTGATAATAGGCGCTGCGATAATTGGCGTTGAGATTGGCGAACAGGCCGTTGGGATGATGGAATGTCGCGCCACCCGACAGCGTCCAGTGCGGCGCGCGGGCAAATTCATTGCCCTGCGCCGCCGCCGAGAGCGATCCGATGGTGACGTTGAATTCCTGGAACTTGGTATTGCTGTAGCCGGCGCCGGCATAGAGGTTGAGCGTCTGGGTGGGCCGGCCGCTCAGTTCGACCTCGGCACCGTAGAGGCGCGACTTGCCGGCATTGACGACCTGCGTGTCGAACACCGCGCCGGGGGTCAGCTGGACCGACACCTGCTGGTCCTTCCAGTCGATCCAATAGGCATTGGCGTTGAGTGTCAGGCGGCGGTTGAACCATTCGGACCGCAGGGCAAATTCATAGTTCCAGGTATATTCCGGATCGAAATCATAGGTTTGCGCACGCTGCTGGTTCAGACCCGAACCGCCGGCACGATAGCCGCGCTGGGCGGTGAAGCTGAGCGACACGTTCTGTGCCAGATCATAGGTCAGGCCGATCTTGGGCAACCAGGCGGTGTAGGTGACGGGGCGCACCGGCTCGACGCTGTTGGCGCCCGCCGCCGTCGCCATCAGGATGGCGTTGAGCTGCGTGACGATCGGCGCCAGCGCCGGGATCGGCAGGTTGGCGGGATCGGGCAGCGCCCGGTCGATCACCACCGTCTGGATCGCGCCCCGTTCCTGCGTTTCATGGTCGTAACGCAGGCCGGCATTGATCCGCACGCGATCCGTGACCGGGAAGGTCAGGTCGGCGAAACCGGCATAATTTTCGGTCAGGCGCGGCTGCGACAGGCTGTTGCGGATCGGAACCACACCACCATAGAGGTTGAGCACGGCGTTCACCGTGGCCTGCGGCAAGCCCATCGCCAGCAACTGCCGGTCGACGCCCAGCCGGGTGAGGTTCAGGCTCTGCGTCGCTTCGAACTGATAGCCGCGATTGTCGTCGCGCAGATAATAGCCGCCGATCAGGCCATGAACCCAGCTTTTGTCGATGTTGAAGCGCAACTCCTGCTGGAAGGTCTTGTCCGGATCATAGACGCGGCTGGTCTGGCCCGGCGCCGGCCCGCGATCGGGATCGCCGACCGAGCGGAAGCGGATGTCGCTATAATTGGTGACGGAGGTGAGGCTGAGGCCGCCGCCCAGATCATAGCCGATCTCCACCGTGCCGATGTCGCTCTTCACCGTCTGATCGTCCATGACGTCTTCAGTAGCGATCCGGTCGCGGCCATTATAGGGCGCGTCGAACTCGCTGTAGAACATACCGCGCTGATGCCGGTCGTGCATGAAGGTCGCGACGATGCGCAGGCCGGGCAGGAAGTCGGGCGTCAGCAGCAGCTTGGCCCGGACCGTCTCCGACTCGCGACGATCAGCATCCTTGTGTGTGGTGACATTATGGATCAGCCCATCGGCACGCGAAATCTCGCCCGCCAGGCGGAAGGCGACCTGTCCGTCAACCAGCGGGCCGCCGATCGCGGCGCCGAAGCGGCGCTGGCCATCCTTGTCGGTCATCAACGCGCGGAAGCGGCCGCTCCATTCATAGCTGGGATCGGTGGTGCGGATAATGACCGCCCCGGCCAGCGCATTGCGGCCCTGAACGGTCGATTGCGGTCCACGGAACACTTCCACCTGCGCAATGTCATAAAGGTCGAGCGGCCCGGCTGTTAGCGCCGTGCGCGGCATGACCGCGCCGTCCAGATAGACGCTGGCCAGCGCGCCATCCCCGCCGCCCGATACGCTGAAGGCGTCGATGCCGCGAATAGAAAAGGTGGTCTTGTTGCCGTCTACCGCCAGATTGGGCGTCCGTTCCAATATGTCATAGACGCTGAGCAGATTCTGGTTGCTGATGGATTCGCTCGTCACCACCGCGACGCTGGCTGGGGTTTCCTGCAATGTCCGGTTTGTTTTCTGTCCGGTAACGATGATGTCGCTGTTATCGGCCGATGGTCCGGCCGGATTGGCGTCAGCTGCCGCCTGCGCATAGGCAACAGGTGCCGTGCCGGCGAGTAGCAAGGCGGTGCTGAGAAAACGAAAAAGCATGATGTATCCCCCCACAAGATGAGGCGCCCCTAAGAACATATATGTTGCGAGTCAATAGCACTAGCAATATAGGCGCAACAGGAGGACGGGTAGATGGGGGCGGCTTTTCTGATCGTTGTGGCGCTGATCGCGTCGCTGGCCGGCATATTGCTGTGCTGGCGGGCATGGACGCATCATGTTTTGGGCTGGCGCGTGGGGGCTGGCGCCGTCGCGCTCTGGGGCCTGTCGACCTGGGCCTGGATCGCCGGATTCGGGCCGGAAATCGGCATTGCGCTCGCGCTGGAGACGGCGGCGTTGCTGGCCTTTGCCTTCATCCTTACCCGGATCGAGATACGACCCGCGCAGGCCGTGCGGGATCGGACCGCGCCGCCGTTGCCGCGCCGCCGTTATGGTCGGGGGATTGCGCGGGCGCTGACCGCCGGATTGCTGGGCTTTGCCGCCGCGATTGGTCTGGCGGTGCTGTTCGCCACCCGTGCACCGCTGGCAGAGCAGACGCGCCTCATCCTCGCCGCACTCGCCATGCCATCGCTCTGGTGCGGGGCGATCGCCTGGACGGTTTGCGACCGGCTGCTGCTGCTCCAGATCGGCGTCTTCCTTGGCCTCGCTGCGACCAGCGCAGGCATCACCTTCATCACGGCCTGACCCATGCAGATTCCTAAAAGTCTCACCCGCGCCGCCATGGAGGGCCATGGCCTGCTCGGCGTGCTGTTCGGCGCCATCATCTACGTGCTGTGCCTGACCGGGTCGATCCTGGTGCTGGTGGATCAGATCAGCATCTGGGAACGGCCGGATGCGCCGGCCATCGCCAGCCTGTCGGACGCGGATATCGCGGCCATATCCGTCCGTGCCCTTGTCAAGGCGCAGGCGGCGGGCGTGGCACATGACATCTACATGCAAATGCCCACCGAAGAGCTGCCGCGCATGACCGTCTATGGCTATGGCGAGAAGGGCGAGCATCGGGAATGGAATGTCGATGCATCGGGGCAGCTGGTGCCGCATGCGGAAACGCCCTGGCTGGAATATATGCAGCTGCTGCATTTCAATCTGACCCTGCCGGGGGCGATCGGACGCTATATCGTCGGCATTTTCGGGACCATATTGCTGGCCAGCATCGTCACTGGCCTGCTGGCGCACAGGCGCATCCTGAAAGACGCTTTTCGCCTGCGTTGGGGCGGATCGCGGCGGCTGACCAATGCCGATCTGCATAATCGCGTCGGCGTCTGGGCCTTGCCCTTTCATCTGATCGTGGCGTTGACCGGATCGCTGCTGGGCCTTGCCGGCCTTATCACCATCATTCTGGCCATGGTCGCCTATAAGGGCGATCAGGAAAAGGCTATAGCTTCGCTGCTCGGCCCGCAGGCCGGGACGGATACGCGCGCTGCGCCGCCGCCCGACGTGGCGCGGATGCTGCGCGATATCCAGTTGCGCGCGCCGGGCGCGGCCGTGACCCAGCTGGCGATCGAGCATGCCGGCACCGTCGGGCAACAGGTGCGGATCATGGTAGCGGCGCCGCGCCATCTTGCCCGCAACGAGGCTTTTCTGTTCAGCGCCGATGGCCGCTTCAAATGGCGGGCCGGCCTGACCGACGGCAATGCCGGCATGCGCATCTATGGCATGATCACGCCGCTCCATTACGGCACCTATGGCGGCGTGGCGCTCAAGATCATCTATGCGTTGCTCGGAATGGGATTGACCCTGATCGTCGCGACCGGCGGCAATGTCTGGCTGGCCCGACGCCGCGAGCAGGGGCGGGCGACGCCCCGGCTGGAAGCGCTGTGGGCGGCGATCGTCTGGGGCCAGCCGATCGTCATGGCGGCGGTCGCGCTGCTGCTACTGTTTGCGCCGGTGCCAGCGGTCGCCACCTATTGGTTGCTGACCACGCTATGCTGGATCGCGGCGCTCAGCCTGCGGGCGAAGGCCAGGGTGTCGTTGCGGATCGGGCTGGCGGGAACGATCCTCGCCTTGTTCCTGGCCCATGCGGTGGTGCGGGGTGCGGCCTATTCGATCGTGCTGGCGGTGGACATGGTGGTGGTCCTGATCGCGCTGGTATGGATCGCAAGGAGCATCGGCATGCTGTGGCGCCGGCCGTTGCAGCCGGCCTCCGCCTAGAAGCGTGCCCCTGCCGCGACCAGCGCTTCCTTGACCCGCGCGGTCGCCATGCCGAGCGGGTCAGTCTCGCCAAGCAGGGCGAAGCTGCCGTTGAGCGCGAAGGCGCAATGGCCGTGGACCGTGGCGACCAGCGAGCGGGCGAGGCGCTGGGCTTCACCCAGATGTTCGTCCGGCAGGATCGCTGCGATCTCCCGCACGATCACGTCGGTCAGCGCCCCGCGCCGTTGGGCGAGCGCGTCCGGCATCGCCATGCCGGCCGGCAACCGATGGTCGTAGATCGCCGTCCACAGGTTCATCTGCTCCGATGCGAAGCTGAAATAGCCCGCGACCAGAGTCGCGATGCGATCGGAGGACGGGTCTGCCAGCCTGTTTTCCAGATGCTGCGCCCATTGCTCGAACGTGCGGGTATTGATCGCCGCGACCAGCAGGTCATAGCTACCGAACACATTATAGAGCGTGCCCACGGCATAGCCGATCCGCTTGGCCACTTCGCGCGCGGAGAAGCGGGCGAAGCCGACCTCCGCCATGTGCCGATGGCCTTCCTCCAGAATCAGCGCTTCCAATTCCGCGCGGCTATGATCGGATCGCCTGCCCATGGAAGCCGTGTAGAAATTTAATTATCCACTGTCTAATTTTTTAATTGCTCACCGTTCAATTAATGGATATTCCAACCTGCGACGCGACAATGGGGCGATTAACGGCCCGTCGATATTTGTCGCTTACAGGCACTCCATCAGGGGGTATTGTTCATGTCTGCACCGGATCTGTCGCTGCTGGGAAAACGGCGTTTCGCGCCCTTGTTCGTCGTCCAGTTTCTGGGGGCGTTCAACGATAACCTCCTGAAATTCGCGCTGCTGTTCCTTGCCAATTTCGTGCTGTTCCGCGCGGAGCCGGACAAGGCGGGACTGCTGGCGACGATCGCGACGGGTTTGTTCATCCTGCCCTATTTCCTCTTTTCCGCGCTGGCGGGGCAGATTGCCGACGCCTGGGACAAGGCGAAGCTGGTCCGCGCGGTCAAGACTGCCGAAATTGTCATCATGACGACGGCGCTGATCGGCTTCTGGCTGGAATCGGTGCCGCTGCTGCTGGCCTGCCTCTTCTTCATGGGGCTGCATTCGACTATCTTCGGCCCGGTCAAATTCTCGATCCTGCCACAGCATCTCCAGCCGCAGGAGTTGATGGGCGGCACCGGTTTAGTCGAGGCAGGAACCTTCCTCGCCATTTTGGGTGGCCAGTTGCTGGGCGGAACCCTGACGGGCGCCAAGGCGCCGCTCTGGCTGGCCGATATCGTCGGAACCAGTGCAGCAGGCACCTTGCCGGCATGGATTGCAGGACTGACGGCAGTCTTTGTTGCGCTGCTGGGTTTCAGCGTTAGCCTGGCCGTGCCGCCCGCTCCGCCGATCGCGCAGGGGCTGCGGATCGATCCCAATGTGTTTCGCAGCACATGGCAGATTTTGAAGGCAGCGCGCCATGGCCGTGGCGTGTGGCTGTCCATTCTGGGGATCAGCTGGTTCTTTGCGGTGGGCGCGGTGCTTTTGGCCCAGTTTGCTCCGCTGGTCAGCGGCGTGCTGCAAGCCAGCCAGGATGTCGCGCAATTGTTCCTGCTGGTCTTTTCGATCAGTGTCGCGCTGGGATCACTGCTCGTCAATCGACTGTTGTCGGGTGAAGTCTCCGCCCGCTTCGTGCCGATCTCGGCACTGGCCCTGGCCGGCTTCATGATCGACCTGTGGCTCTCCACCAGCGCCTATGTGCCGGTGACGCCCGATGCCGGCATTGCGGCTTTCATCGAAACGGCCGGAAGCTGGCGTATCCTCATCGACCTGTTCGGCATCGCCTTTGCCGGCGGGATGTTCATCGTGCCGCTCTATGCGATCCTTCAGACCCACGCCCCGCGTGAGGAACGGTCGCGCACCATCGCCGCCAACAATATCCTGAACGCCGCCGTCAGTGTCGCCGTCGTTCTGGTCGTCACGCTGATGCTGGCGCGGGGCGAAAGCGTGCCGGGCGTCATCGGCACGTTGGGCTTTGCCACGCTGACCATCGCGCTCATCTCCTGCTGGCTGCTGCCCGAAACCGTCATCAAGGCGATCGTGCGCGCGACGTTGCGCTTCCTCTATCGCATCGAACTGTCGGGTGAGGAGCATATGCCGCGCGCCGGTACGCCCGCCGTCGTCGTGGTCAACCATGTCTCCTTCCTCGACGGGCTGCTGCTCGCCGCTTTCCTGCCGGGCAAGCCGACCTTCGCGGTCAACACGCAGATCGCCAAAGCCTGGTGGGTGAAGCCCTTCCTGCCGCTGTTCGACGCCTTCCCGGTCGACCCGACCAATCCCATGGCGGCCAAGGCGATGGTGAAGGCCGTGCGCGAAGGGCGGACTTTGGTCATCTTCCCGGAAGGGCGCATCACCGTCACCGGCGCGCTGATGAAGATATTCGATGGCCCTGGCATGGTCGCCGACAAGGCCGACGCGCCGATCATCCCCGTGCGCATCGACGGCGCGCAATATTCGCCCTTTTCCCGCCTGCGCGGCAAGGTGCGGTTGCGCAGCTTCCCGAAGATCAGGCTGACCGTGCTGCCGCCCCGGCGTTTCAGCATTGAGGGCGAGATGACGGCGCGTGCGCGCCGCGCGATCGCTGGCCGTCGTCTCTATGACGAGATGAGCGAGATGATCTTCGCCACTTCGAACACGGATGAGACGTTGTTCGCGGCACTGCTGGAGGCGCGTCATATCAACGGTGGCAAGGCGGCCGTCGTTGAAGACGTCAAGCGTGAGCCGATGAGTTATAATCGGCTCGTCGTCGGCAGTCTGGCGCTCGGCCGTCCTTTGGCGGCGGCGAGCCGTCAGGGGGAGGCGGTCGGTGTGCTGCTGCCCAATGTCTCCGCCGTGGTCGCGACCTTCTTCGCGCTTCAGGCGCATGGCCGGGTGCCGGCGATGCTGAACTACACCGCTGGCCTCACCAATTTGAAGGCCGCCTGCACCGCCGCGCAGATCCGCACCATCGTCACCGCCCGCGCCTTCGTCGATCAGGCGAAGCTGGGCGATATCGTCGTTGCGCTCGAAGCCGAAGGGCTGACCATCCTCTGGCTGGAGGATATCGGCGCAAAGATCAGTACCGGCGCCAAGTTGCGCGCGCTGATTGCCAGTCGCTTCGCCGGCTACAGCCATCGCCGCCTGCGCATCACCCCCGACGCGCCGGCCGTCATCCTCTTCACCAGCGGATCGGAAGGCCTGCCCAAGGGTGTGGTGCTGACCCACCGCAACCTCCTGTCCAACTGTCGTCAACTCGCCGCGCGGATCGACTTCAACAGCGCGGACATGGTGCTGAACGCGCTGCCGGTGTTCCACAGCTTCGGCCTGACCGGCGGCACGCTGCTGCCGATCCTGCACGGGGTGAAGACGTTGCTCTATCCCAGCCCGCTGCATTACCGGATCGTCCCGGCGCTCGCCTATGACAGCAATGCGACGATCCTGTTCGGCACCGACACCTTCCTGTCGGGCTATGCCCGCATGGCGCATGGCTATGACTTCTATTCGCTACGCTACATCTTTGCCGGCGCGGAGCGGGTGCGCGACGAAACGCGCAAGGCCTATGCCGACAAGTTCGGCCTGCGCATCCTGGAAGGCTATGGCGCGACCGAGGCCGGGCCGGTGATCGCGGTCAACACGCCGATGCACTTTCGCGCCGGCACCGTCGGTCGTTTGCTGCCGGGCATAGAGGCGAAGCTGGACGATGTGCCCGGTATTGCCGAGGGCGGCCGCCTGTCGATCCGTGGCCCTAATATCATGGCGGGCTATATGAAGGCCGATGCGCCGGGCGTGCTGCAACCGCCGGAAGAAGGCTGGCACGACAGCGGCGACATCGTCACCATCGACGGCGAAGGTTTCGTGACCATCCGTGGCCGTGCCAAGCGCTTTGCCAAGATCGGCGGCGAAATGGTGTCGCTGCCCGCCGTGGAGGGCTATGCCGCTGCGCTCTGGCCCGATGCGGACCATGCCGTCGTCACCCGCCCCGATGCACGCAAGGGCGAGCAACTGGTGCTGTTTACGACGCGCAAGGGCGCGAAGGCGGCCGACCTCCAGGCCTGGGGCCGCGCCAATGGCATAACCGAACTCGCCATTCCGCGCGATATTCGCGAACTGGACGCGCTGCCGGTGCTGGGCACGGGCAAGCTCGACTATGTCGCGATGGGCAATATAGCCGCTGCCTGACACCCCAATCACATCGTGACGGTCCGGTCTGGCGCCTGCGCGCTGGCCCGGTCCGCCGCTTGATCGGATGGTCCGCATAATATATTTCGTATACAATATTTGACATTGCGCTGTTATTGCCGCAGCATCCCGCCTGCCAAAAAAAGGTCAGGGAGACACAAAATGCGGAATTACCGTGTGAAACTATGCTGCGCGGTGGCTGTCGCCGCGCTGGTGCCGGGGGTGGCGCTGGCGCAGACGGCCCAGGACGGCGATTCGTCCGGCGCATCTGAAATCGTGGTGACGGGCACGCGCATCAAGCGCCCCGATCTGGAAAGCAACAGCCCGCAGACCGTCGTCGGCTCGGAAGAGTTTCGCTATCAGGGGGCGACGACTGTCGAAGGCGTGCTGAACCGCCTGCCGCAATTTACCGCCGACGCGAACGAGAATGTGTCCAACGGGTCGGACGGCACATCCAATATCAACCTGCGTAACCTGGGTTCCAACCGCGTGTTGGTGCTGGTCAATGGCCAGCGCATGTTGCCGCAACAGGCGATCGACCTCAATTTCGTGCCCAGCAGCCTGGTCGAGCGCGTTGACGTCCTGACCGGCGGCGCTTCGGCGGTCTATGGTTCGGACGCATTGTCGGGCGTCGTCAATTTCGTGCTGAAGGACAATCTGGACGGCATCCGCATCGATGCCCAGACCGGCTTCTATCAGCATGACAATAATAATAGCGCGGTGCGCGGCCTGCTGGATGACAAGGGCTATCGCAAGGCCAACGGCTCGGTCATGGACGGCGGCAAGCAGGACATCACTGTGTCGGCGGGCAAGAATTTCGCCGATGGTCGCGGCAATATCACTGCCTATGCCGGCTACCGCCACTACAACCCGGTGCGCCAGTCCACGCGCGACGTATCTTCCTGCGCCCTGCAACAGGCGGACGATGCCGGCACCGCGCTCTTCTGCGGCGGGTCGAGCAATACGCCCTTTGGCACGTTTGTCCCGCTGGAGGGCGCCTATCAGGGGCAGACGCTGACCAATAACAAGGACGGCACCCAGACCTTCGTCCCTTATGACAACAGCTATGCCTATAATTATGCGCCGGACAATTATTTCCAGCGTTCGGACGAACGCATCACGGCGGGCGCCTTCGCCAAGTTCGAACTGAGCAAGGCCGCCGAAGTTTATGGCAGCTTCATGTTCATGCGCGACCATACTTTCTCGCAGGTCGCGCCTTCGGCCATCTTCCTCGGCTCGCCCTTTGCGATTTCGTGCAACAATCCGCTGGCCAGCGCCAGCCAGTTGGAAACGCTGTGCGGCAGCAAGGCGGGGACGGACCAGACGGCCGATGCGCTGGTCGGCTATCGCATGTCGATCGCCCCGCGCCGCGATGACCTGAAGCATACAGACTATCGCTATAGCGCCGGCGTGCGCGGCGATCTGGGCAGTGGCTTCAGCTATGATTTGAACTATCTCTATTCGCTGGTCCGCTTCAAGGAACGCTATCTCAACAATGTCGACGCGGTGAAGGCGCAGCGCGCGCTGGATGTCGTGACCGTCAATGGCGTGCCGACCTGCCGTTCGGTGGTCGATGGCACCGATCCCAACTGTATTCCGGTCAATGTCTTTTCGGCCGGCGGCGTGACCGCCGAACAGGGCGCCTATCTCTTCACGCCCAGCAACACATCGTCGCGCAATTCGCAGCAGGTCTTTTCCGGCACGCTGAGCGGCGACCTAAGCCAGATGGGTATCACCAGCCCCTGGGCCAGCCGGGGCGTCGGCATCGCACTGGGCGCCGAACATCGCCGCGAAACGCTGGCTTTCTTCGCCGACGACATCGCCCAGCAGGGCGGTGCCACCAATGCGGACGGCATCATCAGCGTGACCGAAGGCTATGGCGAAATCGAAATCCCGCTGATTGCGGACATGCCCTTCATCCGTTCGCTGACAATCAATGGAGGCTTGCGCTATTCGTCCTACAGCAACGAACAGAAGTCGACCGGCTTCAAGTCGAAGTTCAATGTCTGGACCTACAAGGGCGAACTGAGCTGGCAGCCGGTCGATGATCTGCGCCTGCGCGCCAGTTACAATCATGCCATCCGCGCGCCCAATATCGGTGAACTCTTCGCGTCGCAGTCGGTCGGTAACGTCGCGGGGCAGGATCCCTGCTCCGGTTCTGACCCGGTCGCATCGGAAGCGACCTGTGCGCTCACCGGCGTTACCGCCGCGCAATATGGTAACATCGTGGAATGTCCGGCGGATACCTGTTCGGCGCTGGGTGGCGGCAACCGCAATCTGCGGCCCGAAACTGCCGACACCATCACGGCAGGCTTTGTGCTGACGCCGCGTGCGCTGCGCAACTTCTCGCTGTCGGTCGACTATTACAAGATCAAGGTGAAGGACTATATCGGCGCGCTCGACGCTTCGCTGATCATCAGCCAGTGCGCGGAGACGGGTGACGCTTATTATTGCGGCCTTTTCAATCGTGATCCGCGCTCGGGCGCGATCTTTGGCCAGAATGGCTATATCGTATCCACCACGCTCAACACCGGTTATCTCAAGACGTCGGGCATCGATATTACCACCGACTACACGTTCGGTATTGGCAAGCTTGGTCGGTTCAACGTCAACATGGTCGGCACCTGGTTGGCCAAGCAGGTGGCGCAGCCGTTGCCGGGACTGGGCAGCTATGACTGCAAGGGGCTGTTCGGTTACACCTGTGGCCAGCCCTCGCCCGAATGGCGCCATGTTGCGCGTTTCACCTGGATGGCACCGAGCGACACGGTGCTTTCGCTGTCCTGGCGTCATATCGGCGGCACCAAGCTGTCTAGCCTGTCGGACAACCCGTCGCTCAGCGGCACGCCCAGCGTCATCAATCGCAAGATCGACGACTATAATTATTTCGATCTGTCGCTGACCCAGTCGATTGGTAAGCAATTGACGCTGCGGGCCGGTGTCAACAATATGTTCGATAAGGATCCGCCGGCGATCGCCGCAGGCATCCTGTCGTCCTTCGGTAACGGCAACACCTATCCGGGGGTCTATGACTCGCTGGGTCGCAACATCTTCATCGGTGCGACGGTGAACTTCTGACAGACCTGCTGGTCGGGGCAAATCCCCGGCCAGCAGACATAAAAAGGCCCGCCTGCATGGTGATGCAGGCGGGCCTTTTTATATGGCGCAGGATAGGATCAGCGCGCCGCGTCGATGGTGAAGCTGTAGGTCAGCGACCGTAGTGGGATGCGGAAATTCATATGCGCCCGTCCGTCCAGATTCCATCCGGTGTCGCCACCCACCCCAGCTTGCGCTGCGTCGATTAGCAGCGTGCCATGGTCGTGCGGGCGGATGTCCGAACTATGTGCCTGCCCCGGCGGCTTCATCGCCAAGTCCGCATAGGGGAAGGCCAGTGCGTTGACCGACAGCGGCTGCGCGCCGGTGATGCGCAACCCGGTGTCGGCGCCGGTCAGCGCGATCCAGCGGACGTCGCTCTTGTTCCCCGATTCCTGCGGGCGGGCATAGTCATGATATTGCTCAGCAACGCTACCGCTCCATTGCGCGATCAGCCCGCTACTCTTGCGATCCGCATAAGTCTCCTGCGGCCCGCGACCATACCAGGCGACCCGGTCCAGCGCCGCCGGCGTGTCGAACGCCAGACCGACACGCAACGGATCGGGCAGCGTGTCGCGGATCGGATCGAAGCGCATCGTCACGCCGACCCGGCCATCGCCGGCCATGGTCCAGCGGGTTTCGACCTTCACCGATCCCACGCCCATGTCATGCCTTACGATGATGGCGTTGCCCGATCGCTCGATCGCCTCGACCCGGCGATGGTCGGAGAAATATTGCCACATGGCATGGCTTTTGGGGATGCCGGCGCCCACATCATTGTCGGTCGGCGCGCGCCAGAAATTGGGCGCTCCGCCGCTGAGCAGCAGGGTGCCGCCGCGCGCATAGCGCCGCACCAGACCGGTTGCACGGTCGATCTCCAGCACAGTGTCGCCAGCGGACAGGCTGAACGTTTCCGCCGTCTCGACCGGTGCGACATCGCCGGCAGATGGCGCAGGCAGGGCAGGGGCATTGAGGGCGAACTGATCCCATCCCATGACATGCCCCGCCGGCAGCATCGGCACGGCGCTTGCCTTGGTTCGCGCGCGCAGTACCAATATCCTCTCGGCCGCCCCACTCTTCGGCGCGGGCAGGGCGAGGGGCAGCGGTGCGCTGCCGCCCGGCGCGACGGCCGGCATGGGCAGGCTGGCGCTGGCGGCGGCGATGCCATCCTCCATCACCGTCCAGTCCAGCGTGAAGCGGGACAGGTCGATATGGTCGTGCCGGTTGAGGATGCGATAGCCGCTGCCATCCGCCACGAAGGCTATGGGCCCCTGTACCTTGGCCAGTTCAAAATATTCAGGGTCGGGCGTGCGGTCGGACTGGATCACGCCGTCGCCCACCGGGCTGTCGTCGCCATGGACACCGGGCGCCTTGGGATCGGGATCATAATCCACCCCCTGCCCCCAATAGGCTCGACCATCCTTGTCATGCAACAGCATGGTCTGGTCGACCCAGTCCCAGACGAAGCCGCCCTGCAATTTGGGATGCGCGCGCATCGCCTGCCAATAGCCCTCCAGATCGCCCAGGCTGTTGCCCATCGCATGCGCATATTCGCACAGGATCAGTGGCTGTTTGAAGGCGGGATCGCGCGCATAGTCGATCATCTTGGGCACATCGTCATACATGGGCGCGAAGATGTCGACATAGGCGTTCACGGGATGACGCCAGCCGCTCATGCTCCAGCCGAGAAAGCTGACGAGGCGCGTCGGATCTTCCTGCTTCACCCATTTGGCCGCCGCTTCGAAACTGTCGCCGATCCCGGTTTCATTGCCGAGCGACCAGAAGATGACGGACGGATGATTGCGGTCCCGCTGTACCATGCGCTGCACCCGGTCCAGATGCGCGGCGCGCCATGCGGGATCATTGCCCAGCAGCACGGAGGGATCGTTGTTCCGTTCCTGAGACAGGCTGAGATAGCCGTGGCTCTCGATATTGGCTTCATCCATGATGTAGAGGCCATATTCGTCGGCCAGATCATACCAGCGCGGATCGTTGGGATAATGGGATGTGCGCACCGCGTTGACATTCGCGGCCTTCATCAGGGCGATATCCTTGCGCATCGTCGCTTCGGAGACGATACGAAAGGTCTTGGGGTCATGTTCGTGCCGGTTGACGCCGCGGATCATGATCCGCTTGCCGTTTACCCGCACCTCGCCGCCGGCAATCTCCACCGTGCGGAATCCGATCCGCCGGCTGGTCGCCTCGACCAGTCTGCCCTTGTCGTCCAGCAGTTCGACCAGCAACGTGTAGAGGTTGGGCGTTTCGGCGGTCCATGGTTTCACGCCCGGCAGGCTGGCGTCCATCCTGACTGCGCCGCTGCCCGTCGCCTCGCGTACCAGCAGGCTCTTCCCGTCCTCCAGCAAGGTGGCCCGCACCCGCATGGCCGCCGGATTGCCGCCGATCGCGATCGTCAGCCCCAGCCGCCCGTCGCGATAGTCATGCTCCAGCCCGGCATCGACGGTCAGATCGCTGATATGGGTCGGCGGCGCGGCGTAGAGGCTGATGCTGCGCTCTATGCCATTGACCCGCCAGAAATCCTGATCCTCCAGATAGCTGCCGTCGGCAAAGCGATAAAGTTCGATCGCCACGATGTTGCGACCCGGTTTGGCGTAGCGGCTGATATCGAATTCAGCCGGTAGCTTGGAGTCCTCCGAATAGCCGACCCGCTGCCCATTGACCCAGAGATAATAGGCTGCGCCGGCCGCGCCCACGGTCAGCAGCATCCGGCGTCCGGCGAAATGGGCCGGGATCGTCAGTTCGCGCCGATAGGAGCCGACCTCGTTCAGGTCATGCGCGATCTTGGGCTGGTCGCGGGGGAAGGGGTAGCCGCTGCCGACGAACACCGGTCGGCCATGTCCCTCTGCCTGCCAGATGCCGGGTACCTTGATCGTGCCCCACTGGCTCGCATCGAAGTCGGGACGGTAGAAGTCGACTGGCCGGCTTTCCGGATTGGGCGACAGATGAAACTGCCAGTCCCCATCCAGCGAGAGATGATAGCGCGACCGCGCCACATCGCGCGACAGGGCGCCCGCGCGCGTTTCGAACCCGTCGAAAGTCGCATGCATCGGTTCGGCGCCCTGCCGGATCACCTCCGGCTGTTCCCATTCGGGCGGGCTGGTCTGTGCCGCAGCGGGAGAGAGCATAAGGCCGGCGATCAGCGCGCCGGTCGCGCTGGAGTGCATCCACATGCGCATCAGTCTCTCCCCCTTGCTCTTACTGTCCCTTGACCACGACCAGCACTGCGCCACGCGCCGGCACGGCATAGCTGGTGGGCAGGGCGGTCGCCGTCGCGCCGGACCATTGGTCCTCGACCTGCGTGATCGAGGACAGGCCGGCATCCGCCGCCGTCACGGCCATGGTGGCAGCTTCGGTACTGCGATTGAACAGCGCCAGCGCCACGCGCCCGTCCGCCAGAGGCTTGGCCCACACTTCCAGCGGGCCTTGCTTGCGCACGGCCTTGCCCTGCACCCCACGCGCATCCTGGTCGATCGCGATGACCCGGCGGTTGGTCAGCATCGCCAGCGTCGCCGCATCCGTCTCGCGCAGGTCATGGCCCATCATCAGCGGCGCGGCCGACATCGCCCACAGCGTCATATGGGTGCGATATTCGTCCGCGCTCATCCCACCATTGCCGATTTCCAGCATGTCGGGATCGTTCCAGCCGTGCGGTCCGGCATAGGCAGCGTTGCCATTCTTGTCGAAACCGATCTTGGCCATCGTTTCATAATCGTCGGTAATGTCGCCGGTGGTGCGCCATAATTGTCCACCGACATCGCGGCCCCAGCTGCCGACGTCGAAACGACCATATTCACACAGCGAATAGATCATCTCCCGCCCGGTCGCCTGCAAGGCCGCGCCCATTTCATGATAGCTGCGCTTGACCGTATCGGCGTCGGCATAGAACCATTCGCCCGAACAAAGATCATATTTCAGATAGTCGAAGCCCCAGTCGGCAAAGCTCTTGGCATCCTGCGCGACATGGCCGTAGCTGCCCTCATAGCCGGCGCAGGTGCGCGGCCCCTGCGAGCTGTAGATGCCGATCTTCAGCCCCTTTGCGTGGACATAGTCGGTCAGCGCCTTCATGTCCGGGAACTTCTCGTTCGGCTGCAACACGCCGCTGGCGTCGCGCTTCCCCTGCCAGCCATCGTCGATGTTGATGTAGGTGTAGCCCGCGTCGCGCAGGCCGCTCGACACCATAGCATCGGCCATGGCGCGGACCGTCTTGTCATCGATATGTTCGGCGAACTTGTTCCAACTGCTCCAGCCCATCGGCGGCGTCGCGGCCAGTTTGCTGGGGATGGGCTGGCCCAGCGGCGGCAGCGCGGTGAAGCGGAAGGCGCGCGCCCTGGCATCCTTGGCCGTGCCGCGATAGCCGTCGATCGCGATCGCGCTTTCCCATATCTGCCCTTCCAGATGCGGCTTCCCGTCCTTCAGGCTGACGCTCCATTTGCGGGTCAGATGGTCGCGATCGTTGATGTTGCGCGCTTCGAACAGCAGCTTTCCATCCTCGATACGCGGGTTCATCATCTCGACCGGGCCGTACCAGAGCGTCGTGACGCGGCCCTCGATCTTCGCACCCTTGCTTTTCACCTCCATCATGGTGACGCCGGGCGTGGGCGGTGCCTTGTCGAACAGCCAGACGCCGTCGAAGGCGGTTTTGGCGGCGGCGGGCATGGTCAGGCTGGCGGTAGCGAAAAGGGCAGCAAAAAGGGCGCGCGTCATCGCGATCTCCTCAGTGGATCAATGAAAAACGACAATGGAAAGGGAGGATGTGGCCGTCAGGCGGCCGCTTCCTCCTGCCGGGCGCCGCTACGGCTGCGGCTGTAGAGACAATAGAAGAGCAGGCCGATCACGTTCCAGGCGCCGAAGCGGATCAGCGTGGATTCTGGCAGGCTGAATAGCAGATAGGCGCAGCCCAGGATCGTCAGCGTGCCCACCACATAGGGTTGCGGGCAACGGAACAGACGCGGCAATTCGGGGGACCGTCGGCGCAGGATCATCAGGCAGGCGCCCACTGCCATGAAGGCGATCAGCGTGCCGGCATTGGCCAGCTCGGCAATCTCGTCCAGGCGGAAAATGCCGGCGACCAATGCGATCGACACGCCGGTAATCAATGTGATGCGGGTCGGCGCGCCAGTGCGCGGGCTGATCTTGGCCAGACTGCGCGGCAGCAGCCCGTCACGCGCCATGACGAAGAAGACGCGGCTCTGGCCATACATCATCACCAGGATGACGGAGGGCAGGGCAATGACGGCGGCAAGCGCGATCAGATGCGCCGCGACCGGCTGGCCCAGTTGGCGCAGCACCAGCGCCAGCGGTTCGGGCGAGTTGGCAAGCTGCTGGAAGGGCAGGGCGCCGACGGCCGCGACGGCCACGCCCATATAGATGATGGTGCAGACCAGCATCGACCCGATGATGCCGATGGTGAGGTCACGGCCCGGATTCTTCGCTTCCTCTGCCGATGTGGCGACCGCGTCGAAACCGTAGAAGGCGAAGAAGACGATCGCCGCCGCCGCCATCACGCCGCGTTTCTCGCCGCCGATTTCGGTACTGGCAAAGCCATAGGGCATGAAGGGGTCGAGGTTGGTGGACTGAAAGGCGGGCAGCGCCATGGCCACGAAGATCGACAGCGCTACCAGCTTGATGATGACCAGGATGATGTTGAGCGTTGCGCTTTCGCGCGTGCCGGCGATCAGCATCCCCATCACCGCCAGCGCCACCATGACGGCGGGCAGGTTGATGATGCCGCCGCCATGCGGCCCGACCAGCAGCATATGGGGCAGATGGATGCCCGCCGATTGCAGCCAGCCGACCAGATAGCCCGACCAGCCGACCGCGACGGTCGAACAGGCCAGCGAATATTCCAGGATCAGGCTCCAGCCGACGATCCAGGCGATCGTCTCGCCCATGGCGGCATAGCTGAACGTATAGGCACTGCCGGCCGCCGGGATCAGCGTCGCCATTTCGGCATAGGCGAGCGCGGCGCAGGCACAGACGGCGCCGGCTATGGCGAAGGCCAGGATGACCGCAGGCCCGGCGCGTTCAGCGCCCACGCCTGTCAACGTGTAGATGCCGGTGCCGACAATCGCGCCGACGCCCAGAGCGATCAGATGCGGCCAGCTTAATGTCTTGGCCAGACTATGCCCGGACTCGCGCCTTGCGAGTGACTCGATGGATTTGCGTGGTCCGAGCATGAAGTCCCCTATTATATGGTCATTGCGTGTGGCTGGCGGCGAGTTGCGCGCGCAGGTCGTCCAGCGTGCTGGCAATATGGCTGGTCAGCAGCGCCTGCACTTCGTCGGCATTGCCGGCGAGCCAGGCGTCGAGCAGCGCCTGATGTTCTTCATGGGCGCGGTCGCCACGGCCGGCCGGCTCCAGATGTGCCAGCACATAGCGTTCCGCCAGCACCTCCAGCCGCTCGACCAGTTGCGTGGTCAGCAGTCGTCCGCCCGGCCGCACCAGCGCGACATGGAATTCCCGGTTGCGCACGGCAACGGCATTCAGGTCGTCATTGGCGGCCGCGTCCAGCAGCTTGAAGGCGTCAACCGCCGCCTGCTTGTCTTCGTCGGTCGAGCGCGTGCAGGAAAAGGCGGCGGCAGCCGGCTCGGTCGCCAGGCGCAAAAGGTAGATTTCCTCTGCCTGGTCGGCAGACATGGGGCGCACGAACCAGCCGCGATTGGCCTGACTGGTCAACAGCCCTTCATGCTCCAGCCGTGCGAGCGCTTCGCGCAGCGGAATCTTGCTGACGCCGAGTTCGGCCGCCAGTGCATCCTGCCGCACCGGCTCGCGGTCGGGCAGCTTTCCTTCGATGATCCGCTCTCGGATCACCTCGAAAATACGTTCGGAAAGCGTGCGGACGACGATGGTCACCTGTCTGTCTCCATATAGGGCGCTGCGACGCAGGAAAAACGCGTCGCAACTCGACCGTATACGGTAGATAATCGTCTATTGCACTGCAAAAGCGCGACTGTTGTCCGTCTGTCCAATAATGTCATAACTCCCATGCGCGGCGCGGCTTTGGCCGGCTGCAAGCTGGAGGAAGGACGAAATCGGGTCATGATCGGCTTTGGCCTTGTGCGCTATCTGCTCAGTCGATATACCGTATACGATATTGAAGAGGCGATGCAATGGAGTTTTTGTGGGGCGCGTAGCGATAGTGGGCGGTGGAGTGGTGGGACTGGCCACGGGGCTGGCCCTGCTGGACGCCGGACAGTCCGTAATCCTGATCGATGACGATGCGGACGGGCAGGCGGCGTCCTGGGGCAATGCCGGTCATATCGCGGTCGAACAGGTGGAGCCGCTGGCATCGCTGGCCTTGCTGCGCAGTGTGCCGCGCCGCCTCTTCTGGCGCGGTGGCGCATTGGACTTCCCACTGTCGGCAATCGGCGCGTGGTTGCCCTTTGGCCTCCGGCTGATGACGGCGGCGCAACCGGCGCGGTTCCGGCAGGGCAGCGATGCCCTGCGCGGGTTGCTGGCGCAGGCGATGCCGGCCTGGGAGGCGCTGGTCGATCGGATCGGCGAGCCGGACCTGCTGCGGCAGGATGGCCATTATGTGCTGTGGCACAGTGCGCAATCGGCGGAAACCGGCCGCGCCAGTTGGGCGGCGGCCGATACCGGTACAGCACAAGTGCATGACGTGGCCTTGCCGGAACTGGCGCAACTGTCCCGCCTCACCAGTCGACCGATGGCGGGCGCGATCCGCTTTTCAGGCAGTGGCCAGATCGCGGACCTTTCCGCCCTGCGCCTCGCCCTTCGCGCGGCCCTTGTTGCAGGTGGCGGCGAGATTGTCGGGCGCAGTGCCACTTTGCGCCGCACTGGCGGTCGGGTTGAGGTGCCCGGCATCAAGGCCGACTATGTGATGGTCTGCGCCGGCGTCCGTTCCCGTCCGCTGATGGAGGCGCTGGGGCATAAGGTACCGATGATCGCCGAGCGCGGCTATCATATCCGCGCCGATGCCGCCGACTGGCCGGCCGACCTGCCGCCGGCGGTGTTCGAGGATCGCTCGATGATCGTCACCCGCTATCGCAACTGCGTGCAGGCGGCTAGCTTCGTCGAACTGGGCCGCGTCGATGCGCCCGCCGACCCGCGTAAATGGGAACGGCTGGAACGGCATGTCGCGGAACTGGGCCTGCCGATCCGTGGCCCCTTCACCCGCTGGATGGGCTGCCGCCCGACCCTGCCCGACTATCTGCCGGCCATTGGCCGATCGGACAAGGCGGACAATCTATTTTATGCCTTTGGGCATCAGCATCTGGGGCTTACACTGGCGCCCATCACGGCGCAGATGATAACGGCGCGGGTCACGGGAAAGGCGCCACAGCTGTCCAACTCGTTGTTCGACATTCGGCGTTTCGCATAAGGATAAGATATGATTGGTGGATCAACCGCGCAGGTCGAACTGGATCGCCTGTACCCCTGGACCGAGCGTGCTGCCCCCATAGCGGCAGACGAGCGTCTGGCGCGCATCGACAAGGCACGAGCGCTGGCCGACGGCATTGGTGCGCAGGCGCTGCTGGTCAATGCCGGGGCTTCGCTGCGCTATTTTTCGGCCGTGCCCTGGGGGCAGAGCGAGCGGCTGGTGGCGATGCTGCTGCTGCCGGGGCGTGACCCGATCATCATCTGCCCGCATTTCGAGATCGGCACACTGGAGGCGGATCTGGCGATAAGCGCCGATATCCGGTCATGGCAGGAGGATGAAGACCCGGTCGCGCTGGTGGTCGACGCGCTGGCAGAGGCTGGCGTGCGGATCGTGGCGGTCGACCCCGAACTGCCCTTCCACTTCGCCGAGCGGCTGCGCATCGCAACGTCGGCGGCTCTGGTCGATGCCACCCCGATCATCAGCGGCTGTCGCATGGTCAAGTCCGCCGCCGAACTGGCGCTGATGCAGCAGGCGAAGTCCATGACGTTGCAGGTGCATGCCGCCGCTGCGCGCATATTGCGCCCCGGCATAAAAGCGAGCGAGGTGACGCGCTTCATCGATGAGGCGCATCGCCGGTTGGGGGCGAAAGGCTCCAGCTTCTGCATCGTGCAGTTCGGCGAGGCGACCGCTTACCCCCACGGCCTGCCGGGCGACCGCGCGCTGGAAGAGGGCCAACTGGTGCTGATCGACACCGGCTGCACGATCCAGGGCTATCATTCCGACATCACCCGCACCTATGCCTTCGGCGCGGTGGACGATCAGGCGCGCGATATCTGGGCGCTGGAGAAGGAAGCGCAGCAGGCGGCGTTCGATGCAGTCGTGCCCGGTGCGCCCTGCGAGAGCGTGGATGCGGCGGCGCGAGCGGTGCTGGAGAAGGCGGGGCTTGGGCCGGACTATCGCCTGCCGGGCCTGCCGCATCGCACGGGCCATGGCATCGGCCTGTCGATTCATGAACCGGCTTATCTGGTGCGCGGCGACAAGACTACGCTGGCGCCGGGCATGTGTTTTTCCAACGAGCCGATGATCGTGGTGCCGCGGCGCTTCGGTATCCGACTGGAGGATCATTTCCACGTCACCGAAACCGGCGCGCAGTGGTTCACCCAGCCGCAGGTGGCGATCGACCGGCCTTTCGCCGAATAACTAGCGAGGTGCGGGGCGCAGCAGGCGTTGCGCCCCGATATTGATGACCAGCACCACCGCGCCGATCGTCGCGGCCACAAGGCCGATGCGCAGATAGGCGTCCAGAATGATCGCGCGGTCGCCGCCATTGGCGCCGCCGCCCATCGCTTCGATCACCGAGGCGATCACGCCCGCGCTGAAATTGCCGGCTGCGGTGGCGAGGAACCATGTGCCCATCAGGAAGCTGAGCATATGGCGCGGGGCGAAGCGCGACATGGCGGAGAGGCCGACTGGCGACAGGCACATTTCGCCGATCGCATGGCAGAGGAAGAGCAGGAAGATGAAGGCCAGCGGCACCTTCTGATCGGCCGGCACCCACTGCGCCAAGGTCATCAGCACGAAGCCGCCGCCGACCATGATGATGCCGAAGGCGAAACTGCTGATCGGCGTGGGCATTCGGTCCGCCTTCGCAAGCCGCAGCCACAGCGCGGCGAAGGGCAGAGCGATCAGACAGACGAAGAAGGGTGGCAGTGCCTGAAAGACCGAAGCCGGTACTTCATGGCCGAAAACCATGCGGTTTACATGATGGTCGATGAAGAGGCTGAGCGAGGAGCCGCTCTGTTCGTACAGGCCCCAGAAGACCGGCTGGATGAGGATGAGCGCCAGCGCGTAGAGCAGCTTGCGGCGCTCCTCGCCCTCCAGTCGGGCGAGCGCGATCCAGACCAGCAGCAGGCCGATCGCTATGCCGCCGACCGCGAGCAGCGTGCCGGTCAATTTGGGCGATATCAATAGCAGCCAGCTGAGCAGGGTCAGCGGCAGGGTGAGGCCATAGATCAGCCATTCGCGCTTTACGCCAAACACCGGCTCCGCCAGTGCCGCCGGATCGGGCGCTTCGCCGCCGCCCAGCAGATGGCGCTTGCCGCGCGCGAAGACGATGACGCCGGCGATCATGCCGATCGCCGCTGCGCCAAAGCCATAGCCCCAGCCCAAGGTTTCGCCCAGAATGCCGCAGATGACCGGACCGATCGCGCCGCCCAGATTGATGCCCATGTAGAAGAGCGTATAGGCGCTGTCCCGGCGGGGATCATGGGCCGCGTAGAGCTTGCCGACCAGCGCCGAGATATTGGCTTTCAGGAAGCCGGTGCCCACGACGATCAGCGACAGCCCGATCCAGAAGACCGCCTGTGCCGAGGCGCCGAGGGCATCCTCAAGCCCGAGGGTGATATGGCCGCTGGCGATCACCAGCCCGCCGAACAGCACCGCCTTGCGCTGGCCCAGCCAGCGGTCGGCGAGATAGCCGCCGATCATGGGGGAGAGGAAGACCAGCGCCAGATAGGCGCCGTAGAGCAGGCCCGATTGCTCGCCCGAATAGAGGAAATGGCGCGTGAGGTAGAAGATCAGCAGCGCGCGCATGCCGTAGAAGGAGAAGCGTTCCCAGAGTTCGGTGAAGAAGAGGACGTACAGCCCCTTGGGATGACCCCAGAGGGTTTCGGCTGCCGGCTGAGTGGTTGTCATATGGTCAGGGAATCCAGCGATAGTCGGGCTTGGCGGTGACTTCGGGCACGGGGGCGGTCAGGTCCGCGCCGCGCTTGGGGTCTTTGCCCGACTCCTGATCGACGAAGCCGTAGGAGACGCCCTTGTCGAACTGGCCGCCGCGATGTTCGACATCGCCGATCGTCTGCGCTGTGCCGGACAGGATGATCCCCTTCTCATATTCGCCGATGCCGAGCATCGAGGTGGCTGCGCGGGCGTGGCCGCGAAGGATGGTGTCGCCGCGCAGGACGGTGAGGCCGGCGATGACGGCGTCGTCGTGCAACTGCGCCTGGTCAGAGACGACGGCATGATCCTCGACCCGTGCCCGGTTGGCGACCATGCCGGAGAGGACGCGGGCATAGGGGCCGACATAGGCGGTGGCAGCGACCTTTGCGTCGGGCCCGATCCAGCCGCCGCCATTGGGATGGCGATGGCCGCCGGAGATGGGGGCGGGCGCATCGGGCCGGGCGCCGCCCAGCTCCACCATCCAGGGATAGCGGTAGATGGAATAATAGGGTTGGTCCCAGGGGATTGTCTGCATCTGCGAGGGGGTGGCCATGACGACGAGATAGAGGCCCTTGTCGTCTGGGCGGATGGCGATGGCCGTCTGGGCGCGGGCGCCGCGCTGGAGCGGGCTGTAGCGGCTCTTGCCGTCCGCGCCGACCGCGACCACGCCCCAGCGCCAGTCGGAGGCTGGCGGTGGGATGGTATCGGGTTCGTCGGCTAGGCCGGGCAGTTTTGTGGTGGCCGATGCCTGTTGTACTATGCCGCGGAAGCTGACGGCGACGCGGGTCTGGCCGGCATCGGGGGTCAGCCTGACGATATTATAGCCCCAGCGTTGGGGCGCCCAGAGGTCCGGCACGGCGTAGCGACGCTTGTCCGTGTCGATCGGGTCGAGCACGGTTGCGGCCAATATGTCGGGGCCGCTACTCTGGTCGTAGCCGCCATAGTTTCTGCGATAGACGGTGCCATTGGCATAATCCCAATTGGCATTGTGCAGCGCCCAGTCGCCGAAGGCGTCGTTCAACTGGTCCTGCGTCCAGCCCATGTTTGAGCGGAAGACAGTGAAGGGGTCGGCGGTCAGGCGGGCGGGGTCGTCCTTGCCGGGCGCATTGCGCCACAGGGCGTTGACGGCATCATAGCCATGGCGGTCTTTCAGATATTCGAACCATTGCCAGTTGCAGTAGCGCGACCGGGTCGAGCCATAATAGAGGTGCGGATATTGTTTGAGCAGCACCGAACAATGGGTGTTGTCGCGAAATTCGGGCAACTGGGTGGTCATCCAGTTGGCATGGCTTTCGAACATCCAGCCGGTGTAGGGCGAATCCATCAGGCGGCCGGTCGCGGCCTGAAGGGCGTGGGTCAGTTCATGGGCGAGGCCGAACCGGTCCCTGAGCGCGCCCGGCCCGATCCACATGCCCATATGGCCGAGCGAGTCCGTGCCGCCGGTTAGGCCATAATCGACGCCGATATAGGCATTGACCTTGTACTTTGTGGCATCGCCGCAATGGGGCGTCGGGAAGCCCAAAGTGTCGATGAAATAAGACCAGACATATTCCAGATGCGTGGCGGCGGCCTTCGCATCGGCGGGATCGACGGTGCCGGGCTTCCAGTGGAAGGCGACATGGGCGCTTTCCATCTGGAGGGGCAGGGCGCCATTGACCTTGTCGCCCGGATCGGTTGCGGCCACGGTCCAGGGGGCGGTGGCGCAAATAGGATTTCCGGCGCTTAACTTCGCATATTTCCCGCTAGTTTCGACATTTTGTTGCGCCGGGCTGATCCTATCGGAAAGTGCCGCGCGACAATCACCTCGCGTGAATATAGCAGTCGGACCGGCAATAGGACAGCGATCCGCCATGGGCCGGGGCAGGGCAGCCAGCGCCGCGCCCCCCATCGTCAGACCAAGAGCTGATGCGAGGAGGGCGCGGCGCATCGTCATCAGCGCGGCGTCAGCGTGATGCGGGTGGCGGTGGCGCTGAGCGGGATGGCGTAGCCGCCCCGGTCGGCCGTGCCGCCGCTGAACACATAGGGCTTGCCGTCTTTCGTCGTCGTTTCGAACAGGAGGCGCGCCTTGGCTGTGGCGGCGTCGGCGGGATCCAGCGTCAGCACGACCTGACCCGACGCGCCGTCATAATCGGCGCTGGCGATGCGGCCGGCCTCCAGCGTGATCCACAGGCCCGCGGGCGCAATGAACAGGCGGCGGCGTGCGCCGTCCTGCGGGACGATATGGATCTTGCCGGCGTCATCCGTGACCTTGCCGCCGAAGCCGAGCCAGCCCAGATCCTTGTCCTTGACCGCATAGGTGGCCGAGGCGATTGCATGGCCGTAAAAGCCCATGCCATAGTCGCCGCTGATCGCATCCCACTTCATCATATCGGGCCAACTGTGGAAGGCGGCAGACCCGAAGCCCTTTTCGTCGATATTGGTGATGCCGCCCATCATGCCGCCATAGGCGACGCGTAGCAGGTGCAGATCGTCCGGGTTCTGGCGATAGGCGTCGAACAGCGGCACGGCGTTGAGCGCCGAGCCATAATGGTGAATCTGTCGCTCGATCCGCGATACCTTGCCGCCATAGAGGAAGTCCCAATAGCGGCGGGCATTGCCATTATAGCCCCAGCTCGGAATAGTCGGATCATAGCCAAGGATCACCTCCTTGGTGACGTCGGCCTGCGGCTGGTAACCGAAATAGCGCATCCAGGCATAGACTTCGGGCTGGCCGGTCGAATCCCACGCCATTTCGCTGCCGAAGGGATATTTGAGCGTGCGCCAGTGATCGGCGCGGCCCTTCATCAGCTTCTCCATTTCGGCCGCTTGCGCGGTCAGGCCTTCGCGCTTCAGGTCTTTCAGGATGTCGAGGAAGATGTCGCCTTCCATCTGGCCGAACTGCGCATAATAGGGCGCGTCGCGCATCATCGCGACCGAGGTGCGGTAGGCCCAGTCGAGATAGAAGCGCCAGTCATGCTGCTTCACCAGCCCCTGATTGTCGCGGGCGAGGCGATAGAGCACCCAATGGCCGATCGCGACATGGGGATAATTGTAGGACCGGCCGAGATCGTCCGAATCCTTCTTCGACCAGGCGGTCCAGTTCTTCCAGTTGATCGTCGGGTCGTAATAGTCCGGGAACTCCTTCGGATCATAATAGAAGAGGCTCTTCTTGACCGCGCCGGCCTGAGCGCCTTCGGCCACCTGAAGATGGCCGAGCACGGTTTCATTGACCATGCGTTCGAGCTTGGCGACTTCCTCCGCATTGGGGTTGTCGAGCTGCTTGATCGCGGCGGCGACCCAGCTGCCTGCGCCGCCCTCGTCGCTCATGCCGGCGACCCAGACGCGGCCGTCCTGCGTCAGGATCTTATTCTCTTCCCGGTCATAGGAGAGGATGGCGGGCGAGCGGTGGAAGGGATCGTCCTTGCCCTCGAACCATTGATTGGTGGTGGTGAAATGACCGATATCGGCCATCACCTGCTCCAGCGGCTTGGTGATATAGTAACTGACCGTCTGCGCCTGCCCATCGGCATAGGTGATGGTCAGGCGCGCCTGACCCCAGCCCGACGCCTTCACATCATAGCGCGCCGAGCCGGCGCTGCTTTCGACCGGCGTGGCGGTGAGGGCGCCAGCGGGGAAGCTTTCGATCTTTGCGACCGGGCTGGCGGATTTGAGGTAGAGGCTAGCCGACTGGTCGGTGGGCACGACATAGCCGGGGATGCCGACCGCGACCGGGCGCTTGTTGGCGACCAGCGTATCTTCGATCGCGCGGATGCTGGGCGACGTGACGAAGCGCAGGCCGATGGTGCGGCTCTGGCCGGGCGCGAGCGTGATGCTGGTCGCGTCATTCCATTGCGGGCCGGCCTTGGCCCATTCCTTCTCGACAAAGCCCTTGCTGGCGACGGTCCAGTCGTAAAAGCCTTCGGAGACCTGCGTGCGCGGGCTGCGGTCGGTGAAGATATCGTCCTTGGGCGCGGCGCGGGCTTCGAGGACCGGGCGGTAGGCTTCGAGCGGCGTGTTCTTCTCGGGCAGGACCAGCAGCGCAGGCCCCTGACCGTTGAGGCGTGTTACCTGCAAATAGCCGGCGTCGCGGCCGATATAGGGATCGACGAAGCTGGCCTGCGCATGGGCCTGATCTAGATCACGGTCGAGGATGATATTGTCGAACACCATCGGCATGCCGAGCGCGCCGATTTCGACGGGGGCGTTGCTGCTGTTGACCAGCGTGAAGCGCAGGGCGAGGACGCCATTATCATTGACCCACTGGCGTTCGACACGCAGCGGGATGCTCGCGCCCATCGACGCGGTGATATCGGCCGCGGCCAGTACGTCGCCGCGCGCAACCAGCTTGACGATGGGCTTGCGGACATGGGCGGAGGAAAAGTCCTGCCACGCGCCATCGCCGCTCTTCAGGCGGAGATGGAGGTCGCCGATATGGACATAGCCGTCTGCCGCGCGTTCCGCTTCGCGGGCGGCGGGGACATAATCGAACGCCGCGTCGCCGCTGGGTGAGAGGTGCGCCAGCGTCTGCGTATCGGTGCGCAAGGCCAGATCGAAGGTAGGCGTTTTGTACGCCGTCTTCGCGATCGGCGGGAAGACCTTCTTGGCGGGCTGGGCCTCGGCGAAGGCGGCCTGCGCCGGGATCATCGCGGGCACAGATGCCAGCAGCAGGGCGATCAGGGGGAGCTTCTTGATCATGGTCGTCCTCGTCATTTCGCGGCGGGGGTGCGTGCGGTGAGCGCTGGCGGGGTTTCGCCCAGCAGGTTGAGCGTGAAATAGTCGCGCAGCTTCTTCCAGAAGAAGGGCTGGTAGACGCGATGGGTGGTGTTGGGCAGGACGACCAGATCGACGTCGCGCCCGGCATCCATCAGCGCCTTGGCAAGGCGGAAGCTTTCCGTCACCGGCACATTATCGTCGATGTCGCCGTGGATCAGCAGCAGCTTGCCCATCAGATTGCCGGCGACCGACATGTTGCTGTTGCGCTCCCACGTCGCTTCGTCCGGGTTGCCCATGGAGACTTCGGGCCACCATGTCTTGTCGAGGCGCAGGTCGTGATTCCCCGAGGAGGAAACGCCGACCGTGAAGAAATTCGGTCGCCGCAGCACGAAGCGGGCGGTGTCGTAACCGCCGGCCGATCCGCCGAACACGCCGACGCGGGTGGCATCCATATAGGGATATTTGGCGGCCATCTGGCGGATGAGGCTGATATGATCGTCCAGCCCGACTTCGCCCAGATTCTGATAGGCGGGCAGGCGGAAGACCTGACCCCTGCGCGAGGTGCCGGTGCCGTCGATCATCACCACGATGGCGCCGATCTGCGCCACGGCATTGCCGGATACGCGGTGGGCGTCGTTCCAGGTAGCGGGGACGTCGGTCGTGGTCGGGCCGGTATAGACATTGTCGATGATCGGATAGCTGCGTTTGGCGTCGAAGTTCGCCGGGCGGAAGATCATGCCGTAGATCGGCGTATGGCCGTCCGCCGCGATGCCCTGAAAGGGTTCGGGCGATGTGTAGCCGGCCGCGCGCAGGCGGCTGTCATCGGCGGTGGCGAGGTCCATGACGATCTGGCCTGTCCGCCCGTCGCGCAGCACGGCATGGGTCGGGCTGGTGGGGCTGGACATCTGATCCACGATCCATCGGCCGTCGTCGGACAGGGTCGCGTCATGATCGAGCGGTTCGGGCGTCAGTTCGGTCGGGTCGCCGCCGGTCAGCGATATGCGATAGAGGGCGCGCCAATAGGGGTTTCGGGCCTTTTCCCGGCCGACGCCGGTGACGACGAGCGATGATTTGTCCCTGGCGACATGGTCGACCGACAGCACCTCCCATTCCCCCCAAGTAAGCGGTTTCCCGCCATCGGGCGCATCAGGGGTGACGAGATAGAGCTGCGCCCAGCCGGACCGTTCGGAGATGGAGAGTTCTCCGCCCAGGTCAGGCGCGGGCAGGATCATGCTGGAGGTGACGGTGACGAGCGGCTTGACCGCTTCATGCGCGACGATGCGCGCGGCGCCGGTGTCGGGATCGGCCTGATAGACGGCCTGTTGCTTATAGCCGCGTTCGGTCCAGAGGATGCGCGGCTTGCCGTTTACCCAGCCCATGTCGGGCGGTGAGGGGTAGAGGATGGATTCCGAGGGGATCGCCAGCGGCACGATCTTCGCCTTGCCCGCCTTCATCGCCTGTTCGATATCGATGACAAAGCGGGTCGCCTGCGGCAGCTTTTCCGCGCCGGCGAGCGGATAGACATAGGAGAAACTGCGCGGGTAAAATTCGCCCGGTGGGTTTTGCTGGGTGATGGAGAGTTTCTTCACATCGCGCGTGTCGAGCCGCCAGCTCAGCAGATAACGGCCATCGGGCGACCATGCGCCGGAGACGGGCATGTCGGGTTCTTCGGTGCCGGCGCGCAAGATATCGGCCAATTGCGGGATGGAGCGGCCATAGGGCTGCTCGCGGGTGCCGTCGGTGGTGAGGGTGACTTCCTTGCCGCTCTTTATGTCGATCGCGATCAGATTGAAGTTGCGCGCGACGATGCGGAAGCGGCCGTTGGGGGAGGGGAGGGAGAGGTCTTCCTTCCGTTGTTCCTCGATGATCTTTTCGGCTTTGCCATTGGCGGCGAGGGTCCAGCGGCCATCAATGGCAGCGAAACGCAGGGCCTTGTTCGCCGGGTCATAATCGACTTCGGCGATATGGGCGGCGTCTACATCGATGCTCTTTCCGGTCGCGGTGCTCAAAGCGGCGAGCAACTGCGCGGTCGTTGCCACCTGTGTCTTCGCGAGCGTCGAGAGGTCGACATAGACATAGCTTTGCGCAAGGCGGTTGCCGATGCGGTAGAGCAGCCCCTTGCCCTCACCGACGAAGCGCGGGGCGACGTCGGCATTGTCGATCAGGTCGCCCAGGCCCTGGCCGTTGAACTTGTCCGACAGGGCATAGCGCGCGCTGATGGTCGGCTGGGCGACGGCCGGCGTGACCGGGCGTGCGGCGGCCGGTACCGACAGGGCGATGGCGCAGGTCAAAGCCAGCAGACTGATGCTTTTCGATACGGGATAAGGGAGCATGCCCACGGCGGCGCGTACCTATATTGTCATGAAAGAAGGCGCAGTCATGGCCGTAACAAGACTGGTCGTCAACAAGATTATACGATATAAGATCGGTCTTTTCCCCGTGTCCTTATCGGTGTAGCGTGGGATGAACGATATGGATTGGATGGCAGGCATGAATGACGGGCGGCTGGATCGGGACGGTGGCATCGGCACGCCGATCGTCATGGGCCGCTTGCATCATGTGGTGGCGCACCGGCTGGCGACGCAGATCGTCAGCGGCGCCTTGCCCATCGGCCATGTCTTTCCAGCCGAGGTGGACCATGCCGAAACATTGGGGGTGTCGCGATCGGTGCTGCGCGAAGCGTTCCGCATCCTGACCGCCAAGGGGCTGGTGAGCAGCCGGCCCAAAGCGGGCACAAGAGTCAATGAACGGCGCCAGTGGAGCATGCTCGATCCCGATGTGCTGGCCTGGCAGATCCAGTCGGAACCGAGCGAGCAGTTTCTACGCGACCTGTTCGAACTGCGCATGATGGTGGAGCCGCACGCCGCCGAAATGGCCGCTACTCGCCGCAGCGAAGGGCAGTTGATCGACATGGCCAATGCGCTGGATGCGATGGAGCGCTATACGCTGGCGACGGAGAAGGGGCGCGCCGCCGATCAGCGTTTCCATGGATTGCTGATGGAGGCGGCACAGAATGAGCTGCTTTTCTCGCTGTCCAGCTCGATCATGTCGGCGATCGCCTGGACCACGGCGACCAAGCAGCGGGTGCAGGAGGCGCCGCGCGATCCGATGCCGGAGCATCGTGCGCTCTATAAGGAAATCGCCGCGCAAAATCCGCGTCAGGCGCAAAGGGCAATGCGCACGCTGATCGAACTGGCGCTGGCGGACATGCACGTCGCCCTGCGCCGCTAACACCAGAAAAAGGGGAGATCCGATGATCCCCCCTTTCGATTCTTATTTCATCGTCGGGATGACGAAGCTCTGGTCGATCACCGACCCGCCGCTCGGCCAGCGCTGCGTGACCTTCTTGGTGCGGGTGTAGAAGCGGACCCCGTCGACGCCATATTGATCGAGATCGCCGAAGCCCGACCGCTTCCAGCCGCCGAAGCTGTGATAGGCGACCGGCACCGGGATCGGCACGTTGATGCCGACCATGCCGACTTCCACTTGGGCAGCGAATTTGCGGGCGGCGTCGCCATTGCGGGTGAACAGCGCCACGCCATTCCCATATTGATGGCGTGTGGCGAGGCCGACGGCTTCCTCGAACGTGTCGGCGCGCACGATCTGGAGCACCGGGCCGAAGATTTCCTCCTGATAGCTCTTCATATCGGGCGTCACGCGGTCCAGCAGGGTCGGCGCGAGGAAATAGCCTTCCTCATAGCCCTGAAGCGAGAAGCCGCGGCCATCGACGACCAGTTCGGCGCCTTCTTCCACGGCGAGGTCGATATAGCCTTCGATCCGCGCCTTGTGCTGGCCGGTGACGACGGGGCCATAATGGGCTTCTTCGTCGGTCGAGATGCCGACCTTCAGCTTTTCGATCCCGTCGATCAGCCGTTCGCGCAGGGTTTCGGCGGTCTGCGCGCCGACTGGCACCACGACGGGGAGCGCCATGCAGCGTTCGCCGGCCGAGCCATAGGCCGCGCCCAGAATGTCGGCGACGGTCTGATCGAGATCGGCGTCGGGCAGGATGATACCGTGATTCTTTGCCCCACCCATGCACTGCGCGCGCTTGCCCGCCGCGGCCGCGCGCTGATAGACATAGTTGGCGATGTCCGACGAGCCGACGAAGCTGACTGCCTTGATGTCCGGATGGTCGCAGATCGCATCGACGATGACCTTGTCGCCGTGGACGACGTTCAGCACGCCCTTGGGCAGGCCAGCCTCGACCAGCAATTGCGCCAGACGTACCGGCACGGATGGGTCGCGCTCGGACGGCTTCAGGATGAAGGCGTTGCCGCAGGCCAGCGCGACGGAGGACATCCACAGCGGAATCATGGCCGGGAAGTTGAACGGCGTGATGCCCGCGACCACGCCCAGCGGCTGGCGGAGCGAATAGACGTCGATGCCGGGGCCGGCGCCTTCGGTATAGTCGCCCTTCAACAGATGCGGGATGCCGCAGGCGAATTCCACGACCTCCAGGCCGCGCTGGATATCGCCCTTGGCGTCCGACACGACCTTGCCATGTTCGGAGGCGAGCAGTTCCGCCAACTCCTGCATATTGTCTTCGATCAGGCCCTTGAAGGCAAACATCACGCGGGCGCGGCGCTGCGGATTGGTGGCGGCCCAGTCGACCTGTGCGGCCTTGGCATTGGCGACCGCCCGGTCGAGCAGCGAGACTTCGGCGAGTTCTACCTGCGCCTGTACCTGGCCGATGGTCGGGGCGTAGACATCGCCCAGCCGGCCGGGTTCGGATACGGTTTCACCGTTGATGAAATGGCTGATCAAACGCATCGCTGCTCTCCTTGGCTATCATGGTCTGGTTGCGCTGGCATGGCTTTTAGTCCATGCAAATTGACACAGGAACCTGCCAAATTGCCGATAGGGCTGTGCAAAAATGTCTACACTGGATTGGGATGATCTGCGCCTTTTTCTGGCCGTGGCCCGCGCGGGGCGCATGGCGGGTGCGGGGCGTCGGCTGGGGATGGACCATAGCACGGTCGCGCGCCGGCTGACCCGGCTGGAGGCGCTGGTGGGCAGCCGGCTGCTGGATCGCGGGCCGCGTGGCGTGCAGTTGACGGAGGCAGGCCAGAAGCTGGTCGATCATGCCGAACGGATCGAGGGGGAGGTGGTCGCGGCGACGGCGACGCTGGGAGGCAGCGATGCACGCATTTCCGGCGCCGTGCGGCTGGCGACACCGGAAGCCTTCGGCACCTATCTGGTCGCGCCCTATGCCCATCGCCTGCATCAGACCCATCCCGACCTGCGGCTGGAACTGGCACCGGAGCCGCAACTGGTCAGCCTGGCCAACCGGGAAGCGGATGTCGCGATCCTGCTGAATCGGCCGACCAGTGGCCCCATCGTGGCCCGGCACCTGATCGACTATCGGCTCGGCCTCTATGCCTCGCGATCCTATCTGAATGCGCATGGCCCCATAAGCGCCGACCGATTGTCCGATCATCCCTTCGCCTGGTATATCGACGCGCGGATCGACATTCCCGAATTGCGGTTTCTGTCCGAAGTGTCGGCAGACGCGGTCCCGGTTTTTCGTTCCACCTCCATCGCCGCGCAGCATGCGGCGGTTGCCGGCGGGCTGGGGCTGGGCGTGCTGCATCTTTTTGCGGCGGAGGATGATCCAGATCTGGTGCGGCTGTTGCCGGAAACGGTCGAGGTCCGGCGCAGCTACTGGCTGGCTATCCATGCCGACCAGCAGCGATTGCCCCGTGTCCGTGCGGTGGTCGATTTCCTTCACGCCATGGTGGAAGAGGCCCGTTCGCGTTTCTGAGCGGGGGTAACATAGGGCATGGCCAACAATAAGGATTGACAGCAAGACCCTTCACTCTATCATATAGTATACGATATTCGGTAGGAGTGTTTAGCAATGAAAGCCAATCGTCGCGAGTGGCTGGCAGGGGTCGCTGCCCTTGCCGTCTGCGCCGTCCCGTTCAAGGGGCTGGCCGCGATCGCGCCCAAGATTCCACTGCGGGCCAAGCCGCTGCCGCTGACCGATGTGCGCCTGCGCCCGTCCGATTATGCGACCGCGGTGGAAGTGAACATCGCCTATCTCCTGTCGCTCAGCCCCGACCGGTTCCTGCATAATTTCCGCAAATATGCCGGGCTGGAGCCCAAGGCGCCGATCTATGGCGGCTGGGAATCCGATACGATCGCCGGTCATACGCTCGGCCATTACATCACCGCTTTGGTGCTGGGCTGGCAGCAGACGGGCAATGCGGAATGCCGCCGCCGCGCCGATTATATCGTCGATGAACTGGCGCTGTGTCAGGCGCAGCGCAAGGATGGCTATATCGGCGCGCTGGGTCGCAAGACCAAGGACGGCCAGATCGTCGATGGTGAGCAGATTTTCCCCGAAGTGATGCAGGGGCAGATCAAGTCGGGTGGCTTCGACCTGAATGGCAGCTGGTCGCCGCTCTACACCGTCCACAAATATTTCGCCGGTCTGCTCGATGTGCATGGCGCCTGGGGCAATGCGAAGGCGCTGGCGGTCGTGACCGGCCTGGCGGGCTATTTCGAGACGGTGTTTGCGGCGCTCAACGATGCGCAGATGCAGGAATTGCTGGGCTGCGAATATGGCGGCCTCAATGACAGCTATGCCGAATTATATGCCCGCACGGGCGACGCGCGCTGGCTGGCGGTGGCCGAGCGCATCTATGACCGCAAGGTGCTCGATCCGTTGGTGGCGCAGGAGGACAAGCTGTCCAATTTCCACGCCAATACGCAAGTGCCCAAGCTGATCGGCCTCGCGCGCATCCATGAACTGACGGGCAAGGAAGAGCCAGGTCGAGCCGCGCGCTTCTTCTTCGACCGGGTGACGCAGCATCACAGCTATGTCATCGGCGGTAATGCCGACCGCGAATATTTCTTTGAGCCGGACACGGTGGCGCTGCACCTGACCGAATCCACCTGCGAACATTGCAACAGCTATAATATGCTGAAGCTGACGCGGCATCTTTATGGCTGGCAGCCCGACGGGGCGCTGTTCGACTATTATGAGCGGGCGCACCTCAATCATGTCATGTCGGCGCAGAACCCGGCCAATGCCGGCTTCACCTATATGACGCCGATGATGAGCGGCGCGCCGCGCGGCTATTCGCAGCCGGACGAGGACGCTTTCTGGTGCTGCGTCGGCTCCGGCATGGAAAGCCACGCCAAGCATGGCGATTCCATCTATTGGGAAGGCGACGATACGCTGTTCGTCAATCTCTACATCCCGTCGGAGGCGCAGTGGAAGGCGAAGGGCGTCGGCCTGGCGCTGGATACCGAATATCCGTTCAAGCCGGATATCAAGCTGACCATCGATGCGGTGAAGCAGGGGGCGTTTGCGCTGGCGCTACGTATTCCCGGCTGGGCCAATGGCCGCTTCGGGTTGACGGTGAATGGCGCGCCGGTGTCGGTGAAGCCCGCCAATGGCTATGCGGTCGTCACGCGCCGCTGGAAGAAAGGCGATGTGGTGGCGCTGAGCCTGCCGCTCGACCTGCGGCTGGAGGCGGCGCCGGGATCGCCCGACGTGGTGGCCGTGGTGCGCGGGCCGATGGTGATGGCGGCGGACCTTGGCCCGGCGGAAATGGACTGGACCGGGGTGGAGCCGGCGATGGTCGGGGAAGATCCGCTGGCGGCCTTCGCGCCGATCGTGTCGGATCGTCCGCGTTACCGCACGCAGAACATCATCCGCCCGGCGAACCTCGCCTTCGTGCCTTTCTACAGCCAATATGAGCGGCGCAGCGCGGTCTATTTCAAGCGTTTCTCGGAATCCGCGTGGAAGACCGAGGAGGCCGCTTTCCTTGCCGAACAGGCGCGGCAGAAGGATCTGGCCGCCCGATCGATCGACATCATGCATCTGGGCGAGATGCAGCCCGAGCGCGACCATGCGCTGACGTCGGAAATCAGCTATCCCGTCTCCTATCGTGGGCGTAATGGCCGCGATGCCCGCTCGGGCGGCTATTTCGAATTCGCCATGAAGGTGAAGCCCGGCCCGCTGCTGTTGCAGGCGACCTACTGGGGCGGGGAGCGCAAGCGCAGCTTCGACATCATGGTCGACAATGTGAAGCTGGCGACGCAGAGCCTGGACAATGACAAGCCGGGCAAGTTCCTGGACGTCGATTATCCGATCCCCGAAGCGCTGACCAAGGGCAAGACCAGCGTGAAGGTGCGCTTCGTGCCGCATGATCGCAGCTCGGCCGGGCCGGTGTTCGGCGTGCGCCTGTTCACCGCCAAGCCGGCGACCGCCGCATGAGTGACATGGTTGTAATGACCCTTGGGCAAGCGGATGCGCTGGCCCGCAAGGTGCTGGAAAGTCGGGGGCTGGCGCCCGACCATGCCGCCTCCGTCGCGCGGACGATGGTGGCGGGCGAGCGGGACGGTTGTGCGTCGCATGGCCTGTATCGCCTGCTGGTCGCGGCCAATTCGATCGAGCGTGGCGTGGTCGTGCCGGACGCCGTTCCGCTGGTGAGCGAACCGGCCGCCGCGCTGGTGCGGGTCGATGGCAAGGGCGGTTTTGCGCAACTGCCATTCGAGCGGGGCCTGCCGCTGCTGATCGAGAAGGCGCGCAAGTTCGGCATTGCGGCGCTGGCGCTCAACAATGTGGTGCACTTTGCTGCGCTCTGGCCGGAGGTTGAGGCGCTGACCGATGCCGGGTTGGTGGGGCTGGCCTTCACGCCCAGCCATGCCTGGGTTGCGCCGGAGGGCGGGACGAAGCCGGTGTTCGGGACCAATCCGATCGCCTTTGGCTGGCCGCGTCCGGGCGGGCATCCCTTCGTCTTCGACTTTGCTACCAGCGCGGTGGCGCGGGGCGAGATCGAACTGCATCGCCGCGCGGGCAAAACGATTCCGCCTGAATGGGGCTATGACGCAGAGGGCCATCCCTCGATCGATCCCAAGGCGGTGCTAGACGGGGCGATGCGCACCTTTGGCGGACATAAGGGATCGGCGCTGGCGGCGATGGTCGAACTGATCGCCGGGCCGCTTATCGGCGACATGACCAGCGCGGAATCCATGGCGGCCGATGAAGGCCGCATGGGATCGCCGATCGGTGGCGAACTGGTGATCGCGATCGACCCGGCCGGATTCCTGGGCGCGAGTGTCGAGGATCATCTGGGCCGCGCCGAGGCGATGTTCGACGCGATCACCGGGCAGGGCGCGCGTCTGCCGGGCGCGCGGCGCTATGTCGCGCGGGCGCAGTCGGATGCGGAAGGCGTGCGCATCCCGGCGCAATTGCATCGGGACATTATGGCTTTGCTGGAAGGGGAAATGGCGTGACGAACTTTGGCGGCCGGGTCTGGCTGCTCGCCGGCGCGGCGTTCATCAGTCTGGCGGGGCCTCTGGCGCAGGCCCAGCCCGCAGTACAGTCGGCCGACAAGGCGTTCGAGGCGATCTATACGGCCGAATATGACTGGCGGTTAAAACAGTCCGGGCCAAGTGAGGATGGTCCCAAGGATCAGGCGCTGGCGCTGCCCGATGTCGGCCCCAAGGCGCAGGCCGCGCGGCTCGCCCGCTGGGAGCAGGTGGAGAAGCAACTGGCGGCGATCAAGGTCGACCAGTTGTCGCCTGAGCAGAAGATCAACTTCGCCGTCTACAAGGGGCAGATCGACGCAATGCTCGCCGAGCAGCGCTATCGCGATTTTGAGAAGCCGCTGAACGCCGACACCAGCTTCTGGGGCGATCTGGCCGGTTGGGCGCGCGATCCCGTGCGCGATGAAGCCGGCGCGCGGCGCTATATTGCCATGCTGCGCGACATCCCCCGTTTCTACGACCAGCAGATCGCCAATATGCGGGCTGGGTTGAAGCGCGGCTTCACCCCGGCGCAAATCACATTGCAGGGCCGTGATATCGGCGTCGAGCAGGTGGCGAAAGCGAAGAGCGTGGAGGATAATCCCTTCTACGCGCCGTTCAAGGCGCTGCCCGCGACGATCCCCGCCGATGTGCAGGCGGCGTTGAAGGCGGAGGGGCAGGCCGCGATCACGCAGGCGGTGGTGCCGGCGCACCAGAGCCTGCTGACCTTCCTGCGGCAGGACTATATTCCGGGTGCGCGCAAGGATCTGGCGGCCTATAAATTGCCCGACGGCAAGGCCTATTATCAGTCGAAGATCCGCGAGTTTGTGACGCTGGACAAAAGCCCGGCGCAGATCCACCAGATCGGCCTCGATGAAATGGCGCGCATCCGGGGGCAGATGGGCGAGGTCATGAAACAGGTCGATTTCAAGGGCGACCTGCCGGCTTTCCTCACCTTCCTGCGCACCGATCCGCAATTTTATGCCAAGACGCCGCAGGAATTGCTCAACCGTGCCGCCTGGATCGCCAAGAGTTTCGATGGCAAGGCATCGCAATATTTCGGCCGCATGCCGCGCATGCGCTTCGCGATCAAGCCGGTGCCGGGCGATATCGCGCCCTTTTATACTGGCGGGCGCGGCGGGCCGGGCATCTATCTAGTCAACACCTATAATCTGCCCTCGCGGCCTTTCTATTCGCAGGTCGCGCTGACGCTGCATGAAAGCGCGCCGGGCCATGCGATGCAGATGCCGCTGGCGGCGGAGAATAAGGAACTGCCCGCCTTCCGACGCGACACCTATCTGTCGGCCTATGGCGAGGGCTGGGCGCTCTATTGCGAGGCACTGGGCGAGGATATGGGCATGTATGAAACGCCCTATGACCGGTTCGGCATGCTGAGCTATCAGGCGTGGCGCGCGTCGCGGCTGGTGGTGGATACCGGCATTCACGCGATGGGGTGGACCCGCAAGCAGGCGCAGGATTATCTGCACGATAATACGGCGCTGTCCGATCATGAGATCGAGACGGAGGTGGACCGCTATATCGCCTGGCCGGGGCAGGCGCTGTCCTATTATATGGGCGAGCTGGCGTTCGTCGATGCCCGCAGGAAGGCCGAGAAGGCGCTGGGGCCGAAGTTCAACATTCGCGCTTTCCATGACGCAGTGCTGGCGCTGGGCGCGGTGCCGCTGCCAGTGATCGACCAGCGGGTCGACCAGTTGATCGCCGATGGTGGCAAGGGGCCGTATCCCGATGAGGAGTAACCTGTTTGCCAGTCTGGCGCTGATCGCGCTGGTCGCTCCCGTCCATGCGCAGGAAGCGCGCCAGATCAGCGTGCCGGGCAATCCCATATTGGCCGATGGTGATTATTATTCGGCCGATCCGGCACCCTTCGTAGCGGACGGGGCGCTGTGGATCGTCGCGGGGCGCGATCAGGCGGCGGCGGACGTCAACGACTTCGTCATGGGGCAGTGGCAACTGCTGAAGACGAACGATCCGAAATCAAGCAAATGGACTCATTATCCCGACATCATCCGTCCGGAAAATGTCTTCGCCTGGGCGGAGGAAGCGCGCGCCTATGCCGGGCAGATCATCCAGGGGCCGGACAAGCGCTATTATTTCTACGCCCCGGTGCTGGAGAAGAATAGCAACGCCAAGGATCGCTTCGCCATCGGCGTGGCGGTGGCGGACAGCCCGACCGGGCCGTGGCGCGATGCCCATCCGTCGGGGCCGATCCTGTCGCAACATGTGCCGGTCGCCAAGGATATCCAGAATATCGATCCCACCCTGCTGATCGACGATGACGGGCGGGTGTATCTTTATTGGGGCACGTTCGGCCAGTTGCGCGGCATCGAGCTGGAACGCGACATGGTGACGCTAAAAGGCGGGGGCCAAGCGATAGAGGGGCTGACCGGCTTTTTCGAAGCGCCCTGGATCATGAAGCGCAAGGGCATTTATTACATGCTCTATGCGGGAAACAAGGCGGGGCCGACATCGGACTGTACCCCGGCCGTCTATCATGCCTGCATCGCCTACGGGACCGCGCCTGCGCCCATGGGGCCGTGGACCTATCGCGGCGTGGCGCTGAAGCCGGTATCGTCCACCACGTCCCATCCGGGCGCGGTGGAGTTTAAAGGGCAATGGTATCTGGTCTATCACACCGCCGACGCGAAGGATGGCGGCCATTTCCGCCGCAGTGTCGCGATCGACAAGATGGAATGGGACGATAGCGTGACGCCGGCGCGCATCAGGACGGTGGTGCCGACACGGCGACCCCAGCCGCCTTTGCCGCCGACCCGCAATATCGCACGGGCGGCGTCCGCCACGGCCTCCAACGAACCGCTGCCGGTGCAATATTGGATCAAGGCGCTGAACGACGGCGTCACCAAGGCCGCGCCGTTGCCGCCCGACCTGTGGGGCAACTGGTCGCCGAACAATCCTGCGACGCAGTGGATCGAATATCGCTGGGACAAGGATGTGACGATCGACGGATCGCGCCTCTGGTTCTGGAACGACCAGCCGGCCGGATCGGGCGTCGGCGTCGCGCCGCCGGCGGCCTGGCATCTGGAATATTGGCAGGGCAAGGGCGGCTGGACCGCGGTGCCGGGCGCGGGCAGCTATGGCACGGCGCCGGGCGGGTTTCAGGCGGTCAGCTTCCCGCCGATCCGCACCCGTTGCCTGCGTGCAGTGCTGGAGGCTTCGGGCGACGGCAAGAGCCATGCCGGGCTGGCCGTGCAGGAATGGGAAGTGCTGGCGCCCAAGGCCGTGCCGCCTGTGGTACGCGATCGGGACTCGAAACCGGCACCGGGTTGCGGCTGACGCGACAACGAGTTGGACAGGTGATCGGGATAAGGGGCGCGGGGTAACCGGCGCCCCTTTTTCTTATCTTTCAAAGATTTGATCGCAAGCTGCGCTCTTTCTGCAACTTTGTTGCCGAAAGATTGCAATGGCCTTGACTCCGACAAAATAATGTAGTTGGTATACGATATAAAGTCAGGCGATCCGCCGGGGAATAAGGGGAAAGTGGATGAAGTCTCGTACGGTTCTCAACATGTCGGCGGCTTTGTCCGCGTTGACTTTCGCGTCGCTTTCGGTCGCGGCCATGGCGCAGGACGCGCCGCAATCCCCGGACGAAGCGGCCGCCGCCAAGTCGGACATCATCGTCACCGGCGTGCGGGGCAGCGTTGCGGCGGCCGCGACCAAGAAGAAGAACAGCAAGCAGATCGTCGATTCCATCGTCGCCGAAGACGCCGGTAAATTGCCGGACAATAATGTCCCCGAAGCGCTGTCGCGCGTGACCGGCGTGCAGATCAACCGCGAGCGTGGCCAGGGGCAGGGCGTCACCATTCGCGGCCTCAGCCAGGTGCAGACCACGGTCAACGGCAACAATGTCAATCTGGGCACCGAGCGCTCGATCAGCCTGGCGGATATCCCGGCCGAATTGCTGAAGTCGGTCGACGTCTACAAGACGCGCACCGCCGATCAGGTGGAAGGCGGCATCGCCGGCACCGTGAACGTCGAACTGCGCCGTCCGCTGGACCTGAAGAAGGGCCTGACCGTCGCGGGAAGCGTGCGCGGCGCCTATGACGAGTTTGCCGAGAAGACCAGCCCCTATGCCAGCCTGTTGGTGGGCGAACGGTTCGAAACTGGCATCGGCGAAATGGGCTTCCTGCTCAACGGCAGCTGGACCAAGACCTATTATCAGGAAAATTATGTCGAGAGCGAGTCGCCCGACACCGTCTGCTGTGAGGGCGATGCGAACAGCCCGCTGAACAATCTGCCGGCAGAATATCGCAACGCGGTCATCCCCTATCGCACCCAATATGGCACGGAAAGCGGCTATGTGACGCGCCCGTCGCTGAGCGGTGTGTTCCAGTGGAAGCCGTCCGACAAACTGGAGTTCATTCTGGAGGGCAGCTATATCGGGTCGAAGGAGCGCCGCTCGATCGACAAGATGTGGACGCTCAACCGCGAATGGAATACGCAGTTCAGCGGTATCGAACTGATGCCGGACGGTCAGACGATCAAGAAGCTGACCATTTCCAACCCGAACGGCGTGCCGGCCTATATCGAGGGGACGTACAACACGCTGAAGCGCGACCTGTACACCACCAATTTCGAAACCAACTGGCGCCCGACCGATCGCGCGTTGCTGCATTTCAGCACCCAATATAGCTGGTCGAAGGACAGCTATTATTATGTGCAGCAGATCCTGCGGCCCTATAACCTACAATCGGCGACGATCGATTTCGTGTCGGACGCCTATTCGCGGCCGATCCCGTCGATCACTTTCAATGGCACTGACCTGAACGACGTGACCCAATATGGCGTCAACCGGTTCCAGGACAATGCCGGCATATCGAAGAACAAGGAATTTGCGAGCCAGCTCGACCTGACTCTGGAACTGAGCGACAAGAGCCTGCTGCGGTCCTTGCAGACCGGCATCCGTTTCAATCGCCGCGACGTCGATCGCTATTATGGCTATCGCGACGGCTTCCCCCGCGTCGATGGCAAGGATGCGCCGCTCACGGCCTTCCCCGGCGGGGATCAGGCATCGCTGATCGGCCCGGATCTGGCCGGTTCGCCGCAATGGTATCGCATCCCCGGCAAGGCGCTGCTCGACAATATCGACGCGGTGCGCGCCTATATTCAGGCGACCGATCCGGGCAACGCGGTCCGTTTCTCCAGCGAATTGCCGCCGAGCGATCAGGGCCAGACCTTTACCTCGGTCGAAAATACCTTCGCGGCCTATGCGCAGCTTAACTATGGCTTCGATGTCGGCTTCCCGATCGACGGCGTGGTCGGCCTGCGCGCGGTCAATACTTGGGGCAGCTCGAACAGCTTCCAATATCGCATCGGTGCAGCGGCGGACGGATATCCGCTGATCATCGAGGAAAGCTCGGGGCGCGGCAACTTCATGGATTATCTGCCCAGCGTCACCGCGACGCTGCATTTCGATCCCAAGACGCAGTTGCGCCTGTCCTATACCACCAACGTGTCGCGGCCGAACTTCTACGACCTGCGTCCTTTCTTCTTCGTCGATCCCAATGCGGCGACGCCCAATGTCGATGCCGGCAACCCGGACCTGAAGGCGCAGCGCGAATGGTCGATCAATGCCAGCCTGGAACATTATTTCGGGCGGGCCGGTTCCGCGTCGATCGCGGGCTATTACAAGAAGGCGACCAACTGGACCTATTTCAGCCGGGAAGTGGCGGCCGATCTGGGTGAATATGGCCTGCCGGGCCGCAGCGGCACGATATCGCAGTTGCGCAATGCGGGCGACGGCACCTTCTACGGCATCGAAGCGCAGGTGCAGAGCTTCTTCGACTTCCTGCCGGGCGCGCTCAAGAATTTCGGCGCCAGCCTGAACGTCTCCCGTATCCTGGAGGCGCGCGTCGAATACCCTTATCCCGAGGATTTCCCCGGTGCGTTCGACTCGGTCGACACGTCGAAATGGACCGCCAACGCGGCGCTCTATTATGACACCCCCAAGTTCAGCACCCGCGTCGCCTTCAACTATCGTTCGCCCTATCGCCTGTGGGTGTGGACCGACAATCCGGCCTATAGCTGGTACAATGACGCCACCTATCGTCTGGATGCGGCCGTCAACTACACGCCGGTCAAGTTCATGACCCTGTCGATCGAAGGCACCAACCTGACCGGCAACGATCCCTATCGCTACTTCGGCAAGGATAATCTGCTGCCGCTGGGCGTCCGCACCATGGCGCGGACGGTGCAGGGCAGCGTTCGCTTCCGCTTCTGATCGCGATGCGCAGCTAGGCAGACACAAGCGGTCGTGGCGAATTGTCGTCACGGCCGCTTTTTCTTGGGAGGACGAGGGCGTGCGTGCAGTCCAGATATTATTGGTGCTGACTGTCATGATGGTGGGTCAGGCACAGGCGAAGGAGGTTGCGGTCACGGTGCCGGCGACCGCGATGCCATGGAATCCCGGCGTCAATGGCAAGAAGAGCTTTGGTCGGCGCGATGGCAGCCGCCCGGTGATGATCGCGGGTCAGCATCTGTTCGAGGGCGCGAAGGTCCGATTTTCCGCGACTGGGGAAACGACGACGATTCCGGGTGGTATCGCCATCGGGCCGGACGGGCAGGCGGATTTCGTGGCCGACGATAATGTCGGCAATTCGGGCGTCGTCTTTCCCGGCTATTATGTCGATCGGGCGACCCGGCCGATCAAGCTGAACGCGCTGCTCGGCGCCTTCATCGACGCGGACGGCCGGATCGTCGGCATGCCCTTCCTGATCGGGCGGGCGGCGGCGGTGAGCGTGCCGGCCGGGGCGATGGGCATTTCGCTGGGCATCAATGACGATATTTATGCCGACAATGCTGGTAGCCTGTCGGTGACGGTCGATATTCCCGAAGCCCGCGTGATCGTGGAGGATAAGGAGGCGCAATGATGAAAGGCCTGTTGCTGGCGACCGCCCTGCTGATGGCCGCCGCCCCGGTGGCGGCGAAGGAGGTCAGCCTGAGCGTCGATGCGCGGTCCGGCCCCTGGCTGAACAAGGCCAACAAGAAGATGCGCTATGGCAAGGGCGACGAACGGCCGCCCGCCATGGTCGGCGGCTTCGTCAATGACACCGCCGAGAAGATCGCGATTCTGGTGGCCGATGGCGCGACGACGCAGGTCGACGGTCGGGATGTCGGGCCGGAAGGGCTGGAGGATCAGGCGGTAGATGACCAGCCGGGCGATGGCGGGAAATATTATCCCAGCCTATATGCGCCCAAGATCCTCTATCCCAATCATCGCCATGCGTTGATGGCGGCCTTTGTCGATGCGCAGGGCGTATTGATGGGGCGCCCCTTTGCGGTGGGGAAGGGCGCGCGGGTCACGATCCCGGATCAGGCCGCGGGGTTGGTGATGGGGTTCAACGACGTCGGCTTTGCCGGCAACAGCGGCGCGCTGGCCGTGACCGTGACATTGCCCGATGATTGATCGCGGCGCAGCAGGAAAGGATGACATCATGACGCGATCCGGAATCACTGTCCTGTTGCTGGCGGGCATCGGCCTGGCCACCGCATCGGTCGCGCTGGCCGGCGAGGTGGCCCCCGACCGGCGCTGCATCGTGCAGAGCCGGGTTGCCGCCCCGGTGGTGCGCGAGGATGGCCGGCTCTATTTCCGGGGCCAGCCGAACCGGAAGCAATCCTATATCGCGGTCTTCAAGGGCGGTTCCTGCCCCGGCCTCAACGCCTTCGCCACCGCCGTCGTGGAGACGAGCGGCGCGGGCTATTGCGAGGGGGACAAGGTGCGGGCGCTGGCCACGCCCAGCCAGATAGCCGGCCCGATCTGCGTGATCGACCATCTTCAGCCATTCAGCGGCGATGTCGATGATCCGGTGCCGGATGCTAGCGGTAACAAATGATTGCCGCAGTGCAAAAAGTCCGTTGCAAGTGCCAACGTAATATCGTATACGATATTTAGATTAATCGCGAAAAGGCAGGAAGAACGAATATGGCAATTGGTTGGAAGGGCGTGTTTCCGGCGGTCACCACGCAGCTGCGTGAAGATCTGTCGATCGACCTCGCCGACACGCAGCGCGTGGTCGACGATCTGGTCAAGGACGGCGTCACCGGCGTGATTGCGCTGGGGACTGTGGGCGAGAACAACTCGCTGGACTATGAAGAGAAGGTCAGCGTTCTTTCTGCCATCGTCGAAGTGGTGGACGGTCGCGTGCCGGTGATCACCGGCGTGTCGGAGTATGATACGCGCCGCGCCGTCCGCTATGCGCAGGCCGCCGAAAAGGCTGGCGCCGATGGCCTGATGCTGCTGCCGCCGATGGTCTATGTCACCAAGGCCCATGAACTGGTGAACCATTTCAAGGGCGTGGCCGACCAGACCGGCCTGCCGATCATGCTCTACAACAACCCGCCGGCCTATCGCACCGTCATCGACCAGGAGGTTCTGACCGCCCTGATCGACGTCGAGAATATCGTCGCGGTCAAGGAATCGGCGCCCGATACCCGTCGCTTCACCGATTTCCGCAATGCGTTCGGCGATCGCTACACGCTGTTCGCGGGTCTGGACGACGTCGCGCTGGAAGGCCTGTATCTGGGTGCGCAGGGCTGGGTGTCGGGCCTGACCAACGCCTTCCCCAAGGAATCGGTCGAGCTGGTCCGTGCTTTCGAGCGGGGCGATCATGCCAAGGCGATGGAAATCTATCGCTGGTTCATGCCGCTGCTGCATCTGGATGCCGAACATGATCTGGTCCAGTCGATCAAGCTCGCCGAAGAAGTGATGGGTCGCGGGTCGGAGCGCGTGCTGCCGCCGCGCTATGTGTTGCAGGGCGAACGCCGCGCCGAAGTGATCGCGATGGTCGAAAAGGCCGCCGCGACCCGTCCGGACCTGTCGGTCGCCGCTGCGGCCTGATAGGGAGCGGCGATGCGTCACACCTTCTTCTGCATCGATGGCCACACGGCCGGAAACCCCGTCCGCCTCGTCGCGGGCGGGGCCCCGCTGCTCAAGGGCGCATCCATGTCGGAACGGCGGCAGGATTTCCTGACCCGTTTCGACTGGATTCGCACCGGCCTGTGCTTCGAACCGCGCGGGCATGACATGATGTCGGGCGGCTTCCTCTATCCGCCGACGTTGCCGGATGCCGATATCGGCATATTGTTCATCGAAACCAGCGGTTGCCTGCCCATGTGCGGCCATGGGACGATCGGCATCATCACCTTCGGCCTGGAACATGGGCTGATCGTGCCGACGACGCCCGGCCGGCTGAAGGTCGAGGTGCCCGCTGGCGTGATCGAGATCGCCTATGAGACGGAGGGGCAGAAGGTGACGGCGGTGCGCATCACCAACGTCCCGGCCTATGTCGCGGCGAAGGGAATCGAAGTCGATGTGGAGGGCATCGGCGCGCTGAGCGTCGATGTGTCCTATGGCGGCAATTATTATGCGATCATCGAGCCGCAGGGCCAATATACCGGCCTGGACGATATGGGCGCGGCGCGCCTGATCGAGCTGAGCGGTCGCATCCGCGAGGCGATCCGCGAGACATATGAGCCGGTCCATCCGCTCGACCCGACGATCCGGGGGGTCAGCCATATCCTCTGGGCGGACAAGCCGCGCGGCGAGGGGGCCGATGGTCGCAATGCCGTCTTCTACGGCGACAAGGCGATCGACCGCAGCCCGTGCGGTACCGGCACGTCGGCGCGACTGGCGCATCTGGCGGCATCAGGTCGACTGAGCGTGGGCGACCGTTTCGTCCATGAAAGCTATATCGGCAGCCGCTTCATCGGCCGGGTCGAGGAAGCGGTCGAACTGGGCGGGGAAGATGCGATCATCCCCTCGATCGAGGGATCGGCGATCGCGACCGGCTTCAACACCATCTGGATCGACCAGGCTGACAGCTTCTGGTCAGGCTTTCAGGTAAAATGATCTGGCGGGCGGGGGGCGTGGTGCCTCCCGCTTTGCACAGACGCGCCACATTTGCGGCCGTTTGTTTCGAGCGAAGTCGAGAAACGAGGCAGAGCCGAGATCTGCGAAGCCAAACGGAAACGCGGGGCTAAGGGCTTCTCGACTTCGCTCGAAGCGAACGGAAGTCACGCAATCCGCATCACCCCTTGCCGCGCCGGGGGCGCAGGCCGTCGCGCATCGCGATATTGCTGTTGATCCGGGTCACGCCGGGCAGGCGGGACAATATCTCGCCATGGATGCGTTCATAGGCGTCTACGCTGTCGACCTCCACGCGCAGCCAATAGTCGACAGACCCGGTCATCAGGAAACATTCCCGCACCTCCGGACATTGTCGCACCGCATGTTCGAAGCGGGACAGATAATCCTCCGTCTGGCGGTCCAGCGTGACCTGTACCAGCACATTGACGATCGCGCCCTCTTCGCGCCCGCCAGTTACCAGCGTATAGCCGCGAATATAGCCTTGCGCTTCCAATTGGCGGATACGCCGGTGGCAGGCGGAGGGCGAAAGACTGACCTCCGCCGCGATTTCCGCATTGGAGCGGCGGGCGTTGAGTTTGAGCAGGCGCAGAATCGCGCGATCGGCATTGTCGAGGCTATTGGTCATTTATGCGACTCTGTTGAAATATCCTGTCCTATATGGCGGAATATTCAAATAAAGTCGCATATTTCGGCAGCCTATTTGCAGAAACGTCGGTTAGCCTGACGGTTATCGAAAGGGGATGGCGATGGATTATGGAACGGCGGCTGACCTGCGCATCGATCTGGGCGCGTTGGTGGCCAATTATTGCCTGATCGCAGAGCGGGTCGCCCCCGCGCAGGTAGCCGGCGTGGTCAAGGCGGACGCCTATGGCCTTGGTGCGGTGCCGGTGTCGCGAGCTTTGCTGGACGCAGGGTGCCGCCATTTTTTCGTCGCCCATCTGTGCGAGGCGGCGATGTTGAAGCCCCACCTGCCGCAGGATGCCACCCTGTATATCCTCAATGGTCTGCGTCCCGGCGCGGAGGCGGAATGTGCGGGGATCGGAGCGGTGCCTGTGCTCAACGCGCTGGTCCAGATCGATCGCTGGGCGGCGCTGTCGCGCGAACTGGGGCAAAGCCTGCCGGCCGTGGTGCAAGTGGATAGCGGGATGTCGCGCCTTGGCCTGACGCCGGAGGAACTGGCGGTCCTGCGTGATGAGCCGGGCAGGCTGGCCGGGGTCGATGTCCAGTTGGTCATGACGCATTTGGCCTGCGCGGACGAGCCGTCCAGCCCGGTCAATGCCGACCAACGGTCCCTGTTCGACAATATCGCGGCACAATTCCCCGGTGTGCCGCGTTCGATCGACAATTCAGGCGGGGCCATGGCGCCCGACGTGCGGCATGGCGATATCGTGCGCGCGGGCATCGCTCTTTATGGCGGCGCGCCGCATGGCGATCCCAACCCGATGGCGGCCGTGGTCGCGCTCGACGCCTATATCATGCAGTTGCGGCAGGTGCCGGCCGGCGCAGGCGTGGGTTATGGCCTGACCCATCGCTGCGAACGGCCGACGCAGATCGCCACCGTTTCGGTCGGCTATGCCGATGGCTGGCCGCGCCATCTGAGCGGCCGGGGCAGCGCCTTTATCGGCGGCGTCCGCGTTCCCGTCATCGGCCGGGTGTCGATGGACAGCATGGCAGTCGACGTTACCGATGTGCCTGCCGATCTGCTTTATCCCGGTGCGCCGGTCGAACTGCTCGGCGCCAACCAGAGGATCGACGACGTCGCCGCGCAGGCGGACACGATCAGCTATGAAATATTGACCCGGCTCGGCAGCCGATATGAACGGACCTATCTGCCGGTGCCGACGGTTACCGATGCAGGGAGTGTGCAGGCATGAAGATCGTCATATTGGGCGGCGGCGTGATCGGCGTCACATCCGCCTGGTATCTAGCCGAGGCCGGGCATGAGGTGGTCGTGGTCGACCGCCAGAATGGCGTCGCGCAGGAAACCAGCTTTGCCAATGCGGGCGAGATTTCGCCGGGCTATGCCTCCCCCTGGGCGGCGCCGGGCATCCCGGCCAAGGCGCTGCGCTGGCTGTTCATGCAGCATGCGCCGCTGATCCTGCGGCCAAAGGTTGACATGGCGATGTTGCGCTGGCTGGTGGCGATGCTGGGCAACTGCAACGCCACGGACTATCGCATCAACAAGGGCCGGATGGTGCGGCTCGCCGAACATAGCCGTGACCGGCTGATCGCTCTGCGCGAGGCGACGGGCATCCGCTATGACGAGCGCAGTCGTGGCACGTTGCAACTGTTTCGCGAACAGAAACAGATGGACGGCATCGCCAAGGATATAGAGGTGCTGCGCTCCGACAATGTGCCGTTCGAGGTGCTGGATCGCGCCGGGTGCCTTGCCGCCGAACCTGGACTGGCCGCCAGTGAGGCGTCGATCGTCGGGGGGCTGCGCCTGCCACAGGACGAGACTGGCGATTGTTTCAAATTCACCAACGCGCTGGCGGACATGGCGAAGGCGCGCGGCGTGCAGTTCCTGATGGGCCGCACGATCCGGGGCCTCGCCACGGAAGGCGGGCGTATCGCCCATGTCGATACGGCGGAAGGGCCGGTGAGCGGCGACGCCTATCTGGTCGCGATGGGCAGCTATTCGCCGCTGATCGTCGCGCCGCTCGGCCTGCGCCTGCCGGTTTATCCGGTGAAGGGCTATTCGATCACCGTGCCGATCGTGAAGGAAGAAGGCGCACCGGTGTCGACCCTGCTCGACGAAAGCTACAAGGTGGCGATCACGCGGCTTGGCGACCGTATCCGTGTCGGTGGCATGGCCGAACTGTCGGGCTATACCAATGACTTGCCACAAGCGCGGCACAATACGCTGGACCATAGTGTCGGCACGTTGTTCCCCGGTGCAGGCGACCTGTCCGGCGCGACCTTCTGGAGCGGATTGCGACCGATGACGCCGGATTCGACGCCAGTGGTGGGCGCGACGAAGATCGACAATCTGTTCCTTAACACCGGCCATGGCACGCTGGGCTGGACCATGGCCTGTGGTTCGGGCCATGTCATTGCCGACATCATCAGCGGTCGGGAAACCGCGATCGAGAGCGCCGATCTGGCTTTGTCGCGGTATCGCAACTGACATCCTAGGAGACAGCATGACCATCACCCGCATCGAAACCGGCCTGCGCATGAGCGAAGTGGTCATCCATGGCGACACCGTCTATCTGGCGGGACAAGTCGGCGACGGCGAGAGCGTCACCGCGCAGACGAAGAGCGCGCTGGAGGAAATCGAGCGCCTTCTGGGGCTGGCCGGCAGCAGCAAGTCGCATATCCTGCGCGCCACCATCTGGCTGGCCGACATGGCGGACTTTGAGGAAATGAATGCGGTCTGGGATGGCTGGATCGCCGATGTACCCGCGCCCACCCGCGCGACCGGCGAAGCAAAGCTGGCGACGCCGGATTACAAGGTGGAGATCATCATCATCGCGGCGGTGGCCTGACCGGATTGTGCCGGCGCCGGGTTCAGCGCGCCGGCACGAACAGGAATTTGTAGGTCGGCGCGTGATAGGTGAAGCCGGGTGTCAGCGCGCAATCCTGCGGCGCCTGACCATAAGCGGCGAGGTCGATGCAACGCATGGCCGAGGCGATGTTGGTCATCAGCGCGACGCGACCGACGCCGGTCGCGCGCTCGCTGCCGCTGCCGCCCTTTGATTCCGCCGACGTCGCGATTTCCCGATCGAAGATGCGCTGGCCATTGTCGATGCGGGTCAGGCTCCATCCCATGCGCACCGTCGCGTCACTGGAGAAGGAGATTTTGAACGGCGCGTCCATGCTGATCCAGCGGGGCGATAGCCGCACCTGGGCCTCCGCCTCGCTGGGGGCCAGCAGGTTGAGCTTCTCCAGCGTCTCGCGCAGGGCCTTCTCGAAACTGCTGCGCTTGGCCGCCCCCATGATCCCCGCGGTGGCGGATGTGCCGACGACGCCCGGCATGTCCGCCACCGCGTCGAGCGCGATGCGGTGATAGAGCGGATGCTCCGGTGCGACCGGCTTGGGCGCGCCGGGGCTGAATGGCAGGCCGACGGGATAGAGGGGCACGTCCGCAGCGAAAGCGCAGGCAGGGCTGAAGGCGATCGCGGCGGCGGCGGGAAGGAGGGTGCGCATGAGGCCATGGCTAGCCGATAATCCTGCGTGTCCGCTTACGAGATGTCGTTAACGCCGTGCTGGCACTTGGGCGGATGAGCGGTTAAGCCGGCGCGATGGACAGCGCAGGCCCTTATCGCCGGATCGGCATTGTCGGCACGGGTCGCGTGGCGGGCGCGTTGGCACTGGCGCTCATGCGACATTCGACAGCGCCCCTGATGATCTGGGGGCGTGACCCCGTCCGGCGTGATGCGCTGGGCGCGGCGACGACGGGGAGCCAGAGCGCACACGATCTGGCGGCGATCGCGCAGCAGTGCGACCTGATCCTGATCGCGGTGTCGGACGATGCCATCGCCGGAGTCGTTACCGATCTTGCCATCTGCCTTCCCGATGGCGCGGCGCCGTTCATCCTGCATCTGAGCGGGCGCAGCGGGGCGGCCTTGCTAGCGCCGCTACAGCAGCAGGGCGCGCTGACGGCGGCAGTGCATCCGGCCATGACCTTTACCGGCGACCCGGCACAGGAAGTCGCCCGCATGACCGGGGCGACCTTCGTCATTACGGCTGACAATGATCCGGCCATCGCGGCGGCGCGAGATCTGGTCGCCCGGTTGGGCGGCGTGGCGGAGCAGGTGGGGGAGGGGCAGCGGGCGCTGTATCATGCCGCGCTCTGCCACGCGGCCAACCATCTCGTCACATTGATCGCCGGGTCGCGCGATGCGCTGGCAGCGGCGGGCATTGCCGATCCGGCGGCGTTGCTGGGGCCGCTGGTCCGCGCGGCAATGGATAATAGTCTGGATCGCGGTATGGCGGCGCTGTCCGGTCCGTTGCTGCGGGGGGATGGGGAGACGATCGGGCGGCATCTGGCCGCGCTACGTGCCGACCAGCCGCATCTGCTGCCAGCCTATGGGGCCATGGCGCGCGCGACGTTGGATGCGCTTGATGAACATGGCCAATCTGTGTCTCTTTCGTTGCGAACCATGTTGGATTGACTGCACGGCTTGAAGCATATCTGTGCGCTGGCTAATGCGAAAAAATCGCAATCCGGAGCCAGCCGATCAAGCCCATCGACCTCAACCTGCTGATGACGCTCAGCATGCTGTTGCAAACCCGTAGTGTCAGCCGGTCGGCCCAACGACTGGGGCTGAGCCAGCCGACGGTCAGCCGCGCACTGGGACAATTGCGGCAATTGCTGTCCGATCCGCTGCTGGTGCGATCGGGCGGGGGCATGACGCTGACCCAGCGGGGGGAGGAACTGGCGCAGCCGCTCGAAGCCTGGCTGGCGATGAGCAGCGCGCTGCTGGAACCGGCGCGCTTCGATCCCGCCCTGCTGGACCGCAATTTCCGCATAGCGGCGACCGATTATGGCGTCCTGTCGGTGGTGTCGCCCGCACTGCCCGGGATCGGCGCGGCGGCCCCCGCCTGTGGCATCGATGTGTCCGCCTTTTCGGGGGATATGTTCAAGAAACTGGTGTCGGGCGAGCTGGACCTCATCATCTACGGCTTCGAACCCGACCTGTCGCTGACCCATGCGCGTCACCTGTTCAGCGAGACGCAATCGCTGATCGTGCGGTCCGATCATCCGATCCTGGCGCGCGGTGCCGCCGCGCCGATTTCGCTCGACACCTATCTGGCCTGGCCGCATGTCGCGGTCACGATCGGCGATCCGGACGTCGATCATGTCCAGTCCCGTCTGGGCGAGCGCGCAGCAGAGCGGCAATTGGTGGCGCGGCTGCCTTATTTCTACGCCGCGCCCGACCTGATCGGCGCAACCGACGCGATCCTGACTATGCCAACCCGCGCAGCCGGGCGGTTTGCCCGCTCGCATGGCTTTGCTTGCCTGCCTTCGCCGACGGAGATTAAAGGCTTCGATTATTGGGTGCTCTGGCACGAGCGCAGTGCCCGTGATCCCGCGACGCTGTGGTTGATCGACCAACTGGCGGCCGCCGTCTGACCGATCAGATCGGGCAAGTCGGTTATTCAAAATTGATATTTGGCATAGCATGGAGAATGCGACAGATGCGACTGCGAAGCAATCGCATCTGAGAGCGTCGCAAAGGCGCCGGGGGACTTCCAAAAAACCATCACCGCCGGACTGCGCATTCTGTCGCAGCCTAATCCAGAGGCGCATTCGCGCGCCCATCCTGTCGTTCAATCCAAGGACTTTCCATGAAGGCCCAGACCCTTTTGCGTGCCGGTAGCGCGCTCGCCGCCATCCTCCTTCCCGCCACTACTCTTGCCGCCGACGCGGTCGCCGATGGCGACCAGATCGTCGTCACCGCCGCCGGACGCGAGCAGGAAGTGCGCGATGCGCCAGCCTCCATTACCGTCATCAATCGCGAGACGCTGGATCGCATGCCTTATCGCGAAGTCACCGACGCGCTGATGGAAGTGCCGGGCGTCACCGTTACGCCGGGCGAAGGCAACAGCCGCGACATCTCCATTCGCGGCATGGCGCCTCAATATACGCTGATCCTGGTCGATGGTAAGCGCCTGTCCTCACGCGAATCCCGCACCAATGGTGGCAATATCAGCGAAGGCGGCCAGTTGCCCCCGCTCGAAGCGATCGAGCGGATCGAAATCGTGCGCGGTCCCATGTCTTCGCTCTACGGCTCGGACGCGATGGGCGGCGTCGTCAACATCATCACCCGGCGGATCGGTGGCGACTGGCGTGGCAGTGCGCGGGTCAACGGCACGATGCAACTGGGCAGCGACTATGGCAATTTTGCGGACGGTAATTTCTATCTGTCCGGCCCGGTGACGAAGGGCGTCGGCATCCAGTTGCAGGGTGCGATCAACCGGCGCGAAGGCGACAAGGTGATCGGCGGCACGCCCAAGCGTGAGGATGAAAGCCTGGCTGCCAAGCTGGGCTTCGCACTAAATGACAATCACGAAATCCTGGTCGAGGCCGGCTATTATCGGCAGAAGGTGACGCAGATTTCGGGCGAGACGATCGAGGCGTCCGCCACATCGCCGGCCGGCACCGTCGATATTCAGGACCAGAAGCGCAAGGTTGCCTCCATCAGCCATAGCGGCAAATGGGGTTTCGCGTCCTCCGAATCCTATATCCAATATGAGGATGCGGAGAACGTCACCTCGCAGAAGGAAGTGAAGAATACGGTTGCGCAGAGCCTGTGGGTCGTGCCGCTGCCGTCCAACACGCTGACCCTCGGCGGCTTCTATCGCCATGAGGATCTGACCGACCTGACCGGCAACCTGCTGTCCGGTTCCACCACCACCGGGACGACCCGGACCAGTTGGGCCTTGTTCGCCGAAAATGAGCTGAAGCTGCTCGACGGGCTGGCGCTGACCGGCGGCATCCGCATGGACAATGACGAACAATATGGCGTCCACTGGACCCCGCGTGTCTATGCGGTGTGGAACATCAATCCCGCCTTCACGCTGAAGGGCGGTTATTCGCAGGGCTTCCGTGCGCCCAGCCTGCGCCAGACCATCCCCGACTGGGGCCAGTCCAGCCGCGGCGGCACCATCTATGGCAATCCCGATCTGGAAGCGGAAACCAGCCGCACGATCGAGGCCGCTTTGCTCTTCTCGCGCGGTCGCTTCAACGCCAGCCTGACCGCCTATGACACGCGTTTCAACGACAAGATCACCCGCGTCACCTGCGAAGTGGCGGCGGCCTGGTGCATCGACGAGCCGCTGAGTTCGATCGGCCGTCCGCCCACGACCTATGTCAATGTCGACAAGGCCAAGGTGCACGGCATCGAAATCGCGGTCGACTTTCCGCTGATCAGCACGCTGCGGGTCAACGCCACGGGTACGCTGACCGATTCGGAGCAACTTACCGGCGCGGCGGCGGGGGCGGCGCTCAACGACACGCCCAAGCAGCAGGCCAGCGCCTCGCTCAACTGGAAACCCGATGATCGCCTGTCCGCCTATGCCCGCGCCGTCTATCGCGGCAAGGAGGCGGTGACGGAGGCGCAGATCAGCGGTACCAACATCTTCGCCGCCAGCTATACGGTGGTGGATATCGGTGGCTCCTACAAGATCACGCCGGCCTTTACCGTGCATGGCGGGGTGCAGAATCTGCTCGACAAGCGGCTGGATTATGATGCGTCCGGCTATGTCATCGACCCGGCCCGCATCTGGATGGGCGTAGGCGTCCGCTTCTGATTCATGAAGGTGCCGCGTGTCTTCGGGCAGGCGGCGCCTTGTCATTCCCGTGCATCCTCTCTTGTATGGCGCGGCGCTGGCAAGCTATGCCGGTCGCAAATAGAGAAGGATGGATGCGTGGCCAGATCGCCGACGAACATACAGGGTAAGGCGAGTGGACGGGCCGGCGAGGCGGAGGAAACCCGCCTCAACATATTGGACGTCGCGACGCTGGAATTTGCCGACAAGGGGCTGAGCGGCGCGCGGATCGACGAGATCGCCGAACGGACCGATGCGTCCAAGCGGATGATCTATTATTATTTCGGCAGCAAGGAAGGCCTGTATCGCGCCGTTCTGGAGCGGGCCTACACGGCGGTGCGCGAGATTGACGCGGATAATACCCGCAGCGATCTGGCTCCTGACGCAGCGCTGCGCGACGTGGTCGGCGCGACCTTCGACTATCATCATCAGCATCCCGAATTCGTCCGGCTGGTAATGAACGAGAATATCCTGCGCGGCGCCCATATCGGCGAGATTCCCGGTATTCGTGAACGCAATCGCAAAGTGGTGGAACAGTTGCGCAACATCCTGGCGCGCGGCGTTGCCAGCGGCCATTTCCGCGAAGGGATCGACCCGCTGGAACTGCACATGACGATCAGCGCGCTCTGCTTCTACAACGTCTCCAATCGCTATACCGTCTCCTACGGTTTCGAGCGGGATGTGACCGCGCCCAAGATATTGGCGCGGCGACGGGGCAATGTGATCGACATCGTCGAAAGCTGGTGCCGGGCCTGAAGGGAAGGGCGACGATTTCTTCAATAATCGTCATCCTGAACTTGTTTAGCTGCGCTGGCCTTCGGCTCAGGATCCATTGCGCCGTCATGCACCATCCGTTCGTCAGGAAAAATGGATGCTGAACCAAGTTCAGCATGACGTTGATTGGCGACGGGATGCAGTGTGGCTACTCCGCTGCTCCGTCTGTCGCTGGCACATCATCATCGGACTTGCCTTGTGCATCGCCGATGATATCAATGTACGAAATAGTTAGCACAAGAATCGCGAACGGGAGAGGATTATGCGCAAGCGGATCACGCTATCTTTGGGTCTGGCGTTGCTCACGGCCACCATGTCGGCGCCCATATCAGCTTATGCCCAACCGCCATCGCCGGCGACCTCCCCCGAACCTGCGCTCGGCGATCCGATGCCCGACCGCATCCTGACGCTGGCGAACGGCGTCACGGTCAATACCGATATCGCCTATTCGACCATCCCCGGCTATCGGCCCATCATCCTCGACCTTTACCGCCCGGCGCAGCAGAGCAAGCCGCTGCCGCTGGTCATCTACATCCATGGCGGCGGCTGGGCGAACGGCCATACCCGCCAGTCGGGCGCCTTCAGTGACTTTCCCGCCGTGCTGGCCGACCTGTCTGCGCGGGGTTATGTCGTCGCCTCGCTTGAATATCGGCTGTCGAAGGAAGCGCCTTTCCCCGCCGCGATCGATGACGTCCGCACCGCCATCCGCTATCTGCGCGCCAATGCGCAGCGTTTCGGGCTGGATGGCAGCCATGTCGCGGTGTGGGGCGGATCGGCTGGTGGCCAACTCGCGGCGCTCGCCGCGCTGCAATGCGGCAGCGCGCCGACCAGCGAGGACAAGAGCAATCCGGGCCAGAGCGATTGCGTACAGGCGGGCGTCGGCTGGTATGGCGTCTATGATTTCGCGACCATGCCGCCGGTCATCGCCGGCGCGGAGAACGCCTATCTGGACTGCGTGAAGCCCAATTGTTCGGCCGACCGCATCAAGGCCGCCAGCCCCGCCGCCCATGTCGATGCCAAAGACCCGCCGATGCTGCTGATCCACGGCACGGACGACAAGGTCGTGCCCGCCGACCAGTCGCGCCAGCTTGCCACTGCCTTGAAGAGCGTCGGCGTCCCGGTCACGCTGGAAATCATCAATGGCGTCGGCCATAGCTGGATCGGCGCCGATGCCGCTGCGACCCGCGACGCCTCGCTCCGTGCGCTGGACCTGACCTTCCGCTTCTTCGATACGCAGCTCAAGGGCCGCAAGTGATGCGGCGCCTGATGCTGGCACCCGGCTTGGTTCTGGGCTTGCTGCTGTCGTCAGCTGCCCCGGCGCAGATCGTCGCACAGTCCGCCGGCGATCCCGTCCGCACCGACGCGGGTCTGGTCGATGGCAAGGCACTGCCGTCGGGCGTGCGCGCCTGGCTGGGCGTGCCGTTCGCCGCGCCGCCGGTGCGCGATCTGCGCTGGCGCGATCCGCAGCCGCATGCGCGCTGGGATGGTGTGTGGCATGCCGATCGTCCCGCGCCCGAATGTATCCAGCCGCTGCGCGCCCGCAACCTCAACCATTATTTCGGGGAAGAGGCGACCAGCGAGGATTGCCTCTATCTCAACATCTGGGCGCCGCCCGGCCCCGCGCCGGCGGGCGGCTATCCGGTCGTCACCTGGATCTATGGCGGCGGTTTCAATATCGGCTCTGCCTCCATGGCCAATTATGCCGGGGAGGCGCTGGCGGCCAAAGGGGTCGTCTATGTCGCCATCGCCTATCGCGTCGGGCCATTGGGCTTCCTCGCTCATCCTGAACTCAGCGCGGAAAATGGCGGCCGGTCGGGCAATTACGGCCTGAAGGATCAGGTCGCGGCACTGCGCTGGATCAAAACGAATATCGCCGGTTTCGGCGGCAATCCGGCCAATGTCACGATAGCAGGCCAGTCGGCCGGGTCGATGTCCGTCTCGTTGCTTCAGGCCAGTCCGGCGACAAAGGGCCTGTTCGAGCGCGTCGTCGGCATGAGCGGCGGCGCATTTGGCGGCATCGGCACGCCGGCCCCGCTCAAGGAAGCGGAGGCCGAAGGCCTCGCCTTGCAGGAAGCGCTGGGTGTCCAGTCGATCGAACAGATGCGCGACATGCCCGCCGACAAGCTGACCGCGCTCGCCGCGCCGGTCCGCCGCCGTCCGATCGTGATCGACCGCGAGGTCGTGGCGCAGACGCCCGCCGCTGCTTTCGCCGCCGGGCGCCAGAATGACGTGCCGTTGCTGCTGGGCTTTACCCGCGACGAAAGTTTTCGGTCGCTAGGCCCCATCACATCGGTCGCCGACTATGCAGCGGCCGTGCGCCGCGCCTTCCCGGACAAGGCCGATGCGATCCTGAAACGCTATTCCGCCCGTACGGTGATGCAAGCGCAGCAGCAGGCCCGCGATATCGAGCGTGATTCCACCCTCAATGCGCAAATGGCGCAATGGGCGCTGGCGCAGGCCGCCACCGGCAAGGCGCCAGTGCACGCTTACTTCTTCACCCGCGTTCATCCCTACAGGCCGGGCGTGCGCTTCGCCGATCATGATCCCGCGACGGTGGGCGCCTATCATAGCGCCGATATTCCCTATTGGCTTGGGACGCTGGACAGCCTCAACCTGTTCCGCACCACCCGCGACTGGACACCGGTAGATCGGGCTCTGTCGGGCGAGATGATGGACCATCTGGTGGCCTTCGCCCGCACCGGCAAACCGGGCGCGAACTGGCCTGCCTTTACGTCGCGCAAGCCCATGGTGCTGCAATTGGGCGAGATGCGCAGCATGATGCCATGGCCGCATTTCGCCGACTGGCCGTTGTTCGGCGACGCATCGCCACCGGCCGAGCGGCCCAAAGTCAGGGACTGATGGCGATGATCGGTAGACGGGATATGCTGGCCAGTATCGGCGGCGCGATGGCGCTGTCGGTGGTGCCGGGCAGGGCGGCCACCACCGACATGCCCGGCCTCGACTTCGTCTATGAGGCGATCGTGACGCTGGAACCGACCGAAGAAATCGGCCCGACCCCGATCGGCACTCGCCGCCGCGTGCCGATCACTGGCGGCACTTTCGCCGGTCCCCGCATCCGGGGCACGGTGGTCGCGGGCGGCGCGGACTGGCAGTTGCAGCGCGCCGACAATTGGACCGTGATTGAGGCCGACTATATGATGCGCGCCGACGATGGCACGCCGATCCATGTCCGCAATGTCGGCCTGACCAACAGCCGCGTGCCCGGCGCCACCAGCCGCTATCTGCGCACCGTCCCCAGTTTCGAGGCGCCGATCGGCCCGCATGACTGGCTCAATCAGGCGATCTTCATCGGTACGATCGGCGCGCCACCCGAAGATGCGCCCAAACCATCGGTGCGCATCCGGGTCTATCGCGTCACATGACGCGGCTTTCCATCCTTGCCGGCACAGCCGCGCTGGTGCTGACGGGCTGCGCGACCACATCGTCCATACAGCGCCCCACCGACGCCTGTGCCCCAACGGAGCAATTCAGCTTCGTCTGCGGCGCGAACAAGCCGGAGGATCTGGCCCACATCTCCGAAACGCCCTGGATCGTCGCCAGCGGCTTTGCGACCGGGGCGGGGCTGAAGCTGGTGGACAGCCGCACGCGGCAGGCGCGATTCTGGTTCACCGCCGCCGCCGATCAGGTTGCGCCAGACCCGGCCTATCCCGATTGCGCGACACCGCCCGATCCGGCGCTGTTCACCGCGCGCGGCCTCAGCTTGCGGATGACCGGGCCGGGGCAGGGTAGACTGCTCGTCGTCAACCATGGCGGGCGGGAGGCGATCGAGGTCTTCGCCATCGACGCGCGCGACGACACCGCACCGCCGACCCTGCGCTGGCAGGGGTGCCTCGCCATGCCGCAAGGCCATGTCGCCAACGCCGTGGCCTCCTACAGCGATGGCACCGTGCTCGCCACGGTGCTGACGCGCCCCGGTACCAGCATCACCGACTTCGTGCTCGGACGCGCAACTGGCGGCGTTTACGAGCGCGGCCCACGGGATCGCGCCTTTCGTCTGCTGCCCGGCACCGAACTCCCTGGCAATAACGGGCTGGAAACGGCGCGCGACGATAGCGGCTTTTACGTCATCGCCTTCGGCCTGCGCGAGGTCGTTGCTTATGCCCGGACCGATACGCGCCAGCCGCTCTGGCGCGCGCAGGCGCCCGAATTCATGCCGGACAATATCCATTGGGACGGCAACAGACTGCTGCTTGCCGGCATGGTGCGCGACGAACCGGCCTGCGGCGGCTTGCGCCAGATCATCAACGGTGTTGCTGACGGCATGCTCTGCCATCGCGGCTACGCCGTGGCGCAGCTCGATCCGGAAAGTCGGCGCTTCTCGCTGATCGCCTATGGCTCGCCCGACCCGGTCTTCAATGGCGTTTCGGCGGCCGTCCTGATGGGCGACGACCTTTGGCTCGGTTCCTATCAGGCGGACCGGATCGCCATCCATCGCCTGCCGAAAAATGGTATGAACTAGTTCGTACATTTCGCTTGCCGAAATATTCGGACTGGCGTAGACGTGATTCTGCAAGATCGGGAAACATATTCCGGCGGACGGGGAGGATCGGGCCAGCCATGGGCCAGCGTAGCATCTATATCTTGAACGGCCCCAATCTCGACCATCTGGGCGTGCGCGAACCGCATATCTATGGGACCGAGACGCTTGCCGATGTCGAAGCCGCCTGCTGGCATGAAGCCGAAGGCTGGGACGTCGACCTGATTTTCCGCCAGACCAATGCCGAACATGAGATGGTCGGCTGGTTGCACGAAGCGCGCGTCGGTGCGATGGGCATCGTCCTCAATCCCGCCGCATTCTCTTATGCCGGCTATGCCATGCTGGACGCGCTCAAAATGTGCGATTGCCCGATCGTGGAGGTCCATATTTCCAATATTCATCGCCGGGACGAGGAATGGCGTACCCGCTCGATCGTGACACGCACGGCGACGGCGATGCTGTCGGGCATGGGGACGGACGGCTATCCGCTGGCCGTGCGCCATCTGCGGCACCTCAGCCAGCGGCGGAACGCGGCATGAGGGCGGTCGATCCTGCCACGCTGCTGCGCCCCACCCGCGCGCGCATCGGCGTGCTGGCGCTCATCAGCGTCGCCACACTGCTCAACTATATGGACCGCGCCGTCATGGGCGTGGCGGCTCCGTCACTGACGGCGGAACTCGGCATTTCCCCGGAGATGATGGGCTTCATCTTTTCCGCCTTTTCCTGGACCTATGCCGCGTCGCAAATTCCGGGCGGCCTGCTGCTTGACAGGCTCGGCACGCGCATCACCTATGCCGGATCGCTGATCCTCTGGTCCTTCTTCACTTTGCTCCACGGCATAGCCGGTAATGTGGCAATGTTGTTCGGCTTTCGCCTTGCGCTGGGCATGGCGGAGGCACCTTGCTACCCGTGCAACAGCCGCATTCTCAGCAGTTGGTTCCCGCAGGATGAACGCGCGCGAGCCAATTCCGTCTATGCCGTGGGGCAATATGCGGGCCTCGCCTTCTTCGCGCCGGTCCTGTTCTGGGTGGTCGGCAGCTTTGGCTGGCGCGCCCTGTTCCTGATTGCCGGGGCGCTCGGCATGGCGTTCGGCCTGCTGATGTATGCCCGCTATCGCGATCCGGGTGAAAGCAGCCGCGTCAATGCCGCCGAACTCGCGCATATCGAAGCGGGCGGCGGCCTGACGATCGCCAAGGCGGACGAGAAAATCCCCTTCTCCTGGGCCAATGTGCGCAAGCTGATGGGTAAGCGCCAGATTTTGGGCGCCTCGATCGGGCAATTTTGCGGCAATTCGACGCTGGTTTTCTTTCTCACCTGGTTCCCCACCTATCTGGCGACCGAGCGGGGCATGGACTGGCTGAAGTCCGGCACCTTCGCGGTGCTGCCCTATATCGCCGCCTCAGTCGGGGTGCTGCTGGGCGGGCAGGTGTCCGACCTGCTGATCCGCCGCACCGGCTCGGCCAATATCGGGCGCAAACTGCCGATCGTCGCGGGCCTGCTGCTGGCCTCCACCATTGTCGCGGCCAATTTCGTCCAGAGCAACACGCTGGTCATCATCATCATGTCTATCGCCTTTTTCGGGCAGGGCATGGTCAATCTGGGCTGGACGCTGATTTCCGATGTCGCCCCGCGCCAATATATCGGCCTGACTGGCGGCGTCTTCAATCTCTGCGCCAATCTGGCGGGCATCGTGACGCCGATCGTGGTCGGTGTGATCGTGGGGCAGACCGGCTCCTTCTACGGCGCACTGGCCTTTATCGGCGTGCTCGCGCTGGTCGGAGCCGCCGCTTATGTCTTCATCGTGGGGGATGTACGCCGGGTGGAGATGGACTGACCAACAGACGGTTCAGAATATAGCCCTAAGGGACAATAGAGCCTCGGGTCGCACGAAATTATGTACGAACTAGTTAGTAATAATAAAGGGAGGATGGAATGAAGACAGGTTTCACCATGCAGCTTCGCCTCGGCGGATCGCTGGCCGCGCTGGCGCTGGGCGCCTTTGCCGCGCCGCTATGGGCACAGGACCAGGCCGCGCCGGCTGAGGAGGCCGCCACCGCGCTGGCCCCGCAGGCTGCTGACACCGCCGCACCTGCCACCGCCGATATCGTCGTGACCGGATCGCTGATCGCCCGCCCGAACAATGTCGCGGTCAGCCCGATCGTCACCGTGTCCGATGAACTGGTTCAGCAGAGCGGCCAGATCACACTGGAAGATTCGCTGAACCAGCTGCCCGGCTTCACCCCGTCGGGCAATGCCGGCACCGGCGGACAGGGCGCCGGCGGCCGCGCGACGCTCAACCTGCGCGGCCTGGGTTCCAACCGCAACCTCGTCCTGCTCGACGGCCGCCGCCTGCCGCTGTCGGATATCAACGGCAATGTCGACATCAACATCCTGCCGGAATCGATCATCGGTTCGGTGGATGTCATCACCGGCGGTGCGTCGGCGATTTACGGGTCGGACGCCATGTCCGGCGTGGTCAATTTCAAGACCGACAAATATTTCGATGGCATTCGCGCCGATATCCAGAATGGCAACAGCTTCCGCGGCGATTATAACAAGTTCAACGCCTCGCTGGCGCTGGGCACCAAATTCGCCGACGATCGCGGCCGGCTGATGCTGGCGCTCAGCTATGGCCAGCGCGATCCGCTCTCCGGTTCGCAGCGCGGCTTCTTCGCAGACAAGGTGCCGTCCTCCTTCATCGGCACCGGCACGTTCGTGCCCAATGCGCTCAACCTGCCCAATCAGGCGGTGCTCAACGGCCTGTTCGCCAGCTATGGCGTGACCAATCCCGTCAATCCGACGCTGAACCTGGGCTTCAACAATGACGGCTCGCTCTTCGTCCAGACCGGCGCAGTCAATTATAAGGGGCCGACGACCGGCGCCTATGCCGTGGTGGGTGGCAATGTCCGCATGCCGGTCGGCCCGCAATTGCAGTTGCTCAACGCCTTCGAGCGCAAATCGGCCTTTGCCAAGGGCGAGTTCGACCTGACGGAATCGCTGACCGCCTATGGTCAGTTCCTCTATGTCGACTCCACTGTCACGACCGAAGCAGGTGGCAGCCTGACGCAGTTCGCGCCCTTCACCACCATTCCGGTGACCAACCCCTTCATCCCGACCGACCTGCGCACGCTGCTGGCCTCGCGCGCCAGTCCCGATGCACCGTTCCGCTGGAGCGGCCGCTATGTGGGTATTGGCGACAAGGGCTGGGACGAAAATTACCGGGTCCAGCAATATCTTGGCGGTCTGAAGGGCACGATTGCCGGGTCGTGGAAGTTCGACGGCTTTGTCTCCTATGACGAGACGGTCCATAACCAGTCGATGTTCAACGCGGTGCTGAAGTCGCGGGTCCAGACGCTGCTGAATGCGGCCGATGGCGGCGCTTCGCTGTGTGCCGGCGGCTTTAATCCTTTCGGCATCAGCAACGCGGCCAGCCTGTCGCGCGAATGCCAGCAATATATGACGGCAACGGTCCACAACCGCGAACGGTTGACCCAGACGCAGGTCCAGGGCCAGGTCAACGGTCCGCTGTTCGATCTGCCCGCCGGCCCGGTCCAACTGGCCTTGCTCGCCGGCTATCGCAAGAATACGTATAAATATGATCCCAGCCCCGATCTGGTGTCGAACAATATTGAAGCCGTCGTCGGCTCCAATCCGGCGCAGGGGGAGATCAGCGTCAAGGAGTTCGCGGCGCAGATCGACGTGCCTCTGCTGTCGGATACGCCTTTCTTCCATGAACTCGGTGTCGGCGCCGCCTTCCGCTATTCGGATTACAACACGACCGGTAGCGTGAAGAGCTATGAATTCGATGCCCGATGGCAGCCGGTGGACGCGCTGCTGATCCGCGGCAGCTTCCAGCGCGCGGTGCGGGCCCCCAATATCGGCGAGCTTTTCTCGCCCGTCACCGGATCACAGCTGGCGATCGGTACGCCGCCCGCCGCCATCGGCGATCCGTGCGACGTCCGCTCCTCCGCCCGGACCGGTACGAACGGTGCGCAGGTGCGTGACCTTTGCCTGGCGCAGGGCATCCCGGCCGCTGCGATCGACGCCTATCAGTTTGCCACCACCGCCACCGGCGGCAATATTCAGGGCAACAGCGGCTTGACCCCGGAAAAGGCGAACACTTTCAATGTCGGCTTCGTGTTCAATCCGAAACTGTCCTCGCCCTGGCTGTCGGGCTTCTCCTTCTCGGTCGACTATTATAACATCAAGATCAGTAACGTCATTTCGACCATCAATGGTCTGACTGTCCTTGCCAAATGCTATAATCTGGATGGATCGAACAGCAGCTATTCGAACAGCAACGAATTCTGCCAGCTGGTTCAGCGCGATCCCACCGGTCAGCTCGTCGCCATTGCCCAGCCATATCTGAACCTCGGCGCACTGGACACCGATGGCGTCGATGTGCAGGTTAACTGGTCGCTGAAACTGTCGGAGGCCGGCATCGGTGGCGGTTCGGGTAAGATCTATGCGTCCTCGGCCATCGGCTGGCTGAACCATTATAAGGTTCAGACCTTGCCGGGCTCCGCGTCGCAGGATTTCGTCGGCACCAGCACGCCGGGTCGCCCGCTGCCCAAATGGAAGGCGTTGACCACCGTGGGCTACAGCTCCGACGTCTTCGGCATCGGCCTGCGCTGGCGTTATCAGGGCAAGCTGCGTGACATCAGCGCGATCACGACGCCGGCGGCGGAGCAGGTCGGGGTGAAGCCCTATAACCTGTTCGATGTCTTCTCCACGCTCGACATCAACGACAATATGCAGTTGCGCGGCGGCATTACCAACCTGTTCGACAAGGCTATTCCCTTCGTCGCCAGCTCGCAGAACGGCACCGATGCGGGCACTTACGACATGGTTGGTCGTTCCTTCTATGTCGGCGCGAAGTTCAAATTCTGATCTCTCCGCCTGCCCCGCCGCCCGGCGCATCGGGCGGCGGGGATATTTTCTCCCAACCGGATGACCCCACTTGACCCAGACCCGCTCCGTCCCCGCCCGCTATCTGACCGGCCTGATCGGGCGGGATATTCAGGCATCCCTGACGCCGCGCCTGCATGAAAGCGAAGCGGACGCACAGGGCGTGCGCCTCGTCTATCGCCTGTTCGATTTCGCGGCGGATGGCATGGACGGCAACGACCTGTCCCGGCTGCTCGACGCGCTGCAACTGGCCGGTTTCGCCGGCGTCAATGTCACCCACCCCTATAAGCAGGCGGTGATCGCCCATCTCGATGAACTGTCACCGCAGGCAGCGCAGATCGGGTCGGTCAACACCGTCGTCTTCCGCGACGGTCGTCGGATCGGCTATAATACGGATGTCACCGGTTTCGCCGAAAATCTCCGCTCCGGCCTGCCGCGCGGTACCGCCACCGACCGCGTGGTGCAGATGGGTGCGGGTGGAGCTGGGGCGGCCACCGCCCATGCCTTGATGGACCTCGGCGTGACGCAACTGACCCTGTTCGATTCCGACGGCAACCGTGCCACCGCCCTGGCGCAAGCGCTCTGCGCCGCCCATGGCGCGGGTCGTGCGGTCGTGGGGCAGGATCTCGGCGCGGCAGTCGCAGGCGCCGACGGCATCGTCAACGCCACCCCCATGGGCATGGCGGTCCATCCCGGATCGGCCATCCCCCGCGCATTGCTCGAACCCCGACTGTGGGTCACCGATATCGTCTATTTCCCGCTGGAAACCCAGTTGCTGCGCGAAGCCCGCGAGGCCGGCTGCACCACGCTGGACGGCAGCGGCATGACCATTTTCCAGGCGGTTGGCGCCTTCCAGCATTTTACCGGCCGCATCGCCGATCCCGCCCGCATGGGCGCCAGCTTCCGCGCCGCGCTGGCGGGGTGATACGCGCGCGCGGTCGGCTGGTCGCAACCGGCTTGTCGTTTATGAACCATTTGGTACGTTACATCGATGCGGCAAGGAGGAGAGTCACGCCATGACCCTGCAATTCGGCATCGCGACCGTATCATTGAGTGGCACGCTGGAGGAGAAATTGCGCGCGGCTGCCGCTGCCGGCTTCGACGGGGTGGAGATTTTCGAAAATGACCTGATCGCCTCGCCGCTGCGTCCGCGCGAAGTGCGCGCGATGCTGGAGGATCTCGGCCTCTCCTGCATGCTCTACCAGCCGTTCCGCGATTTTGAAGGCATGCCCGGCGCCATGCGTCAGCGCGCTTTCGACCGGGCGGCGGCAAAGTTCGACCTGATGGGGGAACTTGGCGCGCGGCACATCCTCATCTGTTCCAACTGCTCGCCCCATGCGCTGGGCGAACGCAACCGGATCGTCGCCGACTTTCAGCAGCTGGGCGAACTGGCCGCCAGCCGCGACATCATCGTCGGTTATGAAGCGCTTGCCTGGGGCCGTCATGTCTTCGACCATCGCGACGCCTGGTCGATTGTTGAGGCGGTGGATCATCCCCATGTCGGCATCATCCTCGACAGTTTCCATTCCTTGTCACGCGGTATCCCCAACGATAGCATCCGGGCTATTCCGGGCGACAAGATCGCCTTCGTACAACTGGCCGACGCCCCGAAACTGGATATGGACCTGCTCTACTGGAGCCGTCACTTCCGCAACTTTCCGGGGCAGGGCGGCCTATCGGTCGAAGCCTATGTCGCCGAAATATTGGCGACCGGCTATCAGGGGCCGCTTTCGCTGGAAATCTTCAACGATCGCTTTCGTGGCTGGTCTGCGGACCTCATTGCTGCCGATGGCCTGCGCTCGCTTCGCTATGTCGAGGATGCGGCGTTGCGTCTGCTCGATCGGCCCGCTGCGACCCCTGCGCCGCCGGCCAATGTTCGTCCGGAATTTGTGGAGTTCGCGGTCGGCGACGAAGACGTCGCCGCACTGGAGAGCATGTTCGCTTCGCTGGGCTTCGTGCGGACCGGTACCCACCCTACCAAGGCGGTCAGCCGCTGGCAGGCGGGATCGGTCAATCTGGTTGTCAATGCGCAAGGAGTGGGGTTCGGCCATGATTTTCGCGCCGCCCATGGCCCATCCATCTGTGCCGTCGGGCTGGTGGTGCCCGAGCGCGATGCGGTCGCCGCGCGCGCGGCCCATCTTGGCATCCGCACGATCGACGATGGTGACGCGCCGGGCAACCTTGCCTTCCCCGCCTTGCGCGGCATTGGCGGTAGCCTGGTCTATCTGATTGGGGCGGATGATGTCGACGCCATGTGGCACGGTGAATTTACGCCCACCGGCGCCGTGATCGATGAGGCACCATTATCCATCGATCATCTCGCCGCCGTCGTGCGGATCGAGGAGTATTTGTCCTGGCAACTCTATTGGCGATCGCTGTTCGGCTTGCAGCAAAGTTTCCAGGCGGATGTGATCGATCCGTCGGGACTGGTACTGAGCCAGCCGCTGCAATCGGCGGATGGCGCGCTGCGCATTACCCTCAACGCATCGGAAGCGGTTGGAACCCTGTCATCGCGCTTTGTCGAACATAATGTCGGCGGCGGCTATCAACATATTGCGCTCGCCACGCCGGACTTGCTGGCGCGGACGGCAAGCATGGTAAAGGATGGCGCCGAAATCCTGCCGATCCCGGCCAATTATCATGATGATGTCGCGGCTCGCTTTGCCCTTGACGATCAGCGGCGTGATGCATTGGCGCAGGCGAACATCTTTTATGATGCCGATGGCAATGGCGGCGACTATCTTCAACTTTATAGCCGCGCTTTTCACAAGCGCTTCTTCTTCGAATTTGTCGAGCGCCGTGGCTATGAAGGCTATGGTGCGCCGAATGCCAGTATTCGGCTGGCGTCGCAGGAACGCTACAAGCTGGCCGCCGCTGATCCAGCCTGACGGGTGCCGCACCATGGGTCGGTGCGGCACCTGCGTTCAATCAGGATGCGGCACTGGCCTTATCCGCCTTGATGCCCAGCTTCTTGCGCGGCGCCTTTGGCGTGGCGGGTGCCTTGGCGGCGCTTTTGGCCTTTGCCGGCTCCGCAGCAACCGGCGCCGCCTTTGCCGGCGTTTCGGCTTTGGGCTTGCGCGCGGCTTTTTTCGCGACCGGCTTGGGTACTGGTGCTTCGCTCACGATCGGTGCGCCGGCAACCGGGGCAGCAGCGGGTTTGGCGCTAGTCTTTTTCCGGGACGTGGCGGCGGGCTTGGTCACTTTGTCGGTGCCGGCCTTGGGTGCGGCCGCCTTTTGCGTGGCGGGCGGCGTGGCAGGCTTGGCCTCGGCAACCGGAGCGATGGCGGATGCGGCCGCGATACGCGCCTGCGTGCCGCGTTGACCCAGGCCCAGCTTTTGCGCGACCGCACGGCGCTGGTCGGAATAGGCCTGCGCCACCATCGGATAGGTTTCGGGCAGACCATAGCGGGCACGATAATCGGCCGGCGTCAGCCCATGGGTGGCCAGATGCCGCTTCAGCGTCTTGTACGGCCGTCCGTCGATCAGGCTCAATATATGGTCGCGCGAAGCGATGCTCTTGCGCACGCTTACCGCAGGCACATGTTCGACCGGTTCCGGTTCGGCTGGTGCAGTTTCGGCGATCAATGCAGCGCGCGTCGATTGGATCAATGTTGCCAGATCTTCACTGGCGACTGTGTTGTTGGCGACATAAGCGCTCAGCAACTGGACGGTCAGGCTCGTATAATCGGGCTGTTCGGCATCGGCCATGATGATATCCTATCCAGACTAACTGGCCCAGCAAGGTGCGTCATTATCGAATGGGCCAGCCTGTCTTGTGCCGTGCTCTGGGCCAGTTGTCAAAGTGGCGTCAGGAAAGGCGTTTCGTACTATTCAACACATATGGCATCAAAGCGATAATTGCTGCACCGCAACGATTGCTCCATGTCATCAATTGTCGTGCTGAACGACCGCAGTTGGCAAAGTTGCAGGATAGCAGACTGATGTGGAATATTGTCGAGCGTGGACAGCAACCGTCATGTCGCCGTCCACCACCTGCCCCGATTAAGCCGGGCTGGTCGACCCGCCTATCGCCTTGACCAGCGCGATGCTGGCACGCATCCGCGCAATTTCCGCGCTCAGCAATGCACTCTGGGCATCGAGCGCATCGGTCTGGGCCGTGACGACTTCCAGATAGTCGGATGCACCATCGCGATAGCGGGTGAAGGCCAGGTCACTGGTGCGCTGCGCGGCCTGTGCCGCGTCGCGCTGGTCGACCAGTTGGACCGACAAATGCCGCAGCGCGGCAATGCCATCTTCGACCTCGCGAAAGGCGCCGAGCACGGTGGTGCGATAGCTGGCCGCCTGTTCTTCATAGTCGGCGCGCGACAATTTGACCTGCGCCTTGCGTCGACCGCCGTCGAACAGGGTGAGCGCGGCGGCGAGTGGGCCGAGGCCCCAGACACTGTTGGGCGTCGTCAGCAACTCTCCATGGGTCGCCTGCCAGCCACCGCTCAGTCCCAGCGTCAGCGATGGGAAGAAGGCTGCGCGCGCCACTCCGATCCGGGCGTTCATGGCGAACATCCGTCGTTCTGCCGCCGCCACATCCGGCCGGCGCTGCAACAGGGTAGACGGCGCACCGGCGGGAACCTCTGGCGCGCCGAGCGGCTGCACCTTTGGCGCTATCGAAAAATCGGAGGCCACAGCGCCGGTCAGCGCCGCCAGTTCATGCTCGGTCGCCGCCCGTTCGTTGGCGACCGCCGAAATCCGCGCCTTGGCATTGCTCAATGTCGTGCGCGCGCGGTTGACGTCGATCCCCGATGCGATGCCGCCCTCGTGGCGCGTGTCTGTCAGCCGGTAAGCGCGATCGAACGCCTCGACCGTTCGGTGCAGCAGGTCCGCCTGCGCATCCAGCCCGCGCAGGCGCGCATAGGCATCGGCCACCGCCGCCTGCAAACTGAGCCGCGCGGCAGCGAGATCGGCTTCGTTCGCCTGCGCATCGGCCTGTGCGGCCTTCACGCTGTTGCGGATGCGGCCCCACAGGTCCAACTCATAGTCCAGCGCCGCACCGACCGAATAGTCATTATAGGTTTGCGCCGTGCCATTGCCCTGAAACCGGTTGCCCGACACGCGCTGGCGGCTGCCATCGGCGCCTACGCCAACGGTCGGGATCAGGTCCGACGCCTCGACTCGCGCCACCGCGCGCGCCTGATCGTAGCGGGCGAGCGCGGCCGCAAGCGTCGGGCTGGCCGATTCCGCCCGCGTTTCCAGATCGTCGAGCACCGGGTCGCCGAACATGCTCCACCACGGACCGCGCGGCGCGGCGTCCATAGGCGTCGCCTGGGTCCAGCCTGCCATTTCTTTATAGGCTTGTGGCGCGGCAATCTGCGGCGGCTGATAGTCCGGCGCCATCGAACAGGCGCCCAGCAGGCTGAGGCTCAGCCCCGCCAGCGCGCGCCGCACCAGCTTAACCCGCATGCGCCGTGCCCTTGCCGCCGGCCGCAACCGTCACCCTGTCGCCCGACTGGATCGAATCCGGCGGGGAATCGATTACCTTGTCCCCCAGCTTGATTCCGCCCGATACCAGCACGGTCGCGCCTTCGTCACGACTGATGGTGACAGCACGCACGGTCACGCGATTGTCGCGACCGACCAGCGCGACGGTCGGGCCGTCATTGCCATAGAGGATCGCGCTGCCCGGCAGGGACATGCCATTACCGCCGCCTTGGCCGACATTGAAGCTGACCTGCGCGAAGGCACCGGGCTTCAATGCCCGATCGGGATTGTCGGCCTGCAACTGCACCAGCACTGCGCCCGATTGCGCATCGACCGCGCCGGCACTGCTGGTCAGCTTTGCGGTGAAGGTGCGGCCCGGATATTCGGGCAGCGTCAACGTGGCGGCCATGCCCGGCTTCACCTGCGCCGAATAGCCCTGCGGCACGCGCACATAGATGCGCATGCGATGCACATCGGACACGGTGAACAAAGGCTGCGACGCGGCATTGCCGGCGACCACCAGCGCACCGATCTGCGCTGCACGGCTGGTTACGACGCCGTCGAAGGGTGCTGCCAGCCGGGTAAAGCCCTGCAAGGCGCGCAACCGCTTCACATTGGCCAGTGCGGCGTTGGTGACGGCCGATCGCGCGGCCAGATCGCCATTCTTCTCGTCCGATTCCTGCTTCGACACAGCATCCTTGGCCAGCATCACGGCCCAGCGCCTGGCGGTCGTGTCGGCCAGCCGCTGCTGCGCCAATGCGGTCTGGTAATCGGCCTGCGCCGCGGCCAGCTGCTGGTCGACTTCCGGCGCATCCAGCACGGCCAGCGACTGTCCGGCGCGGACATTGTCGCCGATATCGGCCAGCCAGCGGCTGACATAGCCGTTGGTCCGGGCATAGATGGCGGCGCTGTTATAGGCCTGGACATTGCCCGGCAGCACCAGCGCGCCGCCCTTGCCATCCTGCTTGGGCGACACCACAGCGACGGACGGTATGGCGGCCTTTTCCGCGGTCCCGCGCAGTTCGTTGGTCGCGCTGATCCGGGTTGCCATGCCCACGCCAACGACGGCGATGGCGATCACGGCGGCGCCGATACCCACCCGCTTGAGCGTTCGGCTGTCCGGGCCGGTGACGGGCTGATTCTGTTCCGGGATGATATCAGACATGGCTGGGCTGCATTTCCATCTGGGGGTCGGCGGCCTTGTGGCGGCGGTGGACGAAGCTGAAGATGACGGGGACGAAGAAGAGGGTGGCGATGGTGGCGCAGACCAGACCGCCGATCACCGCGCGGCCCAGCGGCGCATTCTGCTCGCCGCCTTCGCCCAGACCCAGCGCCATCGGACCCATGCCGATAATCATGGCCAGCGCGGTCATCAGCACCGGGCGGAAGCGGACCATGCCGGCCTCCATTGCCGCGGCGGTGGCATCGCCCAGTTCGGCCAGCTTCTCCCGCGCGAAGCTGACGACCAGGATTGAGTTGGCCGTTGCGACGCCCATGCACATGATCGCGCCGGTCAGCGCCGGAACGGACAATGTGGTGCCAGTGACGAACAGCATCCACACGATGCCGGCCAGCGCTGCGGGCAGGGCGGTGATGATGACGAACGGGTCGACCCAGCTCTGGAAGTTGACGACGATCAGCAGGTAGATCAGGATGATCGCGCCCGCCAGACCAAAGCCCAGGCCGGAGAAGGCGGTGTTCATCGTGGCATATTGGCCGCGCATGGTGATGGTCGCGCCCTTGGGCTCATCCTTTTCCAACGATTTGATGGCAGCGTTGATATCGCCCGCGACTGCGCCCAGGTCGCGCCCCTGCACCGTGGCATAGATGTCCAGCACCGGCGCGATATTATAATGGGACACCACCGGCACCGTGTTCGACCGCTCGATCGTGGCAAGCCCACCCAAAGGCTGCACCGCGCCATTGGCACCCGCCGCTGCCGACACCGGCACATTGGACAGGTCGCTGATCGATCCGACCAGATATTCGGGCGCCTGCGCCACCACCGGGTAGGATACGCCGCTCTTGGGATCGACGAAGAAGACCGGTGCAGTCTGCGCCGTACCCGCCAGCGAACTGGCGAGGCTGGTGGTCACGTCGCGTTCGGTCAGGCCATATTGGCCCGCGCGGCTGCGGTCGACGTCGACGTCCAGCTGCGGCGACCGGCCCGGCTGCTGGATGCGCGCATCGGCAAGCCCCGGAATGGTCGCGACCTTGGCCAGCAGCTTCTGCGCATAGGCGCGGTTGGCGGTGGCATTTTTGCCGGCGATCTGGATATCGATCGGGGCCGGGGCGCCGAAATTCAGGATCTGGCTGGTGATATCAGCCGGCAGGAAGGCGAAGGTCGTGCCGGGGAAGCGACGCGGCAGTTCCTCGCGCAGCTTGCCGACAATCTCGTCGGTCGGGCGATGGCCATGCTTCAGCGCGATCATCATGTCGCCATCCTGCGGACCGATCGTGCCGCTATTATTATAGACGGTGTTGATGGAACTGACCGGCAGGCCGATATTATCGGTGATGGCGTCCAGTTCCTGCGCCGGCACCATGTCCTTGACCGCGGACGCGATCCGCTCGAAGCGGGCGGCGGTATCCTCGATCCGGCTGCCCACCGGCACGCGCACATGCATGGCGATCTGGCCCGAATCCACTGCCGGGAAGAAATTGCTGCCCAGCATCGGCAGCAGGCCGAAAGACAGGATGACGATGCCCATAAAGCCCAGCAGGAACGGCTTGCGCGCGTTCAGAGCGCCGCGCAGCAGCCCGATATAGCTGCTGCGAACCTTCTCGAACTGCCGTTCGAACCCGCGCTGGAACCGCACCAGCGGGTTCCGCGACGTGGCGCTGCCCGCCATATGCGCATCACCATGTTCGACATGGGGCTTCAGCAGGTACATGGCCATGGTCGGCACCAGCGTCCGCGACAGGATGAAGGATGCAATCATCGCGAACACGACCGACAGCGCCATCGGCACGAACAGGAAACCCGCGACGCCCGGCAGGAAGAACATCGGCACGAACACGATACAGATGCACAGCAGCGATACGAAGGCCGGCGTCACGATCTGCGCCGCGCCGTCCAGGATGGATTCCACCACCCCCTTGCCCTGTTCCAGATGCCAGTTGATATTCTCGATCGTCACGGTGGCGTCATCGACCAGGATGCCGACCGCCAGCGCCAGTCCGCCCAGCGTCATGACGTTCAGCGTCTGACCGAACATCGCCAGCGCCGCGACCGCCGCAAGGATCGCCAGTGGAATCGACAGCGCGATGATGACGGTGGACCGCCAGCTACCCAGGAACAGCAGGATCATCAGCGACGTCAGCGCTGCGGCCAGTGCGCCTTCGTGGATCACGCCCTCGACCGCCGCCTTCACGAACAGCGACTGGTCGCCGATCACCAATATCTTCAGGCTGTCGGGCAATGTCTCGCTGATCTTGGGCAGCGTGTCCTTCACCCCGTCCACGATCGCCAGCGTCGACGTCGCGCCATTCTTCAGCGCGGTCAGCAGCACCGACCGGCGGCCTTCCACATGCACCACATTGGTCTGCGGCCCGTTGCCGTCGCGAACATAGGCGATGTCGCGCATATAGATGGTGGCGCCGTTCACCACCTTCACCGGCAGGTCGTTCAGTGCTTCGATCGTGCCCGGCGCATTGTTCAGCCGCACGCTATATTGGGTCGCGCCGATCTTCACGAAACCGGCGGGATTGATCTGGTTCTGCGCGGCGATGGCGGTGCCGACATCCTGCGCGGTCAGCCCCTTGGACTGGAGCGCGACGGGGTTGAGGTCGATCTGGATCTGCCGCTGCTTGCCGCCTGACGGGAAGGGCATGGCCAGGCCCGGAATGGTCACCAGTTGCGGCCGGATCTGGTTCTGGCCCAGGTCGAACAGTTGCTGTTCCGACAGGCCCTGACCCGACAGCGCCAGTTGCAGGATCGGCACGGTCGATGCGCTATAGTTCAGAATCAGCGGCGGGGTGACGCCCGGCGGCATCTGGCGCAACACCGTCTGCGACACCGACGTTACCTGGGCCGTGGCGGTGCGGATGTCGGCACCGGGCTGGAAATAGATTTTCACGATGCCAATGCCCTGCATCGACTGGCTTTCGATATGTTCGATATCGTTGACGGTCGTGGTCAGCACCCGCTCATAGGGGGTGACGATCCGATTGCTCATATCCTCCGGCGGCAGGCCCGAATATTGCCAGGCCACGGCGATCACCGGGATACGGATATTGGGAAAGATATCGACCGGGGTGCGCACCGCCGCCATGATGCCGACGATCGCAATCAGGATCGCCATCACGATGAAGGTCAACGGCCGATTCAGCGCAACCTTGACGATACCGATCAAACCAGGACTCCCGCACTCGTCACGCCGGCCAGAACCGCCGGTAGTGAATTTCCGCCTCTCCGTTCAACCAGGGCCGCAGGAGGAACAACGCATGTAGGCGCTCGACCCGCCATATCCTGCGCCATGCTGTGCGAAGGGCGTCTATTATGGTTTCAAAACGCCACCCTTGAAGCGGCCTATGGGCAGTTGTCTATTTCGTGTCCAATATCTAATAAAGCATGATTGATATCTATGGCGACCTGATCTTATGGACTTGCGGCATCTGCGTTATTTCCTTTGCGTGGCCGAAGAGATGCATTTCGGCCGGGCGGCCCGTCGGCTGGGCATGTCGCAACCGCCGCTCAGCCAGCAGATCCGCGCGCTGGAGGAGGAACTGGGCGCGCGTCTGTTCGACCGGACCAGCCGCCGTGTCGCGCTGACGGAGGCAGGACGGCTGTTCCTGCCCGAGGCGCGCAAGACGCTGGTGCAAGCGGACCATGCGGCGCAGGTCGCCCGCCGGACCCAGAATGGCCATTTGGGACGGCTCGCGCTCGGATTCACTGCCTCCGCCCCATTCGTGCCGGAAATTGCCGACGCGCTCTATGATTTCCGCCAGGGTTTTCCTCATGTCGACCTGCGCGTACAGGAACTGGGGCGTGACGATCAGGTCACGTTGATCGAACGGGGAGATTTGGACATCGGCATCATTCGTGGTGTCGCGGCTCCGACCTTGCCCGATGGCCTCAGCGCCACATGGTTGCTGGAAGAGGATATGCTGCTCGCCCTGCGACAGGACCATGATCTCGCCCGGCGCGAGGCAGACCCGTCCATCGCCGATCTCGCCGGCGTGCCTTTCGTCCTTTACGCCACCACCAGCAGCACGGACTTCAACGACCATTTCTTTGCCCTGTGCGAACAGGCCGGCTTCCGCCCCAGCATCGCATTGGAGGTCGGCAGTTTCGCGACCCTGCTGGGGCTGGTCGCCGCCGGCTTCGGCGCCACGATATTGTCGCGCTCGCTTTCTCGCCTGCATGTCGACAAGGTGATCCTGCGCCCGCTTGTCCCGGTCTTTCGCACCCGCCTGTGGATGATACACAAGAGCGACCTTCCGCCGACCGCGCGCGCCTTTCAGGACGCGATCCGGCGGGCAGGTGCGGGTCCGGCCGCTTAGAAGCGGCGGTCGTCAGTCCCAATGGCCTGCAACAGCAGGCATGCGTCAACCGATCCCATGCAATCGGCGGGGGTAACGGGTGATGCCCAGTTCCGGCCGCAGGCGCGCCTCGATCTCCGGCGGTAACGCACCGAACAGGATCGTGCGCGCGTCGGCAATCTCCAGCATCTGCGCCATGATCGGTCCGCAATTGCGCATATGGGCCTGCATCGCATCAGGATCGCGATAGACGTCCAGCGCCACGCAATGGCTATCCGCGTCGAAGAACCATTCATAGCCCAACGTGCCGGGATCGAGGGCGCAAGCCTGATCATAGGCCTGCCGCGCCAGATCGCGAAACCGTTCCGCCTGTCCCTCATGCGGCCTGAACCAGGCAAGGGCACAAAGTCGTTCATCGCCCGGCGGCGGCACGCGATGCGGCGCCGGATCGGTCATCCGGCCGAAGGCAAGCGGCCCCAGATAATCTACATGGCCGAGTTTCTGCCGCATCCTGTCCTGCACGGCATCAGGCACCTGCCCGGCGAAACTGATCGACAGGTCGGCATGGGCCATGACCTCCGCCACCCGGCCATTCTGCATCTTCCCATGCAGCGCCAGCGCCGCAGGATCGTCATAGACCTCGATGACATAGGCCTGCCGCCCGTCCGCACTCAGATACCATTCATAATATTGGGTACCGGTCATGTCGGGCAGGATGGCATCGTGGCAAGCGCGCGCCGCCGCTTCAAATGCTGCGGTTTTGCCGTCATGAATGGCAATCGGCACGAAGCCGTAGATCTTTTCCATCACCTGCTCCCTTTCAGATTGCTGTGCCGCCATCGACCGGCAATGCCACGCCGTTGATGAAGCTCGCCTCCTCAGACGCCAGCCACAGTACCGCGCCCGCCACCTCCTGCGGCAGGCCGGGACGCTGCATCGGGATTCTGGCGGTCAGCATCGCCAGCTTGTCTTCCGCGCCGGCAAAGCCCGCCTCGACCAGATCGGTCATCACAAGGCCGGGGCAGATAGCATTGACGCGAATGCCACGCGCCGCATTTTCCAATGCCACGCATTTGGTCATGCCCAGCACCGCATGTTTGCTGCCATAATAGGCGCTGCATCCCGGACTGCCGCGCAGGCCCGCCACCGATCCGCAATTGACGATGGCGCCGCCACCGGATGCTAAAATGGCGGGCACCTGATATTTCATCGCCAGCCATGTGCCGGTGACGTTGATCGCCATCACCTGTTCGAACATGGCAAGGTCGGCATCCTCCACGAACAGGTTTACCGTGCCGGTAATCCCGGCATTATTATAGGCGACATGCAGGGCGCCGAATGTTTCGACCGTTCTGGCCACCATCGCCGCGACCGATTCGGGCTGGGTGATATCCGTCTGCACGAAATCGGCCGTGCCGCCCGCCGCGCAGATCGCTTCGACGCCTTCCTCACCCTCCGTTGCCCGACGCCCGGCGATCATCACCTGCGCGCCCTCTGCCGCGAAAGCCTGCGCCGTCGCCAGTCCGATGCCCGACGTACCCCCCACGACCAGCGCGACGCGCCCGTCAAAACGCTTTGCCATATATCCTCTCCACGATCCTACTTTAGGGTGACGATACGGATTGCAAAATAAGTTCGCAAGATTATCATACACAGACAATCAAATTTCGGGGAGGGCACATGGCCAGCGAGTACACGTCCATCATCTATGCCGAGCAGGATCATGTCGCGACGCTGACGCTCAACCGCCCCGATGTGCTGAATTCGATGGACGAAGTGATGACCGGCGAGATTGTGTCGGTGATCGAAAGGCTGCGTCGTCCGGGCAAACTGCGCGCGTTGGTCATCGCCTCCACCGGCCGTTGCTTTTCGGCCGGCGGTAATTTCGACGAAATCCATCGCCTGATCGAGGATTATGACGCGCGCATGGACGCCTATGACAATGGCCGGCGCGTCATTCATGGCATGGCGGAAATCGCCGTCCCGGTGATCGTCGCGCTACAGGGCGATGTCTATGGTCTGGGCACGTCGCTGGCCCTGTCAGCGGACATCATCGTCGCGTCGCGCAATGTCAGGATCGGCGATCCGCATGTGAAGGTGGGGCTGGTCGCGGGCGACGGAGGCACTTTGGTCTGGCCGACTGCCTTCGGCCTGCTCAAGTCCAAGCGGCACCTGCTGACCGGCGACCCGATCAGCGCGGAAGACGCGCATGTCCTTGGCGCGATCAGTGAACTGGTGGACGAACCGGAACAGGCGCTACCACTGGCGCAGCAACTGGCGGCCAAGGTCGCCGTGCTGCCGCCAATTGCCGTCCAATATACCAAGCGCGCGCTCAACCACAGCATGCAGCGCGCCGCGCTCGACCATTTCGAATTCGCCATGGCGCTGGAACAATATGCCATGACCAGCGAGGATTTGAAGGAAGCCCTCGCCGCGCTCAAGGAGAAGCGCAAGGCCAGCTTCAACAATCGCTGACCCCATGCATCTGCGCGATTACAGACAGGACAGCCGCCCCGCGATCATCATGGCGGGCAGTGGGCAGGCGGTCAGCTTCGCCGAACTGGACGATCGCGCAAATCGCGTCGCGCACCTGCTGCGCGCGCGCGGGTTGCGACCGGACGACCGCGTTGCCCTCTGGATCGACAACAGCCCCCATTATCATGAGATTGCCTGGGGCGCCTATAATGCGGGCCTGCTCTTCGTGCCCATCAGTACGCGGCTGAAGGCGGATGAAGCGGCCTACATCGTCCGTGATAGCGGCGCTACATTGCTCTTTGCCTCGCCCACGGTCGATCATGACGGGATCGCCGCGATCCTTGGCCGGGATGTTGAACTACTCCTGCTCGGTGACAGCTACGACCGCGCCGTCGCGCCACTGCCTGTCACGCCGATCCCGGACGAAACGCGCGGCAGCGCCATGGTCTATTCCGCCGGCACCACCGGTCGGCCCAAGGGTATCACGCCCCATCTGACCCCCGCACCGATCGGGGAGCCGCACCCGCTCACCACCACGTTGGTCGGCCTGTTCCAGCTGGATCGCGACACCGTCTATCTGTCGCCCGCCCCGCTCTATCATACCGCACCGCTCAAATGGACGATGGCGGTGCAGCAGGCCGGCGGCACGGCCATCATCATGGAGACATTCGACGCCGCCGCAGCGTTGCGCGCGCTCGAAACCTATCGCGTGACCCATAGCCAGTGGGTCGCCACCATGTTCGTGCGCATGCTGCAACTGGACCCGGACCAGCGCCGCTTCGACAACAGCACTCACCGCTTTGCCCTCCACAGCGCCGCGCCCTGCCCGATACCGGTCAAGGACGCGATGATGGATTGGTGGGGGCCGATCCTCCACGAATATTATGGCGGTTCCGAATCCGTTGGCCAGACGGCGATCGGCCCGCAGGAATGGTTGCAAAGGAAGGGATCGGTCGGGCGAGCCACGCGCGGCATCCTGCATATCGTGGATGATGGCGGGCGCGAACTCGGCGCCGGGCAGACTGGCCTCGTCATGTTCGAAGGGTGCGGCGGCTTCACCTATCATAATGATCCGGACAAGACCGGCCGCGCCTATGATGCGCGCGGCTGGGCGACGTTCGGCGATATCGGCCATGTCGACGCGGACGGCTATCTTTTCCTCACCGACCGGCGTGACTATGTCATCAATGCGGGTGGCGTGAACATCTACCCGCAGGAAGCGGAAAATCTGCTCAGCACCCATCCCGCCGTGCAGGATGTGGCCGTCTTCGGCATTCCCAACCCTGAATATGGCGAAGAAGTGAAGGCAGTCGTCCAGCTTCGCGATCTTGCCATGGCCGGTCCGGCGCTCGCCGATGACCTCATCGGCTGGTGCCGCGAACGGCTCGCCACCAACAAATGCCCGCGCAGTATCGACTTTGAAGCCGACATGCCGCGCGAACCTACCGGCAAGTTACTGAAACGCCTGTTGAAGGCGCGCTACTGGCCGGCCCCATCAGGAGACGCGCATGTCCGAGCCTGAACTGCTCACGCACATAGACGGGAGCATCGCCCGCATCATTTTCAACCGCCCTGCCGCCCGCAATGCGCTGACGGCAGCCATGGTGCAGGGCATGATCGCCTTCCTGCGCGAATGCGAGCGGCGAGACGATGTGCGCGTAATATTACTGACGGGCGCTGGCGATCATTTCATGGCCGGCGGCGATGTGAAGGCCTTCGCCCGCAGTGCCGATGCTTCGCCCGCAGACCGCAGCACCCTGTTCGAAACGCTGGCGCTCGACACGCTGCCGCTTTTCGCGTTGCTGGAACGCATGCCCAAGCCGATCGTCGCCAAGGTGCGCGGGGCCTGTGCAGGGGCCAGCATCGGCTATGTCGCGGCGGCCGATTTCGCGATCATCTCCGATACCGCCCTGTTCATGGTGGCCAATGCCGGCATCGGTACCAGCCCCGACGGTGCGACCAGTTGGCACCTGCCGCGCATCGTCGGCATGCGCAAAGCAAAGCAGATGTGCCTGCTGGGTGACAGGCTGAGCGCGCAGGAGGCGCTGGATTGCGGGCTTGCCACCTGGTTGCATCCCGATGCCGAACTGGACGCAGCGACGGAAACGCTGCTCCTTCGCCTAGCGACCGCGCCGACCGTGGCGCTGGGACAGGCCCGACTGCTGCTCAACGCCGCATCCGGCAACGCCCTGACCGATCAACTGGCGCTGGAGGGGCAGGCCGCCGGCCTGTGCGCCGCCACGCAGGATTTCGCGGAGGGCGTCACTGCCTTCACCGAAAAGCGCGGCCCCAATTTCAAAGGACAATGACATGACAGGCATGCTGGACGGGATCAGGATATTGGACGTCACCCGCTTCGTCGCGGGACCGGCGGCCACGGTGCTGATGGCGGATCTGGGCGCGGATGTGATCCGCATCGAAACCCCCGGCGGCGCGGAGGACCGGAGCACCTTGCCGTTCAAGGATGGATTCCATGGCGGCGTCGGCTTCACCCAACTGGGTCGCAACAAGCGGGGCCTGTCGCTCGACCTGTCGAAGGAAGAGGGGCGGGCGGTGTTCGACCGATTGTTGCCGACCGCCGATGTCGTGGTCGCCAATTTGCCGCGCAAGACCGCCGCTGCGCTCGGCCTCGACTATGAGCGCATGGCGGCGATTAAGCCCGACATCATCTTCGTCCACATGACGACCTTCGGCAATGACGGGCCCTATGCTGATCGGCTGGGTTTCGACGCGATCGCGCAGGTGATGAGCGGCCTCACCCATATCAGCGGCGATCCGGGCAAACCGATGAAGCATAACAGCGCCTGGGTCGACATGAGCACCGGCTTCCTTGCGGCCTTCGGCGCGATGGCGGCGCTGCACCATCGCAACCGCACGGGGGAAGGGCAGAAGGTCGAAACCAACCTGCTTCAGACGGCGATGACCGTGGGCAATTATTTCCTGTTCGACCAATATTGCAACCAGACCGATCGAGTCGGCACCGGCAATCGCGCGCAATCGGGCGGGCCAGCCGACCTCATCCAGACGAAGGATGGCTGGGTCTATATGGTGGCGCTGGGCGACCCCATGTTCCGCCGCTTCATGCGCATGATCGGGCGGGAGGATCTGCTGGACGACCCGCGCTTCGCCAATGACGAGCTTCGCGCCGAAAATGGCGCGGTGCTGAGTGCGATCGTGACGCAATGGGCACGGCAATATGACAATGCCGAAATCCTGCCGATCCTGGAGGCCAACCGGATACCCGCCGGCCCGCTCCTGACCCCGCAGGAGGCGCTGGACGACCCCCATGTGCGCGACCAGTTTCTGGTCGAAGTGCCGGTGGAGGGGTTGCCCAAGCCGCTGCCCTATGTGAAGCCGCCCGTCACTTTCAGCAAGACGCCGGGCGAAATCCGCAAGGGCCCCCCGCGCCCCGGCGAAGATGGCGACGCGGTTCTGGCCGAAGCCGGCTTTGCGCCGGAGGAAATTGCCGGCCTGCGCGCCGCCGGGATCATCTAGCGCAGGCTGCGCAGACCGGCCCGGACCTCGCCCACAAAGATGGCGGGCTGCTCGAAGGCAGCGAAATGCCCGCCCTTGGCCGCGCGGTTCCAGTAGATGATGTCGGAAAAGACCCGCTCCGCCCAGCGGCGCGGCGGGCGGCGCATTTCCGCTGGGAAGATGCTGCACGCGACCGGCAGGTCGATCGCCGCATTGCCGAACGCGCTGCGGAAACTTTCCCAATAGAGGCGCGCGGAGGAGGCCGCGCTGTCGGTCAGCCAGTAGAGCATGATCGTGTCGAGCATCGCGTCCCGATCCAGTGCCTGTTCCGGCTCGCCTTCATTATCGGTCCAGGCCTGGAATTTCTCATAGATCCAGGCTGCCTGCCCGACCGGCGAGTCGGCCAGCGCATAGCCCAATGTCTGCGGCCGCGTGCTCTGCTGCGTCGAATAGCCAAGCCCGGTCTGCTTGTGCGCTTCGGCCACGTCGCGCGCTTCCTGCGCCTCCGCATCGGTGAAATCCTCGTCGGGCGGCGGGAAGCAGACGACCATGTTGAGATGGATGCCGACCAGTCCCGGAACCCGCTGCACGGCCATCGCCCGCGTGATCGCCGATCCCCAGTCGCCGCCTTGCGCGACATAGCGATCATAGCCCAGCCGCTGCATCAGCGTGCCCCATGCCCGCGCGATCCGCTCCACTGTCCATCCGGTCGCCATCGGCTTGTCGGATAATCCATAACCAGGTAGTGATGGAATGACGAGATGGAAGGCATCTTCAGCCCGGCCGCCATGGCGAGTGGGATCGGTCAATGGCCCGATCACGTCCAGAAATTCCAGGAACGTCCCCGGCCAGCCATGGCTCAATATCATCGGCATGGCGTCGGCATGGGGCGACTGGACATGCAGGAAATGGATGCCGAGGCCGTCGATCATCGTGCGATAATTGGGCCATGCGTTGACCGCCGCTTCGCAGCGCCGCCAGTCATAGTCGCCGCGCCAGTGATCGACCAGCGCGCGCATCCGATCCAGCGGCACGCCCTGCGACCAGTCGTCCACCGTCTCCGGGTCCGGCCAGCGTATCCGCGCCAGCCGAGCCGCCAGATCGTCCAGAGCAGCCTGCGGCACGTCGAGGGTGAAGGGCAGGATCGCATCGCCCTGCGCGGCGTCGAGCGGCGGGGGATAGATGCTCATGCGCCCAGCCGATCGAGCAGGTCGCCCAGACGAAACAGCGCCTGCCGCCGATGCCAGCGCGCCATGCCGAAGCGGACATCGTCAAAATGCCCTTCCTCCAGATTGCGCACCGCCTTGTGCCCCATCACCCCCAGCCGCAACTGGCCCCAGAGCAGATAGAAATCGAGCTGTTCCTGCGGCGGCAACCAGCCGCCGGCATTCGCATAGGCTTTCAGGAAATCGCTAAAGCTGCCCATGCTTTGCGCGGCATACCAGAGATAGGCCAGATCCGCCGCCGGCGTGCCGACATGGGCGAACTCCCAGTCCAGCACCGCTGCCACCCGGTCACCTTCGACCAGCATGTTGTTATAGTTGAAATCGTCGTGGGTCAGTGCTGTCGGGCCATAAGCGTGCGCGCGATGCCCGTCGATCCAGTCGAAACAGGCATCCATGACCGCATTGCTCTCTTCCAGAGCCTGCCAGTCCGCCCGATATTCGGCGAATTGCGCGTCGAAAAAGGCGTCTCCCTGCGGCTGGTCGGCGCGGGGCCAGTCAGTCACCGGGACGGCATGCACTCTGGCCATGCAGCCGGCGGTATCGGCCAGCAGCGCCTTGTTGGGACCGGGCGGAACATAGATGCTGCCCACCGGCGCCCCGGAGGCGCGGGCGAAGACGATGAAGGGATCGCCGATGACCGTACCGCTCGGTTCCAGCACAAAGGGCTGCGGAATTCGCGCGCCATGATCCCATAGCAGGCGCAATGGTCCCCATTCGTCGATCACCGTCGTGCCCAGATAATTATTGGCACTGCGATCGACCCGCAGGGCGAGATCAACCGGTAAAGTCCTTGCGCCTTCCAGCGTCACCAGCACCGTCTTTTTCGACATGCCACGCGATACCGTCTGGGCCGATCGCACGACGATATCGCCCTCGCCGCTGACAGCCTGATTGAGGAAATCGGCCAGTGCTGCGCGATCCAGCGCATCATCGGTCGCCATCGTCTTCCGACTGTCTCTTTCGCTGTTCGCGACCTGCTCGAATGTACGTTGATAAGCCATCTCGTCCGCCACGGACCCGCGCGGCAGCACTAGCGCTTCCTGCGTGATGATGTCGCCCAGCAACATGGCGATGGCATCCTTGGCCGCGATGTCCGCGTCCAGCCGTCCCACGGCATCGCGGACCAGCCGTAATTGATTGGCGGTGCCGATGCTCATGAATAGGGCCCTCCCAGCGTGGAACTGCGGCCGATTTCCACCAGCCCTTCGCCCTGCTCCCCGGTTTCGATCAGGCGCAGCGGACAGAAATTCTCGACGATGTGGAAACTCGCCTTTCCGGCCGGCGCTTCGGACACCAGCGGCACATGGGCGAACCGGCCCGCAATATCGCTTTCGATCGTGTAGCGCGTGCCGAACACATCCTCGACCTCATGGATGAGTTTCGCGCACAGGCCGTCGGCCATCTCGCCTTCGGTCCGTACCTCGATCCGCCGCAGTGCGCGCGGCCCATCGCTGTCCACGACATAGCCTTCCTTGGCGACGAAGCCGGGCCGGTGGGTGGTGGAAATGGTCTTGATGCCGAAGCTGCGACCGGGGAAGTTCAGCCCGCACCAATTATGCGTTAGCCCCCCGGAATCGCTGCGCATCACCCAGCTATGGTCGCGATAACCGCTGCCGCCGATCGCCTGCTCCTCGCCATCGGCAAAGCGAATATGCCCTTGCGCATTCAACGCCTGCTGCTGGTGATTATAAGGCAGGTTGAGGCCCAGCGTCATCACCTCCTGAAAGGAGGGGGCCGGGTTGCCGGCGGTTCGGCAGGCCGCATAGTCGAACGTCGCCTGCCGCGCGGTGAAGGCGAGCGTCAGGTCGACCTCCTCGGTCTTCAGCGCCAGTTCGAACCGGCGGTGCGGCTCAGCGAAATGGAGCGACAACGCGCCGTCGCCGATCGAACGCTGATGCTCGAAATCGGCGGGGAAGGGCGTGACATTGGCGTAGCGGATCGACCGTCCCGCCACTTCCAGATTGGCGGTATAGCGCGCCCGGTCATGGCCCGGTTCATGATTGAGGTGAAAGACGCCGAAAGCGTCGCTCTCCGGCGCGATCAGGATGAAGAAATAATTCTCCTTGTAGCGCAGTTGCGCAAAGGCGGGGACAGGGTGGGGCAGATCATCGTGAATGCTTGTCATATGTCATTCGCCTTCCGGAAAATCGGCCAGCGGCGCGACCGTCTCGCTCCACTGAAGATCGGCAATCTTGGCCTCATGGGCCGCGACGATGGTGGGCAGCGCTTGCGCGCCCAGCACCAGCCGCAATGGCGGGGCGTCGCCCAGCACGGTATCGATTATGATCTTCGCGCCGCGCGCCGGATCACCCTTTTGCGTGCCGTCCGCTGCGGCATAAGCGCGCCGTTGCGTCAGCGTGGCGGTATAATCCGTGATCTCCGTATCGGGCAGGTCGATCGAGCGGCCGAAGAAATCGGTGCGGAACGGGCCGGGGCAGACGATCATCGCGCGAATGCCGAGGTCGCGGGCCTCGGCCGCCAATGCTTCGGTCATCGCTTCCAGCGCCGCTTTGCTGGCGGAATAATAGCCCGACCCGGCAAAGCCGCGCGCCCCGGCGGTGGAGGATATGTTTACGACAAAGCCGGATCGCCGCGCCCGCATGCCGGGCAGCACTGCCCGCATCAGCGCGGCCGGTCCCAGCACGTTGGTCGCGAATTGCCGTTCCACCGCCTGCGCCTCCGCTTCCTCGATGGTGGAGAGGAAACCGTAGCCAGCATTATTGACCAACATGTCGATCGCGCCGAAGCGATCGAACGCGGCTGTTACCGCAGCGTCGATCGCTGCGCCTGATGTCACATCCAGTTGCACGGCCATGCAGCGGTCGGGGGCCCGCGCGACAAGATCGGCGACATCCTCCGGCCTGCGCGCGGCGGCTACCACCCGATCACCCCGCGCCATTATTTCGCGCACCAGCGCCCGGCCGAAGCCCGCCGATGCACCGGTGACGAACCAGACAGGCGGCTGTTCCATGCACATATGTTTCGCTCTCCTGTCGTTCGACGTCCGCGCACATGGCCGACGTCGAATCATCTGTCGGCTGCGATTTTTGTCTCGACCGAATTAGATCGCAAGCATATAATGTTCTATATAACGATATTCACGATATGGGAGGATGACCGTAACATGGCGCGTATGGGATATAGCGAGGAGCATGAGGCTTTCCGGCACACGGTGCGCAGCTTCCTCGATCGCGAACATGAGCCCTATCTGCGCCAATATGAGGCCAAGGGCGGACTGGATCGCGAATTCTGGAAAAAGGCGGGCGCGGCCGGCCTGCTGGGGTTAGCGCATACGGGTGAGGGTGATTTCACTTATTATGCCATCATGGCGGAGGAACTGGGCCGCACCGCGGGCAGCGCCACGACCGGCAGTTCCCTTATGGCGGATGTCGCCACCTATATATTGATCGGCCACGGGACGCAGGCGCAGAAGGATCGCTATCTGCCCGGCATCCTGACCGGCGAATGGACGCAGGCCATGCCGCTGACCGAACCGGGCGTGGGCAGCGACGCGACCGCGATCGCAGCGACGGCAACCCGCGACGGCGACGACTATGTCATCAATGGCGAGAAATATTTCATCTCCAATGGCGCGGGTGCGAACCTGCTTTACGTCGTCGCCAAGACCGACCCGGCCAAGGGCGGGCGCGGGATGAGCGTCATCATCGTGGAATCCGATACGCCCGGTGTCGCCCAGTCGAAGATCCCGATGATAGGCTGGCGCCAGGGGGATACCGGCGCGCTCAATTTCGACAATGTCCGCGTGCCCGCGACCAATCTGGTCGGGGTCGAGGGCGGCGCGATGAAGATATTGATGGATACCTTCCTGGAGGACCGCATCCAGATCGCAGCCCGCTGCCTCGGCGCCGCATCAAAGGCGCTGGAACTGACGCTCGACTATGTGAAGCAGCGCAAGGTGTTCGACCAGCGGGTGATCGATTTCCAGAACAGCCAGTTCATGCTGGCCGATTGCCGCGCCGACATTCGCATCACCGAAACCATGGTCGACACCGCTATGATCCGGCTGCGGAATAAGGAATTTACCTTCGAGGACGGCGCGATCCTGAAATTATGGGCGACGCAGATGGAGGGGCGGGTGCTGGATCGCTGCGTCCAACTGTTTGGCGGTGCGGGGCTGATGGACGAAAACCCGATCGCCCGCATGTGGACCGCCGCGCGCATCCAGCGCATCTATGCCGGCACCGATGAATTGCAGAAGGTCGCGATCGCGCGCGGAATGCTGGCATGAGCGGGGAGAGCGTCGAGGCTTTCGCCCGCCGCTATGGCGATGCCTGGGCCGATCCGGACAGCGATGCCTTCGTCGCGCTGTTCGCGCCTGATGCCGTCTATCGCGACGATCAGGTCGGGCGGCTGAACGAAGGTCATGCGCAATTGCGCGCGTTCCACGCCCATTTCGTTGCCGCCATTTCCGATATCCGCATGGATTTCCCGCGGGCGTTTCAGTCGGGCCAAGACGTCTGTCTGGAATGGCGCTTCAGCGGGCGGCAGACCGGCACCTATCATGGCCGGCCTCCCACCGGCATCGCCTTTTCCGGGCCGGGCGTCGCCCTGATCCGGCTTGCGCCCGACGGGCTGATCCAGTCGGTGATCGACTATTATGACAGCGGGGCGGTGAAGACGCAGTTGAATGCGGAGGCACTTGCATGACGATCAGGGTGGAGCGGCAGGGCGCGGTGGCGCTGGTGACATTAGATCGGCCGCAGGCGAAGAATGCGATCACCGACGCCATGCGTCGCCAGTTGTGGGAAGCGTTCGAGGATATCGCGCTGGACAACGATGTTCGCGCGGTGGTGCTGACGGGCGAGGGGGGGGATTTCTGTTCCGGCGCCGATGTCGGCACGTTCGGCGGTGGCGGCATTCCGGGATCGCTGGGGCGGATGCATGAACTGGGGCGGATCAACCGCGCCATCTATCACCTCAATAAGCCGACGATCGCCGCCGTATCGGGCATCTGCGCCGGCATGGCCTGGGGCTTTGCGCTGTGCTGCGACTTTGTGCTGGCGGCGGAGAGCGTGAAATTCGTGCAGATATTTCGCAATGTCGGCCTGTCGCCCGATGGCGGTACGGTCTGGTTGCTCAACCGGCTGGTCGGGCCGATGCGGACAAAGGAACTTTGCTATAGCGGCCGGGTGGTGCGCGCCGAAGAGGCGTTGCGGCTTGGGCTGGCGCTGGAAGTCCTGCCGCCGGATGACCTGCTGCCCCGCGCCATGGCCTTTGCGCAAGAACTGGCGGCCGGGCCGGGCATTTCAATCGGTCTGGCCAAGCGGCAGGTCGATCTGGCCGCGACCATGGATTTCGACCAGTTCCTGTCGGCCGAACATATGATGCAGCCGGTCGCGAGTCGGTCGGAGGATCATGCGGAAGGCGTCGCCGCCTTCCGCGAGAAGCGCAAGCCCGTCTTCAAGGGTGCATGAGGTCGGGCCGCTCACGCGCGACCAGCCGCCGGGCATGGATGAACATGATGCCTGACAGGATGCAGGTGCCCATGCCCGCCATCATCGCATAGCGTAGGCTGTCCGCCGCGAAGACTGGTCGCCAGTGATCGCTGAGCGCCCCCACCAGAAAGGTGGTGAGCGCCCCGCCGATCACCGCATTGGCGCAGTTGGAAATGCCGGCCGCCGTGCCCCGCGTATGCGGCGCGCTGACCGCCTGATAGGCGGCCGAGAAACAGGGGGAGTAAAGCACGCTGACACAGGTGCCCAGAAACGTGGCGGCCAGCGCCCACTCTTTCGAGGGGGCGATGAAGATCAGCATGTAGAGCGGGAATAGCGCAAAGACGTTCCAGATCGAAAAGCGGATCAGCGCATCGGTCCCCTTGGCCGCCAGCCAGTTGCCGATCCAGCCGCCGCCGATCAGGCCCAGCGCCATGCCGCCGGCCATCAACGGGCCGAAGATCAGCCCGACCTCCCGGATGGTCATGCCATGGCTGCGGATGAAGAAGCTCCCCAGCTGATTGACCAGCCCGACATTGACGAAGGTGACGACCGATCCCGCCGCGATCAGCCAGACGAGCGGCCGATTGCGCCAGACATCGCCAAAGGTCGATCCGCGCATGTCGCCCAGCCGTTGCACCGGCACGCGCTTGGGTTCGCGGCCCTTCCACAGCACCAGCAATGCCAGTAGCAGGCCGGGCGGTCCCGCGACCAGAAAGGCCGGACGCCAGCCATATTCGGATGCGATCCAGCCGCCGACGGTCCAGGCGATCAATATGCCCGCCATGCCCCCGGCATAGAATGTCCCCATGGCGAGCGGCCTGCGCGCGGGCGGATAGCTGTCGCTGATGAGCGACATGGCGGCAGGCACGATGGCGGATTCGCCCGCACCCACCGCAGCGCGGGCCAGCGCCAGTTGCGGGAAACTGGAGGCCAGACCGCATCCCATGGTGAAGAGGCTCTACAGGCCCAGCGATCCGGCGACCAGCCGCGACCGGCTCCAGCGATCGAGCAGCCAGCCCGTCACCATGCCCAATATGCCATAGACGAGCACGAAGGCCGCGCCGGTGAGCAGGAAAAGCTGGGTATCGGACAGGCCGAATTCGATCTTGATCGGTTCGGCGACCACCGCGATCATCAGCCGGTCGACATAGGCGAGGCAGTAGGCGGCGGACAGCAGCGCCAGCATCATCGGCGCGCCGCTCGTCTTGGGGGTGACATCGCTCTTCATGGCTCAGCGCGCCGACCGCAGGAAGGGCTGGCCATTGACGGTCAGACCCGAATAGCTGTTGGCGACCGCCATCGGCAGGAATTCCGCCGGAAAGTTCAGGCTCGGCCGGGACGCGGCATCCAGTTGGGCGATGGCGGCGGGATCGAGTGTCAGGTCGAGCGCGGCGAGGTTCGCCTCGAACTGGGGCAGGGTACGCGCGCCCATGATCGGGGCGGCCACGCCCGGCCGCGCCAGCAGCCAGGCCAGCGCCACGCTGGCCGGGGTCGCGCCATGGGCGGCGGCGATCCCCTTCAGCAGGTCGATCACCGCGAACGCATGCTCGCTGACATGGCGTTCCAGACTATTGGCCCGGCCCGGTGATGCCGCCTGCCGATGATCGCGGTCATATTTGCCGCTGAGCAGCCCCGACCGCAGCGGCGACCAGGGCGTGATGCCCAGCCCCATGGCCTGCGCCATCGGCACCAGTTCGCCCTCCACCGTCCGTTCCAGCAGGGAATATTCGACCTGCAAGGCGATCAGCGGCGCCCAGCCCCGGAAAAGGGCGATGGTCTGCGCCTGCGCCACCTGCCAGGCGGGGGTGTCGGAAAAGCCGATATAGCGGACCTTCCCCATGCGGACGAGATCGTCGAGCGCCGCAATCGTTTCCTCGACCGGGGTGAAGGGGTCGGCCCAATGCTGCCAGTATAAGTCGATATGATTGGTGCGCAGCCGTTGCAGTGACGCGTCGCAGGAGGCCATGATCGCCTTGCGACTGGCGCCGCCGCCATTGACATTGCCCGGCTGCATATTGCCGCTGAACTTGGTCGCGATCACCATGCGATCATGGCGGGCTGGATCGGCGGCGATCCAGTCGCCGATGATCCGTTCGCTGCTGCCGCCGGTATAGATATTGGCGGTGTCGATGAAATTGCCGCCGCGATCGGCATAGGCGTCGAGGATGCGGGTCGCCTCGTCCGCCTCGCTGCCAAAGCCCCATTCGGTGCCGAAGGTCATGGCGCCCAGACAGAATCGGCTGACTTTCAGGCCGGACCGGCCAAGCGTCACATAATGGTCAAGCGGCATCGCGCTTCTCCTTGTTTGCGGTGTTCTGAAAGAGGACGAATCAGCTTTTAAGGCTGTTGCGCGGCGCTCTGGACCGCCCGCGAAGTGTCGGTCACGGCCGAATGAGACAGCGAGTTGGACAGGTGTTGCGCGTTATCACATCCTGCTGCCAGGCCCGGATTTCCTTGCATTTTGACATCCTCTCGCGCTTTTCACCTTTGCAATTGCAATGGCCGTGAAAAACCGTAATTATATATATAGTCAGCAAGCGTATAGAACTGACGAGCATAATCAATATAGATTACGACATTGAGGGAGGATGTGATGAAGCGGTTCGGAACCCTGCATGCGCTAGCCATGACCAGCTGTCTGGCGGGCGTATCGCCGGCCTTCGCGCAGGATCAGGCGCCCCAGTCCCCGGAACAGGCGCAAAGCCAGGCTAATGTCGGCGTCGCCGACATCATCGTAACGGCCAACCGCCGCGCGCAGAACCAGCAGGATGTGCCTATCGCGGTCAGCGCCGTGACCAGCGAGCTGGCCGAGAAGCTGGGCGTGACCGACATCGCCACGCTGACCAATGTGGTGCCGGGCTTCACCTTCAACCGGCAAAGCTCCGGCGCGCAGCCCTTCATCCGGGGCATCGGCAACCAGTCGGCGACGATCGGCAATGAGCCATCCGTCGCGATGTTCGTGGACGATGTCTATATCCCGACCAGCAATGCGGCGATCTTCGAATTCAACAATATCGATTCCGTCGAAGTGCTGAAAGGGCCGCAAGGCACGCTGTTCGGACGCAATGCGACGGGCGGCGTGGTCCATGTCCACACCCGCGACCCGTCCACCACCAAGTCGTCGGCCGACTTCGAGATCGGCTATGGCAATTATGAGACGGTGACGGCCAAGGCTTATCTGAACCTGCCAGTATCGGACAGAATCGCCGTCAATCTCGCGGCCTATCGCGTCGATCAGGGCGAGGGCTGGGGTCATGACATCTATACGGGCGACGACCTTTACACCCGGCGCGCCTGGGGTCTGCGCGGCAAGATACTGTTCAAGCTGGGCGAGGATACCGAATTGCTGCTGTCGGGCGGCTATAATTATCAGAAGGGCACGGCGGGCATGTCGTTCCGCACGGTGGAGGGCTTTGCCGGCCGCGCGGGGATGACGCCGGAGGAGGCGGGCGCGGGTTTCTATGACGGGATGACCGGCATCGGTGACTGGTACAAGGCGAAATTCGCCATGGGATCGGCCAAGCTGACCCATGATTTTGGCGGCATCCGCTTCGTCAGCATCACCGCCTATACCGACACAAAGAACCCCAATCATTATGATATCTCCGCGCATCGCGGCAACCTGACCGCCGATTACCGGCAGGAAGAATGGGCCTTCACCCAGGAATTGCAGCTGATGTCGGCGGACGATGCGAAGCTGCAATGGATCGTTGGTGGCTTTTATCTGAAGGACGCGGCGCTGTTCGACGGCGTCTTCACCGGCACCGGGCCGGCGGCGGGGACCGGGCCGGGCGGCGCCAATCTGGGGCCGGCCATTCCGGTCGGTCGCTATTCCAGCAGCCATGCCCGCCAGAAAACAGAATCCATCTCCGCCTTCGGTCAGGCGAGCATGGAGATTGTCGATGCGCTGACCGCGACGGTCGGCCTGCGCTATACGTCGGACAAGCGCTCGATCGGCTATAATGGTGGCGATTTCGGCATCATCGGCGGGCCGGTGCTGGCGACCGCAGGGCCGTTCCCTGACAGCCGCCGTTTCAACAAGGTGACGGGTCGTTTTTCGCTCGACTATAAGGTCAATGACGACCTGATGGTTTATGCCGCCTTCAATCGCGGCTTCAAGAGCGGCGTCTATTCGACATCCAGCTATAACAGCGCAACGAAAGCGGTCGTGGCGGCGGTGCTGCCCGAAACGCTCGACGCCTTCAGTGGCGGCTTCAAGAGCGAATGGTTCGACCGCATCGTCCGCTTCAATGCGGAGGCTTTCTATTACAAGATCGCCAATGCCCAGTTGCAGAACAACCTGACCAATCAGGCCGGCACCGAAATCCGCAATGCCGGCAAGTCGCGCCTCTACGGGTTCGAGGCGGAACTGACGGTGCAGCCGACGCAGGCGCTGACGATCATGGGCAGCGTGTCGGTGGTGAACGGCAAATATACAAGCTTCCCCGGCGGACCGACCTATTTCCCGCAGGCGCCCAATGACCAGATTCCGATCCCGCAGGGTTGCGCCAGCAATCCGCTGATCTTCCCGGCGGGCGGCGGCGGTCCCGTCTATCCAACTGGCGCGGGGACGCCGCTGCTGCCGGTGCCGGGCGGCTGCGACCTCAGCGGCAACAAGACGTTGCAGACCATTCCCTTCTCCAGCAGCCTCAGCATCGTCTATTCGATCCCGCTGGCGTCAGGATCGATCGACCTGTCGAGCAACTGGCTGCACACCGAACCCTATTATTTCGAGCCGGACAATAATCCTTATGTCCGGCAGGGGGCGGTCGATCTGGTCAATGCCGCCGCGACCTGGAACAGCGGCAGCGGGCTTGGCGTCCGGCTGTGGGTCAACAACCTGATCGACAAGAAATATTACAGCTATATCGCCAATAGCGGATCATCGGGCGTCAAGGGATCGCCGGCTGCGCCGCGCACCTATGGCGTGACCCTGACGGGTCGTTTCTGATAATCGGGGGTGGGCGGGGGCGCTGCATGGGCGTCCCCGTCATGACCCGACAAGAGGATATGGGATGCAGTTTATCGACGTCAGCCGCGACGGACCGGTCACGACCGTCACGCTCAACCGTCCGGCCGTGATGAACGCCATCAATGTCGAGATGCATGAAGAATTGCAGGCGGCCTTCGACGCCTTTGCAGCCGATCCCGACCAGCATCTGTGTGTGGTGACCGGGGCGGGGGACCGCGCCTTCTGCGCCGGATCGGACCTGAAGGCGGCGGCGCAGAGCGGCCTGCCGCCCACTTACCCGCGCAGTGGCTATGCCGGGCTGATCGAGCGGTTCGATTGTCCCAAGCCCTTCATCGCAGCGGTCAACGGTGTGGCGATGGGCGGCGGGTTCGAGATTGCGCTGGCCTGCGACATTATGATCGCGGCGGACACGGCCAGTTTCGGCCTGCCCGAACCGCTGGTCGGTGCGGTGGCGTTGGGCGGCGGCCTGCACCGGCTGGCGCGGCAGATCCCGCTCAAGCAAGCGATGGGCGTCATATTGGCGTCGCGCCGTTTGTCTGCGGCTGAGGGGCTGCGCATGGGCTTCGTCAATGAAGTGGTGCCGGCGGCCGAGTTGCAGGCCGCGACCCGGCGCTGGGTGGACGACATCATCCGCGCCTCGCCCGTGTCGGTGCGCACATCCAAGGCGGTGGTGCAGCGTGGCCTTGCCGAGGATAGCATCGCGACCGCCATGGCGAAGCAGAAAGACTATCCCGAATTCATCGCCTGGCGCGCGAGCGAAGACATCAAAGAAGGCCCGCGCGCCTTTGCTGAAAAGCGCAAGCCGGTCTGGACCGGGCGCTAAGACCTATGACCCATAGCATCGCATTCCGACAGGAGAGACATGACGTGACCGCCCAGCTTGCCGATGCCATCACCTTCCCGCGTGGACCGGCCTGGCGCAATCGCATCGCCCTTGCCCCGCTCACCAACTGGCAGAGCCATGAGGATGGGACGCTGGGCGAAGATGAATATCAGTTCCTGACCCGCCGGGCCGATGGCGGCTTCGGCCTCGTCATGACCTGCGCCGCCGCCGTGCAGAAAAGCGGCATTTCCTTCCCCGGCCAGCTGGCGGTCTATGCCGATGCGCATGTCGACGGGCTGGCCCGGCTGGCGGAGGGGATCAGGGCACGCGGCGCGGCGTCGGCGGTGCAATTGCAACATGCCGGGTCGCGCAGCAATCCCGATATCAGCGGGGCGCAGGCCGTGTCGCCCTTCCCCTATGCCAAGCGCAATGTCCGCGCGCTGACGACGGCCGAAGTCGAGCAACTGATCGAGGATTTCGTGACCGCCGCCGTCCGCTGCGAAAAGGCCGGGATCGACGGGGTCGAACTGCATGGCGCGCATGGCTATATGCTCTGCCAGTTCCTCAACGCCGAAGAGAACCAGCGGGATGATGGCTTTGGCGGCTCCTATCGGAACCGGACGCGCATCTATCGCGATATCATCAGCGGCATCCGCGCCGCGACCGGCCCCGATTTCCAGCTGGGCGTGCGCCTGTCGCCGGAAAAATATGCCTATGGCACGGGGGAGGCGATCGCCTTTGCCGAGGAATTGCTGGGCGGCGGGCAGATCGACTATCTCGACATGTCGCTGTGGGACAGTTTCAAACTGCCCGATGACGACGCCTATCACCCCGCGCGGCTGGTCGACCTGTTCGGGCGGCTGGATCGCGGCAATGGCACGCGGCTGGGCGTGGCGGGGCATATCTTCTCGTCACAGGAGGCCCAGGACTGCCTGAACAGCGGCGCCGATTTCATCTTCTTCGGGCGTGGCGCAATTCTCCATCATGACATGGCGCGCCGCGCGATCGAGGAGCCGGCCTTTGTGTCGCGCAGTTTCCCGGTGACGCGCGCCTATCTGACGGAGCAGGCGGTGGGGCCGGCCTTCCAGACCTATCTGGCGACCGGCTGGAAAAATTACGTGGCGGACTGAGGGAAGGCGGCGTTCAGGGCGCGCCGGCGAAGGTCAGGATCGGCTTGATCGTCTTGCCGCTATGGGAATCAGCGACGGCTTCATTGATCCGGTCGAGCGGATAATAAGCAGACAGCCGGTCGATCGGGAATCGCCCTTCCATATACCAGTCGACCAGTTGCGGGATCAGGATCGCGGGATCGCAATCGCCGTTCACGACGCCCCGTATCACCCGGCCACTGATGAGCGGCAGGATGTTGAGCGTCACTTCCGACTGGCTTGATGCGCCCACCAGCACGCAGGTGCCGCGCTCCTTGAGCGCGCCGACTGCCGCCGCGATCAGGGCAGGGACGCCCGATGTGTCGATCGCCTGATCGACGCCGCCCAGAGCCGCCAGCGCCTCGCCCAGATCCTGGCTTGACGTGTCGATGATGTCGGTCGCGCCCAGTTCCTGCGCCAGCGCCAGCCGCGACGCGACCCGATCGACAGCGATGATGCGCCCGACGCCCAGCGCCTTGGCCGCCATCAGCGCCGCCATGCCGACCGCGCCGGTGCCGAACACCGCCAGTGCCGTGTCCGGGCCGGGCTTCAGCACGTTGATGACCGTGCCCGCGCCGGTGGACAGACCGCAGCCGAGCGGCCCCAGCAGTTCCAGCGGCGCGTCCCCGCGCACTTTGATCGTGTTGCGCGGACTGGTGATCGCATGGGTGGCAAAAGAGCTTTGGCCGAAGAAGGCGCCGCCCAGCTTTGCGCCCTTGTCGTCCGTCAGCGTGGCCGACCCGTCCGGGCGGCTGCCGTAGAAATTGAGCAGCGGATAATGCTGGCAATAGGCTGGATGATCGTCCGCGCAGGACGGGCATGTGCCGCAGGTGTTGAAGGTCAGCACCACCGGATCGCCCGGCGCGAAGCCGCTGACGTTCGCGCCCACCGCCTCCACGATGCCGGAGCCTTCATGCCCCAATATCTGTGGCAAAGGCAGCGGCATGATCTGTTCGATGATGGCGAGATCGGTGTGACAGATGCCCGTCGCCACCAGCCGGACGCGCAGTTCGTCCGCGTTGGGTTCGGCGAGGTTCACCGTCTCGACCGTGAATGTGCCATGGGGCTGACGCGCCACCGCTGCCTGTATCTTCATGCTGGTTCCTCTCCTGCGGCCACCATCTCGCTGGCGGCAATTTATCGTAATGCAGCATATTATTATTCAGTTGACAATATGCTGGGTTCGGAGTGATTGCTAATGGAAATAAACGAAGACAATAATGGGAGGGTGTTCATGCTGCGTCATGTGCTTTGGACGTCTGCGTCGATCGGCGCATTTCTGGTTTCCCAATCTGCCTTAGCGCAAGAAAACAGTGGATTGGCGGACATTATCGTCACCGCGCAGAAGCGGGCGGAAAATCTTCAGGACGTCCCCATCGCCATTTCCGCCGTGCCCGCCAGTGCGCTGGCCGAGTCGGGTATCCGCTCCACGCAGGATCTGGCCCAGTCGGTCGCCGGCCTGAACGTCACCCGCACCACGGAGGCGACCGTCTTCACCCTGCGCGGCATCGGTACGCAGGGCGGCTCCACCGGGCAGGATGGCGCGGTCGCGACTTTCATCGACGGCGTCTATATGCCGTCCATGGCCGGCGCGACCTTCGCGCTCAACAATATCGAGCGGATCGAGGTGCTTAAAGGGCCGCAGGGCACGCTCTACGGCCGTAACGCGACCGGCGGTGCGGTTAATGTCATCACTCGCACGCCGCAGCAAAAATTCTCGATGGATGCCTCGCTTGGCTATGGCAATCTGGAGACGATGGAGGGCAATTTCTACGCTACCGGCGGGCTGGCGCAAGGGATCAGTGCCGACGTCGCGGTCTATTATCGCAATCAGGACAAGGGGTTCGGCTATAACCGGATCATCAATCGCGACGTCAATCGCTCGCAGGACTTCATCGTCCGCAGTAAATTGCTGTGGGAAATCGGTCCCGATACCGACCTGACGCTGGCGGGCGACTATGGCCGCACCAAGGGATCGCTGGCTATCGCCTATCGCCCGGTGCCGACATCGCAACTGGTCGATGGCACGGGCTATGCCCAATATCTGGCCAATGGAAATGGCTATTACGACTCGCAAAGCGAGTTCGAACCCGTTGTCGATACCCGCATGTTCGGTGGATCGGCCAAGTTGCAGCATAGTTTCGGTGCATTCAGCCTGACCAATATTCTGGCTTATCGCGGTGCCAAGGGCTTCCAGCGCGTCGAAGTCGATGCCACGCCGCTCAAGATTATCGACGCGCCGCTCTTCAATCGGGAGAAGCAATGGACCGAGGAAGTCCAGCTCGCCTATGACAGCGACTCGGTGAAGGCGATGGCCGGCTTCTTCTACATGGACGCCAAGAGCCAATATGATCCGTTCCAGATCGCGGGCCTTGCGATCACCGGCCAGACCGGCGGCCTGTCCAACCGGATCGTCATCTATTCCACCCAGAAGACGCAAAGCTATGCCGGTTTTGGGCAGGTCACATGGGAGTTTGCGACCGACACCAACCTGACGCTCGGCGCGCGCTACACGGTGGACAAAAGGCGGCTGGATGCCGACCAGAATCTGGCCATCGGCATCCCGCTGCCCGATGCCTATTGTTCATCCTATTGCCGCCCGGACGGCCTGCTGGTCCCGATCGGCAGCGTCAGCCAGAGCAAGACCTTTAAGAAGCCGACCTGGCGCATCGCGCTGGATCATCAATTCGGTCGCGACCTGATGGTCTATGGCAGCTATAGCCGGGGCTTCAAGAGCGGCGTTTATAATCTGACCTCGCCTAGCGACGCGCCTGCGCAGCCGGAAACGCTGGATGCCGGCGAACTGGGCTTCAAATCGACCATCCTGAACCGTATCCGCTTCAATGCAGCGGCCTTCTATTACAAGTACAAGAATATTCAGGCATTTCAGGTCAACGGCGCGAATACCACGCTGACCAATGCCGCGTCGGCCAAAATCTACGGCTTCGACTTCGACTTCCAGGCGGAAATTGGTGCCGGCTTCTCGCTCAGCGGCAGCGGTGCCTATCTGCATCACCGCTATGGCAGCTTCCCGGTCGCGACCATTTCCTTCCTGCAACAGCCGGACGGCGCGCCCGACTATGCAGGCTATACGCCGGGTCTGGGCAATTACGTCTTCCCTAATTGTAGCGCGGCCGAACATAGTGGCAAATTCTATTGCTCTGCGAGCGGCAACAAGCTGGTCAATACGCCCGACTTCACCTTCAACCTGACGCTCAATCATGAGCTGGAACTGGCCGGTGGCAAGCTGAACAGCAATATCAACTGGTCCTATAATAGCGGCTTCTACTGGGCGGTCGACAATCGCCTGAAGCAGCCGAAGTTCAACATCGTCAATGCCCAGATGATGTGGACCGCGCCCGAAGAGCGCTGGAACATACGGGGCTGGGTCCGCAACCTGACCGACAGGAAATATCTGCTGACATTGAACGAGAATGGCAGCGGCGACATCGGTACACCGGCCCCGGCGCGGACCTATGGCGTCTCGCTCGGCTTCCATTTCTGAAAAAGGACGGCAGGATCATGGAGTCATTCCATCTGGTGATTGACGGAAAGCTGGTGGCCGGCGCGCAGAGCATGCCGGTCATCAACCCGGCGACGGAAGTCTCGATCGCCGATTGCCCGCGCGCGGACGAAGCGCAGTTGCAAGCGGCCGTCGCGGCGGCCAAGGCGGCCTTTCCCGGCTGGGCCGCTTCGCCCATCGACGAGCGCCGCGCGGCGCTCGTCAAGGTCGCGGACGAGATGGAGGCACGGCTGGAGGAACTGGCCCGCCTGCTGACGGCGGAACAGGGCAAGCCGCTGCCCAAGGCGATGGAGGAAATCGGCGGGTCCGCCTTCATCCTGCGCGCGCTGGCCAGCCTCGACCTTCCGGAAAAGGTGGTTCAGGAGGATGAAGGCGGCCGCTTCGTAGAGCAGCGCTATCCGCTTGGCGTCGTCGCGGCGATCACGCCCTGGAATTTTCCCATCTCGCTGTTGATGGTGAAGGCCCCGCCTGCGCTGCTGGCCGGCAATACGGTGGTGGCCAAGCCCGCGCCGACCACGCCGCTCACCTCACTGCGGATCGCGGAAATCTTCAACCGCCATCTGCCCGCCGGCGTGTTCAACATGATCGTGGATGGCAATGATCTGGGCGGCATACTGACCGCGCATCCGGACGTCGCCAAAGTCTCCTTCACCGGATCGACCGCGACCGGGCGCAAGGTGATGGCCAGCGTGTCGAGCCTGCTGAAGCGGATCACGCTGGAACTGGGCGGCAATGACGCAGCGATCGTGCTGGACGATGTCGATCCCAAGGCAACGGCCAAGAGCCTGTTCGAAGGCGCGATGGTCAATTCGGGGCAGGTCTGCCTCGCGATCAAGCGCGCCTATGTGCATGACTCCCAATATGACGCCATTTGCGACGAACTGGCGGAACTGGCGGGGCTCGCGGTGGTCGATGAAGGGACGCAGCAGGGCGCGCAATATGGCCCGCTGCAAAACAAGGCGCAATATGACAAGGTGCGCCAGATGATCGAGGAGGCCGGCGAGCGCGGCACGGTGATCGGCGGCGAGACGCTGGACCGGCCGGGCTATTTCATCCGCCCCGCGATCGTGCGCGACATCGACGATGATGCAGCCATCGTGCGCGAGGAGCAGTTCGGTCCGGTGCTGCCGGTGTTGCGTTACACTGATCTGGACGACGCCATCGCCCGCGCCAACGACACGGATCAGGGGCTGGGCGGCACCGTATGGGGCAGCGACAAGGCGCGCGCGCTGGCGGTCGCGAGCCGGCTCCAGACCGGCATGGTGTGGATCAATAGCCATATGAACATCAATCCCTTCATCCCCATGGGCGGGGCCAAGCAATCGGGCATGGGGCAGGAACTGGGCCAAAGCGGGCTGGAGGAATTCACCCAGCGCCGGCTGGTCTTCGTGCCCGCCTGATGCCCCTTGCCGGAGACTGTGATGCAATATGATGTGGTGATCGTCGGTGGCGGTCAGGGCGGGGCGAGCGCGGCGGTGCTGCTGCGCCAGTCTGGTTTCAACGGGACGATCGCGATCGTCGGGCGCGAGGCCGAAGCACCCTATGAACGGCCGCCGCTGTCGAAAGACTATATGCTGGGCGAAAAGCCGTTCGAGCGGCTGCTTATCCGCCCGGCCGATTATTGGGAGGACAATGGCATCGACCTGTTGCTGGGGTGCGAGGCGGTGGCGGTCGATCCGGCGGCGCAGACGGTGACGCTGCGCGACGGGCGGGCGATCGGCTATGGCGACCTCATCTGGGCAGCGGGCGGCGATCCGCGCCCGATGAACTGTCCCGGCAGCGACCTGCCCGGCATCCATGCGGTGCGCGACCGGGCGCATATCGACGCGATCCTTGGCGAACTGCCCGAAGTCGAGCGGGTCGCGATCGTCGGCGGCGGCTATATCGGGCTGGAGGCGGCGGCGGCGCTGCGCAAGATGGGCAAGGCCGTCACCTTGCTGGAAGTGCTGCCGCGCGTGCTGGCGCGGGTGGCGGGGCCGCAACTTTCCACTTTCTTCGAGCAGGAGCATCGCGCCCATGGCGTCGACCTGCGCACCGGCATTGGCGTCGCCGCCTTTGAAGGCCATTGCCGGCTGGAAGGGCTGCGCCTCACCGACGAGAGCTTCCTGCCTGCACAACTGGCGATCGTCGGCATCGGTATCGTGCCGGCGGTCGCCCCCTTGTTGGCGGCGGGCGCGAAGGGGGGCAATGGCGTGGAGGTGGACGACCATTGCCGCACCAGCCTGCCCCGTATTTACGCGATCGGCGATTGCGCCGCCCATGCCAATGTCTTTGCCGACGGCACCGTGATCCGGGTGGAATCGGTCCAGAATGCCAATGATCAGGCGAGTTGTGCGGTGAAGGCGATCCTGGGCGATCCGCACCCCTATGCGGCGACGCCCTGGTTCTGGTCGAACCAATATGATCTGCGGTTGCAGACGGCGGGCCTGTCCGCCACCCATGACCAGACGGTGCTGCGCGGCGATCCGGCCACGCGCAGCTTTTCGGTCGCCTATCTCAAGGAAGGGCGGCTGATCGCGATCGACTGCGTCAACCAGACGAAGGATTATGTGCAGGGCCGCAAGCTGGTGGAGGCGCGCGCCACCGTCGCCGCGGATCAACTCGCCGATGCCAGTCGTCCGCTCAAGGATCTGATGCCTGTGGCATAAATAGTTTGTCAGCATATCATAACTGTCATTATGGTAAGAATTGCAGCATGGCGATATCGCCAGCATAAAGAGTCGCAAGGAGAGGGCGTTGGCGAAGAATAAGGTCATCATCAGTTGCGCGGTGACGGGCGCGATCCATACGCCCAGCATGTCGCCGCATCTGCCGGTGACGGCGGAGGAGATTGCAGAGGCGGCGATCGGCGCGGCGGAGGCCGGCGCCGCGATTATCCACCTTCATGCCCGCAACCCGGTCGATGGCCGCCCGGACCAGAATCCCGACCTGTTCGAACCTTTCCTTCAGGTGATCAAGCAGCGCAGCGATGCAGTCATCAACCTCACCACCGGCGGCCATCCATCAATGACGCTGGAGGAAAGGCTGCGCCCGGCGATCCGGTTCCAGCCGGAAGTCGCCTCGCTCAACATGGGCAGCATGGGCTTTGGCCTGTTCCCGATGCTCGATCGGTACAAGGACTGGCAGCATGACTGGGAACCGCAGGTGCTGGAGGCATCGCGCGATCTGGTGTTCAAGAATACCTACAAGGATATCGAGGGGCTGCTGGCGCTGCTCAGCCCGCTCGGCACCCGGTTCGAATTTGAATGTTATGACACCAGCCATCTCTACAATCTGGCCCATTTCCTCGATCGCGGCCTGGTGAAGGCGCCTTTGTTCATCCAGACCTGCTTCGGCATATTGGGCGGCATCGGCAGCCATCCCGACGATGTCATGCACATGAAGCGCACCGCCGACCGATTGTTCGGCGATCAATATGTCTGGTCGGTGCTGGGCGCCGGCGCGCGGCAGATGGGTATCGTCGCCATGGCGGCGTCGATGGGCGGCAATGTCCGCGTCGGGCTGGAGGATTCGCTGTGGGGCGGGCCGGGGCGACTGGCGCAGAGCAATGCGGAGCAGGTGCGGAGCGCCCGCGCGATCATCGAGGGGATGGGCCTGTCGGTCGCGACCCCGGACGAAGCGCGCGCGATCCTGCATCTGAAGGGCGGGGACCGCACCGCCATCTGACGCGGCACATGACGAAGGATATGGGGTGAGCATGGACAGACGCGGGCCGCTGGTCGGGGTGAAGATATTGGAAGTGGCGGGGGTCGGTCCAGGCCCCTTCTGCGCGATGATGCTGGCGGACATGGGGGCGACGGTGCTGCGGGTCGAACGGGCCGGTGCCCCGCCGATGGTGCCGCCGATCGACCCGGAAAAGAATCTGCTCCATCGCGGGCGGGAAATTATCAACCTCGATCTCAAGAGCGCGGACGGTGTGGCGCAACTCCTGTCGCTGGTCGATGCCGCCGATGTGCTGCTGGAGGGTTATCGCCCCGGTGTGATGGAACGGCTGGGCCTTGGCCCGGACGTCTGTCTCGCCCGCAATCCTGCGCTGGTCTATGCGCGCATGACCGGATGGGGGCAGGATGGGCCGATGGCGCATCTGGCCGGGCACGACATCAATTATTTCGCCATGTCGGGCAGCCTGATGCTGTGCGGGCGGGAGGATGAGATCCCGCTGCCCAACCTCAACATGGTCGCTGATATGGGCGGTGGCGGCATGCTGATGGCGTTCGGCATCACCTGCGCGCTGCTGGAGGCGCGGGCGAGCGGGCAGGGGCAGGTGGTGGACGCCGCCATGACCGAAGGCACCGCGTTGCTGGCGACGATGATCCACGGCTATCGGTCGATGAACCGCTGGAGCGACAAGCGCGGCGACAATCTGCTGGATGGCGGCGCGCCCTTTTACGACGTCTACCGGACGGCGGACGGGCAATATATGGCGGTCGGGTCGATCGAACCCAAATTCTATGCCGACCTGCTCGCCGGCCTCGACCTTGATCCCGCCGATCTGCCGCGCCAGCATGACCGCGCCGCCTGGCCGGACATGAAGGCGCGTTTTACCGCCCTCTTCGCCAGCCAGAGCCGCGCTCATTGGGAGCAAGTCTTCGCCGATCGCGATGCCTGCGTCACCCCGGTCCTCTCACCGGACGAGGCGGCAGCCCATCCCCATGCGCAGGCGCGCGGCATGTTCGGCGATCCCGGCGGCGTGGTGCAACCGATGCCCGCGCCCCGCTTCAGCCGCACCCCCGGCGCGATCGCCAGCCCGCCGCCCGCGCAGGAGGTCGGGCTGGATGCGATCGATCCGGTCTGGCGAATGCCCGCCAGTCGCTGATCCGCGCTTGGCGCGGGCGGCGACGGCGGTTATCCTGCATCCATGGACACGCATGACCCCGCCCTGATCCTGCACGGCTACTGGCGTTCGGGCACCAGCTATCGCACCCGGATCGCGCTCAACATAAAGGGGCTGCGCTACGATCAGGTCAGCCATGACCTGCGCACCGGGGAACAGCGCGCGCCGGATTATCTGGCGCTCAACCCGCAGGGGCTGGTCCCCGCGCTGGAGGTGGAGGGCCATGTCCTCACCCAGTCCGGCGCGATCATCGAATGGCTGGACGAACGCTATCCCGATCCGCCTTTGCTGCCGGTCAGCGCGATCGACCGGGCGGCGGTGCGCGCCATGGCGCTGCTGGTCGCCTGCGACATCCATCCCCTCAACAATGTCCGCGTCCTCAACCGCCTGCGCGACGATCTCGGTGCATCGCCGGATGCGGTGAAGGACTGGATCGCCCATTGGATCAGCCAGGGCTTTGGCGCGCTCGAAACGCTGGTGACGCGCCATGGCGGCCGCTTCTGCTTTGGTGACCGGCTGACGCTGGCCGACTGTCATATCGTGCCACAGCTTTATTCGGCCGACCGGTTCGGCGTGGACCTGAGTGCTTTTCCCCGGCTGGTCGAAACGGTCGGGCGCGTCCATGCGGAACCAGCCGTAGCCGCCGCCCACCCGGACCGGCAGGCCGACGCGGGTTAGTCTTCGCGCGGCTCCGCTGCGATGCTGATCGGCGCGAACAGCGGATTAGTGCGCAGACTTGCCAGTGCAGCCGCCAGATCGGCTTGGCGGAAGGGCTTGCCAAGACGCGGCAGACCCGCCGCCAGCCCGACCGCGTCGGAATAGCCCGACACGATCAACACCGGCAGCGTCGGGTTGATCAGCGCCACTTCCTGCGCCAGTTCCACGCCGGTCATGTTGGGCATGATATGGTCGGTGACGATGATGTCGACATGGCCCGCCAGCCGCAACTGGTCGATCGCTTCCGTGCCCGATCGCGCCTCCAGTACCTTGAAGCCCAGATCCGCCAGCATGTCCGCCGTGCTGGCGCGCACGATATCTTCGTCATCCACCAGCAGGGCAACACCGCTGAAATCTCCCGCAGCGGGCGCGGTGCCCGATGAGACGACCGCGCTCTGCTCGCTGACCGGCAACCATAGCGCCACGGATGTGCCATGCCCCGGCTCGCTTTCGATCTTCAGCGCGCCGCCCAGTTGCAGCGCCAGCCCATGCGCCATCGACAGGCCAAGGCCGGTGCCACGGCCCACGCCCTTGGTGGAAAAGAAAGGCTCGATCGCGCGCCGCCGCGTTTCGGCATCCATGCCGGTTCCGGTGTCGGCTACCTTCACCACGACATAGCGGCCGGGCTTTACGCCATCGGCCTGCTTCTTCTTCTGTTCGGTCAGATGCGCCGACATCAGGAATTCGCCGCCGACCGGCATGGCGTCGCGCGCGTTCACCGCCAGGTTGAGCAACGCCATTTCCACCTGATGCGCGTCGGCCAGTGCCGATGGCAGGTCGGCCGCCAGATCGAGCCGCACCTGTACCTGCGGCCCCAATGTTGTGCCGATCAGTTCCGCCATGCCCAGCACCAGCGCGGCCAGATCGACCGGTTCGGGCTTCAGCGGTTGCCGCCGGGCGAAGGCCAACAGGCGCTGCACCAAAGTCCGCGCCCGGTCGGCCGAATCCAGCGCGCCGCTGATCAGCCGCTGTTCCCGCTCGCCGCCCACCTGTCGGCGGTGCAGCAGGTCCAGGCTGCCGATGATCGGCGTCAGCAGATTGTTGAAATCATGCGCGACGCCGCCGGTCAGCTGGCCCATCGCCTCCAGTTTCTGCGACTGGCGCAGGGCATCTTGCGTCTGCACCAGTTCGCGCGTTCGCTCCTCGACGAGATGCTCCAGCGTCGCGGCCGATGTGCGCAAGGCGTCTTCCATCCGCTTGCGCTCGGTCACGTCGATCGAAATGCCCGCCAGCCCCGTCGTTGCGCCGTCCGCCAGTCGCGCCGGCTGCGCCTGTACCGCGATCCAGCGTATCTCTCCGTCGGGCGTCAGCACCCGATATTCGATGTCGTAATTGCCGCCATTGTTCAGGCTCTCGCGGATCGCCACATTGACGCGGTCGCGATCGTCGGGATGGATCGCCGCCTGCAAATCGGCATAGCTGAAGGGCTGGTCGGGATCGCGGCCGAAATTGCGGCGGCACAGTGCTGAAGCATCCAGTTCGCCGGTCGCCATGTCATAGGTCCAGGCGCCCATGCGCCCGGCCGTCAGGATCAGCGACCGCTGCCGCCCGCTTTCCTCCATCTCGTGGATCAGCCGTGCGTTTTCGACCGCGATGGCGGACAGGCGCGCCAGCCCTTCCAGCCGGTCGACCGTCGCCTGATCATGGCCACCAGTGTGCGACCAATAGGCGCCCAGGGCGGCGACCGGGGCCGGTCGGCCGATCGGCGCCATCATCAGGCTGCGCACGAAGGTCGGGCGATAGGCGTCCTGCGGCACGCGATCGTCCAGTGCGATGTCGGGAATGACCACCGTCTGGCTATGGTGCATCGCCCATCCCGAAACGCATGTGTCCGCGGGGAAACGCGATCCGGCCCAGAGCGGTCCGATCGCATCCTCGGCGACATAGTGGCACAGTTCGCCATCCTTGAGGACGACCGCGATCCCTTCCGCTCCGATGGCTGACCGGGCGGTCTGGCGCAGCACTTCCACCACCTCCGCCATGGACCGGGCAGCGGCCAGCCGCTCGCTCGCCTCGATCAGGAAGGATTGCGCGCTGGGTATATCCCGATCCGACGACGATGACGGTCCATCAACCATGTTCGCTCCCGTTCATCCCCGTCCGTCGGCAAAGTCGATCATCCGAACCGTTATAACGCCTTAGCCTTGATGGAATTTAAACGCGCGCTCCTTTTCGCAGGCAAGCGATAAAACGCATTGATACAGATCAGGATCATGGCGATCGGCTCGGACAAGGCTTGCGCTGACGGCGAAACAATCGCTAGTCGAGGCCCCGACACCTGTATAGGCGAGGGGCCATGGCAACGATAAAAACCGCTTTCGGCTCGCTCTCGCTGACGCGCGCATCCATCTGGTCCGCGCTGGGGCTGCTGATCGGCCTCTGCTTTTTCGCGGTGAGCGGTACGATTGCTTATCGCAATATCCAGACGCTGCGCGAAAGCGACATGGCGGTCCGCCATACCCACAGCGTCCTGATCGCGCTCGACGAGCTGCTCTCGACGGCGCAGGATGCGGAGACGGGACAGCGCGGCTATCTGTTGACCGGTACCCAGGCCTATCTGGAACCTTATAATAGTGCGGTCGCGGCACTGGCCGCGCGGATGGACAATGTCACCACGCTGACGCGGGACAATGCGGCGCAGCAGGCCAATGTCACGGTGCTCAAACGCCATGTCGATGCGAAGCTCGCCGAACTGCGCGAAACCGTCGACCTGCGCCGCACCAGAGGCATTGCCGCTGCGCTGGAGGTCGTGACCACCGATCGCGGCAAGATCGAGATGGATGCCATCCGGGCACAGCTCAACAATATGGCGCAGGAAGAATTGCGCCTGCGCGCCATCCGGCTGGAGGATATGGCGGTCGCGTCGCAGACCGCGATCACCAGTGGCATCGTCACCAGCCTGATCGGCATGGGTCTGACCATCGCCATCTTCTTCCTGATGCGCATCGCCAGCCGTGCCCGCATCCGCCAGCAATGGTTACAGGCCGGGCAACTGGGGCTGGCCACGGCCATGCGCGGTGAAAAGTCGATCGAGGAGCTGGGGGAGGCGATCCTGCTGTTCCTGGCGCGGTACCTGGGATTCCAGGGCGGCGCCTTGTTCAAGGGAGAAGGGGGGCGCTTCCAGCGTGCCGCCACGCTCGGCATCCCGTCCGATGCCGTTCTGCCAGAAGGCTTCCTGGTCAAAGAAGGCTTACTGGGGCAGGTTGCGGCTGAGGGGCAGCCTCTTGTCCTTCAGGATATTCCCGACGGCTATCTGACCATAGGCTCCGCGCTGGGCCGCGACCGGCCGCGCCATCTGGTGATCGTACCCGCAAAGGCGGACGAAGTGGTCAACGCCGTCATAGAACTGGGATTCTTCCAGCCAGTCGATGCGACCACGCTGCAATTGCTGGAACAGGCCGCACCGGCGATCGGCATTGCGCTGCGCTCCGCCCGCTTCCGCGCACGCTTGCAGGACGCGCTGGAGGAAACGCAGCGCCAGTCGGGCGAATTGCAGGCGCAGAGCGAGGAACTTCGCGTCTCCAACGAGGAACTGGAGGAGCAGGGCCGCGCGCTCAAGGAATCGCAGGTCCGCCTGGAACAGCAGCAGGTCGAACTGGAACAGACCAACAGCCAGTTGGAGGAACAGGCCCAGACACTGGAAAATCAGCGCGACGAACTGGAACGCGGCGCCGCCAACCTCACGGTCAAGGCGCGCGAACTGGAACAGGCCAGCCAGTATAAGTCCGACTTCCTCGCCAACATGTCGCACGAATTGCGCACGCCGCTCAATTCGCTGCTGATCCTGTCGAAGCTGCTGGGCGACAATCCGGACGGCAACATGTCCGCCGATCAGGTCAAATTCGCGCGCACGATCGAATCCTCCGGCAACGATCTGCTCACCCTGATCAACGACATTCTCGACCTGTCGAAGATCGAGGCCGGCCATATTCAGGTCCAGCCCGAAACTGTCCCGCTGCAACGGCTGGCCGGGGATATCCGCCAGATGTTCCAACCGATCGCCGAAAGCCGCGAACTTGCGTTCGAGATCGAGATGGCGTCCGATTGCCCGCGCGCGATCGAGACGGACCGGATGCGGATCGAGCAGATCCTCAAAAATCTCCTGTCGAACGCCTTCAAATTCACCGAGCAGGGCAAGGTCAGCCTGACTCTGTCCCCGGCACAGGGCGGCGGGCTGGCGCTCGCCGTGCGTGACACCGGCATCGGCATGTCGGCCGAACAGCAGGGCCATATTTTCGAGGCTTTCCATCAGGCCGACGGCACGATCAGCCGGCGCTATGGCGGCACGGGCCTGGGCCTGTCGATCTCGCGCCAGCTGGCCCGCTTGCTGGGTGGCGCCATCACGCTGGAAAGCGAGCCGGGCAAGGGCAGCCTCTTCACCCTCACCGTGCCGCTGGCGCTCGATCCCGCCACCACCGCGCCGCGCGACGCCGCACCCGCGCGCGTCGAAGCCGCCCCGGTCGCTCCCGTCGCCAGCCAGCCGCCCGTCCGCAGCACGCCAGCCTCCGACTGGACGCTGGAGGATGACCGCGCCTCCATCGCCGAAGGCCGCCGCCTGCTGCTGGTGATTGAGGATGACGATGTGTTCGCCTCCATCGTGCGCGACCTGTCGCGCGACATGGGGTTCCAGTGCATCATCGCCGGCACGGCGGAGGAAGCGGTGCGCCTCGCCCGCGACTATATGCCCAGCGCCGTCGTGCTCGACCTCGGCCTGCCCGACCAGTCGGGCCTTACCGTGCTGGATCGGTTGAAACATGACGATGCGACCCGCCATATCCCGATCCATGTCGTGTCCGCCTCCGACCATAGCCAGGCAGCGCTGTCGCTGGGCGCGGTCGGTTATCTGGTGAAGCCGGTCAAGCGCGAGCAACTGGCCGAAGTGCTGGAAGGGTTGCAGGCGAAGCTGGCGACCCGCGTGCGCCGCGTCCTCATCGTGGAGGATGACCCGGTCCAGCGCGATGCCGTGGGCAAGCTGCTGCTGACCGACGACGTCGAGACAGTCGGCGTCGGCAGCGCGGCGGAATGTCTGGCGCAGTTGCGTCAGCAGACTTTCGACTGCATGGTGCTGGACCTGACGCTGCCCGACACCTCCGGCTTCAAGTTGCTGGAGACGTTGAGCGAGGAAGGCGATCATGGTTTCCCGCCGGTGATCGTCTATACCGGCCACGACCTGTCGCCGGACGACGAGCAGCGCCTGCGCCGCTATTCCAGCTCGATCATCATCAAGGGCGCCAAGTCGCCCGAGCGGCTGCTGGATGAAGTGTCCCTCTTCCTGCATCAGGTCGTGTCGGAACTGCCACCCGAACAGCGCAAGATGATCCAGAAGGCGCGCAATCGCGACGCCGCATTGGAGGGCCGCCGCATCCTCATCGTGGAGGATGATGTGCGCAACGTCTATTCGCTGACCAGCGTGCTGGAACCGCGCGGCGCGGCGGTGCAGATCGCCCGCAACGGGCAGGAGGCGCTGGATGCGCTGGCCGCCGCATCGGACGATCCGGCCAAGACGATCGACCTTGTGCTGATGGACGTGATGATGCCGGTAATGGACGGCCTCACCGCCACGCGCACGATCCGGAACGACACGCGCTGGTCTGCGTTACCGATCCTCATGCTGACGGCCAAGGCTATGCCCGACGACCAGCAACGCTGTCTGGAGGCGGGGGCGAACGACTATATGGCAAAGCCGATCGACGTCGATAAATTGCTGTCGCTGGTCCGGGTATGGATGCCGCGCTAGTGTCGGAGCATGTCGAGGATATCGAGATCCAGCTGCTGCTGGAGGCGCTGTATCAGCGCTATCATTATGATTTTCGTCACTATGCCCGCGCGTCCATCAAGCGCCGCCTGCTTCAGGCGCGCAGCCAGCTGGGCTTTACCAGCTTCTCGGCAATGCAGGACCATCTGCTGCACGATCCCGCCACGCTGCCGCGCCTGCTCAACTATCTGACCGTGCAGGTCAGCGAGATGTTTCGCGATCCGTCCTATTTCCGGGCGCTGCGGGAAAAGGTGATCCCGCATCTGCGCACCTACCCCTCGCTCAAGGTCTGGGTCGCGGGATGCAGCCATGGCGAAGAGCTTTATTCGCTCTCCATCCTGTTCCGGGAGGAGGGCCTGGATCAGCGCACGCTTTTCTATGCGACGGATATCAACCCCGACGCGCTGCGGGCGGCGGAGGCTGGCGTCTATCCGCTCGACCAGATCCGCAAATTCACCGAAAACCATCAGAAGTCGGGCGCGCGATCGTCGCTGTCCGATTATTATACCGCGGATTATGGCCGTGCCGTCTTCGACAAGAGCCTGCGTTCGCAAGTGGTGTTTTCCGACCATAGCCTGGTAACGGACGCGGTCTTCGCCGAAATGCATCTGATTTCCTGCCGCAACGTGCTGATCTATTTCGATCGGGCGTTGCAGGACAGGGCGCTCGGCCTGTTCCGTGACTCCCTCGCGCGCAAGGGATTCCTTGGCTTGGGCTCGAAGGAAAGCCTGCGCTTTTCAGCCCACGCCTCCGCCTTCGCCGATTTCGTGCGCGAAGAGAAAATCTATCAGAGGCAGGACGCATGAGCGCGGTGGCCATAGAGGCGCCGATCGAAGCCATCGCGATCGGCGCGTCGGCGGGCGCGGTACAGGCGTTGCTGCGCATCCTGCCCGCGCTGCCGGCCGACTTTCCGATCCCGGTGCTGATCGTCGTCCATGTCCCGCCCGATCGCGGCAATGCGCTGGTGGCGCTGTTCGCCGCGAAATGCCGGGTCGCGGTGCGGGAAGCGGAGGACAAGGAGCCGATCCTGCCCGGCACCGTCTATTTCGCGCCATCCGATTATCATCTGCTGGTGGAGGCCGACCGCACACTGTCGCTGTCGATGGATGAGCCGGTCAACCACAGCCGCCCGGCGATCGACGTGCTGCTGGAAAGCGCGGCCGATGCCTATGGCCCGGCACTGGCCGGCGTCATCCTGACCGGTGCCAATCATGACGGTGCGGCGGGGCTGAAGGCCATATGCGCTGCTGGCGGCACCGCCATCGTGCAGGATTTCGCCGATGCGCAGGTGGCCACCATGCCCGAAGCGGCGCTCGCGGCCTGTCCGTCCGCGCGCATGATGACTCTGGACGATCTTATCCCCTATCTTCTGACACTGGCGGCGACATGACGAGCGAGACGCACCCCATTTACTGCCTGCTGGTCGATGATCTGGCGGAAAATCTGCTGGCGCTGGAGGCGCTGCTCCAGCGCGATGGCCTCGTCTGCCTCAAGGCGCGCTCGGGCGAGGAGGCGCTGGAACTGTTGCTGGTCCATGACGTCGCGCTGGCCCTGCTGGACGTCCAGATGCCGGGCATGGATGGCTTTGAACTGGCCGAATATATGCGCGGCAACGAACGCGCCCGCCACGTTCCGATCATCTTCGTGACCGCCGGAACCACCGACCTGCAACGCCGCTTTCGCGGCTATGAGGCTGGCGCCGTCGACTTCATCCAGAAGCCGATCGAGGCCGACATATTGCGGTCGAAGGCCGCCGTCTTCTTCGACCTGCACGATCAGCGGCGCCAGATCGTGGCGCAGCGCGACGAAATGGCGAAGCTCGCCGCCGCGCTCCAGTCGGCCGACCGGCGCAAGAATGAATTTCTCGCCATCCTCGGCCATGAATTGCGTAACCCCATCGCCGCGCTCGCCGCCGGCCTGCATCTTCTGGAACGGCGCGAAGGCACCGATGCCGCACGCGAGATACGCGGGCGCATGGATCGCCATGTCCAGCATCTGTCCCGCCTGATCGAGGATATTCTGGACATTGCCCGTATCGACCAGGGCAAGATTTCGCTGAAGACGCAACGCATTTCGCTTCAGGACGCGCTCGGCTTCGCGGTCGAAGCCTGCCAGCCGGCGATCGAGGCCGCGCAGCACCGGCTCGTGCTCGACATTACCGACAAACCGGTCTGGCTCGATGCCGACTATGCCCGCATCGTCCAGATCGCTGCCAATCTGCTCAATAACGCGGCCAAATATACGCCGGCGGGCGGCGAAGTCCGCCTGACCGCGCGGGTGGTCGATGGCTGGGCGGAGATAGAGGTGGCGGACACTGGCATCGGTATCCCCACCGACATGCAGGCCCGCATCTTCGACCTGTTCGCGCAGGTCAAGAAGCCCAATGGCGACCCGCAGGAAGGGCTGGGCATTGGTCTGGCGCTGGTGCGGCAACTGGTCGCGCTGCACGGCGGCGGCCTGTCGCTCAAGCAGAGCGTGCCCGGAGAGGGCAGCGTCTTTCAGGTCCGCCTGCCCACGGTGGAGGCGCTGGTCGCCTGATCCTTTTTGGCAACAGTCTGCCGCGCACGTCCTTTAAGGCGGTGCTAATGACTTGCAACAGCCCTCTTGCTGGTCTAGCGGACCGGCGCATCCGCAAGGGGGGAAAATAATGAAGAGTCGCGCCGCTATCCTGTTCAACACGACGATGCTGTCTATCGCTGCCGTCGCGCCATCGGTGCATGCCGCCGAAGCGGACGATATCGTCGTCACCGCCGCTCGTTCGGTGTTGCCGGCCAATGCGCTGCCGCTGACCATCGACGTCATCGATCAGGAAACGCTGAACCAACAGGTGGCGATCGGCGGATCGATCGTCGATGCCGTCTCCACGCTCACCCCGTCCTTCTCGCCCACGCGCCAGAAGCTGTCGGGCGCTGGCGAAACGCTGCGCGGGCGCTCGCCGCTCTACGCCATCAACGGCATCCCGCAGACCGCGCCGCTGCGCGACGGCGCGCGCGACGGCTTCACCATCGACCCCTTCTTCGTGGACCGGGTAGAACTGATCTACGGTTCCAACGCCTTGCAGGGGATCGGTGGCACCGGCGGCATCGTCAATCAGGTGACGGCCGCGCCTGCGAAGAGCGATGGCCTGTCCGGCCGCATGCTGGTGCAGGGCAATGCCGATACGGGTTTCCATGGCGATGGCATCGGCGGCAAGGTCGCGGGCCTGCTCGCCTGGCGCGGCGGGCGCTGGGATGCGATGGTCGGGGCGGCCTATGAAAAGCGCGGCACCTTCTATGATGGCCATGGCGACCGGGTCGGCACCGATCTGACGCAGGGCGAAACGCAGGACAGCCGTAGCTGGTCGCTGTTCGGCCGTTTCGGCTATGCGCTCAGCGACACGGCGCGTCTCGACCTCACCATGAGCCGCTTCCAGTTGAAGGGGGAGGGCGACTATATCGCGTCCAACGGCAGTTATCTGATCGACCGGCCGACCACGTCGGTGCGCGGCACGCCGCCCGGCGTACCCGCCACCAGCCGCACCGAAAGCGCGGCGCTGACCTTGACCGATACCGATCTGGCCGGCGGCAACCTGATCGCGCAAATCTTCTTCAACCGCTCGCGCGACACTTATGGTGGCGAAATCGCGCCGATCGCGACCTTCCAGGATGTCGCGCTCGCGCCGATCGGCACGCTGTTCGACCAGTCGCAGAACCGCAGCCGCAAATATGGCGGCAAGCTCAGCTATGAACGCACCATCCCCGGTTTCGAGGCGCTGACCGCCATCGTCGGCGTCGATGCACTTTACGACCTCACCGAACAGCGGCTGATCGCCACCGGCCGCAGCTGGGTGCCGCCAACCGACTATCGCAGCATCGCGCCCTTCGCGCAGGCGAACCTGGCCCTGTTCGACAAGAAGCTGCGCATCGCGGCCGGCGTCCGTCATGAAGATGTGAAGATCGGCATCGACGATTATACCACGCTCGCCAGCTATGGCGGCTTTGCTGTCTCCGGCGGCACCCCGCGATTCAGCGACACGCTGATCAATGGCGGCGTGATCCTGGAGCCTTGGGCCGGCATCCGCGCTTATGCCAGCTATGCCGAAGGCTATACCGTGCCGGATGTCGGGCGCATCGCCCGCGCGGTCGGCACGGCGGGTGTGGATATCGACGATTATGTGAACATCGAACCGATCGTGTCCAACAATCGCGAAATCGGCGTGGAAGTGAAGCGCGGCCCGCTCGACGCCAGCGCCGCCTATTTCTGGTCGACCAGCAAGAATGGATCGCTTTTGGTCCAGACCGCGATCGGATCGCCGTTCGAAATCCAGCGCCAGCGCGTGGAGATCCAGGGCCTCGAACTCAATCTGAGCGTCAAGACGCCGCTCCCCGGCTTGACCTTGTCGACCGGCTATGCCCATCTGATCGGCCGCACCGACGGCAATGCGACGGACGGCGTGGGCAAGGTGGATCGCGACCTCGACGGCGCCAACATCTCGCCCGATCGCCTGAACGTGGCCGCCAGCTATGTGAACGGCCCACTGTCGGCGCGCATCCAGACCCAATTCTTCCTCGCCCGCCAGTTCGAACGCGCGCCGGGCAATTACAACCCGCTATACCGGTTCGACGGTTATGACGTGACCGACCTGTCGCTGCGCTACCAGACCGGCTTCGGCGCGCTCACGCTGGCGGCGCAGAACATCTTCGACACCTTCTATATCGACTATTACAGCCAGACGGTCCGCCCCAACGACAATGCCCATTATTTCGCCGGGCGCGGGCGTAACTTCACCCTGTCTTGGGACTATCGGTTCTGAACCGATATGGGATCGGGGGCAGGGGCCTCTCGATCCCATATCAACAGGCGCGTAAATAATGCTACAGGGGCGCCATGCTCACCCTGCGCCAGATCGAGATTTTCCGCGCCATCATGATCGCCAAGACGGTCAGCGCCGCCGCGCAGATGCTCGGCACGTCGCAGCCCGGCCTCAGCCGCATGCTCGGCCATATGGAGGACAAGTTGCGCTTTCGCCTGTTCGACCGCACCCGCGGCCGGCTGGTCCCCACCCATGAGGCGCGCGTCCTGTTCGACGAGATCGAGCATGTCTATAAGGGGTTCGAAGACCTCAACCATGTCATCAAGCGGCTGGCCAAGGGGGAGGACCGGACCTTCCGCGTCGGCGCCTCGCCCTCGCTCGGCCATTCGGTCGTGCCGCAGATGCTGGCCCGCCTCACCGCCAACTATCCCGGCCTCACCATCCAGTTCGACATTCTCTCGGTCGAGCAGGCGGCCGATTATCTGGCGCTCCAGCGCGGCGACTATGCCCTGACCGCTTTTCCGCTCGACCACCCCAACATCCTGTCCAGCCGCATCGGCGCCGGGCGCATGGTCTGCGCCGTGCCCTCCAGCCACCCGCTCGCCGATCGGGAGCGGATCAGCGTGGCGGATATAGCCGGCGAGCAACTGCAATCCTTCCGCCCGGACACGCCTCATGGCCGCATCATCGCCGACATGTTCGCGGGGGCGGGGCAGGAACTGGAGGTCGCCACCTATATCCGCTTCGCCGAAACCGCCGTCGCCTTCGTCGCCAACGGCATGGGCGTGGCGCTGGTGGACAGCTTCACCGCGATGCAGGCCCATGCCGAAACCGTGCGCTTCCTGGAGTTCGAGGAACCCGGCGTGCTGCCCGTCTATATGAACCGCAATCTGGAATCGCCCCGCGCCATCATCGGCGAGACATTCGAGGAAATAGCGCGCTCCGTCTTGCTCGCACTACCAAGACCCCAAATCATCACGACCAAAGCCATAACATAAAGGCATGGCAAAGCGCGTTTGATATGATGGAAAGCAAGGATCATTCGCAACATAGCGGTCCGACCCGCAGAATAGAACCAGATACGGCACCGGGTTGGTTGATGTGACGGAACCGGTGGTTCCCGAGAGGATGAAAGGCGTTTCCCAGATGGCCAGTTATTCCGCCAGCGGCACCGTGTCCGTCCGGCCCTATGTAACCGTGGACAACGCCCCGGCACGCGCGTCCGACAGCAACTGGACCGCGCGTCAGATCCTCGTCGTGGCAACCTGCTTCATCCTCAACATGCTCGACGGCATGGATGTGCTGATCCTCTCCTATATCGCACCCGCGCTGTCGTCCGACTGGCAGGTCAGCCCCGAAAGCCTGGGCGTCGTATTCAGCGCCGGGCTCGCCGGCATGGCGGCGGGCGGCCTGCTCATCGCGCCGCTGGCCGACCGCTTTGGCCGGCGCAAGCTGATCCTCGCCTCGCTCATCATGATGGCCGCCGCCATGTTCGCATCGGGCATCGCCACCTCCATCCCCGAACTGATCGCCAGCCGCTTCGTCGTGGGCATCGGCATCGGCACGGTGCTCGCCAGCATGGCCGCGCTGACCGCCGAATATGCCCCTGAAAAGCATCGCACCTTCGCGGTCGGCTTCCTCCAGGCCGGCTATCCTGTCGGCGCCACCATTACCGGCTTCGTCGTCGCCAGCCATGTGACCACCCATGGCTGGCAGGCGATGCTGCTGGGCGCCGCTGCCCTCTGCGCTGCCGCCATCCCGCTGGTCTGGCTGCTGCTGCCTGAATCCATCGCCTTCCTCCTCAGCCGCCAGCCCAAGGGCGCCCTGGAAAGGGCGAACAAGCTGCTCGCCTCGATCGGCCAGCCGCAACTGGACGCGCTGCCGCAGCAGCAGACCAGCGAAACCCGCCATGCCGGCGTGCGCGGCCTGCTCAGCGAAGGGCGCGCACCCAGCACCATCCTGCTCTGGCTGGCCATTACCTTCAGCTTCATGACCCTCTATTTCGTCATCAGCTGGATTCCCAAGCTGGCGGTCGAGGCCGGCCTGCCTGCGAAGGACGCCATCTATGCCGGCGCCATATACAATATCGGTGCCTTCATCGGCACCTCCTCGATCGGCCTCGTCGCCATGCGCTTCGACCTGCGCCGCCTGATCCTGGTCTATATGGCGCTGGCCGCCGCCGCACTCATCATCTTCGGGTCGGTCGCCATGCCGCTCGTTGCGACACTGGGCACGGCCTTCCTGATCGGCGTCTTCGTGCAGGGCGGCTTCAACGGCTGCTACCCGCTCGCCGCCAGCCTCTATCCGCCCGAAGCGCGCGGCACCGGCATTGGCTGGGCGATGGGCGTTGGCCGGATCGGCGCGGTGATCGGCCCGATGCTCGGTGGCTTCCTGCTCGCGGCCAAGGTGTCGCTGCCGGTGATCTTCGGCATCTTCGCGGTGCCGGTGGTGCTGGCGGGCCTCTGCGCCTCGCTCATCCGCCTGCCCAAGGCCGCCTGACCCTTTCTTTCGATCAAGGACAAGTTCCATGTTCCAGACCCCCGTATCGGATACGGGCCGACCAGTCGCGTCCATCCTCTGCGGCCTGATCGGCAGCGGCATCGCCGGATCGCGCAGCCCGCAAATGCACGAGGGCGAAGCCCGCGCGCTCGGCCTGCCCATGGTGTACCGCATCCTCGACGGCGAAGTGATGAGCTATGACGCGGCGGGCCTGCCGCGCCTCATCCCCATGCTGGCGGCCATGGGCTTCGACGGCATCAACGTCACCCATCCCTTCAAGCAGGACGTCATGCCGCTGCTCGACAGCCTGTCGCCCGCGGCCAAGGCGCTGGGCGCGGTCAACACCATCCTGTTTGAAGATGGCCGCACCTATGGCGACAATACCGACTGGTCCGGCTATCGCGCGCATTTCCTGGCCGGTCTTGGCCAGCATAAGCGCGCCCATGTGGCGATGATCGGTGCAGGCGGGGCAGCGGCGGCGGTCGGCTATGCCCATCTCGACCTGGGCGCCACCCACCTCACTTTGTTCGATCCGGCACAGGACCGGGCGCAGGCACTGGCCGATCGCCTCGCGGCGCTCTTCCCCGCCGCAAAGGTGACGGCGGCCCCCACGGCACAGGCCGCCATCAGCGGTGCCGACGGCGTGGTCCAGACATCGCCGATCGGCATGCTCAGCCATCCCGGCCTGCCCTTCGATCCCGATCTGCTGACCGCCGGTCAATGGGTGTCGGACATCATCTATTTCCCGCTCCAGACCGAATTGCTCGCCGCCGCGCAGGCGAAGGGCTGTGCGACGCTGACCGGCGGCGGCATGGCGGTGATGCAGGCGGCCCATGCCTTCGCCCTGTTCACCGGTATCGAACCGGACGCCGCGCGCATGCTGCGCGATTTCGACCGCGCCAGCGCAGGAGTTGCCGCATGATCGCCGACACCCCGCCCGCCATCGTCGTGCCCGCACCGGTCGTGCTGGCAAAAGCCGCGCAGTTGCAGGGACCATCCGCCGGCCCGCAAACACCGCCGCCAGCACCGGCCGACAAGCCCGGCTGGCGCACGCGGCTAAAGAACAAGGGCGTCGACCTCACCTTCTCCTATGTCTCCGAAAGCGCGGCCAGCATCACCGGCGGGCGGGATGGCGGCGCGGCCTATACCCAGCAATTGCTCGCCTCCGCCTCGATCGACACGGGCAAGGCGTTCGGTCTCGACGGCGGCAAGATCATCGCCACCATCATCCACCGCAAGGGCGAGGATCTGACCGCAACCCGCCTCGGCAACCTGTTCGAAGTGCAGGAATTGTTCGGCGGCGGTCAGGATCTGCGTCCGGCCGAACTCAGCTACGAACAGAAATTGAACGGCGGCAAGACCGCGCTGAAATTCGGCCTCTATCATACGGGGGACGATTTCGCGACCTTGCCCAGCGGTTGCCAGTTCCAGAATTTCGCCTTCTGCCCGCGCCCGACAACGCTTTTCTACAATAGCGGCTTTTCCGGCTTTCCGATCCCGCGCTGGGGCTTGCGCGTCCGGCAGGAGATTGCGCCGAACCTCAGCGTCACCGTGGCAGGGTTCGAGGTCAACGCCTTCCGTGCCCAGACCGGGGCAGGGTGGAAACTCGCCCCCCGCTTCGATAGCTTCGTCGTTCCGGTCGAACTGGGGCTGAAGACGGGGCAGAAGCCGGGCGGCCTGCCGGGCCTGTTCCGCGTGGGCGGGCTGGTCGACACCACCGACCGCGCCGATGTGCGCGACGATATCAACGGCGATTCCTATGTGCTCTCCGGCCTGTCGCCCGCCATGCGGCAGGAGCGCTGGAGTGCCTGGGCCATGGCGGAACAGATGATCGTCCGCTTCGGACCGGGTGATCGCGGGCTCAGCCTGTTCGGCACGCTCACTTTGTCGGACCGCCACACCGCGCGGGTGCCGACCTTCATCAGCGGCGGCTTCGTCGCACGCGGCCTGTGGGACAGCCGGCCCAAGGACAATTTCGGCCTCGGCCTCGTCTACGCCCGCGTCAATCCGCGCATCACCGATCGCCAGCGCGATCAGCTATCGCTGGGGCAGGATGTCGCGGTCCAGACGCATGAAATGAGCGGCGAAATCTTCTATGGTTGGCAGGCGACCCGCCAGTTGCTGATCCGTCCCAATCTCCAATATATCCACCGGGTCGGCGCGACTGATCGCTATCCAGATGCCGTGGTGGCCGGGGCAACGATCAAGCTCATCCTGTAAGGGCAGAGCGCTGTCCTACAGCGCACCTTCGCTGCTATCTCCCCGTTCGTTCTTCGACAGGCTCAGGACGAACGGATATTGTTCGATAATTTCCAACATCTGTTCGTAAATGTCGTATTCAGCAGGAAAAGTGCGAAGTTAACCGCCCATATTCCTACAGCGTCGCCGCCGGGGTCGCATCCGGCCGGAACCGGTTCTGCGCGGCCAGCCGCACCCCGGCATTGGGCGCGCCATAGCCGGCATAGCCCTTCGCCCGCTGGACGAACTCGAAGAAGAACAGCTTGTCGAACGCCCGGCTATACATCTGCCAGAAGCCCGCGCCATCGCCATCCTCGTCATAGAGGACGCCGTCCGCCGCCATCCGCGCCGCCATCGCCGCGTCGAGGTCGAACCGCGCGGCAAGGTCGGCATGATAATTGGCCGGTATCTCCAGCATCGCCGCGCCATTGTCCCGCAAGCCCCTGGCCGTCGCGAAAATATCGTCGGTGGTCAGCGCGACATGCTGATATCCCCCGCCCAAGCCATGGTCGAGGAAGCGGGACGAGAGGGTTTCCCGCGCATCCGATGCATTGATCGTCACCCGGAACGCGCCGTCCGCCGACTGCAACGCCTGACTATGGACCAGCCCCGACGGGTCGATCACATCCTGCGGCCCGCGCGCTTCCAGTCCGAACAGCGATCGCCAGTATAGCTGCCAGGACAGAAATTCGTCATTATGGACCACGGCGGCCAGATGGTCGATGCCGCGCACATCGGCGCCGATGGCATCCGCATCCATCTCCACCGCATCGAATTCGCGCGCCCACAGCCCCTCTACCTCATGATCGTCGATCAGATAGATCAGGCTGCCGCCGACCCCGCGCAGCGCCGGCATCGCCATCCGCCCCGGCCGCCCTTCGGGGCTATAGGCCTTGATCCCCAGCGCGGCGGCACGGTCCAGTACCGCTGCCTTGTCCTTCACCCGCACCCCGATGGCGCAGATCGACGTGCCCTGCGTCGCGCGATAGGCGCTGGCAAAACCCTTCGGCTCGGCATTGACGATCAGGTTGACGCCGCCCTGCCGCCACCGCGTCACCTTCTTGTGGCGATGCTCGCCCACCAGCGTAAAGCCTAGCGACGCAAAGCTGCTGCCCAGCCGCGCGGCGTCGCTGCCATCGGCGGTAAACTCCACAAACTCGCAACCCAGCACCGGCTGCGGCGCGGGCATGGCGGTCGGCTGGTCGATCAGCCGTTGCGCGGCGTCGCGGACATAGTCGAGCGAGCGATGCCCGTCCTCCGCCACCAGCCGCGCGGCGTTGGAACGGAAGCGATCGTTGAAGATTTCCAGGCTCAGCGGCCCGTCATAGCCGGTGCGCAATATCTCCGCCACGAAGCCCGCGACGTCCAGCCCGCCTTGCCCCGGCAGGTTGCGGAAATGGCGGCTCCAGTAAAGCAGGTCCATGTCGAGCAACGGCGCGTCCGCCAGTTGCACGAAGGCGATCTTGTCGCCCGGTATCGCCCGGATGCTCTCGCTAGGGATCTGGCGCGACAGCGAATGATAGCTGTCGAGGATGATGCCGATATGGGGATGGTCGACCGCCTCCACGATGGCCCAGGCGTCTCGATGGTCGTTGACATGCCGGCCCCAGGCCAGCGCCTCGTAGCCGACGATGATGCCACGTTCCTGCGCGATCCCGCCCAGCTCCCGGAAATCATCGACGATCCGCTCTCGCTCACCCAGCGCGGCGGGGTGACAGCTCGAACAGAAGAGGATGCGGTCGGTGCCCAACTCTTCCATCAGGTCGAACTTGGCCCGCGCCCGGTCGAAGGCGCGACGGCGCAGGTCGCCCGGCAATCCCTCGAAATCCCGGAAGGGCTGGTAGAGCAAGCAAGCCAGACCCAGATCGGCCAGCATCGCCCGTACCTCTTTCGGCGACAGGGCTGACCCGACCAGATCATTCTCGAAAATCTCCACCCCGGCAAAACCCGCAGCAGCAGCCGCTTTCAGCTTCTCTTCCAGCGTCCCGCGCAGCGATACGGTGGCGATGGCGTTCAGGGATCGGGCAATGGTCATGGCGGCTCCTCGGCAGAGCCGCCATAATCCTCTCCCCGGTCAGCATCGGCAATCGGACCGAACTGACCGGGGCATAGCTTATGGTTATACCATCCTATTTGCGCTGCGCGGGCGTGGCATCGCGGGTCGCCCGGAATTCGCTATCCGCCGACCAGTTGGGCCAGTCATGGCTGTCGGCCACGCGGCGCCCGACATTGTAAAGCAGGGTCAGGTCGCCGACCCAGCTGCTCGTATCCCAATTGGCGTCATATTCGTCGGCCGGCTGATGATAGCGATCCTTGGTATAGGCGTCCTGCAACAGCTTGCCGCGTTCGGCCCCGCCATTCACCAGTTCGCGGCCCGGATTGAAGGAAATGGCTGGCACGCCGCGCTTGGCCATCGGGAAATGGTCTGAGCGGTAGAAGCTGCCAGCCTCCGGCCGCGCGTCCGGCGTATAATGGCGACCCAGTTTCTCGCCTTCCTGCGTCAGGGTGGTCAGCAGGTCCAGTTTCGCCGCGCCCGAAATGCTGAAATTGCTCGTCTTCTCCATGCCGAACGGCCCGTCCATATTGACGACGCCGGCCGTGGTCGCCAGCGGGCGCAACGGATTGTCGGCATAATATTCGGACCCCAGCAGCCCCTTTTCCTCGGCTGTCACCGCCAGGAACAAAACGGTGCGTTCGGGCTTCGGCCCCTTGGCATAGGCGCGCGCCAGTTCCAGCAGCGCGGCGGTGCCCGACGCATTGTCCTTCGCGCCATTATAGATGGTGTCGCCCTTCGCATCGGGCGCGCCGATGCCCAGATGGTCCCAATGGGCCGAATAGATCACCGTCTCGTCGGGATATTTACTGCCCTGCACCAAACCCGCGACATTGTGCGATGTGATGATCTCCGATTTCACCGCATAGTCGGCGCTCATCGTCGCCTTCAAGGGGATAGGCTTGAAATCCTTCTTGCGCGCCGCCGCCTTCGCCGCCTCGAAATCCACGCCGGACGCGGCCAGCAGCTTGGCGGCCAGATCCTTCTGCACCCATCCTTCCATCTGGGTATGGGCGGCCTTGGGATCGGCGCGAACGATGTCGAACATGGTGTTGGTGTTGCTGTTCTTGACCGTGGCCCAGCCATAGGAAGCCGGCTCGCTCTCATGCACGACCAGAACGCCCGCCGCACCCTGCCGCGCGGCTTCCTCATATTTATAGGTCCAGCGGCCATAATAGGTCATCAGCTTGCCGCCGAAATCGCCTTCGCCGCCCTCGAAATCGGGGTCGTTGACCAGCACGACCATGATCTTGCCGTGCAAGTCCACGCCCTTGAAATCGTCCCAGCCGCGCTCTGGCGCCTTCACGCCATAGCCGACGAAGACCAGAGGCAGGTCGGCGAACTTGACCGAAGACTGGCCCGTCTCCGCCGCACGCACCGCGATCTCGCCGCCTTGCGTCAGCGTTTCAGCGCTGCCGCCGATATGCATCGAGAGGGTGGGCGTGCCGGTGATGTTCGACATGCGCAGCGGCACATCCTGGAACCAGCTGCCCTTCGGCCCGGCCGGCTTCAGCCCCGCCGCCTTCATCTGCGCGGAAATATAGTCGATCGTTTTCACTTCCGCGCGGGTCGCCGGGCCGCGGCCTTCAAAATCGTCGCTGGCCAGCGTCTTGATGTCCTGACTGACTCGCGCCACGTCGAAGCTGGGCGGAGCTGCCAGCGCGATCGCCGACGTGGAGAGCAGGCCGGCCAGCATCAGCGGGCGAACGAACTGGAAAGAGGGCAACATATTCAACTCCTTGGCGCAGGGCTGCGCAGCGAGTCGGGATCATGCCGATCAGACGGCCGATGTCGACATACTTTATACAGATGTGCAGCGAAACAAGTTCGCTAGCATATCTTATGGAAAGCCTGTAGCGCATGGCGACGACAGGAGAGGTTGCAATGATGGAAATGACCCGCAGCGAATATCGGACAGGCGATGGCCTGACTTTGGTTGCCGATGTGGGTGGTCCGGCGGATGCGGCCACGATCATGCTGCTGCATGGCGGCGGCCAGACGCGGCATAGCTGGTCGGGCGCGATGCGCCGCATGATCGGGGAGGGCTATCATGTCATCAATTTCGACGCGCGTGGCCATGGCGACAGTAGCTGGTCGGACAGTGGTGACTATTCGCTCAAGGCGCGCGGCGCGGATTTGCAAACGGTGATCGGCGATCGCCGGCCGGTCGCGCTGGTCGGCGCGTCGATGGGCGGCATGACCAGCTTCTACGCCGCCGGCATGGGGCAGGCGCCACAGGCGACCGCGCTGATATTGGTGGATATCGTCCTGCGCCCGGCGGCGGCCGGCGTGCAGAAGATTCAGGGCTTCATGAAGGCCCATGATCGCGGCTTTGCCAATATAGACGAAGCGCTGGCCGCCGTGGTCGCCTATAATCCGGAGCGAAAGGGGCAGCGCGATCCGTCCGGCCTGATGAAAAATCTGCGCCTACGCGACGATGGGCGGCTCTACTGGCATTGGGACCCGCGCATGATGGCGGCGCGTCCCAGCGCCGAACCGCCAGCCTGGACGGAGGATCTGCTCGCCGCCAGCAGCCATATCCATATTCCCACATTGCTGGTGCGCGGCGGCAAGAGCGATATCGTAGATGACGAAGGCGTGGCCGAACTGGTCCGGCTGGTCCCGCAGACCGAAGTCTATTGCGTTCCCGAAGCCGGCCATATGGTTGCGGGCGACCGCAACGATGCCTTCAATGACGGCGTGCTCGACTTCCTGCATCGCATCCGGTTCGGGCAAGTATAAAAAGGCTTCACTGATATTGATCGTAAGCTTATAATATACTAGCATAATAAAATTAACGATATGGGAGAATGGGATGGCGGTGAAGACAGGCCTGATGGCGACCCTGCTTGCCGGCGGTTCGATAATATTGGCTATGGCGCCTGCCCTTGCCCAGACGGGTGCTGACGATGCCGCGCAGGAAGGCAGCATCGGCGACATCGTCGTCACCGCGCAGCGCCGGTCGGAATCGCTCCAGAAAGTGCCGATCGCGGTGGCGGCGATCACCGGCGACGGGCTGGTGAAGGCCGGGATCGAGGGCACGACGCAACTCGCCAATGTCACGCCCGGCCTGTCGCTAGGCGGCGAACGCAGCACCATCGCCCCCTATCTGCGCGGCGTTGGGTCCAAGAACTCGGCGCCCGGCGATGAATCCGGCGTCGCCACCTATGTCGACGGCGTCTATATCGCGGCGCTTTCCGGCGTGAACCTGATCTTCAACAATATCGAGCGGATCGAGGTGCTGAAGGGGCCGCAAGGCACCCTGTTCGGCCGCAACGCCACCGGTGGCCTGATCCAGATCATCACCAAAAAGCCATCCCATGTCACCATGGTTGATGGCGAGGTCGGCTATGCCAATTACGATACTTATACAGCCAAGGCCTATGGCACCACGGGCATCAGCGACACCGTCGCGGTCGACCTGGCGGCGGTCTATGTCAATCAGGACAAGGGCTATGGTCGGAATTCCGGCAGCACGCCGGGCGTCTCTGGTCAGGAGGTGAACTGGAAGGAGGAGTGGGGCGTTCGCGGCTCCATCCTGTTCGAGCCGAGCGACGCGCTCAATTTCCGCCTGACTGGCGACTATGCCCATCGGGATTCCGACATCGGCAATGTCCGCATCATCTATCCGGGTACGCGCACGACCGGCGGATTCAGCTATGACGGCAATCAATATGGCACGATCAGCAACCTGACCTCCTTCGGCACTTTCAAGCAATGGGGCGTGTCGCTGGTCGGGGAATGGCGGATCGGCGAGGCAACGCTGAAAAGCACGACCGCCTATCGCGATTATCAGAATGATTCCCGCTACGATCAGGATGCCTCGCCCCTCGCGCTGGTCGATGCCATCCTCAAGGAATCGACAAAGTCCTTCCAACAGGAACTGGTGCTGCTGGGCACCACGGGCAGGCTCGACTACACGACGGGCCTCTTCTATTTCCATTCCAGGGCCGCGTTCGAACCGCTGGCCGTGCGCAGTGCCACCGCCGCGCTCAACAGCGCCATCCATGATGACGTGACGACCAACAGCTATGCCGCCTTCGTGCAGGGCACCTATCATCTGACGGACAGCACGCGGCTGACCGCCGGCCTGCGCTACACGCGCGACGAGCGCAGCCTGAACGGCGAGACGATCGCGCTGGCCGGTCATCCGCTGGGGGAGGGGGCGGTCATCGACACGACCGAGAATAATCCCACCCGCCCGGTCAGCCCGGCTTTCCCTGACGGCGCCTTCTCCAACGATGTCGCGTTCAAGAAGCTGACCTGGCGGCTGGCGATCGACCATCAATTGAACCGCGACATCCTGCTCTATGCGTCATGGAGCAGGGGGTTCAAAAGCGGCATCTTCAATCTGGGCGGTCCCTATTTCCCGCCGGCCCGGCCGGAAACGATCGACGCTTATGAGGCCGGCTTCAAATCCGACCTGCTTGGCCGGACGTTGCGGCTCAACATGTCGGCCTTCTATTATGACTATAAGGATTTGCAGCTCAATCGCCTGATCGCGGGGGCCAGCTTCATCTATAACGCGGCGCAGGCGCGTATCTATGGTCTGGATGCAGAAGCGATCATTGCCCCGCCGGTTTCGACGGGCGACCTGCAATTTCGCATGGGCCTGTCGCTGCTCAACAGCGAATATAGTGAGTTCAGGGATGCCCGCGTCTATACGCCGCGCGCAGCTGCCCCGTTCGGCAATGCCGAAACGATCCGCGACGCTTCGGGTAACGATCTTGTCAACGCACCGCCGGTCACGCTTAACCTAGGCGTCAATTATGACCGGCCGGTCGGCAATCTGGAGGCAGGGTTCAGCGCCAATTATCTGTTTAACAGCGGCTTCTACTGGGATCCGGGTAATCGGGAGGATGTGAAGCAGGATGGCTATGGCGTGCTGAACATGCGCGTCAGCCTGTCCGCGCCCGACCAGCGCTGGCGCATGGCGCTGTTCATGAACAATGTCACGGACGAACGCTATTTCCAGAATGTGACCGTGTCGGGGATCGGCGACAATGCCTTCTACGCGCCGCCCCGCACCTATGGCGTGACGCTGGGCTTCAAACTGGGCGGACGGTAAGGCGTCCGCGCATGGTGACCTTCATGCGTCGATGAAGGTCACCACCTGCTCCAGCGGCACCCGCGATACCGGGAAGCTGTTCACCGGCGCATCCGGATCACGATAGCCCACGGAAATACCGCAGAAGAGGATATGGTCGTCCGGTATGGCGACATGGGCGCGGATCTGTTTCTGATAGACGGCCCAGGCCTCCTGCGCGCAACTGTCCAGCCCTTCTTCGCGCAGCAACAGCATCAGGCTTTGCAACCACATGCCGACATCGGCCCATTGCGGCGGCCCCATATAGCGCGGCATATGCACCAGCATCAGCAGCGGCGCGCCGAACGCGCGATAATTGCGCCCGAATTGCGCCAGCCGCCCGGCCTTGTCCACCCGCGCGACATTCAGTGCCGCATACATGCTCTCGCCCACCTCATGCCGGCTGGCGGCATAGCGGTCGGCCAGCGCTTCGGGGTAGATGACATAATCGCCATTATGCGCGGCGCGCCCCTGCGGCAACACGCTGGCCAGATCGTCGCACAGCCGGGCCAGCGTGTCGCCGCCTACGACATGCAGGTTCCAGGGTTGCAGGTTCCCGCCCGACGGCGACCGCTGCGCCTTGTCCAGCACCCGTTCCAGTACCGCTCGATCGACCGGATCGGGCAGGAACTGGCGGATCGACCGCCGCGTCGTCACGGCCTCTGTCACGTTCACGGCGTCACCCCCTCCATCGGCCGGAATATCGTCATGTCCGCCTCGACCATGAAGACGCGCACCGACTCCGGCAGCAGAAATTCTGTCTCATCGGCGATCCGCTGTCGATGCACATCCGGGTCCGCCATCTCCCGCATCGTTTCCTCTGCCGTGGCTCTGTCCTCATAGAAGACCTCGGAAATCACGTCATAGTCGCCGGGATGGTCCGGATCGGGATGGATCACGAAATTGCGCCGATGGATCGCCGCGCCATGGGCGAGCAGGCGGTTCATCAGATGCACATGATGGTTGGAATAATAGTCGCGAAACGCCGCGAAGCTGATGTCCGGGCGCTTGCTTGCCAGCACGATCACCTTGAACATCAGAGCGACCGGGCGACGATCACGCGCATGATCTCCGCCGTCCCGGCAAAGATGCGATGCAGCCGCGCGGCGGTGAACAGGCGCGACACCGGATATTCGTCCATATAGCCCGCGCCGCCGTGCAGTTGCACGCATGTGTCCATGATCCGCCCCTCCATTTCGGGCAGCCACATTTTTGCCATCGCGCATTTCAGCGTATCGAGCCGTCCCTGCGCCTGATAATCCCGGATGACGTCGTCCAGGAAGGCGCGACCGACTGCCAGTTCCGTCTTCATCTCCGCCAGCTTGAACTGCGTATTCTGGAAATCGAAGATGGTCTGGCCGAACGCCTTGCGGTTCTTCACGAATTCGATCGTCTCCTCCAGCGCCCGTTGCGATGCGGCATGGGCGATCAGCGGCCAGGTGATCCGGTCCATGTTCACGCCGCCCAGACACAGCGCCATGCCGCGCCCTTCCTCGCCCAGCAGATTGCTCACCGGTACGCGCACTTCGTCAAAGCTGATCTCGCCGGTGTTGGAGGCGTTGACGCCCATCTTCTTGAGCGCATGGCCACGCTTGAAGCCGGGACGGTCGGCCTCCACGATGATCATCGACAGCCCCTTCGATCCCGGCGCGTCGCTGGTTCGGGCGACCACCATGAAGGCGTCGGCGATCGACGCCTGCGAGATATAGGTCTTGGCACCGGTGATGACATAGTCATCCCCTTCGCGCCGTGCGGCGGTGCGGATCGAGGATACGTCGCTGCCGCTGTCCGGCTCGGTGATGGCCAGCCCGAACAGCATCTCGCCGCGCACCATGGCCGGCAGATATTTCTGCCGCTGCTCTTCATTGGCTGAGCGATACAGGATTTCGCTGGTGCCATCGGCAATCAGCGACGGCGCCATCGCCGCGCCCGCCGGGCTATAGCCGATCTCCTCTGCGATCACGAGACGATACAGGAAGTCGCCGCCCGGCCCGCCATAGGCTTCAGGAACGTCCACGCCCAGCAGGCCCGCTTCGGCCGCCTTGGTCCAGAAACTGCGCGGGATCGCATGATCCTCGACCCACTGGTCGACATGCGGCTCGATTTCCGTCGCGATGAAATGACGCACCGTTTCCCGAAACATCTGATGTTCGGACGTCCAGAGCGACTCCGTTGACTGATAGGCCATATATCCTCCCCATGATTCCATGTTATTCGCTAGCATATATTACACCAGCATGTTAAATCGCGGTCAAGCCGGGAGAGACAGGATATGCTGACAATATATGGAACCAAGCCGAGCCGCGTCGCGCGCTGCCTCTGGGCGCTGGAGGAACTGGGCCTGCCCTATCGCCAGCTACCCGTACCTGACAGCAAGGCGGCCGAGTTCCTCGCGCTCAATCCGATGGGCAAGGTGCCCGTGCTGGTCGACGGTGATTTCATCCTGACGGAATCGGTCGCGATCACCGCCTATCTGGCGACGCTGACGCCGAACGCACTGCTGCCGACCGACGCCCAGAGCCGCGCGCGGATGGACCAGTGGACCAGTTGGGCCATTACGGAGGTCGAATTTCATTTCACCGTCATGGTCCGCGAAATCCGTCGGGCTGGCCAAGCGGGGGAGACGCCCGACGGCGCGATCGTCGGCGCCTGCCTGTCGGGTGTGACCGATACGCTGGGCGCATTGGAACGGCATCTGGCGGCGGGCCATGCCTATGTCGCGGGTAACGCCTTCACCCTGGGCGATATCAACACCGCCTTCCCGATCGCCGGCATCGCCCCGCGCATCGACATGACGCGCTTCCCTGCCATTGCCGACTGGCTGGCGCGCTGCACGGCCCGCCCGGCCTGGCAGCGGGTGCAGGCGATCGACGACAGCGCCCTGCTGGCAGCCTGACCGTTCAGTCGAACCGTCGCCGCACATGATGCGCGGCGACCATGAACAGCAGGCCCGACAGCAAGGTGAAGCCAGTCGCCACGGTCAGCGCCCAGCGCAGGCTTTCCGCGCCGTAGGCGGGCATCAGCCGATCGCTGAGCATGCCGACGAACAGCGGGATCAGACCCTGCCCGATCAAGGCGTTCAGCACATTGGAACAGGCGCCGGCCATCCCGCGCTGACGGGCGGAACAGACGCTCTGCATCGTCGCCTGAAAGGCCGGGGCGTAGATGACGGCCAACCCCATGGCGAGGAAGCAGGCCCCCAGCGCCGCCCCGGTCGACCCGCTCCACAATATGGTCAGCAACACCGGCACCAGCAGCATATTCGCGACGATACAAATCCACATCGGCGCCGCCAGATGCCGCGCAGCCAGTCGGTTGCCCAGCCAGCCGCCGACCAGCATGCCCGCGATCAGGCCGAAACTCGCCGCCGGCCCGAACAGGAAGCCGACCTGCTGCTGCGCCATGCCATGCAGGCGGATGAAATATTGCGGTAGCCAGATCAGCATGCCCAGGCTGCTGAACACGCCGAAGCTGGCTGCGGCGCACAGCCAGACATAGGCCCGGTTATGCCACAGCTGCCCCAGCGTCCGGCCTAGCGGGGCAGGCGCTTCCGCATCGGCATCATATTGCCCCCGCGGCGCATCCGGCATGCAAAAGAAAATCAGCGCTGCCAGGATCATGCCGGGTACGGAAGCGACCCAGAAAGCGGCGCGCCAGCCATGTTGGGTGGCGATCCAGCTGGCCGTGACGAAGCTGGCCAGCATGCCGATATTGCCGCCGACCTGAAACAAAGCGAGCGCCAGCGCTCGGCGCTGCGGCGGGAAATGATCGCTGAGCAGCGACATGCCCGCCGGATTGGCGCCCCCTTCGCCAATGCCCACGCCCGCCCGCGCGACGGCCAGCAGTGCGAAGCTTTTGGCAAAGCCGCACAGCGCCGTCATCGCGCTCCACAAGGCGATGACGAAGGCGATCAGGCCGCGCCGCCCGCGACTGTCCGCCAGCCGCCCGAAGACGAGGCTCGCCACCGCATAGACCAGCACGAAGGCCGGCCCGGTCAGCAGCGCATATTGCGTATCGCTCAGCGCAAATTCCAGCCGCAACGGCTGGGACAGGACGACCACCAGCAGCCGGTCATAATAGTTCATCAGGTTCATCGCCGCGAGCAGCGCCAGCGCCACCCAGGCGCCGCCGCGACGCATCACTTGATCTCCGCCGTGCAGCGATCCAGCACCATCAGGTCGTCGCGATTGGGCACGACTGCGCGGAAACGCACCGTGCCCGGCCCGCTGCCCCAAAATTCGAAGCGGATGCGGTCGCCCGGCAGGACCGGCCGGCTGAACCGCACCGCCATCGCTCCAAACCGCGTCGGGTCCATGCCGCAAAATTGCTTCAGCAGCGCATAACCGGCCATGCCCTTGGTCGACAGGCCATGCAGGATCGGCCGGGGGAAGCCGGCAACCTTCGCCACATCCGGGTCGATATGCAGCGGGTTGAGGTCGCCCGACAGGCGATAGATGAGCGGCTGGATTTCGGTCGCCTGCACCTCCACGGCGCTGTCCGGCGCACTGTCCGGCAATTTCGCCAGATCGGCCGGCACCTCGCCCCAGTCGCCACAACCGCCATCGCCGCGCAGCATCAGCGTGTTGGTGACGGTCGCGATCGCCTGTCCGCTCTGCGCATCCGTCACCTGCTTGCGCTGGTGCAGCATCGCCCCGCGTTCGCCCATGTCGCGGACGCCCATGATATGATGGCTGGCCCTGATCCGTCCTTCTGGCGGCAGCGGCGCGTGCATCTCCAGCCGCTGCTCGGCGTGGAGCAGCTTCTTCCAGTCGATGCCATAGTCCGGGTCGCGCGCCCACATGCCCGGATGCCCCAGCACATTGGCGTAAGTGGGCGATGCCTTCAGCCGCTCCTCGAACAGATAGTCGATATGGCCCGCGTCCAGCGGTTTCGATCCGAAACCGACGCCAAGGGCATAGAGGATCGTGTCCCGACTGGTATAATTCTGCTCAGTATCAGGAAAGTGGCGATTGACGACTTTATTAAGGTCCATGAACTCTTCCTTCAATAGCTTTTCGGCAGGCCAAGAACCTTCTCGCCGATGAAGCTCATGATCATCTGTTCGGTGACGGGCGCGATGCGCAACAATATGCTCTCGCGGAACAGGCGTTCGACCTGATATTCCTTGGAATAACCCATGCCGCCATGGAACATCACTGCGCGGGTGCAGGCGTCGAAGCCGGCGCGCGCGGCCAGAAACTTGGCGCTGTTCGCCTCCGCGCCGCAACTCTTGCCCGCATCATAAAGCCAGGCCGCCCGCATCACCATCCAGAAGGCGGATTCCAGCGCCATCCAGCTTTCGGCCAGCGGATGCTGGATACCCTGATTCATGCCGATCGGCCGGCCGAACACATGGCGGTCCTGCGCATATTGCGCGATCCGCTTCAGCGCCCCCTGCCCATTGCCGACGGCTTCCGACGCGACCAATATCCGTTCGGGATTGAGCGAGTGCAGGATATAATGGAAACCCTTGCCTTCCTCCCCGATCAAATCCTCATCCGGCACGAAATAATCGTCGATGAAGGTCGTGTTCGAATCGACGGCGTTGCGTCCCATTTTCGGAATACGCCGCACCTCGATCTTGCTGTGGTCGAGGTCGGTGTAGAAGAAACTCATCCCATCGGTCGGCCGCTTGCACTGGTCCTTGGGCGTCGTGCGCGCCAATATCACGATCTTGTTCGCGACCTGTCCCGATGACGTCCATATCTTGCGGCCGGTAATCCGATATCCACCCGGCACCTTGGTCGCGAAGGTCTTGATGCTGGTCGTATCCAACCCGGCATCCGGCTCGGTCACGCCGAAACAGGCCTTGTCCGTCCCTGCGATCAGGGGTTTCAGCATCCGTTCCTTCTGCTCGGGCGTGCCGAACACGACCACGGCATGCGGCCCGAACAGGTTCAAATGGATGGTCGATGCCGCCGAATAGCCGCCCGATCCCTGACAGATGCGGTTCATCATGATCGCCGCTTCGGTGACGCCCAGCCCCGATCCGCCCAGTTCCTCCGGCATGGTAATGCCCAGATAGCCGCCTTGTGCCAGCGCGGCGTGGAATTCATGCGGAAACTCGCCGCTCTGGTCGAGTTTCGACCAATATTCGTCACCAAACTGGTCGACGATACGACCCACGCCATCGCGGACCGATTGCTGGGTTTCATTCAGTTCTATTTCCATGACTGGTCCCCCTTCAGGCGAAGATCTTGCGGCTGATGATTTCGCGCATCACTTCGGACGATCCGCCGGCAATCTTGCGGATACGGCTGTCGATGAAGGCATGGGCGATGGGATATTCCAGCATATAGCCGGCGCCGCCGTAAAATTGCAGGCATTCGTCGGCGATCCGCCATTGCAGTTCGCCCGCCAGCATCTTGGCCATGGCCGCCGTCTCATTATCGAGCGCCTTGTCCACCGCCAGTTCGACGCAGCGGTCGACGAACACCTGCATCGCCTGCGTCTGCGCCACCATTTCCGCGATCTTGAAACGGGTATTCTGGAAATCCGACACCGGCTTGCCGAAGATCATGCGGTCCTTGGTATAGGCGATGGTGCTGTCCAGCATCCCCTTGCACATGCCGATCGCATGGACCGCGATCGACAGCCGTTCCTCGGCCAGATTATGCACGGCGATGCCCATGCCCTGACCTTCAGCGCCGATGCGGTTGGTCACTGGTACGCGCACGTCGGAGAAGAAGAGTTCGGACGTATCCTGCGCCAGCAGCCCGAATTTTTCCAGATTGCGCCCGCGTGAGAATCCCGGCCGGTCGGTTTCCACGACGATGAAGCTCATGCCCCGTGCGCCCGCCGCCGGATCGGTCTTGCAGGCGAGGATGACGATGCTGGCCAGTTGCCCATTGGAAATATAGGTTTTCTGCCCGTTGATGACATAGTCATCGCCATCGCGCACCGCGCTGGTCTTGACGGCTTTGAGGTCGCTGCCCGCGCCGGGTTCACTCAGGCCCAGCGCCGCGATCGTCTCGCCCAACACCATGCCGGGAATCCAGCGGGCCTTCTGCTCCTCGCTCGCGAAATTCAGGATATAGTTGGCGGCCATGTCGCTATGCACGGCAAAGCCCGGCCCGGTCGCCCCGGCATAGCCCAGTTCCTCGGTAAAGACGGCGTTATATTTATAATCCGCGCCCGCCCCGCCAAATGCCTCCGGCGCGTTGGAACAGAGGAAGCCCGCCGCACCCGCCTTGCGCCACACCTCGCGCGACACCACGCCATCCTCCTCCCACTGACGATGATAGGGGGTGATCTCGCTCTCGATGAAGCGGCGTACCGCATCGCGGTACATCTCATGCTCTTCGCCATAAAGGGGGCGGGGTAGGGTCTTCACGTTGCGTCTCTCCGTGTCGGAAAAAATGGAAATGTCAGGCGATGCCGCGCCCGGTCAGGCCGCCATGATTGCCCTGCGCTTCAAAACCGTAGGGGGCGTATCGGCCGTTCAGGAATATCTCGAACTGCGACCGGCCATGGCGCACCCGGCCATCCGGCGCAGTCAGCGTGACGCGCGCATAATGTTCGACGCCAAAGACGGTTTTCGTCTCGCCATTGCCGGGGAAGCGATGCTCGCAGGGCTGGCATGAGAAATCATATTCGTCCCACTCCATCGCGGGACTGCGACCATGCCAGGTGTGGATCGTGCCGCCATCATGCCAGGCACCGACATGATAGCCGATCTGCCCCAGCACATGCGGCGGATGCGGACAATCGAAGCTAACCGTCCAGCGCTCGCCCTTTGTATCAGTCAGCGTCACGACGCCATCGGTCACCGACCGCGTGCCGGGTCGCCAGTTGAACTGATGATCATAGTCGACCAGCCCAAGCTTGCCGCCGTCCCAGCCATAGTCGATCGATCCTTCGAACGGCACGCCAAAGGCGTCGTTCAGCACCTGCCTTTGCCCGTCCGGTCCTTCGTGGAAATGGAAATAGCTGGAGATATCCTCCGCCTCGATAAAAGCGGAAAAGCGCAGCGCGCGCGGCACCGCCACAGGTTCGGCGGGCGGCAGCCATTGCGGCGCGGCGCCAAGTGGCGGGCGACTTTCATAAATGCCCCAGGACCGGTCGCGCGATCCGCCCCATGGCGCCTCCTGCGGCATCTCGAAGCGCTGGCCCGCCACCTCCATCCAGCCGGTGCAGCGCCCGACCTGATGATAGCGGCTCTGGTCGGTGGTGAAGCGCCCGGCCTTCACCGCGCGATGGTGCATGGCAAGGTGACAGGGCGACAGCCCCTGCCATAGGATGTCGAACGCGATCTCCGACTCGTTGGGTTCGCAGATCAGCCGGATGGCCTTCAGCGGCTCGACAAATTCATAGCGCAGCGGCCCGATCGCCACCGAAAAATCGTCGCGCCACACCCGGCTGAGCCGCAGCGCCCGCTGCACCCCGCGCAGGTTGCTGTTCACATAGCCGCCGATGATATTGCTGTTGGGCGCGACCCGCATGCCGGTCCATACCGATGCGCCGCTTTCCACATCATAGGCCAGGAAATAATAGCCATCGTCCCAGGCCGGATCGCTGTTGGGCACATAGGACATGGGATAGGGCGTAGCGTGGAACGGATATTCGTCCCCCGGCGTCAACGCCATCTTCTCGAACAGTTCCTCGGCCATCCTGCTCCCTTTCCGTAACAGCCTGTGTCGGCTGATCGGGGTGCTGCCCGTTGACAGCCCCCTTGCGCTCAAATAAGCGATGAAGCATATAGTTTGCAACATCACAATTAGGATGTGTCCTAATTTTAGAGAAGAAGGAGGGGCCGATGGGCATCTGTGAAGGACGGGTCGCAATCGTGACGGGCGCGGGGCGCGGCGTGGGGCGCGCCTATGCGCTCAAGCTGGCGGAGGAAGGCGCGAAGGTCGTCGTCAACGATCTGGGCGGCACTGCGGCCGGCGACGGCGCGGACCTTTCACCCGCGCAGGAAGTGGTGGAGGAAATCCGCAAGGCCGGCGGCGAGGCGATCGTGAACGGCGCCGATATATCCGACTGGGCGCAGGCGCAGGCGATGGTGCAGCAGGCGATCGATACCTTCGGCGGGCTCGACATTTTGGTCAACAATGCGGGCATCCTGCGCGATCGCATGATGGTCAACATGTCGGAGGATGACTGGGATCTGGTCATCAAGGTGCATCTGAAGGGCACTTTTGCGCCCTGCCACCATGCCGCGAATTACTGGCGTCTGGAAAGCAAGGCGGGTCGCCAGCGCGACGCGCGGATCATCAATACCAGTTCCGGCTCCGGCCTGTTCGGCAATATCGGCCAGGCCAATTATGGCGCGGCAAAGGCCGGTATCGCTTCCTTCACGCTCATCACCGCGCGCGAATTGTCGCGCATCGGCGTCACCGTGAACGCGCTGGCGCCCCGCGCCCAAACCCGCATGACCGAAGGGCTGCGCGAAGTATCCGGCGAAATGCTGGAGCGGCGCGACCCCGAATGGATCGCCGCACTGGTCGCCTTCCTTGCCAGCCCGGCTGCGTCCGACATCACCGGTCGCATTTTCGCGGAAGCCTGGGGCTTTGGCTATACGGTCGGCGACGGCTGGAAACATGGCCCTCGCGCCGCCGCCTCGCGCGATGCCAGTGAGGTGGAAGGGCCGCTACGCCATGCGCTCGCCGCTGCCGGCTATAATGCCGGGATCGAGCGCGACACCTTCGTCAATCCCTGAGCGGGAGAGCGATCATGAAGATCATCCGCGCCCATGATTTCGGCGGACCCGACCGGCTGGTGATGGAAGACATCGACCTGCCGCTTCCGGGACCGGGTCAATTGCGCCTGCGTGTGCAAGGCGTCGGCGTGAACCCGGTCGACTGGAAACTGCTCAGCGGCAAGGCCCCCGTGCTGCCGCCGCTGCCGCTCGTTCCCGGTGGGGATGTGGCGGGGGTCGTGGACGCGGTGGGAGATGGGGTCGAAGGCTGGAGCGTGGGTGATCCGGCCTTTGCTCATCCGGGGCTGACGGGCGGCTATGTCGAATCGATCCTGATCGATGCTGCGGCCTGCGCCGTCAGCCCCAGGGGATTGAGCGCCCCGCAAGCGGCGGGTCTGCCGCTGGTCGCGCTGACCGCCTGGCAGGGGCTCGCGGCGGACGGCCGCGACCTGAATGGCCTGCATGTGCTGGTCCATAATGCGGCCGGCGGCGTCGGCATGGCGGCAGTGCAGATCGTCAAGGCGCGGGGCGGTCGCGTCACCGGCACGGCCTCGGCCGCCAATGCCGACTATGTCCGCGCGCTCGGCGCCGACGCCGTGGTCGATTTCCGCACCGATCCGCCTGACGGACAGGCGCAGGACGTCGATATATTGCTCGATCTGGTCGGCAATTCGCAGGAAAGCGGCCTCTGGTCGCTCGTCAGGCCCGGTGGCTCGGTCATCCGTATCGCCGGCGGGCCGAAAGCGCGCGATGTCGAGGAGGTGGACGGCGTGCGCGCCTACAAGGTGCGTGTGCGCCCCAACGGCGCACAGTTGCGGGAAATCGCGGCGCTGGCCGATCGCGGCGCGCTCAAGGTGGAGATCGCCCGAACCTTCCCCTTCACGCAGGCCGCCGACGCCCTGCGCGCCAGCATGGGCGGCCATGTCCGTGGCAAGATCGTGCTGGCAGTCGATTAAATCGCGACGCTCGCCGGAAAGCTGTTGCGGAAAAGGTTCGCATGCGTATCATGCGTGGGCGAATTGGTCGGATTCGACCACATAAGGAGAGAGACATGGCCCTGTATGATCCAGTCCGCGAGGAATTGGTGAAGGCAGATCCTGAAAAGGGTAGTTTTCGCGTCCACCGCAACGCCTATCGCAGCGCGGAGGTTTTCGAGCAGGAAAAGCAGCAGATCTTCGCCAAATGCTGGCTCTATGTCGGCCATGATACGGAGCTGAAGAAGAAGGGCGATTTCCATGCTCGCCGCGTCGGCGGCCGCGACCTCATCTTCATCCGCGACAAGAAGGGGGAGGTGCGGGCGCATTACAACACCTGCACCCACCGTGCCGCGAAGGTGTGCCGCGAGCGCACCGGCAATGCCCGCAACTTCACCTGTCCCTATCATGGATGGGTCTTCAGTTCCGAAGGCAATCTCGTTTCGCAAAACGCCCAGACCGGCTATGTCGAGGGGATTAACGAGGACAAGCATCTCGACCTGCGCTCGGTCGAACGGCTGGAGCAATATCGCGGCTTCTGGTTCGTGAACTACAATCCGAAGGCGATCAGCCTCTATGATTATCTGGATGGCGCCCGCGACCAGATCGACGCGCTGATGGACCAGACCGAAGGGCAGCAGATCATCCTGTCGGGCGAACATACCTATTCGATCCGCGCCAATTACAAGCTGCTGTGTGAGAATAGCTATGACGGCTATCATCTCTTCCCGGTCCACGCCTCCTATTTCGATTTTCTGCGCGATCAGATGGTCGGCACGCCGGGCGAAGGGCTGATCGACAAGACGCTGGCGACCTACAACACCGCCGGTTGCGCCCGTTCGCTGGGCAATGGCCATGCGGTGCTGGACAGCTTCGTACCCACCGGCCGGCCGGTGGCGCAATGGCTGCCGTCGATGGGGCTGGACACGAAGGATGAGATCGAAGCGCGCTACGCCAATCTGGTCAGCCGCATGGGCGAGGAACGGGCGAAATATATCGCCGAATGCCAGAAGAATCTGGTGATCTTCCCCAACCTCGTCATCAACGATATCCTGTCCGTCACGGTTCGCATCATCGAACCGGAATCGGAAAACAAGATCCGCGTCACCGCCTGGGCGATGGGACCGGATGATGAAAGCGAGCAACTGCGCGCGCTGCGGCTCGACAATTTCGTCTCCTTCCTCGGCCCGGCCGGTTTCGGGTCGCCCGACGATATCGAGATGCTGGAAATCTGCCAGGATGCGGCCGACCATACGCCGATCGAATGGAGCGAAATCTCCAAGGGCTTCGGCAAGGCGGAAGACCCGCTCTACGCCGAAGGCGCGCCGGACGACGAGATCCAGATGCAGGCCTATTGGACCATGTGGGACCGGGTGATGCGCGGCATCGACACGCTGGAAACCCAATAAGCCAGACCGATACAATCAGGACAGGCAGAGAAAAATGACAATGAATCGTGCCGGGGTAGAGGATTTTCTGTTTTACGAGGCGGAGTTGCTCGACGCCTGGGAAACCGAGCAATGGGCAGCCCTATATACCGAAGATGCGCTGTATGAGGTGACTTCGCCGGCCTGCGAAGATCCGGCAGGCGCAGATGCGCGCAACACGCTATTTCTCATTTCCGATCGGATCGACCGTATTCGCGGCCGCGCCATACGCCTGACCAAGAAGACGGCGCATGCCGAATATCCCCGGTCCAAGACGCGGCACATGATTACCAATGTCCGCGTGACGGGCGGGGAGGGCGACGAGACGACAGCGCGCGCCAACTTCGCCGTGTTCCGCACGAAGGAGGATACCAGCACCATCTATATGGGCGAAGCCTTCTTCACGCTGGTCGAAACGGCCGATGGCGTGCGTATCCGCCACAAGCGCTGCACGCTCGATCTCAACAGCCTCTATAATCAGGGGCGGCTCACCATCATCCTGTGACGGATAGGAACAGTAAAATGGGTGTCGACTTTCGTTATCGCCGTCTTGGCTATCTCGCTCTCAATGTCACCGACATTGAAAAATCCACCGCCTTTGCGACCGATGTCTTTGGCATGGACCAGTCGGGGGAGGGCGACGATGGCGCGCGCTTCTTCCGCATCGGCTCGTCACATCATGACATCATGCTGATCCCCGCCGAAAAACCCGGCTTCGTCCGGTCGGGCTGGGAACTGGAAAGCGAAGAGGATCTGGACAAGGCGCTGGCCCATTATCAGCGCATCGGCCTCGCGCCGCAGCTCATCCCGCAGGAAGAGGCCCATATGCTCGGCCTTGAACGCGCCTTTCGCATCGTCGAGCCCAAGCTGAACACGGTGTGGGAATATTATGCGCGGATGAACTATACCACGGTGCCGCGCACCAACAGGCTCACCAACTTCCAGGGCGGCAAGCATTACGGCCTCGTCATTCCCGACTGCAAGGCTGTGACCGACTATATGGTCGAAAATATGGGCTTCCTCGTCTCCGATTATCTGGAAGGCTGGAAGGCGTCACTACTGCGCGCATGGCCCAATCCCAACCATCACAGCTTTGCGCCATTGCAATTCCCGGCGCCTAGGCCGACCTTTCATCACCTGGCCTTCATGGTCAACGAGATTGACGATATCGGCAAGCTGTTCAACCGGATCAAGCGGTTCGATGTGCAGATACAGTTCGGTATCGGTCGTCATCCGACGTCGGGCAGTATTCACCTCTATATCTACGATCCCGACTATTTCGTCTGGGAATACACGCTCGGCATGGAACAATTCCCGGAGGAAGGCGCGCGTGAACCGCGTCGCATGTCCGCCGATCCGGCCAATCTCGACCTGTGGGATGCGGTGCCCGAAACCATCCATGCCATGAAATTCCCCGGTCTGGTGACGGGCTGACGATGGCGGGACTATCGGGGAAAATCGCCGTCATTACCGGGGCGGCACGGGGGATCGGCAAAGCGATCGCCATGCGTCTGGCGCAGGAGGGCGCGGCCCTCACCGTGTCGGACATCAATGGCGATGGATTGGGCGCGCTCTGCGCCGAACTGGAAGCGGCAGGATCGCCAAAGGCTTGTAGTCATGCCGCCGACCTCAGCGTGGAGGAAGGCGCGCAGGCACTGCTCGCCGCCGCGCTGGCGGCGCATGGCCGCGTCGACATATTGGTGAATAATGCCGGCGGCGGCGTCATCCGGCCGTTTCTGGAACATACGCCCGAAACGCTACGCCAGACGATCGACCGCAATTTGTGGACGACCATCTGGTGTACCCGCGCTTTCCTGCCCGGCATGATAGAACGGCACCATGGCCGGGTCATCAATATCGGCGCGGATTCCGTCCATACCGGCACCTATAGCCATGCCGGCTACAATGCGGCCAAGGGCGGGGTGCATGCGCTGGTCACCGGCCTTGCCTTCGAATTTGCCAAGGACGGTGTGACCTTCAACGTCGTGTCGCCCGGCGGCGTCCTGACGGAGGATTTGCAGGCGATGATGTCGGACGATCCCGCCACGCTCGCCAAATATAAGATGAGCGTCCATCCGCGCGACGTTGCGAAGCGGGAAATCCCTGCGCAGCGCTTCACCGAAATGCGGGAGGTCGCCGCCTATGTCGCCTTCCTCGCGAGCGACGATGCCGGCGCGGTCAATGGCCAGATCCATTCGATCAACGGCGCGCAGTGGATGATGTGAAGGCGATGCTGATCGACTTCCATACCCATTTCATCCCCCCGGCTTTTCCGCAAAAGCCGGCCGGGATCGCCGAACCTGCATGGCCATCCCTGCGCCCCGCGGCGGGCGGCGGCGCGACGATGTTCACCGGCGACACCAAGTTCCGTGATTTCGATCCGCTCTATTGGGATGTCGATCGCCGCATCGCCGCCATGGACGCGGCGGGTGTCGACATACAGGTCATCTCGCCGCTGCCTGAACTCCTCTCCTACTGGCTCGATCCGGCGGCGGGCGCGATCCTGACCGACGCGATCAACCGCGCTGGCGCGGACATGGTCGCCCGGTCGGGCGGCAGGCTGAAGGCGCTGGGCGTTCTCGCTTTGCAAGATCCCGATCATGCCGTGCGCCAGGTCGCGGAGGTGGCGGCGCTCGGCCTGTCCGGCCTCTTCCTCGGCAGCCATGTGAACGGCCAGTCCATCGCCGCCGATCGCTTCCATCCCGTGCTGGAACAAGCCGAACGTCACAACCTCCCCCTGTTCATCCACGGCATCAAGCCCGGTGGGCTGGATCGGATCGAGGGACCAGCGCTGATGGGCGCGGTCGTCGGCATCCCCTATGAAGGGACGATGGCGCTGGCCGGCTTCATGGCGACCGACATCTTCGCCCGCTTCCCCAACCTCCAGATCGTCTTTGCCCATGGCGGCGGCATGATCGGCTCCGTCATCGACCGGATGGAGCTGGTCTGGTCGAAATTCCCCGCCGCCATGCAGGGCGCGCTCCGGGAAGCGCCAACCGCCTATGCCCGCCGCTTCTGGTACGACAGCGTCGTCTTTTCCCCCGAAAATCTTGCCTATCTCGCCGCCCGCTTCGGCGCGGACCGGATCATCGCGGGCAGCGATGGTCCGACCGAGATCGGCCAGACCGACCTTCCCGGCTTTCTTGCGGCCACCGGACTATCCGACGCCGATCGCAAGGCCATTCTCGGCGGCAATGCCGCCCGCTTGCTGGACATCATGCCATGACCAAGACCGCCGTTAAGATCGACGACAAATATACGCAGGATGAAGGGAGGATCTACATCTCCTCCAATCAGGCGCTCGTCCGCCTGCCGATGATGCAGCGCCAGCGCGATCTGGCCGCCGGCCTGAACACGGCGGGCTATATCACCGGCTATCGCGGATCGCCGCTCGGCATCTACGACAGCAATCTCTGGTCGGCCTCCGCGCTGCTCAAGGAAAATCATATCCGCTTCCAGTCCGGCGTGAACGAGGAACTGGCGCTGACCTCCATTCGCGGCACCCAATGGCTGCATTATTACCAACAGGCCAAATATCAGGGCATCTTCGCCATCTGGTATGCCAAGAATCTGGGCGTCGATCGCGGTTTCGAAGTCATGCGCCAGGCCAATCTGGAAGGCAGCGCCAAGCATGGCGGCGTGCTGGTGATCGGCGGCGACGATACGGGCGGCAAGTCCACCGTCACCGCCACCTCCTCCGACCCGGTGTGGAAGGCGGCGCTGATGCCGATCCTCTACCCGTCCAACACGCAGGAATATCTGGATTACGGCCTGCTCGGCTGGAGCCTGTCGCGCTTCGCCGGCGTCTATACCGCCTTCAAGGTCGTGACCGACACGATCGAGCGCACCTCCACCGTCGATGTCGATCCCAGCCGCTCGCTCCCGGTCCTGCCCGATTTCGACATGCCGCCCGGTGGCCTCAACAAGACCAAGGGCGACATCATGCCGTTGCCGATCGAGCGGCGCATGGTCGAATATAAGCTGCCCGCAGCCCAGGCCTTCGCCCGCGCCAACGGCTTCGACAAGATCATCTTCGACAGCGACCGCCGCGAACTCGGCATCGTCACGGCCGGCAAGCCCTATCTCGACGTGCGCGAGGCTCTCAATGAACTGGGCATCGATGAACATCGCGCCCGCGCGCTAGGCATCCGCCTCTACAAGCTTGGCATGACCTTCCCGATCGAACCGGAGGGCGCCACCGCCTTCGCCCGCCGCCATCGCGAAATATTAGTGGTCGAGGAAAAGAGCGCCTTCATCGAGGAGCAACTCGTTTCCCTCCTCTACGCCATGCGCGCGGACGAACGGCCCGACATCACCGGCAAGACCGACACCAGCGGCGCGCGCCTCGTCCCCGATTTCGGCGAAACCACCGTCCACCTCGCCATCGACGTCCTCATCGCCCGGATCGAGGCGCTGGGGCTGGCCGACGAAGCGCTCGCAGACCGCATCGCCCGCATCCGCGAAGCCAAGTCGAAGGTTCACGCGATCAAGCCCACCGGCCTGATGCGCACCGCCTTCTTCTGCTCCGGCTGCCCGCACAACACATCGACCCGGACCGTGGACGGCAGCCTGACCTTCGCCGGCGTCGGCTGCCATGGCCTCTCCGCCATGTTCATGCCCGACCGCCCGACTGAATGGTCCGCGCAGATGGGCGGGGAGGGGATGCTCTGGGCCGGTCTCCACCCGTTCATCGACGTGCCCCACGCCTTCCAGAATATCGGCGACGGCACCTATTTCCATTCCGGCCTGCTCGCCATCCGCGCCGCCGTCGCCAGCGGCGCAACCATGACCTACAAGCTGCTTTACAATGACGCGGTCGCCATGACCGGCGGCCAGCCGGTCGACGGCACGCTGACGGTCGAATCCATGGCCAATCAGGTCTATTGGGAAGGGGTGAAGCCCGTCGTCATCGTCACCGACGAGCCGGATAAATATCCATCCGACATTCGCTGGCCCGAAGGCACCACCATCCGCCATCGCCGCGAGCTGGAGGAGGTGCAGCGCGAAATGCAGAAGCTGCCCGGCGTTTCCGCGATCATCTACGACCAGACCTGCGCGGCGGAAAAGCGCCGTCGGCGCAAGCGCGGCAAATTCCCCAATCCGCCCAAGCGCGTCTTCATCAATCAGGAAGTGTGCGAAGGCTGCGGCGATTGCAGCAAGAAGTCCAACTGCGTCTCTGTCCAGCCGGTCGACACCGAATTCGGCCGCAAGCGCAAGATCGACCAGTCGCAATGCAACAAGGATTTCTCCTGCCAGGACGGTTTCTGTCCCTCCTTCGTCAGCGTGCTGGGCGGCGAACCGCGCAAGTTCGGCGCGGCCTTCCGCGACGAGGAACTGGTCAGCGTCTTCGGCGCCATTCCGGCCCCGGCGCCGGCTCGCCATGACGATGTCTACAATATTCTGCTGACCGGCATCGGCGGCACCGGCGTCCTCACCGTCGCGGCGATCGCCGGCATGGCCGCGCATCTGGATAATAAGGGTGCGTCGGTCATGGACATGACCGGCATGGCGCAAAAGGGCGGCGGCGTGCTCAGCCATATCCGCATCGCGCCGTCGCCCGAGCAACTCCATGCCCCGCGCCTGTGGAACCAGTCGGCTGATCTCGTCATCGGTTGCGACATGGTCGTCACCACCAGCCCCGCCACGCTGGACATGGTCGCCCCCGACACGCAGATCATCGTCAATACCGAAGTCGTCCCCACCGCCCAGTTCCAGTCGAACAATGCGATCAATTTCGGCCCGGAAAAACAGCTTGAAGTGCTGCGCACCGTGGTCGGCGACCATGTCGAGGGGATCGACGCCACCCAGATCGCGACCAAGCTGATGGGCGACAGCATCACCACCAACATGTTCATGTTGGGCTATGCCGTGCAGAAGGGTTTCGTGCCGCTCGGCATCGCGGCGATCGAGGAAGCGATCAAGCTTAACGGATCGCAGGTGAAGTCCACGCTTCAGATATTCAACTGGGGTCGCCTTGCCGCCCATGATCCGGCGCTGTTGCAGGATTATATCGCCCGCACCGGCATCCATTCGACGCAGGAACCGCTGTCGCAGGATATCGACAGCCTGCTCGCCCGCCGCATCAAGCATCTGACCGACTATCAAAATGCAGCCTATGCGCAGGATTATGCCGATATGGTCGCCCGCGTCCGCGCGGCGGAAATGGCGGCGGGCCTTGGCGGCGACCTGAAGGTCACGACCGCGGTGGCGCGCTACCTCTCCAAACTCATGACCTACAAGGATGAATATGAGGTCGCCCGCTTGTATAGCGCGCCGGAGTTTCGCGAGCGGCTGGAGCAGAGTTTCGAGGGCGATTACAAGCTGAAGGTCCAGCTTGCTCCGCCACTGCTTGCCCGTCCCGCCAAGCCCGGCGGCGAACCAAAGAAGATCGAGTTCGGTCCCTGGATCTTCACCGGCTTCAAGCTGCTGGCGAAGATGAAGGGCCTGCGCGGCGGCCTGTTCGATATTTTCGGCAAGACCGCAGAACGCCGGATGGAGCGCCGCCTGATGGTCGAGTATCGGGCGCTGATCGAAAGCCTTCTGCCGCGCCTGTCGCCCGGCACCCAGGCTCAGATCGCCGCCATCGCCGAACTGCCGGAGATGGTGAAGGGCTATGGCCCGGTAAAGGATGCCAATGTGGCCCTCTATGAAGCAGAAATCGGCAAGCTGGTCGCCGCGCTGGATGCCCCGGTGGCACAGGCGGCCTGATTGAGAAGTCTCCCCTAACGCCGTTCGGGCTGAGCCTGTCGAAGCCCCGCCCTTCGACAGGCTCAGGGCGAACGGGCGGGGGAATGAAGAATAAAGGGAGAGAGGAAGCATGAGCCGCACCATCTTGCTGACCGGCGGCGGCCGGGGCCTTGGCCGTATCATGGCGCATGCGTTGGCCAAGGACGGCCACAGCCTCATCCTGTCCTCCCGCAGCGAAGATACGCTGATCGAAACCGCCGCCGAATGTCGCGCACTCGGCGCCGCAAAGGTCGATTACCTCCTCGCCGACCTTGCCATAGCGGGGGAGGCGGAGCGGCTCTCGGACGTCGCGCTCGATCGTTTCGGCACGATCGACATCCTCGTCAACAATGCCGGCATCGCCATCAACGAAGTGTCGAAGGATTATCTCACGAACCCCTATCGCTTCTGGCAATCGGACCGCGCGATCATCGAACGCTATCTGGCGATCAACACGGTCGCGCCGATGATCCTCGCCATCCGGCTGGTCGAGCAGATGAAGCAGCGCGGCTGGGGCCGGATCGTGGCCAACACCACCAGCCTCGACACGATGCTGCGCAGTTCGCTCTATGGCGCGTCCAAATCGGGGTTGGAGGCGGAAACCGCGATCATGGCCAATGATCTGGCCGGCAGCGGCGTGACCGCCAATGTCCTCGTCCCCGGCGGTGGTTGCGGGTCGCGGATGACCGACGAGATGGGCCTGCCGCGCGACGCAGTGCTGCCGCCCGAAATCATGGGGCCGCCCATGGCCTTCCTCGCCTCCGACGCCTCGAACCATATCAACGGCCGCCGCATTCAGGCGCGGCTATGGGACGCCGGCCTGCCACCACTCGACGCGATGGATCAGGCCGGCGACGTCATCGCCTGGACCGGCTGTGGCATACAGGGCGTCCAGCCTGCGGCTACGAAACTAAGCACGCCCGGCCAATATTGATAACCCGCCCGCGCCTCAAGCACCGTTCGGGCTGAGCCTGTCGAAGCCCGGCTTTTTCTCTGAAGGTCATTTCCATGGATTTCTGCCTGACCGAACAGGACGGCCCAATCCTGACCGTCACCATGAACAATCCGGACAAGCTCAATGCCCTGATCCCGGACTCCCACGCGCAGATGGCCGCCATTTTCCGCGATTTCGAAGCAGATACCACGCTGCGCATCGCCATCCTGACCGGCGCCGGTCGCGCCTTCTGCGCCGGCTCCGACATATCGGCCTATGTCGCGGGCACCAATCGCCCATTGCCGCCGGAAGGGGGCGGGGGGCTCACCCATTATCATAGCCGCACCAAGCCGGTGATCGCCGCCGTCAATGGACTCGCCATGGGCGGCGGGTTCGAGATCGCACTGGCCTGCGACATCATCGTCGCCGATGAGCGCGCCAGTTTTGCGCTGCCCGAGCCCAAAGTCGGCGCGGCCGCCATGGGCGGGGGCCTTGTCCAGCTCGCACGCAAATTGCCGGCTTCTGTCGCCATGCAACTGGCGCTCACCAGCAGCCGCATCGACGCCACCCGCGCTTATGCCTTGGGCCTCGTCTCCGAACTGGCACCGGCGGGACAAGTGCTGGCGATCGCGAAGGCCATGGCCTGGCAGATAGTGGCGGGCGCCCCGCTGGCCGTCGCCGCCTCGCGCCATATCGTTCAATGCACCCTTGATGGCGCCTCCCGCGACATGCTCGACCGGGAAGAAACCGCGCTGCGCCAGCGCGTGATGGCCAGTGCGGACTTTACCGAAGGCATGGCCGCCTTCATGGCGAAACGGTCGCCCACATGGACGGGACACTGACCCTTCCTGTCCTATTTCAGCATATCATGCTATAAGGGCAGTCCCGCTTTTCGATAGGATCAGGCGGGCGCAATTAAATGTCAAAATCTGCGGGAAATGTGGGAAGTTAAGGGCCGGCTTGTAGGCAAACCGGCCCTTCCAACTCATGCCTTTTCGAGGATATGGACCGCCGCGCTGGTGCCCAGCCCGACCACATGGGTCATGCCGATCTTCGCGCCCTTGATCTGCCGTTCCCCCGCCTGACCGCGCAGGTGCAGCGCGATCTCATACATGTTGGCGATGCCGGTCGCGGCGATCGGATGCCCCTTGGACAGCAGCCCGCCCGACGCATTGACCGGGATCGACCCGGTCAGTTCGGTCGACCCGTCGCGGATCAGCTTCACCCCTTCGCCCTCGCCGCACAGGCTCAGATTCTCATAATGCTGCAATTCGACCGAAGCGAAACAGTCATGCAGTTCGACCAGGTCGATATCCTTGGGATCGACCCCTGCCATGGCATAGGCCTTCTGCGCCGCCAGCCGGGTCGGGCCATTGACGTCGTGCATGATCGGATCGCGCTCCTGCCAGGGCGCCGACGCCATCGCCGACCCGCGGATACGGATCGCCCGGTCCATCAGCCCGCGCCGCTTCACCTGCTCCTCCGACATGACGACCGCCGCCGCGGCGCCGTCGACATTGACCGAACACATCAGCTTGGTCAGCGGCCAGGCGATCGTCTCGGCCTCCAGCACCATGTCCAGCGGCGTCTCCTTGCGCAGGAACGCCTTGGGGTTCATCGTCGCATTATAGTGGTTCTTGACCGCCACCTGCGCAAAATCCGCCTGCGTTGCGCCGGTACGCGCAGCATATTCGATGCCCGATTCCCCGAACACTGCCGGCATCGTCGCCGATCCCAATATCCCCTCGGTCGGGATCGCGCCCGGCACCGCGCCGCCCAGCATGCCAAGGCCGGTCATCTGCTCCACCCCGACGCACAACACCGTGTCGAACTCGCCCGCCTTGATCGCCGTATAGGCCATGCGCACCGCCGACGCGCCGGTCGAGCAGGCATTGACCAGATTGATGATCTGCACCCCGGTCTGGCCGATCTGTTGCAGCACCTTCTGCCCGATCATCGTCGTGTAATTGCTGCCGGAAAAGACCGCCTGCACATCCTTGATTCCGATATCGGCCTCGTCCAGCGCCTCTAGCGCCGCCTGCGCGCCAAGCTGGCCCGGCGTCCGGTTGGGATAGCGGCCAAAGTCGATCATATGGATGCCGACAATATAGATATCACTCATGCTGGGCGCTCCTTCAGGCCGGGATCGGTTCGAAATAATGGGCGATATAGCCGCCGCCCGCCTTGTCCTTGCGGCCCAGCGCGTCATCGAACCGCACCCGCACCCGCTGGCCGGGCGCGGCATGTTCCGGATCGAACCCGGCGGTGTTGCGCAACGTCCCCTTGATCGTCGGCCCGCCGTCCAGATCGACCACCGCCGAGATGAACGGCACATCGACACCGGGAAAACCGCGCCGCACGATCACCGCCGAATGGAGCGTGCCTTCGGTAGCGGGCACGAAACTCTCCAGCACATCGGCCCGCCCGCCGCAGCGCCCGCATGCCACCCGCTCACTATCGGCATAGGTGGCCCCGCAGGCCGTGCATTTCTGGGCGATCAGGCTGGGCTGGCCGCCCGCGTCCAGGATGATGAAGGGGAAGGCCGGCTTCGGCGCTTGCGTCACAACACTCATGATAGGCTCTCCATGGGACAGGGGATTTCGGATCAGGCGCGGCCGTGCGCGGCGCGCCACTCGGCCTGTCGGCGCAATTCCAGCTTGGCGATCGTTTCGCGATGCACTTCGTCGGCACCTTCGCCGATCCGCACTGTCCGCATATGCGCCCACATTTCGGGCAGCGGGGTGTCGTAGCTGAGGCCCGCGCCGCCATGAAACTGCATCGCCCGGTCCAGCACCTTCAGCGCGACCTCGGGCGCCATCACCTTGAGTTGCGCGATGTCGCCGCGCACCGCCTTCATGCCTTCCTCCTGCATCCGCCGTGCGGTTTGCACGATGAAGGCGCGGCAGGCGTCGATCTCGATCCGGCTACGGGCGATGGCGTCGGTAACCACCTGCCGCTCGACCAGCGGCTTGCCACCAATGATGCGCTTTTCGACCCAACTACACATTTCCATCATCGCGCGTTCCGCCGCGCCGATCGCGCCCATGCCCAACTGGATGCGCCCTACGCCCAGCGTCGACTGCATCATCAGGAAGCCTTCGCCTTCCTTGCCGATCAGGTTGCTGGCGGGGATGCGGACATTGTCGAAGATCAGGTCGCAATGGCCGAACGGTGCATCGTCATAGCCCATCACCGTCTCGATCCGGCCAAGGCTTAGCCCTTCCGCCTCGCGCGGCACCAGTACCATGGAATGCCGCGCATGGCGCGGCGCGCTGACATCCGTCGCCCCCAGCACCAGGAAGAAGCGGCATTCATCCATCGCCCCGCCGGTCGCCCAGCTCTTGACCCCGTTCAGCACAAAATCGTCGCCCTCGCGCCGGATATCGAATTTCAGATCGGTGGGATCGGACGAAGGGACATTACGCTCCGTGATCGAAATGCAGGACCGAATCTCGCCCGCCATCAACGGCTTCATGTAACGCTCTTTCAGCGCCTCCGACGCATGGTTGTTCATCGCCGTGCTGTTCGAGATGGTGCCAGTATAGCAGTTGAAGATTTCCGGCCCATGGTTGCACCAGTTCATGATCTCGCAGATCGGCGCATAGTCCATCAGCGACAGGCCACGCCCGCCAAGCTCGACCGGCAGGGGGAAGAGCCATAGCCACTGCGCTTTCGCCTCCGCCCGCAATTGACGCATGATCGGCGTATAGGTCCAGCGGTTCTCCGCCGCCTGCAACTGGTGATGATGTTCCTGCTCGGTCGGGATTACCCGTTCCAGCATGAACGCTTCCACCTGCCGGATCAGATCCTCATTTGCCATCGCGGACTCTCCCATGTGATTTTCATATTGCGCTAGCGTATCATCTGCTACATCACAATAGCGAAACAGCGCCGAGGGACTCAGCGACAATAAGTTGCGCGCCCATCGACGGACCAAGCTGGTCGATCAGGCCGGCCATTATGGAGGATGAGGATGAGCGGTGTTTTCCTGAAGCTGGACCCCCGGAATTTCGATACCGAGGAAAGCCCCTATGGCGACGAGATGGAGATGTTCCGCACCACTGTCCGCGCCTATTTCGAGCGGGAGGTGGAGCCGCGCTACCGCGAGTTCGAGGCGCATGGCACCGACCGGGCAATCTGGAACAAGGCCGGCGAATATGGCATTTTGGGCGCTACCATCCCCGAAAGCTATGGCGGCCCCGGCGCGAATCGCTTCTCCATCATGGTCGCGGCGGAAGAACTGGGCTACTCGCCGGCCGGTGCGACAGCCGGTTCCTTCATCGGCACCGACATCTGCACCAACTTTCTGGTCGACTATGGATCGGAGGAGCAGAAGAAGACATATTTCCCCCGCATCCTGACCGGCGACTGCGTGCAGGCGATGGGCATGACCGAGGCGGAATCGGGTTCCGACGCCTTCGCCGCACGCACCACGGCGGTTCGCGATGGCGACGAATGGGTCATCAACGGCAGCAAGATCTATATCTCCAACGGTGCCAAGGCCGACGTCACCTATGTGCTGTGCAAGACCGCCCCGGAATTGAAAGCCAAGGGCATGAGCATGATCATCGTGGAGAAGGGCACGCCCGGCTTCACCCAGCAGCGGATGATCACGCAGGGTTACAAGGGCGGCGACACGGGCGAACTGTTCTTCGACGATGTGCGCGTGCCAGTCACCAATCTGGTCGGCCCGGAAAATGGCGCAGCGGCGATGTTCGTGCCGAACATGGCACTCGACCGGCTCCAGATCGTCGCCCGCTCGATCGGCGCGGCCCAGCGCGCCTTCGAAATGACGCTCGAACATTGCCAGACGCGCAAGCTGTTCGGCCAGCGGCTGATCGACTTTCAGAATACGCAATTCGTTCTCGCGCAGATGGAGACGGAAATCCGCGTCGGCCGCGCCTTCTACAATTCGCTGCTGCGCAAGGTCGCGACCAACACCATCACCGATGCCGAAAGCTCCATGGCGAAGATTTGGCTGACCGAGCTGGAGTTCCGTACACTCGACAATTGCGTGCAGCTCTGGGGAGGGCAGGCGTGGATGGACGATCATCCCATTAGCCGCATGTTCACCGCCGCGCGCGTCCAGCGGATTTTCGCCGGCGCGACCGAACTAATGAAGGACGTGCTGGCCCGCCGCTACACGCGCTGATCGAAGGAGACGTCTGATGCGCGCAAGCGGGTTGCTCGAAGGGCTGAAAATCGTCGATCTGGGGATAGGCATGGCGCCGGCCCTGGCGGCGAAAATGCTGGCGGAACTGGGGGCGGAGGTTCACCGGGTCGAGCCGGACGGGGGCGATCCCTTTGCCGATATCTATCCTGCTTATGCCATATGGCACGGTGCGGCCAGACGAGCATCGGCGGATGCGCTGCCCGCCTTGCTGGCTGAGGCGGACGTCTGCATCATGGGGGGCGAGGACCATCCCGATCTGCCCCCGCGCCGTGATGCGGCGATGATGGCTGCTGATCATCCGCGCCTCGTGATTCTGGATATCAGCGACGGCCCTGCGGGTACGCGCTATGTCGGTCCGTCGACTGAGTTGCTGGCACAGGTACGCAGCGGACTGGTTTGGGAGCAGGAACCGGACCGGCCGATCGTCAACGCGTTCGAACCAGGCAGCTATGGCGCGGCGTTGCAGGGCCTGATCGGTCTGCTCGGCGCCCTGTTTGAACGGGAGGCATCGGGGCAGGGGCAGGTCGTCACCACCTCCCTGTTCGAAGGTGCATTGCCCTGGATCGGTACCTATTGGGCGAAGCTGGAAAAGCCGACACCCATGGCCGATTTCGTGATCCCACGCGGCGTGGCGCCGCTGATTTTCCGTACACGGGACGATCGTTTCATCCATATGGCGATTGGCGGCGCGGGGTCGAAATATGGCTTCTATCAGGCGCTGGAGATTGATGACCCAACGGTCCTGCCGGGCGACAGCGGTATGCCAAAGCCCGGTGGCAGTCGAAAGGATTTCTTCGGCGACTATGACCTGCTCGCCGCCCATGTGGCGAAGAAGGATTGTGACGACCTGCTGGCGCGCATCTGGGAACGGGGCTTGCCGGCCGAGGAAGTGCAGCACCCCGGCGCCTGCTGGTCGGACCCGCAGGTCATGCATAATGACATCATCGTCCGAGATGCAGATGGCACGCGCCATGTCGGACTGCCCTTCGCGACGGCTCCGCTGGCTAGTGGCGCTGCCAGGCGCGCACGCAAAGGGCGCAAGCCGCTGGAAGGTTTGCGCATTGTCGATTGCGGCGCTTTCGTTGCGGGGCCGCTGGCTGGCGTGGCGCTGGCGGATCTCGGTGCCGTCGTCATCAAGATCGAGGCGAAGCAGGGCGATCCCAACCGGTCGATCTTCAAATCCTTTTCAGTCGCCAATCATGCCAAGCGAGTGATTGGCATCGACATGAAACATGCCGACGGGTTGAAGATCGTGCACCAGCTTTGCGCCGATGCGGATGTGGTGATGAACAATTTCCGTCCAGGGGTTGCCGCCCGGCTGGGTGTCGATCCTCAGAGCCTGTCCAGCATCAATCCGTCCTTGATTGCGCTGGAGGCACCGGCCTTCGGCAATGACGGCCCTGCCGCCGCCAAGGCCGGGTTCGACATGGTAATGCAGGCCTGGACCGGGCATGAAGTGAAGGCCGCTGGGGCCGGTAACGCGCCGCGCTGGAACCGCACCAATCTGGTCGACATTGCCGGCGGCATGATCGGGTCGATAGCGCTGTTGGCGGCACTGCTTCATCGGGAGCGGACTGGCAACAGCGTCGCGCTGGAATCGCCGCTCTGCAACGCCGGTATCTACACGCTTTCCGAACTGATCCAGCGCCCTGATGGCAGCTTTGCCGGCGTATCGTCGCTCAGTGCGAGCCTCAGCGGCTATACCCCGCTTGAAAGCCTGTATCGGGCGGCGGATGGTTGGGTCGCCATCGTCGCGCGCGGCGCGCGTGCGATGGCGGGGCTTCAGAGCGCGCTCGACCTGCCAGCGATTGATGAGGCTCTAATCGCCCAGCAGGTTGCCAAGCTCGACCTGGGACAACTCAAGGTTGCGCTGGAACCGCACGGTATATGGGTCGAGCCATGTCGCGACGGCAAGGAACAGCAGATATTGACCGATCCGGATCTGATCGCGCGCGGCACCGTTCGTGCCACGCGACATGCAGCCTTCGGTCAGATCAATGAGATCGGCACGGCTTTCTCCTTGTCTCGTTCGGCGCTGGGCAATGACCTGCCCGCACCGATGCCGGGCGCGCACACGCGCGAGACGCTGGCGTCGCTCGGCTATGATGAGACAGCGATTGAGACACTCTATGCGACGCAGGCGGTAGCCTGAAGACAACGATAAACAGTCATACGGGAAGGGATGGATCATGAGCGTGAAGGATATACTGGATGTCGACCTGACAAACGCCCCGCGTGAGCGTGGCAAGGCAATGATCGACGATCTCGACCATATTCGCGATCAGACTCCGGTCTTCTGGAGTGAACGGTCGCGATGCTGGTTCATCACCCGTCATTCAGATGTCGTGGACGCTTTTCAGCGGCGCATTCCCGTCACCAATGATGGTCGTATGTTCCCCGTCTTCCATCTGATCCCGCCGGAAGAATGGGATGCTCGCATCCCTACGCTGGTCAAATATTCCGATCTCTGGATCACCAGCACAGAAGGTGAGCGCCATGCCCGCCTGCGCTCGCTGCTCATGAAGGCGCTCAACCGCAAGGTGGTGGAGGGTTTCCGGCCCTATGCCAAGGCACGCGCCGAGGCGCTGGTCGACAAGATGATTGCCGAAGGCGAACTGGAGTTCAACGAAGGCATATCACGCGCCATGACCGGCGATGTGCTGTTCCAGATTCTGGGCATGCCGCCCGAATTGACGCCCGAACTGCGCAACTGGGCGACCTGGCTGATGGAGGGGGTTGGGGCGACCGTCCCCACCCCCGAACGGCTGGAAAAGGCCAGCTTCGCATTGGAGAAAATGAACGAGGCAGTGGCTGTCGAACTGGAGAAGCGACGTACCGATCCGAAGGAAGATTTCCTCACCGGGCTGCTCACTGCATCGGAGGGCGAGGATCGCCTCTCCTATGACGAGATATTGGCGCAGATGCACGTCGCTATCGTCGCTGGCCATGATACGACGATGAACACCATCACTCTGTCGGTGGAGGCGCTGGCCCGCGATCCCGAAGCCTGGGCCTGGGCGCAGGCCAATCCGGATCGGATCATGGATGTAGTAACGGAGTTGCAGCGTCACATCGCCATGGTCGGTGGTCAGCCGCGTCTGGTCTATGAGGATTTCGAACTGCACGGCCACAATATCCGCAAGGGGGACGTGGTCGCAGTGCTTATTTCCACCGCCAATCGTGATCCGGCGGTCTTCGAACATGCCGACCGAATCGATTTCACGCGCGACAATCGCGGGTCGATGGTCTTTGCGCCGGGCATCCATTTCTGCCTTGGCCATCATCTCGCCAAGATGCAACTCAGCGAATTTCTGGGCGCCCTGCTGCGCAAGGTGAAGCGGATCGAGGTGCTGGAAGATGCGCTCGACTTCCTGCCGGTCTGGGTGTTCCGCGGCGTCTATCAGATGCAGGTACGAGTGACGCCCCTCTGACGTCCGCTCAGCGCCCCCTGAAGTTCGGGGGGCGCTTCTGCGTGAAGGCGGTGATCGCCTCGACGAAATCCTCCTGCATCGCGACCTGCCCCAGCATTGCGATCTCGCTGTCCATGGCCTCGGCGAGCGTTTGACGTTGGGCGCCCCAAAAAAGTGCCTTGGCGCCTTGGGCGGCCGCTGTCGGGCTGGCGGCAATGCGCTGTGCTATGGCATCAATGCGGGCATCCAGTTCGTCGTCGGTTACAACCCAGTTCACCAGATGATAGCGCTCCGCCGTCGCGGCATCGATCCGTTCCGCCATCAGCGACATTTGCAGCGCGCGAGACAAGCCGATCTTACGGGACAGGCTCCAGCTTTCACCATGGTCCGGCGTATGGGCCAGATCGAGTTGGGGCAGGCTGAACTTCGCTGTGTCCGATGCGACCACCAGATCGGCGAGGATGACGATCTGTAGCGCGACGCCGATGGCATGGCCTCGAACCGAAGCGATGATCGGTTGGGGCACGCGCTGCATCGCCAGCACCAGCGGCTTCGACAGGCTACTCACCGCTTCGGTGAAACGATCATGGCGCACCTGCGGATCGGGCGAGAGCCAGTCGGCGATATTGCCGATGTCGCCACCGGCCGAGAAATGCTTGCCGGTACCGCCGATAACAACGACGCGCGTGTCGCGGTCAGTCTCCAGCGCCTCGAACAGCGCGATCAACGTCCGGGTCATGTCGTCGTCAATGGCGTTCATCCGCTCGGGCCGATTGAAGCGGATGGTGCAGATGTCCTTCGCTCGCTTGATGTCGATACGGTTCATATCCCTCTCCCCATTTTTGCTTGTAGCGCTTGATCGTCACATGTAGTTATCAAGCATATTATCATAATGCGAACAAGATCGGAGAGAGCTATGCCGCTGAATATCGATCCCGACATCTTTACCGACGGCCATGAGCAGTTTCGCCGGACGGTACGCCATTTCTTCGAAACGCAGGCCGACCCCTTTGTCGAGCAATGGGATGAAGATCATGCCATACCCCGCAGCTTCTGGCTGAAGGCGGGCGAGGCCGGTATATTGGGCATCGGCGTGACGGAGGAATTTGGCGGCCCCGGCGGCGACTTCCTCGACCGCGTGGTGATGACACAAGAGATGGGCTACTCGATATCCGGCGCGAGCATCGGCCCTGCCTTCCAGCGCGACCAGATGTGCGAGCAGTTGATGGACTTCGGCACCGAAGAGCAGAAGCGCCAATGGCTGCCCAGGATGGTGAAGGGGGAATGCCTGCTGGCCTTCACCGTCACCGAGCCGGATTCCGGGAGCGATCTCGCTTCCATTCGTACGACGGCCGTGCGCGATGGCGACGACTATGTCATCAACGGCGCCAAGACCTTCATTTCCGGCATTGCCGACGCCGACCTATTCATGGTCGCGTGCAAGACCGATCCATCGGCGGGATCGCGCGGCATTTCCATCTTTCTGGTGGAGCGAGACCGGCCGGGCCTTGGCATCGGTCGTATCCTCAAGAAGATGGGGTGTCATGCCTCCAACAATGGCGAATTGGTGTTCGACAATCTTCGTGTGCCGGCGACCAATTTGTTCGGGTCGCTTAACGGTGGATTCAAGGTTCTCGTCAAGAGCCTGAACCGCGACCGGCTGATGTGGAGCATCATTGCCCATGCTGCCGCGACCCGCGCCTTCGATCTGACGGTTGAATTCGTCAAAAATCGCCGGGCCTTCGGCCAGACAATCTTCGACTTTCAGAACAGCCAGTTCAAGCTGGCGGACATGAAGGCCGATCTCAACGTGGGACAGGCCTATATCGACCATTGCCTGCGCACTTATATCCGTAAGGGCGAGGTCGATATGGGGGAGGCGACCGTCGCGAAGCTATGGCTGCCGGAAATGGAGGGGCGGGTGCTGGACCAGTGCGTCCAACTCCATGGCGGCGCAGGATATATGCACGAATATCCGGTGTCGCGCCTGTTCACCGCCGGGCGTCTGCATCGCATCTTTGCCGGAACGGCAGAGATCATGCGGCTCCAGATCGGCCGGGCACTTTAAAGCGGGGGCAAGGCCGCGCCCCTGGGGTCGGCATCATGGCCGTCCCCATGCGGCACCCGCTTACGACCGTGCCCGTCCATGTCGATCAGGTTGCGCTTCATGCGATGCAGCACGGCTTCGGCGAAGAGGATTTCTTCCACCGTCACGCAGTCCAGCATCTCGCGATTGAGCGCCGTGGCACGGGCCTGGATACCCTCCAGCGCCTGTTCGCCCTGTGCGGTCATGACGACCCGCTTGGCTCGCCGGTCGACCGGATCCGCCTTGCGCTCGACATAGCCGATCGCCTCCAGCCGATCGAGCAGACCGCCCAGTGCTACCTTGCCGATGTCCAGTACATTGGCCAGTTCGGTCTGCATCATTTCATGGCGACTGTTACGCGACAAATTGGTCAGCACCCACCATTGCGAGCGGGTAATGCCCAGCGGTTTCATCACCTTGTCAACCACTGTACGACGCAGGCGGGACACATCATGCACCAGAAAGCCGAGGCGATAGCGATTGGCGTCGGGCGCGTTGGGCATATCATCCATAGACATCATTCCTGCCGCCGCCCACGATGGGAAAGGGCGACCTTTATTGCGATATTATGTCTAATACATCCGCTTCGGAATAATACGCAAGCGAAATTTATGGATATGTAATAGTGACTTTGGGCGTTATCGCGGAAGGCGGCTATCCGCTCGCCAAATATCAATGAGAGGAAGAAGAATGGCCGTTAGCCGCCATTTTTGCGCAAATCGGCATCCATCTGAAGCAACCGCTTCTTCATGCGGTGCATGATATCCTCGGCCAGACGCACTTCCGCTTCGGTAATGTCGCGCAGGGTTTCGCGGTTGAGGTCAGTGCCCTGCTCCTGCATCTGCACCAGAATCTCTTCGCCCTTGCGAGTCATGACGACACGCTTGGCGCGACGGTCGGCGGGATCGGCCTTGCGTTCGATATAGCCGGACGCTTCCAGTCGATCGAGCAGCCCGCCCAGTGCCACCTTGCCGATATCCAGCACATTGGCCAGTTCGGTCTGGACCATTTCATGGCTGCTGTTGCGCGCCAGATTGCTGAGCACCCACCATTGCGATCGGGTGATGCCCAGTGGCTTCAACGCCTTATCGATCACGGTACGGCGCAAGCGCGACACGTCATGGATCAGGAAACCCAGACGGAACTGGTTGGCGACCGGCGTTTCAGAATAGTCCATTTTGTCAAAAGTCCGAAAAATCTAGCCTTTCAGGCATGATATCAGCCGCCCTTCCTGTCAAGGAAATTGAGTGGATGCGATATATACGCATGCAGATGGTATGTATGCGAACTTCTATTGACCTTGCGTCGTGTCCGCCATATGCCTCGTCCCATAACAAGGGAGAGAGATGTGCTGACTCCGCTGGACGAGACGCTGCACCATCAGGCGCCGCTGACCTTCGATCACGTCCATTCGACCGATCATCGTTTCTACGATCGCCAGTTGATGGGCGGTTTTCGCGCCGATGGCGAGGTCGCCTTTCTCGCCGGCATCACAGTCTTCAAGAATATGAATGTGATCGAGGGCTTTGCCATGGTGCAGCACCGGTCGCAGCGCCAATATAATGTACGCCTGACCCGCCAACTGCGCCCCATGCCGGATAGTGACTCACGCATCGGGCCATTGTCGCTGTCCGTGATCGAAGCGTTCAAAACGCTGCGCTACACGCTGGAGGCGGGCGATTACCCCATAGTGCTCGACATGCGGTTCGACGCGATGCTGCCACCGCGACTGGAACATCCCCATGTGTCGCGCGGAGACGGGCGGTTGCACACCGATTATCTGCGCTACAATCAGCTGGGTCGGATCAGCGGTCATATGATGGTGGAGGGCGAGCGGATCGAAGCGACCGACTGGTTCGGCTGGCGCGACCATAGTTGGGGCGTGCGGCCGGGCGTAGGCGGCTTCGAACCGATGACCGGCACGCCCAGTGCTGGCGGTGTTGCTTCGGCCTCCCGTACGGGTGGCAAGGGGCTGTTCCTCGTCCATGCGGGCTTTCGCGCGGGTCGGTTGGGCGGCGCGGTGCAACTGATCGAGGATGGCGAGGGTAAGCGCCTCTACACGGAGGGTGAAGTGCGCGAAGGGGAGGGGGACCCGATCGAAGTCACCGGCATTACGCATGACGTCTTGTTCAAGCCCGGCACCCGCGTGTTCGATCGGATGGCGCTCGCCCTCACATTGGCGGATGGTCGCCATATCCCGATCGAGGCGCAATCGGTCGGGCGCCCGTGGGTCTATCGCGGTGGCGGCTTCGATGGGGGATTTACGGACGGGGAGGGGCAGGGCGTCTGGCGTTCGCGCGACCTCATGTTCGAGATCGACAGCTATGACATCAGCGATCCCGAAGTGGTGATCCTGCCCGACGGCAGCCGGGCCACGCCCAAGCATCGTGAACAACTCGCCACCTGTAGCATCAATGGCGAAGCCGGCAGCGCCTATATTCCGATTTTCGTCATCGGCCCCCAGCCGCGTTTCGGCCTTTGAGGGATATGATATGATCGACCAGCAATCCCTGTCCGCCTATTTCGCCGCGCATATGGGCGGCGACGTCCGCGTCACCCGCTTCAAGCGCACCTTCCCCGGCATCAGTCGCGAGACGTTTCTCGTCTGGACCGATGAGGGCGGCAGTGAAGGCGGCTATGTCTTCCGCACCGATGCGCTGGGCGGGCCGATCTGCCCGGTGCCGCTCGACTATGAATATCGCATCATCAAGGGCCTTTATCCGACCGCCGTGCCGGTGGCCGAACCGCTCTGGTTCGATCCTGCGTCGGCGCTGACGGACGGCCGCCCGGTCATGGTCCGCCGGATGGTGGACGGCAGCAACGACCTGCCCGGCCTATACGACGAAGGCGCGGACGCCGCCGCCCGTCGTCAGCGGGTCGCGCTCGATCATGCGGAGAAGCTGGCGACGCTGCATGCGCTGGATCTGGACGCGACCGGCTTTACCGCATTTGTCGACATGCCCGCATCCGCCGCCGATTGTGCCCTGTTCGATTTCGATCGCTGGCAGGACATCTTCCGCGAGGTTCGCACCGATCCCTTCCCACTCGTGACCGAGGCCGCCTATTGGCTGAAGGAGCATCTGCCGACGACGGCCCCGCGCATTTCCCTGTGCAAGGGCAATAACGGCATGGGCGAGGAGATATGGAAGGACGACCGGATCGTCGCTTTGTCCGACTGGGAACTGGCCTTTGCCGGCGATCCGGCGCAGGACTGGGCCTTGTCGCAGGGCATGCTGACATTGGGCGACGCGGACGTGACGCTGCGCCATTATGAGGATGTCGCGGGCTTCAGCATCGACCGGTCCAGCCTCGATTTCTATCGCGTCTGGGAAGTATGGAAGGCGGTGCCGACGCTCAACAACGGGCTGCGGCCCTTCCTGTCCGGCGAAAATCCACGCGTGCCCCGGCTCAATCTGGGCTTTGGCCGGGTCAAGCTGTTCGAGCAATTGCTGGCCATGATGATCGGCAAGCCGATCGATGAAGCCGCCCATATCGTCGCGGAATGGCGCAAGAGCCCTTACCGCCCCGAAAATGCAGCCAATTGAAGGGAGAGCGGACGCCATGATGCCGACAAGCCAGCAAATGCTCGCCGCCGTGCAACGTGCGCTTCAGGAGCATGTCGCGCCGAAGATCGACGATCAGTGGGCACAGAGCGCGTTGCGCAGCGTCGACGTAATCCTGAACCATCTTCAGGCGCGTGTGCCAGTCGAAGGGGTCATGTTGCATGAGGACAGCCGCGAACTGATCGCGCTACTGACGGAAGCGCGCGATCGCCTCTCGCATGACGACCCAGCCCTTGCCGCCTTCCTCGCGGAAGCGCCGGCATTGCTCGTTGGCTATGCCCGCGTCGACGCGTTGCAGGCGCTCAACCACAAGGGCCGCGAAGCCGTCGATGCGCTGCTCCATGTCTGCCATGCGCGCAAGGGAGATGCGGTGGCCGATGTCGTCCATGCCGATTTGCGTGCCTGGCTGCTGAAACATGCCGACCGGGAAAGCGGCTTCTTCTTCCCAACCTATGTGGGGCGGCCGGTATGAACGATCCGCTGCTGGGCGAGAAACTGCGCAGCATCCTTGCTGCCGTGCGCGCCGACCTGAAACCGCAACTGCCGCAGGGCAATCCACGGCTGCGCTGCGATCTCATCGAAATGATGCTCGCGCGTCTGGCCGTGGAGGCCGAGGAACCGGAAGATCCGCCGCCGGGGGTAGCGGCCGAGGCGGCATGGCGCAGCGCGCATGAGGATCGGATTGCCGCCATCCTTGCGGCGCCGGTCGCGCCGGCTGGATCGGGTGCGGAACTGGAAATCCCCGCCGATATCTTTACCGGCTGGTTCGCCGACAAGGATGCGTCGATCGCCGTCGCCAAGGTCACGACCGTTCCTGGCGGACGATCCAAGGGCACGATCCTGCTGGATAGCGCAGACGGGCGGCAACTGGTCGTCCGCCGCGATTTTACCGCAGCCGTCACCGGCACATCCGTCGCGGACGAATTTCCGGTTATCAAAGCTGTGCATGGCAAGGGCCTGCGTGTGCCCGAACCGCTCTGGCTGGAAGAGTCGCCGCAGGCGATCGGGGGACGGTTTATCGTCTTCGAGCGGCTGGCCGGCGCGTCCATGGGCACTCTATTCTCGACCGACGCGACGCCGGCCTTCTGCCGCGATTTTGCGGCGGAACTCGCGAAGCTGCATCAATATGATATTGACGATCTGGGGCTGGCGGACAGCCTCCTCTACGGTCGTGCCGATCATCCGGTCCGCGCCCATGTCGAAAGCTATGAGGCGCGCTATCGCAAGGGCATGGCGCCCGTGCCGCTGATCGACGCGGCCTTTGCCTGGCTGCACGAACAATGGCCGTATATCGGCAATGAACGGCGACTGGTCCATGGCGATGCGGGGTTGCACAACACGCTGGGGCAGGGGGAGCGGCTGACCGGCCTGCTCGACTGGGAATTCACTCATGCCGGCGACCCGGCCGAAGATCTGGCCTATTGCCGTTTCCTCGTTTCCCGCGTGCTGCCATGGGAGGAGTTCATGGCCGCCTATCATGCGGCAGGCGGCCCGCCGGTCAGCGAGGCCCGCATGGCCTTCTTCACCGTCTGGCGCACCTTGCTGCTGTCAGTGCTGACCGGCTTTGCGCGGCACAGCTATGACAGCGGCGTCGATCGCGACCTGCGCATCGCCACCATTGGCTGCAATACTTTCCCCAAACAGTTGCGCGACCTGGCCAACGACCTTGCCCCGATGATCTCGAACATGGAGGTGCCTGCATGAGCGATTCCGAACTGAGCTTCGTCATCGACGGTCCCATCGCCCGCGCGACGATCAACCGCCCACATGCGATGAACGCGATGAAGAACGGCATGTGGGAGACGCTGGGCGATCATCTGCGCGCCATCGAGTTCAACCGCGACGTGCGCGTCGTCCTGATCACCGGGGCGGGCGACAATTTCTGCGCGGGTGGCGATGTGAAGGAATTTTCCACCACATTGGGTATGACCGACCTGGAGCGCACAAACCACTGGATGACCAGCGGTGACAAGGGCAACCAGCTTTTTGCGATGATCGAGCGCATCCCCCAGCCGGTTGTGGTGCGCATCCGGGGCATGGCGGCGGGCGGGGGCCTCGCCATGGTCGCGGCCGCCGACCTTGCCATCGCATCGGACAAAAGCCGTTTCCTGGCGGCGCAGATAAGGGTCGGGGTGATTCCTGATTCCGCGCTCAGCTACAACCTCGTCCGCAATATCGGGCCGAAGCGCGCCAAGCAGATCGCCTATCTGGGCGATATCTTCGGACCGGAGGAAGCGCGCGAGTTCGGTCTGGTCAACTGGGTCGTAGGAGACAGCGAGTTGGACAGTAAAACCGAAGAATTGCTCGCCCGGATCGCCGGGCTGCCGCAGGAGGCGCTGGGCCGGACCAAGCGGGCGATGAACATCGCCCATCGCATTTCCGTGGTCGATCATCTGGCGCAGGAAACGATCGACATCGGCGCTGTGGTGGCCCACCCCGATTATGCCGAACGCGTCACCGCCTTCATGGAAAGGCAGCGCTGAGCGAGGCCACCATCCCCGCTTATCCGGGGATGGCGCCTTGCCTCATATCTCCACGAAGACCGCATCCCCTTCGATCCTGATCGGGAAGGTCTGGAGCGGGTCCATGCAGGGCAAGCGGCATGGTTCGCCCGTCCGGATATCGAAAGCGCCGTCATGCCACGAACAGATGACCTTGCCATCCTCGATATAGCCGTCCTCCGACAGGCTGGCTTCGCCATGGGTACAGATGTCGGCAGTGGCGAAAATCTCGTCGCCGATCATGTAGAGGGCGAGCGGGGCATGATCGGCCAGTTCCGCCTTGAAGATTTCCCCATCCTCCAGGTCGGACATCGTGCAGGCCTTCACCAAAGTCATTTGCAACGCCTCTCCAAATTCACTATTCCGCATTATGTGCTAGCGAACTATATGCACGCGGCCAAGATAGTGCAAGACTAATGCAATGGAGAGCGTCCTGATTCAGCATCCGCGCCGATGGGCGGAAACGCAGCCGGATCGGCCAGCGGTGGTCTATCCCTCGTCGGGGGTGACGCTGTCCTATGGCGCACTGGATGCGCGGGCCAATCGTTGCGCACATCTGCTGCGCGCCAGAGGCCTCCAGCGCGGCGACCATTTTGCGTTGTTGGTGGAAAATGTGCCGGTCTTTCACGAGCTGGTCTGGGCCGGCCATAATGCGGGTCTCTATTATACCGCGATCAGCTGGCGCTTTCATGTGGAAGAGATCGCCTTCATCATCGCAAATTGCGGCGCACGGCTGGTCTTCCATACGGAAAAACAGGCCGCATTGGTCGACCAGTTGAAGGCCCGCTTGCCCGACATTTGCTTCATCGACGTAAGCGACGACAGCTATGCGGCGGCTTATCCGGCGACGCCGATCCCTGACGAAAGCCGGGGGTCGGACATGCTCTACAGTTCCGGATCGACCGGTCGGCCCAAGGGGATCAAGCAACATCTGCCCGATAGCGGTATAGATGGCCTGTCGAAAATGTTCGTCATCTATGCCGATCGCTATGGCTGGGGCGAGGACACGGTCTACCTGATGCCCTGTCCGCTCTATCATAGCGGGCCGATGCGCTTTGCTATGGCGATGCAGCAGATCGGCGCGACTTTGATCGTGATGGAAGCGTTCGAAGCGGAAGGCGCGCTGGCACTGGCTGACCGGTATCGCGTGACCCATGCCCATTGGGTGCCGACCATGCTGGTGCGGTTGCTGAAACTGCCGGCGCAGGTGAAGGCGCTCTACGATCTCTCCTCCGTCCGCATCATCGTCCATGGCGCTGCGCCGATCGCGCCCGACGTCAAGCGCGCGGCGATCGACTGGTTCGGCCCGATCCTGGAGGAAAGCTATGGCGGGACGGAGGGGAACGGGCTGACCATGATCGGATCGGCCGACTGGCTGGCCCATCCTGGATCGGTCGGCCGGCCCTTTCTGGGCGCGATCCATATTCTGGACGATGACGGTCGCGACGTTTCGACCGGGCAGGTCGGCACGGTCTGGTTTTCGGGCGGTCCCGGCTTTGCATATCACCAGGACCCGGACCGGACTGCCGACGCCCATGATGCGAGCGGGCGCAGCACGTTGGGCGATATCGGCTATGTCGATGCGGAAGGCTATCTCTACCTGACCGACCGGCGCAGCAACATGGCGATATCGGGCGGGGTGAACATCTTCCCGCAGGAGGCGGAGAACCGCCTGATCTCCCACCCGGCTGTGGCGGACGCCAGCGTCTTTGCCGTGCCGGACGAGGATATGGGCGAACTGCTGCATGCGGTGGTCCAGCCGCTTGACCCGACGGCTGACACGGACGCGCTGGCGAGTGAATTGTCCGGCTGGTGCCGCGCGGCCCTCGCCACCATCAAATGCCCGCGCAGCTGGGAGTTTCGTGACCAGTTGCCGCGCCACGACACCGGAAAAATCTATGCGCGCCATCTGAAGGACGAATGGCTGGTGCGCCATCGCAAGACAGGAGCATGATATGGCAGGCGTGTGGTTCGACGAATTGACGGTAGGGCAGCGGTTCGAACATCCGATCCGCCGTACGGTGACAGAGACGGACAATGTCCTCTTCACCGCGATGACGCATAATCCTGCACTGCTGCATCTGGACGAGGAATATATGAAGGGCACCGAATTTGGCGCCCGCATCGTCAATTCGGCTTTCACGCTGGGCCTGATGGTGGGCATTTCGGTGGGCGACACGACGCTGGGCACAGCTGTCGCCAATCTGGGCTGGGACGAGGTGCGCTTTCCCAAGCCGCTTTTCCATGGCGACACCATTCATGTCGTGAGCGAAGTGATCGACCTGCGCGATTCCAAATCGCGGCCGGAAGCCGGCATCGTCACTTTCCTGCATCAGGCGTTCAACCAGCATGGCGACCTTGTCGCCTCCTGCAAGCGGTCTGGCCTGCAACGGCGGAAGTCGGCGGCATGAGTGACACCCTGCCGCTGCGGTCCTGGCTGTTCATTCCGGGGGATAGCGAGAAGAAGATGGCGAAGGTCGCAGGCTGCGGCGCCGATGCCGTCATCCTCGATCTGGAAGATGCGGTGAGCCCGGACAACAAGCCGCTCGCCCGTCGCCTGATCCCGGATTTTCTGCGCGCGACGCCGCGTGAAGCCCGGACGTCGCAATATTGGGTGCGGGTCAATCCGTTCGATACCGGGCTGACGCTGGATGATCTGGCCGCGATCATGCCCGGTGCGCCGGACGGCATCATGCAGCCCAAGACCAACGACCCGGAAGATGTACGGCGCCTGTCCCATTATCTCGACGCGCTGGAGGCGGCGCACGGGATCGCGCGGGGATCGGTGAAGATCCTGCCCGTCGCCACCGAAACCGCGATCGCGCCCTTCACCCTGGGCCAGTTCGCCAGCGCCGGGCTGGAACGGCTCGCCGGCCTGACATGGGGGGCGGAGGATCTGTCGGCCGCTTTGGGCGCCAGCACCAATGTCGACGCCAGCGGGCAATGGGCCTTCACCTATCAGATGACGCGTTCGCTCTGCCTGCTCGCGGCGCATGCGTCAGGGGTGCAGGCGATCGACACGCTCTATGTCGATTTCCGCGATGAGGAGGGGTTGCGCGCAACCAGCCGCGCTGCGCGGGCCGAGGGCTTTACCGGCCGCATCGCCATCCACCCTGCGCAGGTGGCAGGGATCAATGACAGTTTCATGCCCTCGGCTGAAGAGGTCGCGCATGCCCGCCGGGTGATCGACGCCTTCGCGGCCAGCCCCGGCGCGGGCACGGTCGGGCTGGATGGCAAGATGATCGACATTCCGCACCAGAAACAGGCGGGACGGGTGCTCGCGCAGGCGGCGGCGTTCAGCGCGCGCGCCTGATCGTCATGCGCCGGCGCTGTCCTGCCTGAAGCGGGCAACCTGTCGCAGCACATCGTCGGCATGTTCGCGGCGACAGATCAGCAGGTCGGGCAGATACACATCCGCCTGATTATAGACGAGCGGCGATCCGTCGATACGCGAGCAATGCAGACCATGGGCGCGCGCGACCGCGACCGGGGCCATGCTGTCCCATTCATATTGGCCGCCGCTATGCAGATAGATGTCGGCCTGTCCCAGGATGATCGCCATCGCCTTTGCGCCGGCGGACCCCATCGGCACCAGTTCCGCGTCGATCGCCTCCGCAACCGCCAGCGCTTCGGCCGCGGGGCGGGTGCGGCTGACGACCATGCGCAGCTTTTCCGGCGCGGGCGGGACGGTGCGGACATGATCGGTGCGCAGCACTATGCCACCGTCCATGCCCGGCAGCGCGACCGCGCCGATGCTGGGGATACCGTCGATGGCAAGCCCCACATGGACCGCCCAGTCGGTCCGCTCCTCGCCATATTCGCGGGTGCCGTCCACCGGATCGACGATCCAGACGCGGCTCTTGGTGAGCCGCTCCGCATTGTCCTTTTCCTCTTCCGACAACAGCCCGTCGTCGGGCCGCTGTTCGCGCAGGGCGTGGCAGAGGAACTGGTTGGCGGTCTGGTCGCCCGCCTTGCCCAGCGCCTTGGGGCTGAACAGGGCGGAGGCGCGGACGTCGAGCAGCAGGCGCCCCGCTATTTCGGCCAGATGGGCGGCCAGCGTGGCGTCGGACAATGGTTCGCTCATGGAATCAGCCTGGCGACGATCGCATCGGCGGCTTCCTCCGCCGTCATCACTGCCGTGTCGATCCGGATTTCGGGATCTTCGGGCGCTTCATAGGGACTGTCGATGCCGGTGAAGTTCTTGAGTTGCCCCGACCGCGCCTTCTTGTAGAGGCCCTTGACGTCGCGCGCTTCGGCATCGGCCAGCGTCGTGTCGATATGTACCTCGATAAACTCGCCGGGCTGCATCATGGAGCGCACCATATCGCGTTCGGCGCGGAAGGGGGAGATGAAGGCGGTGATGACGATCAGGCCCGCGTCGGTCATCAGCTTCGCCACTTCGCCAACGCGGCGGATATTTTCCACCCGATCAGCGTCGGTAAAGCCCAGATCCTTGTTCAGGCCATGGCGCACATTGTCGCCGTCCAGCAGGAAGGTGTGGCGGTTCATCCGCGCCAGCTTCTTTTCCACCAGATTGGCGATGGTGGACTTGCCTGCACCTGACAACCCTGTGAACCACAGCACGGCCGGCTTCTGGTTCTTCAGGCCGGCATGGAAATCGCGACTGATGTCTGTCGCCTGCCAATGGACATTCTGCGCGCGGCGCAGGCTGAAGTGGAGCATGCCCGCCGCCACCGTCGCATTGGTCAGCTTGTCGATCAGGATGAAGCCGCCCAGCGTTCGATTGGCGGCATAGGGTTCGAACACGATCTGCTTGTCGGTCGACAGGTTGGCGACGCCAATGGCGTTCAACTCTAGCGTCTTGGCCGCCAGATGCTCCATCGTGTTGACGTTGACCTGATATTTGGGCTGCTGGATCGTCGCCGTCACCATCTGGGTGCCGATCTTGAGCCAGTAGGAGCGGCCGGGCAGCATTTCCTCGTCCGCCATCCACACGATCGTCGCCTCGAACTGGTCGGCGGCCTGTGGCGGGCTGTCGGACGCCGCGATCACATCTCCGCGCGAGCAGTCAACCTCATCGGCGAAGCAGAGCGTGACCGACTGGCCGGCAACGGCTGCATCCAGATCGCCGTCCAGTGTGACGATGCGCGTGATCGTGCTGGTCTTGCCCGACGGCAGGACGCGGATGGCATCGCCCGGCTTGACGCTGCCCGTCGCGATCTGGCCGGAGAAACCTCGGAAGTCGAGATTGGGGCGGTTGACCCATTGCACCGCCATTCGGAACGGCTTGTCGGCATCGGCTGCGCTGTTGACCTCGACCGTTTCCAGATGTTCGATCAGTGCCGGCCCCTTATACCAGGGCGTGTTCGCGCTGGGACCGGTGATATTGTCGCCCTTGAAGCCGGAAATTGGCATGGGGGTAAACGCTGTGATGCCGATCGAGCGAGCGAAGGCGGCGTAATCGGCCACGATTTTGTCGAACACCGCCTGATCATAACCGACCAGATCCATCTTGTTCACCGCCAGCACGATGTTGCGGATACCGATCAGGTGGGCGAGGTAGCTGTGCCGACGGGTCTGGGTCAGGATGCCCTTGCGCGCGTCGATCAGGATGACGGCGAGGTCGGCGGTCGAGGCGCCGGTCACCATGTTGCGGGTATATTGTTCGTGGCCGGGCGTGTCGGCGACGATGAACTTGCGCTTTTCGGTCGCGAAGAAACGATAGGCGACGTCGATGGTGATGCCCTGTTCGCGCTCGGCGGCAAGTCCGTCGACGAGGAGGGCGAAGTCGATCTCCTGCCCCTGCGTACCGACCTTCTTGCTGTCCGCTTCCAGCGCTGCCAGTTGATCCTCGAAAATCATCTTGCTGTCATAGAGCAGGCGACCGATCAGCGTGGACTTGCCATCGTCCACCGACCCGCAGGTGATGAAACGCAGCATCGTCTTATGCTCATGCACCTTGAGATACTGGTCGATGTCCTGCGCGATGAGGGCGTCGGTCTTGTAGATGGGGTCGGCGATGATGTCGGTCATAATGAGAAAATCCCGTTCGGGCTGAGCTTGTCAAAGCCCTCTACTGAGCGAAGCGAAGTACCTTCCTGCGGTCGGCAGAGCCCTTCGACAGGCTCAGGGCGAACGGAGGGAGAGTGCGGGTTTAGAAGTAGCCCTCTTGCTTCTTCTTCTCCATGCCGGCGCCGCCTGCATCCTTGTCGATGGCGCGGCCCTGACGCTCGGAAGTGGTGGTCAGCAGCGTCTCCTGAATCACCTCCGGCAGCGTCTTGGCCGTGCTCTCGACCGCACCGGTCAGCGGATAGCAGCCCAATGTGCGGAAGCGGATCGAACGCATCACCGGCTCTTCGCCCGGTTGCAGCGGGAAGCGATCGTCATCGACCATCAGCAACATGCCGTCGCGCTCCACCGTCGGGCGCTCATCCGCGAAATAGAGCGGCACGATCGGCACATCGTTCAGGTGGATATATTGCCAGATATCCAGCTCGGTCCAGTTGCTGATCGGGAAGACGCGAATGCTCTCGCCCTTGTTCTTGCGTGCATTGTAGAGGTTCCACAGTTCGGGTCGCTGGTTCTTGGGATCCCAGCCGTGCGACGCAGTGCGGAAGGAGAAGATGCGCTCCTTCGCCCGGCTCTTTTCCTCGTCACGCCGCGCGCCACCAAAGGCCGCGTCGAAACCGTGGAGGTTGAGCGCCTGCTTCAGCCCTTCCGTCTTCCACATGTCGGTGTGGAGCGGGCCGTGGTCGAACGGATTGATGCCGCGCTCGGCTGCTTCCGGATTCTGGTAAACCAGCAACTCCATGCCGCTTTCCTGCGCCATCCGGTCACGCAGCTTGTACATCTCCTGGAACTTCCAGGTCGTGTCGACATGCAGAAGCGGGAAGGGCGGGGGCGAGGGGTAGAAGGCCTTACGCGCCAGATGCAGCATCACGGCGCTATCCTTGCCTACCGAATAGAGCATCACCGGCTTTTCCGCCTCGGCTACCACTTCGCGCAGGATGTGGATGCTTTCGGCTTCCAGCCGCTCCAAATGGGTCAGGGTCTTCGCGTCCACTATCATTCCTCGCAATCTTCTTGCGTGCCCCATTGCCACCGGGCAACAATCATTGGACCTCCCATATGGGAGGCTGTAGGCTTCTGTCCATGCGATTGGACGATTCCGGCCTGCTGGCCAGCCTGTATGACGGCCTGTTCCAGCAACCGCTGTGGCATGATTTTCTGGAACGACTGCGGGGGCGTTTACAGGCGCCTTATGCCGGTCTGGCATTTTATCCACCCCATGAAAGCGGGCTGGTGGCGTTGCATGCCGGAACCGTAAAATCTTTGAATCTAGGCAATATTTTCATCGAAGATCATTTCGATCCTGCCGCATCGCGCCGGTCGATGCGGGAAGGGCGGGTCTATGCTCTTGGCGAGTTGATCGAACCAGATGACGCTGCGCTTACCATGTGGCGTGACGAAGAACTTCTACCGGTCGGCATAGAAGATTTGCGGGCGGTTCGGGTCACAGAAGAGAGCGGCGTGAACGCATGGCTCTGTTGCGGAGGGCGTTATCTGTCGGTATCCGCCACATCCTTGCTCAGCATGCTGGCGCCCCATTTGCGGATCGCGATGCGCAGCTTCGTGGCGCTGGAGCGGGAAAGGCTGCGGTCCAGCCTGGCATCCGAAGCCTTTGGGCGCCTCAATTTCGGCTGGCTGACGTTGGACGCACAATGCCGCATCCTGGACATGACGGCGCATGTCGACCAGCTATTCCAGCGCAACGGCCTGTTGCGGCGCGGACGTTATGACCGGCTGACACCGGCATTGCCGGAACTGGATCGGGAACTGACGGCGCTGGTCAAAAGATTCGCGCAGGATGCCGATGCGCGGCCGCGTGCTATCAACCTCAGCCGCGATCCACGGATGGACATGCTGGTGGCGCCGTTCCGAGGCGGATCGGTCGCAGCGGGCAATGCGCCGGTGGCGATCGTCTATCTGAGCGGCGACCGTTCATCTCAGGCGGACCGGTGCGAACAACTGGTCGAATTGTTCGGCCTTTTGCCGAGCGAGGCGCGGCTGGCCTGGGAAATCGCCCAGGGCATCCCGATCGCGGAGGCCGCCGCCAACCTCAATCTGACGGTCGAGACGGCGCGCAACTATTCCAAGAAAATCTACGCCAAGATGGGCGCGCGGGGTCAGGCGGAACTGGTACGGATCATCCTGAGCAGCGTGCTGGCGATCGCCTGAGCGGGCGTTCCATGCGACAGCGAGTTGGACAGGTGTTTGCGATGGTGGGATATGGAGATATTTAACATAATCCTTATTATCGAACTTTTATACCCGAAAAACCAGACCCAGCCAATCGGCCAGACGATGCAATTCCCTGTCCAGCGCGTCCCGCGTGTCGGGCGGTGCGTCGGGTTCCAGATGGCGGGATTGCACCAGCAGGCGCCCGGCCTTGCGATCCGCCTTGAGATCGACCCGTGCGACGATGCGGTCGCCGAGCAGGAATGGCAGGTCGTAATAGCCATGGGTGCGCCGGTCGGCTGGCGTGTAGATGCCGATGCGATAATGGAAATCGAACAGCCGCAGCGTGCGCGACCGTTCCCAGATCAGCGGGTCGAAGGGCGACAGCAGCGCTTCTGCATGAATGCGCCGGGGCGTGACGGCGTCGCGGTGCAGATAGGCGGCCTGGGCCTGCCCTTCGATCCGGGCGGGGATCAGGACCGCTTGCTCCCGCAATGAGTCGATGGCGGCACGCGCATCGTCCGGTTGCAGCCGGAAATAGTCGCGCAGTTCGGCTGCCGTCGCGATCCCCAGAGCCTTGGCCGACCGCTCGATCAGCGCTGTCCGGGCATCATGCGGCGACGGCGTCGGTTGCGCCAGAATGGCCGGGGGAATGACTCGTTCGGGCAAGTCATAGAGCCGTTCGAAGCCGCCACGCCGGGTCGCCGTGGTGACATGGCCAGCCCAGAACAGCCATTCCAGCATCTGCTTGGCCGTCCCCCACTCCCACCAGCCGCTGCGGCCGCGCCCGCCTTCGAAATCGGCGGCGGCGCGCGGGCCTTCGGCACGGATGCGATCGAGCAGGGCCATGGCGTCTGCCCGGCGCTCGCCCGCAAAAACCCGCAGCCCTTTCCATCCCGCCTCCCCCCGGTCGGCGCGGTCCATGCGCCAGCGCAGCAGCGGATGCAGGTCGAGCGGAAGCAGCGAGGCTTCATGCGCCCAATATTCGAACAGACGCCGGTCGCGCGGACGGCCCCAGGCTGCACTGTCGAGCCAGTCGCGATCATAACCGCCCAGCCGTGAAAAGGCCGGCATATAATGGGCGCGAGCGAGGATGTTGACGCTGTCGATCTGGTGCAGGCCGAGCCGGTCGGTGACCTTGCGCAGATTCAATTTGGACGGAGTTGCCGGACGGGCACGGCCAAAACCCTGGGCAGCGAGCGCGATCCGGCGCGCGTCGGTTATGGAGAGGCTAACGGTCAAACTCTGCGCCTATCCACCCGTACTACGCCGGATCACCAGCCGCGCCGGCAATGTGCCCGGCGGTAGCGGCTGATCCTCCACCTGCGCAACCAGCGTGTCGACCAGCAACTGCCCTGCCCCCTTCATGTCCTGCATGATGGTGGTCAGGGGCGGCGTGGTCAGGCTGGCGGCAGGGATGTCATCGAAGCCGACGATGGCGACATTGCCCGGCACAGTAAGGCCAGCCTCCGCCAGCGCACGCATTGCGCCGATAGCTATCAGGTCACTGGCGGCGAAGATCGCGTCGAAGGATACGCCCCGCCCGATCAGCGTTCGGGCGGCGGCATGGCCGGCATCCTCTGCCGTCAGCGCATCGACCTGCAACGCCGGATCAGGGGCAATGCCCTGCCCCGCCATCGCATCGCACAGGCCGGCATAGCGATCGGCAAACTCAGGATAATGTTCGTCGGCCTGCCCCAGAAAAGCGATGCGGCGGCGGCCGAGGCCCAGCAGATGATCGCCCGCGAGCCGCCCTGCCCCCACATTGTCCGACCCCACCGTCGGACCGATCGTGTCCGCGCCCACCGACCCCCAGCGCACGAAATGGGTGCCATGATCGACCAGTTCGGTCAGTCGTCGCTGATAAAGCGTATAGTCGCCATAGCCGAGAAGAATGAGGCCGTCTGCGCGATGGCTGTCCTGATAACGGACATGCCAGTCATCCTCCATCTTCTGGAAGGAAATGAGCAGGTCCAGTCCACGGGCGCCGCATTGCCGGGTAATCGCCCCCAGCATGGCGAGGAAGAAGGGGTTGATATTCGATTCGTCCGGCGTCGGATCTTCGAAGAACAGCAGGGCGATGGTGTTGGAGCGTTGCGACCGGAGCGAAGACGCGTTCTTGTCCACCGAATAATTGAGGTCGCGGGCGATCGCCTCGATCCGTTCGCGGGTGGCGCGGCTGACCGATCGCGACCCCCGCAGCGCGCGGCTGACCGTGGGCTGCGACACGCCGGCCAGATAGGCAATGTCGAAGCTGGTCGGCTTGTTGCCGGGCGGACGCCCCATCTTCCCTCTCCCGGCGCGAAGGACCGATGCGCCACAGCCATGGTAGATGGCCTATGAAAACAAGGCAATTGCGCGCTTTCCAACAGGCGGCAGCGTGACAATCCGGTCACAGCCGATTGCGTCGCATATTATGCGCATACGTATGCCTGCTGGCGGGGGAGATCGGACGCGGCCTATGCAGGGTGAACCCGCAGGAACATGGCACTGTAAAGCCATGCCGGCGGCGAGGGTTTCCAGCACCGGCGATCAGGGTCTGTCCGGTGTCTTTGGGGGAGAGGATAAAGTGGCTCAACATCATAACCGCGTCCATTTGCTGGGCGCTTCGCTTCTGGCCATCATGGCTGCGGCCAGCCCCGTGTTCGCTCAGGAGGCTCCGCAAGCCGCCCCGCAAGCTGATGCCGCGCCGCAGGACGGCGGCAGCGACACGATCATCGTCACCGGCTTCCGCGCCGCGCTGCAAAGCGCCGTCAATGTGAAGAAAAATGCCGCGCAGATCGTGGAGTCGGTGTCGGCCGAGGATATCGGCAAGCTGCCCGACGCATCGATCGGCGAGTCCATCGCCCGCCTGCCCGGCCTGACGTCGCAGCGCCTGTTCGGCCGCGCCAATTCGATCGCGATCCGCGGCGCCAGCGCCGACCTCTCCTCCACCACGCTCAACGGCCGGCCGCAGACGTCGACGGGTGAGCAGCGCAATGTCGAGTTCGACCAATATCCCTCCGAAGTCGTCAGCCGCGTCGATGTGTTCAAATCGCCGCAGGCCAACCTCATCAATCAGGGTCTGGCCGGCACGGTGGACATCCGCACCATCCGTCCGCTCGACTATGGCAAGGAGCTGTTCTCGGTCGGTGCGCGCGGCGTCTATACCGACCTTGGCAAGGTGAATGCCGACAGCAAGGACAAGGGCTATCGCCTGACCGGCACCTATGTCGGCCAGTTTGCCGGCGACCGCATCGGCGTGTCGCTGTCCGCTGCCTATAATGACGAACCCTATCAGTCGAAGGAGTTCGAGGCCTGGGGCTATGCCGACGGGCCGAATGGCGACAAGGTGATCGGCGGTATCAAGCCGTTCGGCGTGTCCACCCAGTTGAAGCGCCTTGGCATCCAGGGCGCGGTGCAGGTGCAGGCGACCGACACGCTGCTGCTGACTTTCGACGGCTTCTATGGCGACTTCAAGGAAAAGCAGATCAAGCGCGGCGTCGAATTTCCGCTCTATTGGAGCGGCGCGACATTGGTGCCGGCCAGCATCGGCACGGACGGCGACTTCATCAACAAGGGTACGTTCACCGGGGTCGAGGCCGTGGTCAACAACCATGGCTATGAGCGCAAGTCGAAGATTTTCTCGGGCGGGTTCAACGCCAAATATACCGGCGACGATGGCTGGTCGGCCAGTTTCGACTTCGGCTATTCGCGCACCGACCGCAACGAGCTGTCGCTGGAATCCAATGCCGGCACCGGCTACGGCCCCGGCAATGGTGCAACCGACACGCTGGATTTCGTCAGCGACGGCAAGGGCACGCATTTCACCAGCCACCAACTGGACTATAGCGATCCCAATCTGATGGTGCTGACCGACCCGCTCGGCTGGGGCGGCGGTGCGCCGCTCGGCCATCAGGAAGGCTATTATAACAACCGCATCATCGACGATGAGATCAAAAGCTATCAGGTCGAATTCGGCAAGGAGATCGAGGGCAGCTTCCTGTCGAAGATCACGGCCGGTCTTGGCTATGTCGATCGCACCAAGTCGAAGACGCCGGAAGAATATGTGCTCAATCTGGCGAACGGCGCGACGTCGCTGGTGCTGCCGGAACAATATCGTCTGGCCGCCACCGACCTCAGCTTCATCGGCGTTGGCCCGATCCTGTCCTATGATCCGTTCAAACTGCTGGCCGACGGCGTCTATATCAAGACGCTGAACCCCAGCAAGGATGTGCCGGCCAAGGCCTATTCGGTGACGGAGCGGGTGATGTCGGCCTATCTGATGGCCAATATCAAGTCCGACATGGGATCGGCCGAACTGAGCGGCAATTTCGGCGTGCTGGCGCAAAATACCGAACAGAAGTCGCGTGGCTTCGTCAATCTGGCGGCGGCCGATCTGGTGCCGACGACGCGGGGCGACACTTATTGGGATATCCTGCCCAGCATGAACCTGTCGCTGCGCTTCCCCAGCGATTTCGTGGTCCGTCTGGCAGCGGCGCGCGAAATCCAGCGGCCCCGGTTCGAGGATATGAAGGTCAGCCTGGACTATGGCTATAATACGGCCAGCGGCGTCATCACCGGCACCGGCGGCAATCCCACGCTGCGCCCCTATCGTGCCTGGGCGGCGGACCTGAATTTCGAGAAATATTTCGGGACGAAGGGCTATGTCGGCCTGCAATTCTTCGCCAAGAAGCTGCAAAGCTATGTCTATCGCGAGACGGCGGCGTTCGATTATACCGGCCTGCCGGTGGTTCTGCCGCCGGGCGTCACCGATCCGGAAGGCACGCTGACCCGTCCGGTCAATGGCAAGGGCGGCAAGCTCTATGGCTTTGAACTGGCCGGCACGGTGCCGTTCGACATCATCACGCCGGCGCTGGACGGTTTCGGCCTGACCGGCGGCATGGGCTATACCAAGACCAGCATCAAGCCGGGCGTGGGCGCTGCATCGGAAGACCTGCCCGACTATTCGCGCTGGGTCGCCAACGGCACGCTCTTCTTCGAGAAATGGGGCTTCAATGCGCGCGGTTCGGTCCGCTATCGCTCTTCCTTCGTTGGCCAGTTTGTCGGCTTTGGCGGTGAGCGCGAGTTACGCCGGGCACTGGCGGAAACCATCGTCGATGCGCAGGTCGGCTATGATTTCCAGAAGGGCAGCGCGCTCGATGGCCTGTCTGTCTTCGTGCAGGGCCAGAATCTGACCGACGAACCCTTCGTGTCGGTGGACACCGGCGCGTCGATCCAGATCCGCAACTATCAAAGCTATGGCCGCCGCTTCATGGCGGGCTTCAACTACCGCTTCTGATGTGTAGACTGGCCCGGCGGCCAGTGTGTCGCCGGGCCTTCACTGGTTCATGATATAGGGGTGCCCTGATGGGACGAACGGCCACGAACTTCCTCGTGACGGCCGCCGGGATGGCTGCGGCCCTGATCGGGATGGGACAAGCGCAGGCGGATACGCTGAGCGACCTGCGTGCCCGCACGCCGGAGCAGGAGATCGTCTATTTCGTCCTGCCCGACCGCTTCGCCAATGGCGACCCGAAAAATGATCGGGGCGGCCTGAAGGGCGGTCCGCTCCAGACCGGATACGACCCGACCTCCCGCGCTTTCTATCATGGCGGCGACCTCAAGGGACTGACCGCGAAGCTGGACTATATTCAGGGGCTGGGTGCGACCGCCATCTGGCTGGCGCCGGTGTTCAGGAACAAGCCGGTGCAGGGCGCCAAGGGGCAGGAAAGCGCGGGCTATCACGGCTATTGGGTGACGGACTTCACCACCGTCGATCCGCATTTCGGCACGGACGCGGACTTCAAGGCGCTGGTGGATGCGGCGCACCAGCGCGGCATGAAAGTCTATATGGACATCATCGCCAACCATACCGCCGATGTGATCCAATATCGGGAAAGCCCCACGAGCGCGGCGCCCTATCGCAGCAAGGCCGATTATCCCTGGTCGCGCCGGGGTGGCGCATCGGGCCAGCCGATCAATGACGGTTTCGCCGGCGACCATGACGGCAGCGCCGCCAACTGGGCGAAGCTGACCGACCCGGCCTTTGCCTATACGCCCGTCGTGCCGAAGGGAGAGGAAAAGGTCAAAGTCCCAGCCTGGCTCAACGATCCCGTCTATTATCATAATCGCGGCGATACCGACTGGAAGGGGGAGAGCGCGCAATATGGCGACTTCGTCGGCCTCGACGATCTCGCCACCGAAGACCCGCGCGTGGTCGCCGGCTTCATAGACATCTATAAGGGCTGGATCGACCGGTTCGGCATCGATGGCTATCGCATCGACACCGCCAAACATGTGAACGCCGAATTCTGGCGCGCCTTCATCCCCGCCATCCGCGCCCATGCGGCGGCGAAGGGGATTGCGAATTTCCATATCTTCGGCGAAGTCGCGACCGACGCCTATGATCCGGCGCTGCTGGCAAGCTGGACGCGCAATGCCGCCTTCCCCGCCGTGCTCGACTTTGCCTTCATGCGGGCGGCGGTCGATGCGGCCAGCGGCAAGAGCGGCACCGACATGCTCGCGCGGCTGGGCGAGGATGATGCACTTTATGAAGGCGGCAAGGCAGCGGCGCTGCAACTGCCGACCTTTCTTGGCAATCATGATGCCGGCCGCTTCGCTTATTTCCTGCGGCAGGCCAAGCCCGGCCTGAGCGCCGACGAAGAACTCGCCCGCGATATTCTCGGCCATGCGATGCTGCTGACTTTGCGCGGCGTGCCGACGCTCTATTATGGCGACGAGCAGGGCTTTGCCGGCACCGGCAATGACCAGCAGGCGCGGCAGGACATGTTTGCGTCAAAAGTAGCCGAGTATAATGCAGACCGGCTGGTCGGTACGAGCGCAACCACGGCGACCGACAATTTCAATCCCGACCACCCGCTCTATCGCGTGATCGCCACGCTGGCGAAAATTCGCCGCGACACGCCCGCTTTGTCGCGCGGCGCGACAATCCTGCGCGCCAGTTCAGACAAGCCCGGCCTCTTCGCGGTCTCCCGCATCGATCCCGATACGGACAGCGAGGTGCTGGTCGCCTTCAACACATCGGCCGCTCCGCTGTCGGGCCATGTCGCGGTCGATCCAGCCAGCGGCGGCTTCACGTCGCTGGCCGGCACCTGCCCGGCAGCGCCAGTCGCGCCGGGCAGCCTTGCCCTCTCCCTCCCCGCCTTCGGCTATGCCGTCTGCGCCGCCAAACCCTGAAAACGGAAACGCCTTCATGACGCTTGCGACGACATCGACCGATCAGCTCTGGTGGAAGGGCGCGGTAATCTACCAAATCTATCCGCGCAGTTTTCAGGATAGCAATGGCGACGGCATCGGCGACCTGAACGGCATCACCCAGCGGCTGGACCATGTCGCCCGGCTCGGTGCGGACGCGATCTGGATTTCGCCTTTCTTCACCTCACCGATGCGCGATTTCGGTTATGACATCGCCGATTATTGCGATGTCGACCCGATCTTCGGCACGCTTGCCGATTTCGACGCGCTGGTCGCGCGCGCGCATGAACTCGGCCTCAAAGTCACGATCGATCAGGTCTACGCCCACACGTCCGACCTGCACGACTGGTTCGCGCAAAGCCGCGCCAGCCGCACCGGCGACAAGGCCGACTGGTTCGTCTGGGTCGACCCGAACGAAGACGGCACCCCGCCCAACAACTGGCAGTCGGTTTTCGGCGGCCCGGCCTGGACCTGGGACGGGCGGCGCGGCCAATATTATATGCACCAGTTTCTGAGCAGCCAGCCGCAGCTCAACGTCCATAACCCGGCAGTGCAGGATGCACTGCTCGCCGCCATGCGATTCTGGCTGGATCGCGGCGTTGACGGCTTCCGCCTTGATGCGCTCAACCACTCGATGCACGATCCGCTGCTGCGCGATAATCCGCCCGCGCCCGGCACCGGCAAGCCGCGCACCCGCTCCTTCGACTATCAGGTCAAGAAGTACAGCCAGTCGCACCCCGGAGTGGTCGACTTCATCAAGCGTATCCGCACGCTGTGCGACGAATATGGCGCAATCTTCACCGTGGCCGAAGTTGGCGGCGACCTCTCCGAAAAGGAGATGAAGGCTTATACGGCGGGCGAAAGCCACCTCAACAGCGCCTATGGCTTCAATTTCCTCTACGCTGACAAGCTGACGCCCGCGCTGGTCGCCGAAACGGTCGAGCGCTGGCCCGACGAGCCGGGGCTTGGCTGGCCAAGCTGGGCGTTCGAAAATCATGACGCCCCGCGCGCGCTGTCGCGCTGGTGTGCGCCAGACGACCGCCCCGCTTTTGGGCGGCTGAAGGCGATGCTGCTGGTCGCGCTGCGGGGCAACGCCATCCTCTATCAGGGCGAGGAACTGGGCATCACCCAGGTCGATATCCCCTATGAGCGGTTGCAAGACCCCGAAGCCATCGCCAACTGGCCGCTCACCCTGTCGCGCGACGGCGCGCGCACGCCCCTGCCCTGGGCGGTCGACGCGGCACAGGCGGGTTTCAGCACCGCCGAACCCTGGCTGCCGGTCGGCGATGAGAATGTCGCCCGCGCCGTGGATGCGCAGGAGGCTGACCCCGCCTCGCTGCTCAACCATACCCGCGCCATGCTCGCCCTGCGCAAGGCACATCCGGCGCTGCGCCATGGCAGTCTGGAGATATTGATCGTCGACGACCAGCGCCTGCTTTTCCGCCGTGAAGCCGATGGCCAATCGCTGCTGTGCTTGTTCAACCTGTCGGGCGAACCGGCTACATGGCCCGAAGAGATTCCGCCGACCAACAAGCTGCTCAGCGCCGTCAATGGTGCCGCGCCGGGTAGCCTGCCGCCTTTCGGCGCGTTGGTGATTGAGGAATAGGGACAGGAATACGGCCTTGCAGGCCGGTTTCCCCCGGTCCGGACTGCACGCCGGGCCGGGGGTTCTCTATCATCTGGGCGCCATGCGGATCGCGCCGTCGAGGCGGATGACGTCGCCATTCAGCATCGGATTGCGAACGATGCTTTCCACCAATTGTGCATATTCGGCGGGTTTGCCGAGGCGGCTGGGATGCGGCACCTGCGCGCCCAATGCGTCCTGCACATTTTGCGGAAATGCCTCCAGCATCGGCGTCAGGAAAATGCCGGGCGCGATCGTCATGACGCGGATCTTGTGCTGGGCCAGATCGCGGGCGATCGGCAGGGTCATGCCGACGACGCCGCCCTTGGATGCGCTATAGGCCGCCTGCCCGATCTGCCCGTCATAGGCCGCAACCGAAGCGGTGTTGACGATCACGCCGCGTTCGCCATCCACCTCATCCGCCGCCGCGAGCCGCGCGGAGAATTTGGAAATGACGTTGAAACTGCCGATCAGGTTGACCGTCACCGTCTTGGCGAAGGTGTCGAGCGGGTGCGGCACATTTTCCTTGCCCACCGTCTTTACCGCCGGCGCGATGCCCGCGCAGTTGACGAGGATGCGGGCGACGCCATGTTCCGCCTCCGCAGCGTCCAGCCCCGCCGTAACGCTGGCATCGTCAGCCACGTTGACGGCGACATAGACGCCGCCCAGCGCTTTCGCCGTCGCCTGTCCAGCCTCCTCATTCAGGTCGAAGATCGCGACTTTAGCGCCCTGCGCCGCCAGCATCGTGGCGGTCGCCTTGCCCAGCCCCGATGCGCCGCCAGTGACGATCGCCGCTACGCCTTTGATGTCCATATATCCCTCTCCGTTCAGATCAGTTCAACAGCCATGGCCGTGGCTTCGCCGCCGCCGATGCAGAGGCTCGCGACGCCGCGCTTCAGACCGCGCGTTTCCAGCGCGGCGATCAGCGTCGCCAATATCCGCGCGCCCGATGCGCCGATCGGATGGCCCAGCGCAGTCGCGCCGCCATTGACGTTGATCCGGTCGTCCGGAATGCCCAGTTCCTTGGCGGCGATCATGGCGACCACGGCAAAGGCCTCGTTCACCTCGAACAGGTCGACATCGGCGACCGACCAGCCGGCCTTGTCCAGCACCTTGCGCATGGCGGGGACTGGCGCCGTGGTGAACTTGGACGGCTCATGCGCATGGGCCGCGGTCGCGACGACCTTCGCCACCGTCTTGAGGCCGAGCTTTTCCGCCACGCTGGCGCGGGTCATGACCAAAGCCGCCGCACCGTCCGAAATGGACGAGGCATTGGCGGCGGTGATGGTGCCATCCTTGACGAAGGCGGGTTTCAGCGAGGGTATCTTGTCAGGCTTGGCCTTGCCCGGCTGCTCGTCGGTATCGACGACTGTGTCGCCGCCCCGGTCCTTAACTGTCACCGGCGTGATTTCGCGGGCGAAGGCGCCGCTGCCGATCGCCGCATTGGCGCGTTCCAGCGAGCGGATGGCATAGGCATCCTGATCCTCGCGCGTGAACTGATAGTCGCGCACCGCTTCTTCGGCAAAGACGCCCATTGCCTTGCCGGGTTCATAGGCGTCTTCAAGGCCGTCCATCATCATCGTGTCGATGATACGGTCATGGCCGATGCGCGCGCCGGATCGATGCTTGGGCAGCGCATAGGGCGCGTTGGTCATGCTTTCCATGCCGCCGGCAATCACGATATCGGCCGCGCCGGACGTGAGTGCCTCATGCGCCATGATCGCGGCCTGCATGCCGGAGCCGCACATCTTGTTGACGGTTGTGGCTTCCGTATTGAGGCCAAGGCCGGCGGCCAAGGCCGCCTGCCGGGCGGGGGCCTGACCAAGGCCAGCGGGCAGGACGCAACCCATATAGATGCGGTCGATGGAGTCGCCCGGCGCACCTGCGCGATCGACGGCGGCCTTCACGGCGGCTGCACCCAGTTCGGTGGCCTTGAGCGGCGACAAGATACCCTGGAACGCGCCCATCGGCGTGCGGGCATAGCTGGCGATGACGACCGGATCGTCCTGCATAATCTCTCTCCTGAAAAAGCGGAATTAAAGGCTGCGCGCGATCACCATGCGCTGAATGTCGGACGTGCCTTCGTAAATCTGGCAGACGCGCACGTCGCGGTAGATTTTGGCCACGCCATATTCCTCCAGATAGCCATAGCCGCCCAGCGTCTGCATCGCGCCGGACACGATCGCCTCGGCCGCTTCGGACGCGAACAGCTTGGCCATGGAGGCCTCGGACAGGCAGGGCAGGCCCGCATCCTTGGTCCGTGCGGCATGCAGGACGAGTTGCCGCGCCGCCTCCAGCCGGGTGGCGAGGTCAGCGAGGCGGAAGCCCACCGCCTGATGGTCGATGATCGCCTTGCCGAAGCTCTTGCGATCCTTGGCATAGGCGACAGCGATCTCCAGCGCGGCCTGCGCCATGCCGACGCATTGGGCGGCGATGCCGATGCGGCCGGTTCCGAGGTTCGCCAGCGCGATGCGATAGCCCTGCCCCGGCTGGCCGATCAGCAGTTCATCCTCCACGAACATGTCGTCGAACCGCAATGCGCAGGTATCGGAGGCACCCTGCCCCATCTTATGCTCGACCTTGTCGACTCCATAGCCGGGCCGGTCGGTCGGCACGATGAAGGCGGACAACCCCTTCTTGCCGGCCTCTGGGTCGGTGACGGCGATGATCATCACCAGCCCGGCGATCTTGCCCGACGTAATGAACTGCTTGGCGCCCGTGATACGCCAGCCGCCGTCGACCTTCACCGCGCGGGTGCGCACGGCCGAGGCGTCAGACCCGGCATCCGCTTCGGTCAGGGCGAAGGCGCCGATGGTCCGCCCGCCGATCAGGTCCGGCAGGAAGCGCGTCTTCTGCGCGTCGCTGCCATCTTTGAGCAGGCCGGAGACGAGGATGCTGTTCTGGATCGAGACGATGGTGGAGAGCGCACCGTCTGCCGCCGCGATCTCCATCAGTGCCAAAGCATAGGAAACTGCATCCGCCTCCGCACCGCCAAAGGCTTCGGGCGCGGTCATGCCCCACAGGCCAAGGCCGGCCATCTCCTCGAACAAGGCGGGCGGATAGCCACCCTCCGATTCGAAGCGAGCACTATGCGGGCGGATGGTTTCCTGCGCGAAATCACGCACCGTGTCGCGGATGGCGGCCTGAATCTCCGTCAGCATATACTCTCTCGTATTTTATCTACTGGTGAGTATATTGATTGTCCCAGCGTTTCTTGTCAATGCTTGGAACGCCCAAGGAGCCGCTATTGTCCAAGTCCGTCGCCATCACGCCTGCCCTGCCCCTTACCTCGCCCTTTCGCAGCAAGTCGGAGAGGGAGCAGGATCGGGCGGACAAGCGGGAGGCCGTGTTGCTGGCGGCGGTGCGCATGTTCAACGCGCGCGGCTATCATGCCGCTTCGCTGGACGATGTCGCCGCGAGCCTCGGCATCAGCAAGCCGACCATCTACCATTATCTGGGCAACAAGGAGCAGGTGCTGGTCGAATGCGTCAACCGCGGCCTGTCCATGCTGCGCGAAGCGGCGGACGCGGCCATGAGCGCGCCGGGCAGCGGCCATGACCGGCTGCGGGCCTTCCTGTTGCGCTATGCCTGCGTCAACATGGACGATTTCGGCCGCTGCGTGATCCGCACCAATGAGGAGGTGTTGTCGATGGACAGCGCCATCCGTTTCCGCGCCCGCAAGCGGGAAATTGACGCGGCGGTGCGGGAGATGATCACGGAGGGGATCGCCGATGGCTCCATTGCACCGGTCGACGTGCGCTTCGCTTCCTTCGCGCTGGCCGGCGCATTGAACTGGCCGGCACGCTGGCACGACCCGGCGGGGCCATTAAGCCCGCAACAGGTGGCCGAAAAGCTGGTCGACATCGCCTTGGGTGGCCTCATCCCGCACAACTGAAGGCCGGCGTTCCTTTCGCAACTGGAACGTTCCGGTGCCTTCTGCATTGAATGTCCCGTGATGACGGGGACCATTTCGCCATGGGAATTTTCGCAGCCTGCCACCACGCAGCAGGAGCCGTCATTGCCGCGCCTTAGACCGATATTATCGATCAGACAAAACAAGATTCCCGGTTTGGATCGGGCGGTCCGCACTTCTACAAAAATGCCGCAGGGAAATGACAGGAGAAACCGTTATGGATGCCAAGACCTCTGACCCGCTGGGTTGTCCGATGAAGGATCCGGCCGCGCGGCGCACATTGCTGGGCCGGACCAATCGCGACTGGTGGCCCAATCAACTGTCGCTGGATATTCTTCAGCAGAACGGCCTGTCGGGCAATCCGCTGGACAAGGATTTCGATTATGCCGCCGCGTTCAAGTCGATCGACTATGATGCGCTGAAGGCGGACCTGACCGCGCTGATGACCGACAGCCAGCCCTGGTGGCCGGCGGATTATGGCCATTATGGCCCCTTCTTCATCCGCATGGCCTGGCACTCGGCCGGCACCTATCGCACCGGCGACGGGCGCGGCGGTGCGTCGTCGGGGTCGCAGCGCTTCGCGCCGCTCAACAGCTGGCCGGACAATGGCAATCTGGACAAGGCGCGTCGGCTGCTGTGGCCGATCAAGCAGAAATATGGCCAGAAGCTGAGCTGGGCCGACCTGATGATCCTGGCCGGCAATGTCGCGATCGAGTCGATGGGTGGTCCCGTTTTCGGCTTTGGCGGCGGGCGCGTCGACGTCTTCGAGCCAGAGAAGGACATTTACTGGGGTACGGAAGAAAATTGGGTCGGTGACGAGGCCAATGAAACCCGTATCCAGCCGGAAAAGGACATGGCGCTGGAAAGCCCGCTGGCTGCGATCCAGATGGGGCTGATCTACGTCAATCCCGAGGGCCCCGGCGGCAATCCTGACGCGCTTCAGTCGGGCCGCGACATTCGCGAAACCTTCGCCCGCATGGGCATGAATGACGAGGAGACGGCCGCCCTGACGGCGGGCGGCCATACGTTCGGCAAGGCGCATGGCGCGGGCGACGCATCGCTGGTCGGCGCGGAGCCGGAAGGCGCGGACATCGCGCAGCAGGGGCTGGGCTGGCAGAGCGGTCATGAGAGCGGCATGGGCGACCATACCATCACCAGCGGGATCGAAGGCGCCTGGACGCCGACGCCGATCACATGGGACATGACCTATTTCGACATGCTGCTGGACCATGAATATGAGCTGGTGCGCAGCCCGGCGGGCGCCAAGCAATGGCAGCCGGTCGGCAATCCGGAAGAGACGCTGGCGCCCAAGGCGCATACGCCCGGCGTCAAGGTGCCCACGATGATGACCACCGCCGACATGGCGATGAAGGTGGACCCGGCCTATCGCGCGGTGATGGAGAAGTTCCGGGCCGACCCGGCCTATTTCGCCGATGCCTTCGCCCGCGCCTGGTTCAAGCTGTGTCATCGCGACATGGGGCCGAAGGTCCGTTATCTTGGCCCCGAAGTCCCGGCCGAAGACCTGATCTGGCAGGATCCGATCCCTGTCGCGACGGGGCCGACGTTGAGCGAAGCGGACGTCGCCGCGCTCAAGCAGAAGATTGCCGGGTCGGGCCTGTCGGTCGCCGATCTGGTCAAGACCGCCTGGGCCTCCGCCGTCACCTATCGCGGGTCGGATCATCGCGGCGGTGCCAATGGTGGTCGCCTGCGTCTGGCCCCGCAAAAGGACTGGGACGTCAACGAGCCAGCCGAACTGGCGCGGGTGCTGACGGTCTATGAAGGCCTTGCCAGCGACAGCGACGCGTCGGTTGCCGATATGATCGTGCTGGGCGGCAGCGTCGGCATCGAGCAGGCGGCGAAGGCGGCCGGCTATGATGTGACTGTGCCGTTCACGCCGGGCCGCACCGATGCTTCGCAGGATCAGACGGATGCCGACGGCTTCGATGTGCTGGAGCCCAAGGCCGATGGCTTCCGCAACTATCTCCAGACGCGCTACAATGTGCCGACCGAGGAATTGCTGGTCGATCGGGCGCAACTGCTGGGCCTGTCCGCGCCGGAAATGACGGTGCTGGTGGGCGGCTTACGCGTGCTGGGCGCCAATCATGGCGGGTCGCAGCATGGCGTGCTGACCGATCGGGTCGGGCAGTTGACGAACGACTATTTCGTCAACCTGCTCGACATGGGCACGGCCTGGAAACAGGTGAACGACAAGAGCGACGAGACATTCGTAGGCACCGACCGGGCCAGCAACGAGCAAAGATGGACGGCGACCCGCACCGACCTGGCCTTCGGGTCCAATTCTCAACTGCGCGCTTTGTCGGAAGTCTATGCCTCTTCGGATGCGAATGAGAAGTTCGTTCGCGACTTCGTGGCGGCCTGGACCAAGGTGATGAATGCCGACCGGTTCGACCTGACGGCATAAAGAGACAGCGCGTTGGACAGCTGGCGGCGATCTTTCCGACCGTCGCCAGCTTTTCAATAATATAGAACGAACGAGCCGATTTTATATCTATGCGCTGAACGATGAAGTTGGACTAGACCTTGATCAGCCCGGACGATCCGGCCGATACCCAGCAAGGAGCCTTCCCATGAGCCAGTTCATCACCACCAAAGACGGCGTCGACATCTTCTTCAAGGATTGGGGCAGCAAGGATGCCCAGCCGATCATGTTCCACCATGGCTGGCCGCTCTCGTCGGACGACTGGGATGCGCAGATGCTGTTCTTCCTGTCGAAGGGCTATCGCGTCATCGCCCATGACCGGCGTGGCCATGGCCGGTCGGCCCAGGTCGATTTCGGTCATGACATGGCCCATTATGCCGCCGACGCTGCTGCGGTCGCCGAGCATCTGGACCTGAAGAACGCCATCCATATCGGCCATTCGACCGGCGGCGGTGAAGTGGCCGCCTATGTCGCCCGTCATGGCCTGCCGCAGGGCCGCGTCGCCAAGGCCGTGCTGGTGAGCGCGGTGCCGCCGATCATGCTGAAGACGGACCGCTATCCGGGCGGCCTGCCGATGGATGTGTTCGACGGGTTGCGCGCTGGCCTGGCCGCCAATCGCGCGCAATTCTTCCGCGATGTCGCGAGCGGCCCCTTCTACGGTTTCAACCGGGATGGTGCTGATGTGAAGCCCGCCGTCATCGACAATTGGGTGCGGCAGGGTCTGAACGGCAGCGCACTGGCCCATTATGAAGGGATCAAGGCCTTTTCCGAAACCGACCAGACCGACGATCTGAAGGCGATCACCGTGCCGACGCTGGTGCTGCATGGCGATGACGATCAGGTGGTGCCGTACAAGAATGCCGGCGTGTTGCAGGCGGAATTGCTGCCCGACGCCACGCTGAAAATCTACGAAGGCTATTCGCATGGCATGCTGACGGTGAATGCCGATGTGCTGAACGCCGATATCCTGGCCTTCATTCAGGGTTGAAAGTAAAATGGGCCGGACGGCGGGGTGACGGATCAGACGTCGCTCATGCCGTCCGGCTCTATGTCCTCGCGGCCCAGCCCGACAAACTGGTCGAGCAGCCAGCTGGCGGCCGGTCCCGGCGGGGTATCGCGGCGCCAGATGCCGGAAAAGCGATAGGTACCGCCGCTATGGTCGGGCATCACCAGCCGCACCAGCGTGCCCGCGACCAGATCCCCCTCGATCATCGGCAGCGGCATGTTGCCCCAGCCAATGCCTTCGCGCAGCAGCGCATGTTTCGCGCCCAGATCGGCCAGACGCCAGGTCTTGGGGCTGCTGACGGAAAAATCCTGCCCCTCCGTAAAGCGCGACCGGTCGGTCAGCACCAATTGCGTATAGTTGCGCCCTGCCCCCGGCGCGATCGCCTCCATGCGGCCAAGCGGATGGTCGGGCGCGGCAACCGGCACCATCGGCACCAGCCCGGCGCTCATGCTTTCGATCCCCTCGACACCGGCGGATAGCGGCCCGGAAATGCCGATCACGGCCGCCCGATCCAGCACCATCGCGGTGATGGCGCCCAATGCTTCGGCATGGAGGCGCAGCTGCACGGTGGGGAATGCCTGCGAAAAGGCGCGCAGCACCTTGCCCAGCCGGTCGGACGGCAGCATGACGTCGACCGCCAGATCGACCTCCGCCTCCAGCCCGTCGAGCAACCCCTTCACCTTCGCCCGCAATCCGTCCAGGCCATGGGATATGCTGCGCGCCTCCGCCAGCAGGGCGCGGCCGGCGACGGTCAGCACGGGCTTGCGCGTCCCTTCCCGGTCGAACAGGGACAGGCCCAGCTGCGCTTCCAGATTTGAAATGCCATAGCTGATGACCGACACGGCGCGGTTCAGCTTGCGCCCGGCGGCGGCGAAACTGCCCGTGTCCACGATCGCCAGAAAGATACGCAGCTGGTCGAATGTCGGCGTGCCGGGATTATTCACTATTCCATTTCCTCGAACATAAGGATCGGTTTTATCCATCTGAACAGGAAAGATGGCAAGGGGTAAAGACGTCTTCAACAGGGCGACGCCATCCCGGCGACCTCCGCCCGATCAGGAGATAAGACGATGATCGAACTGCGCCCCTTCGACAGCCTTGGCGGTGACAATCATGGCTGGCTCGACGCCAAGCATCATTTTTCCTTCGCCGGCTATCATGATCCCGCCCGCATGCACTGGGGCAATCTGCGCGTCTGGAACGACGACACGATCGCGCCGCATACCGGCTTCCCGCCGCACCCGCATCGCGACATGGAAATCATCACCTATGTCCGCGAAGGCGCGATCACCCATGAAGACAGCCTGGGCAACAAGGGCCGGACCGAAGCGGGCGACGTGCAGGTGATGAGCGCAGGCACGGGCGTGCGCCATTCGGAATATAATCACGAAGATGTGACGACGAAGATCTTCCAGATCTGGATCATCCCCACCCGTCAGGGCGAAGCGCCCAGCTGGGGCGCCCGCCCCTTCCCCAAGGGCGAACGGTCGGGGCATTTCGTGACGCTGGCGTCGGGTTATGAGAATGACAATGACGCGCTGACCATCCGCACCGATGCGCGGATCGTGGCGGCGACGCTGAAGGCCGGGGAAAGCGCCGACTATCCGATCGGCGCCGATCGCAAGGCCTATCTGGTCCCCGCCACCGGCGCGATCCAGATCGACGATGTTCGCGCCAACGCTCGCGACGGCGTGGCTATCCGCGACGTCGAGGTCATCCGCGTGACCGCGATCGAGGATAGCGAGATCGTGCTGGTCGACGCCGCCTGATCTAATCAGGCCGGAATGGGCGCCGTGGCTGCGATAGTGGCCATGGCGCCCTTTTCTTCGAGGCTGGCCAGATGGCTGGTCAGTTGTTCGGCGAAAACGGCATCCTCGCGCAGCGCGGCTGGCATGATCGCATCATAGGCCAATATAGCACGCACGCGACCGGCGGCGTCGGCTTGCCCCTTCAGAAGAGCGGCGAGCCGGTCGGCCAGCGGATCGTCCACCACATGGGCGATGCCCGCATCGCTCATCCCCGCTTGCCAGCGGATCCATGCGGCCACGCCCAGCGCCAGCGCGTCTACATTCTGCCCTGCCGCGCGGCGATCCGCGATGGTGGCGAGTAGGCGCTGGGGCAGTTTCTGCGACCCGTCCATCGCAATCTGATGGGTGCGGTGCATCAGCGCGCCATTGTCGAAACGCGCCATCAATTCGCGTCGATAGGCAGCGACGTCCAGTTCTGCCGGCGGTGACAGGGTGGTTTCCGCCTCGTTCCACAGCCGTTCGACGAAGGCGCGCATCGCGGGATGCTCCAGTACGTCATGCACATGGGCGATGCCCGCCAGCCCGCCCAGATAGGCGATGGCGCTATGCGCGCCGTTGAGCAGGCGCAGCTTGGCTTCCTCCCAAGGGGCGACGGCGGCGGTGATCTGCACGCCGGGGCCGAAATCGGGGCGCGGGCCGCAGAAGCGATCCTCTATCACCCATTGAGTGAAGGGCTCGGTCTTGACTAGCGCCTCGTCCGTCAGGCCATGGTCGCGGGCGAAGACGGCGATATCGTCCGGGATCGTGGCCGGCACGATGCGATCGACCATGGTTTCGGGAAAGGCGCCTTCCTGCGCGATCCACTCCGCCAGCGTGAGGTCATGATGCTGTGCCAGCGCCATCACCGCGCCACGCAGCCTTTGCCCGTTGCGCGGCAGATTGTCGCAGGAGATGGCGGTGAAGGGCGGCAGGCCACGCGCGCGGCGCTTCGCCAGGGCAGCGACGAGGAAGCCGGGTGCCGTCACCGGTGCATCCAGGCTGGCGATATCGGCGGCCAGTTGCGGGTCATCGGTGCGTAGCGCGCCGCTGGCCGGATCGAGCTTATAGCCCTTCTCCGTGACGGTCAGGGTCACGATATGGGTGTCCGGGCTGGCCAGCATGTCCACCACAGCCGCCGGGCCTTCCGGCGCGACCGTCACGCCCAGCACTGCGCCGATCGTCCGCACGGCCACTTCGGCGCCATCGCGCACCAATATATGGTAGAGGCCATCCTGCGGCGCCATCTGGTCGCGCACGCCGGGGGAGCGCAGCGACACGGCGCGGATGCCCCAGCGCAGATCGCCCGCCGCCAGCGCATCGTCGAACATCACCGCCTGATGCGCGCGGTGAAAGGCGCCGATGCCCAGATGGACGACGCCGGGCGTCACCTGCGACCGGTCATAGGTAGGGCGGGCGACCGTAGCAGGCAAGGCAGCCAATGTGGCGGAGGACAAGCGAGTCATGGGCAATTCCTGCGTAATCAGAGGGTGACGCCGCGTTTCCAGATGGCGATGTCGCGTTCGCCATTCACTTCGTTGCGGGCGGGTTCGCCCGACGCAATGGCGCAGATGCGGGTCATCAGCGCGTCGGTGGCGGCGTCAAGGCCGTCATCCAGCACATGCGCCGCATCGAAGTCGATCCAGCCGGGCTTGCGCCGGGCAAGGTCATGGTTGGTGGCCAGTTTCAGCGTCGGGATCGGGCTGCCGAGCGGCGTGCCGCGGCCGGTGGAAAAGAGCGTCATCGTGGCGCCTGCGGCGGCGAGCGCGGTGGTCGATACGGCGTCATTGCCCGGCGCCTCCAACAGGGTGAGCCCCGGTCGGCGCAACGTTTCGCCATAGGCCAGAACGTCGGTGACGGTGGCATGGCCGCCCTTTTGCACCGCGCCCAACGATTTTTCCTCCAGCGTGGTGATGCCGCCCGCGACATTGCCGGGGCTGGGATTTTCCGAAATCGGTTCGCCATGGTCGATGAAATAGCGTTTGAAGCGGTTGACCAACCCGACCAGCGCGTCGAACACCGGCTCATCGGCGGCGCGCTGCATCAGCAACCGTTCCGCGCCGAAAATCTCCGGTATTTCGGTCAGGATCGCCTGCCCGCCTGCCTGCGTGACGACATCGGCGGCACGACCGATCAGGGGGTTGGCGGTGATACCGCTTAGTCCATCGGAACCGCCGCATTTGAGGCCGAGGCGCAGCGCCTCAATGCCGACCGTCTCACGCCGGTCCTGCGACGCGATGGCCATTAGTTCGTCGATCGCGCTTTCTGCCGCTTCATATTCGTCGGCACTGATCTGGGCGCCGACGCTGCGGATGCGGTCGCGGCGCGCCGGCGGGATGCGGTCGAGCAGCTTGGACAGCTGATTTTCCTCGCAGCCAAGGCCGATGATGAGGACGCCGCCGGCATTGGGATTGGACGCCAATGCCGCCAGCACGCGCGCGGTACCGTCCAAATCGTCGCCCAGTTGCGAACAGCCCAGAGGGTGGGGGAAGGCCAGCACGGCATCGACCTGTCCGGCATGGCGATCCGCTGCCTGCTTCGCGATCCGTTCCGCCGTGCGGGCGACACAGCCGACGGTCGGGATCACCCAGATTTCATTGCGGGTGCCGACGCTGCCATCGGCGCGGCGATACCCCTGAAACTGCCAGCGCCGATCGGCGGGTATGCTGACGATGCCCTGCAACGGCGCAAAGCTGTATGGCTCCTCCGCCTTCAAATTGGTGTGGATATTGTGGCTGTGGACATGGGCGCCCTGTGCGATCGCCTGAGTCGCACTGCCGATCGGCCAACCATAGCGCCGCACCGGATCACCCGCTGCCATGGCATGCAGCGCGACCTTGTGGCCCCGGCCGATCGGTTCAACCAGCCTGATGACCTGCCCCCCAATATCGACCGTTTCGCCTGCCTCAAGTGCGCGCAGGGCCACGGCGACATCGTCGTCGGGAGCGATCCGCACGGCGTCCGGCAGGGCATGAACGGGTTGGTCGCGGGGGGCTGTGATCGTCTCCATTGCGCCTTGATAGCATTTGTGCCAACGTTGGCACAAGCTCAAAGGAGATGATGCAAGTGACCCCGCTGACGCTCGACCCCAATCGTCTGTTCCCGGCCGATCCCGGCACCCGCGCCATTGCCCGCACGCTCTATGACAGCATTGCGCATCTGCCGATCGTCAGCCCACATGGCCATACCGACCCCGCCTGGTTCGCGACCAATGACGCCTGGGACAATGCGACCGCGCTGCTGCTGGCGCCGGACCATTATCTCTATCGCATGCTCTACAGCCAGGGCGTGAAACTGGAGGCATTGGGCGTTCCCGCCCATGGCGTGCCCGGTGACGCCGATCCGCGCGCGGCGTGGCGCATATTCGCCAGCAATCAGCATCTGTTCCGAGGTACGCCTTCGCGCCTGTGGCTGGACCATGTCTTTGCCGAAGTATTCGGCTTTGAAGAGGCGCTGAGCGTCGACACTGCCGACCATTATTTCGACCGGATCGGCGAATTGCTCGCCACCCCCGCCTTCCGCCCGCGCGCGCTGTTCGACCGGTTCAACATCGAACTCATTGCCACGACCGAAGGCGCACATGACCGGCTGGACCATCACGAAGCCATCCGCAAGTCAGGCTGGACCGGGCAGGTCGTCACCGCCTACCGCCCCGACGCAGTGGTCGACCCGGAGCATGAGGATTTCCACGCCAGCATGGCCGCCTTCGCCGATCTGACCGGCGAGGATGTCATGACATGGCGCGGCTATCTGCGCGCCCATGCGAAGCGGCGGCAGGATTTCATCGCCATGGGTGCGACCTCCACCGACCATGGGCATCAGAGCGCGCGCACGGCGAACCTGTCCGCCGCTGACTCCGCCGCTTTGTTCGACCGGATCGTCGGCAAGGAGTGGACGGCACAGGATGCCGAACTGTTCCGCGCCCAGATGCTGACCGAAACGGCGCGGCTCAGTCTGGAGGACGGGCTGGTGATGCAGATCCACCCGGGCGCCTGCCGCAACCATAATAGCTGGCTGCATCAGCATTATGGCCGCGACAAGGGCGCCGACATTCCGGGGCGCACCGATTATGTGGGGGGCCTGAAGCCCCTGCTCGACGCCTTCGGCAATGAAGCGGACCTGTCGATCATCCTCTTCACGCTGGACGAAAGCACCTATGCCCGCGAACTCGCGCCGCTGGCGGGCCATTATCCCTGCCTGAAGCTGGGGCCTGCCTGGTGGTTCCACGACAGCCCGGAAGGCATGATGCGCTTCCGCGAGATGACGACGGAGACGGCGGGCTTCTACAATACGGTCGGGTTCAACGACGACACCCGCGCCTTCCTGTCGATCCCGGCGCGCCATGATGTCGCGCGGCGCGTCGATTGCGCCTTCTTGGCCCGGCTGGTGGCCGAAGGGCGGCTGCGCGATTGGGAAGCCCAGGAACTGGCACAGGATCTGACCTATAATCTGGTGCGCAAGGCCTATCGCCTGCCCGAAGCGCCCGCCCGGCCACTGGCGAGCGCCGCCTGATTTGTCAGGACGCCCGCGCTCGCATAGAGCGGGGCGTCCGCCCCCTCAGCGAAAGCCGCCATGCCCCCCAGAGACTCCAGCCCCGGCGAACCGACCATCATCGACGTCGCTGCGCTGGCGGGCGTGTCGATCCGTACCGTGTCGCGCGTGCTCAACCATTCGCCCAAGGTCAACGACGACACGCGCGCACGGATTCAGACCGCGATCGATGCGCTGAATTTCCGGCCCAGCCTGCGCGCCCGCGCCATGGCCAAGGGGCAGTCGCTGCTGATCGGCATGGTGCATAATGACCGCAACGCGCTGGTGCTGGACAGCGTGCAGCGCGGCGTCGGGCGGGAAGCGACCCGGCGCGGCTATGAGGTGATCTGCCACAGCGTGCCGGTGGGCAATCCCGGCGCGGCGGCCGATGTGCTGGATTTTGCCCGGCGATCGCGGGTCGATGGACTAGTGGTCATGCCGCCAGTGTCGGACATGGCCGGGCTGCCGGTGGCGTTGCAAGCCGACCATGTGCCGGCGGTCGCCATTTCGGCGGTGCCGATGCAAGGCTATGGCGCGGTGCTGCTGTCGCGGGAGCGGCAGGCGGCGGGCGATGTCGCGCGCCATCTGCTGGATCTGGGCCATCGGCGGATCGCGATGATTACCGGCCCACAGGATATGATATCGGCGATCGAGCGCCGCGCTGGCTTTGCCGAGGCGCTGGCCGAGGTCGGTGTCGCGCCGATGGCAGAGATGGAGGGCGACTATAGCCTGGCCGCCGGGATCACCGCCGCCCGGCAATTGCTGGCGGCGTCACCCGCGCCGACCGCGATCTTCGCCGCCAACGATATCATGGCCGCCGCTGTGCTGAAGGTCGCGGCGGAGCGCAGCATCGCCGTGCCCGCAACCTTGTCCGTCATCGGCTTCGACGGCAGCATCCTGGCGGAGATGCTGACGCCTTCGCTCACCACCGTGGCTCGCCCCTTTGGCGAGATGGCGGAAATGGCGACCCGTCAGTTGATCGACCTGATCGAGGGGCAGGCGCTGTCCGATATGGACAGCCCTGCCCTCTCGCTGGTCCCGGCGGAGTCCAGCGCGGCGGTGCCTATTTATAGCGACCCATCGTCACCTTGATCCAGACCGGCTGGTCGATCAGGTTCAGGCCATAATCGGTCTGGTCGCCGTTCCAGATGCGGTCCATCATCCATTGCCCCTTATCGAAATGGCCTTCCTCGACCTTGACGATCATGCCGCCGGGCGCGCTGCCCTGTTTGGAGGCAAATTCGACGCGGACATGGTCGCCGGTGAAGAGGAACTCGTTCGCGGATAGCTGCGCGACCACCATGCCGCCGGTCGGCTCGGTCGCCCAGATGGGCAGGTCCGCCTTGGGGAACCATTCCCGCTGGCCGAACTGCCATTGGCCGAAGCTGGCGGTGATGGTCCAGTCCCCCATGGTCGTGCTGATCGGCGCGCCATCGTCCGGCTTGGCCGTGCCCCAGACGGGATGGTCGAAGGCGATCTTCGCCCAGGGTGCGGACGCCATGACGCGATATTTGGCGGCGAAGGCGTCCAAAGTCTTGTCGTCGAAGCTCTTGGCACCCAGCGGATAATTATAATAGCCGGTGCCATCCATGCCGAAAGGCGCAAAGCCGATCGCGCCGCGCCCCAGCGTCGCCCAGAAATAGCGCGCATATTCGGCTGCATTGCCGATTTCCGGCACCATCAGCGCATTGTCCGGGCGGGTGTAAAGGTCGAGATGCTTGAAGACGTTGCGGCTGGCGCGGTCGTAGATGTCGGGTGCTGCAAGGTCGAGCGAGGGGGCGGCGGCCTTCCATATGTCGATGACGTCGCCCTGCGGCCCGCCGCTCGAGAGCGCCATCGGATCGGGCTTGGCGAAGGGATCGCCGAGCGAGGCGTTGACATACATGGGCAGCGGCTTGATCGCCTTGCCGGCCCTGGCCAGTTCCTCGATATAGCGCGCGGTGTACCAAGTGTTAAACGTACGGTCGGCCTGATCGCCAAAGACGCCGGCCCATGTGCCGGCCGGCTTCTTCAACGCCTTCGTCAGCGTGGCCGGTACTGGCCCGTCGAACAGCTTCTGCGCGGTCGGGGCATAGTCCCGCGGGTTCTTGTAGCTGCCGACCTCATTTTCCGGCTGCACCATGATCACCGTATTCTGGGCATCATGATCGCGGATATAGGTCATCAGCTTCAGGAAGGCGCGCTTGTCCGCCTCCAGCGTCGCCGCGCCATGGGGGGACAGGACGCCATGATCCTTGCCGTCCTTGGTCTTCATGCGCGGGAAACGGCGATTGTCCAACTTCACCCAATCGGGGGTGTAGGCAAGTCCGGTATTCTTCCACGCGCCGAACCAGAGCAGGACGATGCGCTTGTCATGGCGGCGCGCTTCGTCGAGCAGGGTCTGGACGAAGCTGTAATCGAACTGCCCTTCCTTCGGCTCCAGCTGCTCCCACGCGATCGGCGCTTCGACCGTGTTGGCGCCGATCCGGTCCAGCACCGGCCACACCTTTGCCAGCGGCGTGGCATAGTTGCTGCTGTTGTTCACCTGACCGCCCAGCATCAGGAAGGGCGCGCCGTCCACGATCAGGGCATGTTTGCCATTGCGCGTTTCGATATGCGGGGTGTCGCCCTGCGCGAAGGCGGGCGTGGCGGTCAGTAGCGTAGCGGCGAGCAGGAGCCGGGCAAGGGTCATGAAAGGGCCTTTCAGGGCTGTTCGTCGAGGGAGAAGATGCGGGTCGTTTCGGTCCATTTGGCGCCGGGCACGGCCCAGGGGAGCGGGCGCTGGACAGCGTCCATCTGCGCTTCCCAGGCCTGCACCGCCGGATCGGCCGCGTCGGCCGCCGCCTTGGCCGCCGGGTCGAAACCGGGGCCGGTTTCCATCAGCATCACCAGCCGGCTGCCGCTCCGGTAAATCTCCATGGTGCTTATGTCGGCCGCGCGGATGCTGGCGCCGATCGCCGGGGGCAGCGCGCCGGCGGCATGCCATGCCTCATATTGCGCGATGGCCTCCGCCTCGTCGGTCAGATCGATCAGCAGGACATGCCGCATCAGTTGACCCAGCCGCCGTCGATCACATGCACCGCGCCGGTGGTGAAGGCGGCTTCGTCACTGGCGAGATAGAGGACGAGGTTGGCAATCTCCTCAGCTCGGCCGAGCCGCCCCATGGGCTGGCGCGCGATGAAGGCGGCCTGCGCCGCTTCATAATCCCCGGTATCGTGCAGCCGCTGTTGCAGCGAGGGCGTGTCGATCGTGCCGGGGCAGATGCAGTTGCAACGCACCCCCTGCCCCACGAAGTCGGCGGCCACCGCCTTGGTGAGGCCGATGACGCCCGCCTTGCTCGCGCCATAGGCGAAGCGGTTGGGGATGCCCTTCACCGAACTGGCGATGGAGGACATGTTGACGATCGCGCCAGCGCCCTTTTCCACCATGGCGGGCAGGAAGGCGCGGATGGTGTGATACATGGCGGTCATATTGAGCGAGAGGGCGAAGTCCCAATCTTCCTGCGGACATTCCAGTATGTTGCCCGCATGCACCACGCCCGCGATATTGGCGAGGATGTCGATCGGGCCCACCTCTGCCGCCAGCGCGCGTACCGCCGCGCCATCGGTCGCGTCGAGCGCGCGCAATTCGCAGCCCTCCAGCCCTTCGAGCGCGTCGAAATCCCGGTCGGTCGCGATTACCCGCGCGCCTTCTGCCACGAAACGCTGGGCCGTGGCCCGGCCGATGCCCCGCGCCGCCGCCGTGATGAGCGCGACCTTGCCCTCCAGACGCGGGCTCATGCGCGCGCCCTCGTCGGAAGACAGTCGGGACCGATGGGATCGAAAGCCTTGTAGGTCAAAATAAACTCCTGATGGCCAAGGGATTCTGAAATGCTGCGTTCACCCGCCGCGACAGCGAGCACCCTGTCGTATATCTCCGTGCCGACCTGCTCCAGCGTGGCTTCGCCCTCCAGGATGCGGCCGGCATTGACGTCCATGTCGGCGGCCAGACGGCGGCCGGTGTCGGGATTGGCGCAGATCTTGATGACCGGCGAAATGGCCGATCCCACCACCGATCCGCGCCCGGTGGTGAACAAAGTCAAATGCGCGCCGCACGCGATCAGTTCGACGATCTCGGCATTGTCGGAGATGTTCGGGAAACCAAAGCGCGGTTCGCCATCGGGCACGACGTCGAGCAGATAGAGGCCGCCGGTCGGCGGTACGTCGCCCGGCTTCAAGATGCCGTCGATGGTGGAGGAACCGGACTTGCTATAGGCCCCCATCGACTTTTCCTCCTGCGTCGTCAGGCCGCCTTCCGCATTGCCCGGCGCGAAGCTGCCAAAGCCCATGATGGTGTAATAGCGTTCGGCCTTCTGCACGCATTGCTCGATCGCGACCGCCAGTTCGGGCGTACGGGCGCGGTCGGCCATGATCGTTTCGCAGCCGACCAGTTCGCCGGTTTCCTCGAAGATGCAGGACGCGCCATCCGCCACCAGCCGGTCGAAGGCGCGCCCCACGGCCGGATTGGCGGTGATGCCGCTGGTCCCGTCCGACCCGCCGCAGATGGTGCCGACGACCAGTTCCTCGACGCCCATGGAGACACGCGGCACATCGGCGATGGCGGTGCGCACGCGCGCCACGGCTTCGACGCCCGCCGCGATCGTCGCTGCAGTGCCGCCCGTCTCCTGAATCACCAGCAGTTCGGCGGGACGCCCGCTCGCCCGCGCCACCGCCAGCAACCGCTCGCGATTGAAACTCTCGCAGCCCAGCGACACGATCACCAACCCGCCGACATTGGGATGGGTGGCGATCGCCTCCATCACCTTGGCGGCATAGGCATTGGGATAGCAGCCGGGAAAGCCGATCAACTGGACATCGGGATCATCCGCCTTGTCCACGATCCGCCGCGCGACATGATGCGCGCATTCCACCAGATAGGCGACCGCCACGACATTGCGGATGCCCTTGCGCCCATCCTGCCTTTGCCAGGCGCGGATCATGCCCCCTGCTCCAGCGTGGTGCGGGTGTGGCTGCTGATATAATCGCTCTTCATATTGTGCATGTGGACCCAGTCGCCGGTCGCCACGTCAGCCGTCATCGACCCGATCGGTGCGCCATATTTGATCACCTTGTCCCCGGCATGCAGCGGCGTGCGCGCGACCTTATGCCCGATGGCGATGCCTTCGCGCGCCGGGATGGTGCCGCCGGAGGCTGGCAATATGTCGCCCGCCTCGATCGAGCGGACGCAGATGAGGACATTATCGTCAGGATGCAGCAGGATCAGCCGCGCGTCGTCCTGCAACATGGAGGAATCTTTCAATGAAGCGTCCAGCGCGGGCCAGAGCGGATCGGGCAAGCGCGCCGACAGGCGGGTCATGGCGTCGGCCACCTGATCCGGCCCGACAAGACCGGGGATGACGCTGACGACGGCGGGATGGCGCAGCGGGAATTGCAGCGCGGCGGCGGGCAGCGACGCGTCAAATTGCGTGCAGGCCTGCGCCAGTCGCTGCGCCTTGCAAAGGATCGCGTCGCTGGGCGTGGCATAGTCGAAGTGGAGCGGGCCACTCAGGTCACGCGCCAATATGCCGCTATTATAGGGGCCGCCTATGATGATCCTGACACCCAGATCCGCGCAACGCGCCAGCAATCGCACCGCGCTGCGATCCAACAGCGTATAGCGGCCGGCGAGCAGGATCATGTCCAGATCTACATGGTCGAGCAGTTCGTCACAGATCGCGACTTCATTGACGCCGATGCCGATCGCGCCGATTGCCCCCGTATCGTGCAGGTCACGCATCGCCCGATAGCCGCCGTCCAGGAAATCGCGCAGATGCCGGCCATGATCATCGCCATGTGTCGCCCGGCCGATGTCATGGGCCAGCAGCAGGTCGATCCGGTCGCGACCCAGACGCGCGCAACTGCCCTCGAAAGATCGCAGGACCGCATCATAGCCATAGTCGAACAGCGGCTCGAACGGATCGGCATCTACGAATCCGTGCCGCTCCCCCTGCGCATCGGTCGGCACCAGCAACCGCCCAACCTTGGTCGAGACGACCGCTGCGCCCGCCGGATCTCTCTCCGCCAGCATCGCGCCCAGCCGCCGTTCGGCCAGGCCAAAGCCATAATGCGGGGCGGTGTCATAATAGCGGATGCCGGCGTCCCAGGCGGCGTCCAGCGTTGCCTGCGCCTCGCCATCCTCCACCACGCGGTAGAGATTGCCGATGGGCGCGGTGCCCATGCCCAGCGTCGGGAAAGTGACGGTCATGCGGCCCCTGTGCGTTGCGCCACGCGGGCGAAGAGTGCAACGACCCCGAAGCAGAGCGCCGGCACCAGCATCGCCGCGCGGATCGTGCCGGTCAGGTCCGAGACAAGCCCCATCGCCATGGTCAGCACCGCGCCGCCGATGATCGCCATGACGATCATCGACGCCCCCGCCTTGGTCAACGGGCCAAGGTCGCGCAGCGACAGGACGAAGATGGTCGGATACATGATCGACATGAAGAAGCTGGTCGCGACCAGTGCGACAAGGCCCGCCATGCCGCCGCCGATCGCCAGCAGGGACAGGGCGATGTTGATCCCGGCGAACAGCGCCATCAGCCGCGCCCCGTCAAAACGGGCGAGCAGGGCGGCGCCGGCGAAGCGACCGATCATGAACAGCGCCAGCGACAGGGTCAGCAGCCATGCCGCCTTTTGCGCGCCGATGCCCGGCACGACGCTCTCCGCATAGCGGATCAGATAGCTCCAGATGCCGACCTGCGCGCCGACATAGAAAAATTGCGCGCCGACGCCCGCCAGATAGCGCGGCCGCCGCAGCAGCGCGCCATAGCCGGCGAAGATCGGACCACGCGCCCCTTCCGCCTGCGTTGCCGCGCGCGGAAAACGGGTGAAGGCCAATATCACCGCCCAGCCGAGCACGACCAGCGCGATGACGAGATAAGGCAGCCGTACCGCCGCCGCCCCGGCTGCCCCTTGCACCGGCGCATCGGACAGGATCAGCGTCGCGCCCAGCGCCACGCCGGTGATGGAGCCAAGGGGATTGAACGCCTGCGCCAGATTGAGGCGCTGTGCCGAGCCTTCGGTCGGTCCCATCACCGCCACCATGGGATTGGCGGCGGTTTCCAGAAAGGCAAGGCCACTGGCGATCACGAACAGCGCGAAAAGGAAGAAGCCGTAGCTGAGTTGCGCCGAGGCCGGCAGGAACAGCAGCGCACCGCCGCCGAACAGCAGCAAGCCCATGATGACCGTCGCCTTGTAGCCCAGCCGCTCCGCCGCCAGCGCAGCGGGAATGGCGAAGCAGAAATAGCCGAGATAGAAGGCCGACTGGACCAGCCCGGACTGAAAATCCGACAACGAAAAGACATGCCGGAAATGGGCGATCAGCACATCGTTCAGATTGTTCGCCACGCCCCACAGGAAGAAAAGGCCGGTGGTCAGGACCATCGCCATCCGGCTAGTGCGCTCCCGGCCGCCTCCTTCGACGCCGCTACCCTGGCTATGCATCAAACCATCCTCTCTCTTGCCCAAAATGGCAGGCCGGCCCTTTGCGGGTCCGGCCTGCCAGGGGAGGGACGCTAGAAACGCCCGCACGTCCGATCAATAGGTCAGGCGGGCGGTGATGCTGACGCGACGGTCGTTGAGCACCGAGGACTGCGGACGGCTGGGGATGCCGTAATAGGTCTTGTTCTCGGTATCGGTCAGGTTCACGCCGTCCACGGTCAGCGCGAAATTCTCGTTGACCGTATAGGTCAGCGACGCATCAACCTGACCGCGCGCGGCGTTGAAGATCGGCAGGTTGCCGCTGCCATTGCCGCGCGTCGTCACGACATATTTGCTGCGCCAGTTATAGGCGACGCGGGCCGACAGCGGGCCCTTGTCATAGAAGCCGACCAGATTGTAGCTGTATTTGGACAGCTGCTCCAGCGGCACGAACAGCTGGTTGCCTTCATTGTCGAACGCATTGGGGCTGGGTGCCTTGCTGTCGACAAAGGTGAAGTTGGCCTGCACGCCGAAGCCCGACCAGATGCCCGGCAGGAAGTCGAAGAAGGTGTTGCCGCCGATTTCGGCGCCCTTGATCTTCCCATTGTCGCCATTGACCGGGCGAGTCACGTCGACATTGAAATTGCCATGGCCAAGGTCGAAGGTTTCGGTGCTGGTGACATTGGCGATGAAGCCGTCCACCTTCTTGTAGAAAGCGGCGGCATAGAGCGAACCCGTGCGCGAGAAATACCATTCCAGCGAGGCGTCGAACTGCTTGGCTTCCAGCGGGCGCAGGTTGGCATTGCCCGACGATGCTGTGCGCAGGCCCGAACCGGAATTAAACTCCACGATGTTGATATTGGGATTGAGCTGGGAGAAATCAGGGCGCGTCAGCCCCTTCGACGCGGCCAGACGCAGTTGCAACTGGTCGCTCAGGTGGAAGCGCAGGTTCAGGCTGGGCAGCGCGCGGGTATATTCGGAATCGCGGCTGATCGGCACGAAGCTGATCGGGCCATTGCCCGGAATGACATTGCCATTTTCGTCCTCGGCCTGCGGCGTCTGGACGGAGAAGCCGCTGGTCGACACTTTGGTCTTTACCACGCGGACGCCGATATTGCCGTCGACCCGCACCGGAAGGTCGTCAAAGCCGAACTTGACCAGACCATAAGCGGTATAGGTTTTTTCGCCCTGCGTGTTGCGGTCGCTCGGTTGATAGCCGACGCCCTTGAGCAGCGCCGCCGGATCGCCGGTGTAAGGCGCCAGCGCCGCGCGGGTAGCGTCATAATCCAGCACCAGGTCGCGATTGACGAAAACTGCGCCATCGGGAACACCCTGGAAGCCGCGATACAGGTCGCCCCGGAAGCGATGCACATCCAGCAGGCTCGACGGCAGGCTGCTCAGACCATAATAATTATAGGTGCTGCTGTCGGTGACGGCCGAACGATCCGTGTAGCGCAGACCGAATTTCAACGAGCGCAGGACGCTGCTGTCGAACTTATATTCGGCGTCCACGCGACCGGCATATTCGGTGCCGACCGAATGTTCGATATGGTCGAGATAGCCCGCGCCGCTGGCATAGTTGGCCGGATCGGTGACCAGGCCATTGCCGTTGGTCGGGTCATTGTCGGGCGAGATGATCATCGTCGGCACGCCATTGCCGACTTCCTGATAGAGACGCTCGGCCGTGGAGGAGAGGATCACGATCGAGCGCTGACCGTCGGTGACGCCCTTGATGTACTGGAAGTCGCCGGTGACGCTCAGCCGGTCGGTCGGATTCCATTTGGCGTTGAACGAATAGTCGCTGGTCACCGAATGGCGGGTTTCCAGGCTGGTATTCGCGTTGATCGGCAGGTTGACGAAGGTGCCGCTGCGCATATTGCCCTGATCATCGAAGGTGAAGGGCGCGCTGTAGTCGGGCGTGATGTCGCTATCGCCGGTGTAGGCGAAGAAGCTGTAGTCGCCGTAGCGGAACTTGTAATCCGACCGGACATATTCGGCGGTCAGTTCCAGTGTGTCGCTGGGGCGCCACTGGACAGCGGCGTCGATGCCCAGACGGCGGCGATCGCCCAGATACTGGCCGATGCCCACGCCATGCGGCAGATAGGTTTCCTTGCCGGTGCGGCCAAGGCCTGCGAGCGTCGCGGCATCGGCGGCATCGGTAGGGTCCAGCCGGTAGAAGGGCTGGCTGCTGATCTGGTCCTGACGAAAAGCGGTCTTCTGATAGCCGACATCGACCATCACGCCGATTTCGCCCAGGCTCGTGTCCCAACGGTCCGACAGCAGTAGGTTCGCCTGCGGCTTCGACTTGCCGTACAGGTCATAATAGTTGACGCTGGCGCTGGCCGAGGCCTTGAACCCGTCGAAATCGAACGGCTTGCGGGTGCGCAGGTTGATCAGGCCGCCAATGCCGCCCTCGATCAGGTCAGCCGACGGGTTCTTGTAGACGTCGATCCCGGCGAGCAGTTCGGACGGCACATCCTCCAGGCTCAGCGTGCGGCCACCATTGGCTGTGAAGACGTCGCGGCCGTTGATTTCGGTGCGGACCTGGCTGAGGCCGCGGATCGCGACCGATGTGCCTTCGCCATAGCTGCGCTGGATCTGGATGCCGGTGATGCGCTGCAAGGCTTCGGCCACGTTGCGGTCGGGCAGCTTGCCGATGTCTTCAGCGACGATGGAATCGACGATGACGTCGCTGTTGCGCTTGATCGCCTGCGCGCTCGACAGGCTGGCGCGGACGCCGGTAACGACGATGTCGCCTTCATCGGCGGCGGCCTGCGGCGCAGCGGCATCCTGCGCACGGGCAGCGGCGCTCAGCGCGACACTGGCGATCGAAATGCCGGCCAGCAGCGCGGCGCGACGCGGCATATGAATGATCTTGGTCATGAAACCCTTCCTCTCCCTGGCTCCTGTCCGGAGCACTGATGTGATTCGCGGCGGCAAACGGCCGGAATATTTCCCTTTCATGTCCCGATCCGCTGTTGGGAGCGGTAACAAGACAAGGCCCCATTACTCCCACATTTCGAATTATGAAATATAAAAATTGATTTCATATGTGGATTTCGCCTAGAAGGTATCGACCGGCACGGGATGCGCCTCCACAGGGGAGTATCGATAAAAGGAGGGGAAACCGGATGACTGGCAAAGCGCGCTATCAGGCGCCCGCCCTGACCAAGGGCCTGGAAATACTGGAACTTCTTGCCGGGGCGAGCGACCCCCTGATCATGTCTGACATATCGACGGCGCTTGGCCGGTCTGTCAGCGAAATCTTCCGCATGCTGCAAGTACTGGAGGAGCATGGCTATATCGCCCGAGCGGAGGAAGGCTATCGCCTGACCAACCGCCTCTTTGCGCTGGGCATGAGCCAGCCGCCGATCCGCGACCTCGCCTCCACCGCCCTGCCGGTGATGCAGGATCTGGCGCGCCGAGCGGGGCAAAGCTGTCATCTGGCCGTCGCGTCGGGTGCGGAAATGGTCGTCATCATCGCGATCGAGGCCCCCGGCCTGTCGGGCTTTGCCGTGCGCGTGGGCTATCGCCGGCCGCTGCACCGCTCCAATTCCGGCCGCATCCTGCTCGCTTTTCAGTCACCCGACGCGCGGGCAGCGATGCTGGACGATATCCGCGCCACCGGCGACACGCTGGACGAGGCGGAACTGACCGAGCGGCTGGACGCCACCGTCGCGGCCGGGGGCGCCTTTGCCCCCAGCCCGATGCTGACCGGCATCACTGACCTGTCTGCTCCGATTTTGGTCGGCGGCGTAGCGCGCGCTGCGCTGACCATGCCCTTCGTCGATGGCGCCGCCAACCGGGCGACGACGGAGGCCTGCACCCAGATGGTACGGGATGCCGCCGCCGCGATCGGCGACGCCCTGTCACCGATCATGGTCCTGCCCCCGCGTGACATGGAGGATGGACAATGAGCCGACTTGATCGTCGCACCGCGCTGATGGCGGCGGCCGGGCTGGCGGCGCTACCGGGCCTTGCCAGCGCGCAAGTGACGGCCAGCGACGAGATCATCGACCTGTGGCCCGGCACGCCGCCCGGTGACACCGGGGGGCGCATCATCCGCAAGATCGAAGATCAGGCCAGGCCCGGCGGCAAGCCGGACCGCTGGGTGACGGGGATAGACCGGCCCGTTCTGGTCGTGCGCCGCCCCGCCCGGCCCAATGGTGCGGCGATGCTGGTGGTACCGGGCGGTGGTTACGGCTTCCTGTCCTACGACAATGAAGGCACCAGTCAGGCCGACTGGCTGAACGCGCACGGCATCACCGCCTTCATCCTGCTCTACCGTTTGCCCGGCGAAGGCTGGGCACGGCGCAAGGATGTACCGTTGCAGGATGCCCAGCGCGCGATGCGCGTGATCCGCGCAAGAGCTGTCCAACTCGCTGTCGCAAAGGATCGGATCGGCGTGCTCGGCTTCTCGGCCGGCGGGCATCTGGCGGGGTCGCTGGCGACCCGGCACGGGGAGCAGGTCTATGACCCGGTCGATGCCACAGACCGGGAGTCCGCCCGTCCCGACCTTGCCGCCCTGCTCTATCCGGTGGTCAGCCTGGACGCGCCCTTCACCCATGGCGGATCGCGCGACAATCTGCTGGGCGAAGGCGCCAATGCGGAGCTGCGACGCCAACGGTCAGTCGAGTTGCGCGTCGATGCGCAGACGCCGCCCTTCTTCCTCGTCCACGCGGCCGATGACGGGCTGGTGCCGCCCGCTAACAGCGTCGCCCTGTTCCAGGCGATGGAAGCAGCAAAACGCCCGGTCGCGCTCCATATCTTCGAGGATGGTGGCCATGGCTTCGGCACGCGCCTGCCCCGGATGATGCAGGCCTCCGCCTGGCCCGATCTGTTCGTAACCTTCGCGGCCAAGCACAGATTGATCCCGGCATGAAGCGCTGGATCGCTTTGATGCTGGCGCTTAGCACCGGCACTGCGCTGGCCGCGCCCGGCGACTATCAAAGCTCGCCGAAGCGACGCACCGTGGTGGAAAAGGACTGGGGACCATGGCTTGGCCCCTTCCGCGCCAAGCTGATACCCAGCCTGATGCAGGATTTCGGGGAGCGCTATCTCTACGCGCCCGCCAATGCCGCCCTGCCCGCGCCGAAGCCCGGTGAGCAGCGCGTGGTGTTTCTGGGTGATTCCATCACCGACCGCTGGAACCTCGCCGCCAGCTTCCCCGGCAAACCCTATGTCAATCGCGGCATCGGCAGTCAGGTTACGGCGCAGATGCTGCTGCGCTTCCATCAGGATGTGGTCGCGCTGAAGCCCAGCGCCGTCGTGATTCTGGCGGGCATCAATGACGTGCAGGGATTCCTGCAACAGGAAAGGCCCGATCAGATCGAGGCCAATTGGGAGGCGATGGCCGACCTCGCCACCGCCCATCACATCCGGGTCGTGTTCGGCTCGATCCTGCCGGTGAACAATTATACCGACGCTGCCAAGGATGTGGTGACGGAGCGCAAGCCTGCCGAACTGGTCGCGCTCAACAATTGGCTGCGCGCTTTCTGTGCGCGGCGGGGCTATGGCTTTGCCGACTATCATGGGGCGCTGGTGGACGGAGATGGCCTGATGACCGCTGCCTACACGCAGGACGGCGTCCATCCGCTCGACAATGGCTATGCGGTGATGACGCCGATCGCGCAGCGGGCGATCGAGCGGGCGCTAAAACAGAAATGAAGCAAGGGAGAAGGATGATGTTTCGCCTGACGGCTGCCCTATGCGCGCTGGCTATCGCCGGCGCCGCTCATGCCGAAACGAAAGTACCCGGCGACCCCCATGCCGACGATCCGGTCGGTATCGTCGCTGATCCCTGCCCAGTCCATCCCAAGCCTGCCGGCGAAGCGGAATGGAAGATGTGGAACCTCCACATGCTGACCCGCGATTTCGGGCAGGTCTGCCGCTATGCCGCCGACAACAAGGCGCTGGCGGGCAGAAAAGTCCGCGCCGTCTTCATGGGTGATTCCATCACCGACAACTGGATCAACCTCGATCCGGAGATGTTCACGGGCGGGTTGGTCGATCGGGGTATCAGCGGCCAGACCACGGCGCAGATGCTGGTGCGTTTCCGCGATGACGTGATCGCGCTGAAGCCGCAGGTCGTCCACATCATGGCGATGACCAACGACATTGCCGGCAATACCGGCGCGGCGACGATGGAAACGGTGCTGGGGAATATCCAGAGCATGGCAGAACTGGCGCACACGCACGGGATCAAGGTCGTGATTGCCTCCGTGCCGCCCGCAGGCGCCTTCCCCTGGAGTCCGGCGATGAAGCCGGTGCCGCAGATCGCCGCGATCAATAAGTGGCTAGCCGATTATGCGCGCAGCCGGGGCTTCACCTATGTCGATTATCACGGCGCCATGGCGCAGGCGGACGGCGCGATGAAGCCGGGCCTGTCCACCGACGGCGTCCATCCGACCAAGGAAGGCTATGCGATCATGCGCCCGCTGGCGCGGCAGGCCATCGACAAGGCTTTGAGGGAAATCCAATGACGATGCTCGGACGCCGCGCCTTCCTCGCCGGTACTGCCGCGCTTGGTCTTGCCCGCGCGGCCCGCGCCGCCAGCCCCATGGGCACCATGCGCGGACCGGTGCAGGCCAGTTGGCCTTCGCTGGTCAGCAATTACCGTTACCCCGACTGGTTCCGCGACGCGAAGCTGGGCATGTGGTCGCATTGGGGGCCGCAATCGGTACCGGCCCAAGGCGACTGGTATGGCCGCTTCATGTATATGCAGGGCCACCCGATGTACGAGCATCACCTCAAGACCTACGGCCATCCGTCGGTCGCGGGGATGAAGGACATCCAGAATCTCTGGACCGCTGACAAATGGGAACCCGACGCGCTGATGGCCCGCTACCAAAAGGCGGGCGCCAAATATTTCATGGCGCTTGCCTGCCATCACGACAATCTGGACTGCTACGACAGCCGCTATCATGCCTGGAACAGCCTGCGCGTCGGGCCGAAGAAGGATATCGTCGGCATCTGGGAGAAGGCGGCGCGTAAGGCGGGCATGAGGTTCGGCGTGTCCAACCATGCCGCCCATGCCTGGCACTGGTATCAGCCGGCCTATGGCTATGACCCGGTCGGCCCGAAGAAGGGCGAGCGTTACGATGCCTTCCGCCTGCGCAAGGAAGACGGCAAGGGGCTATGGTGGGACGGCCTCGACCCGCGCGAACTCTATACCGGCGGCCATGCCGTGCTGCCCGACGGCATCGACACGATCGAAGCGATGGACAAGTGGCATGACGCGAACAACGGCCAGTGGATCGAAACCGGGCCGAAGGATGACCCGGCCTATGTCACTCGCTGGCTGCTGCGCCAGACCGATCTGGTTGCGAAATACAAGCCCGACATGGTCTATATGGACGATCATGAACTGCCCTTTGGACCTGTAGGGCTGGAAGCGGCGGCGGATTATTATAACCGCTCGATCGATTGGCACGGCAAGATCGATGTGGTGCTGACCGGCAAGCAGCTGAAACCCCATGCCCGCTTCGGCATGGTGGCCGATGTCGAGCGCGGCTTCACCGACCATCTTTGGGACGAACCGTGGCAGACCGACACCTGCATCGGCGACTGGTTCTATAATGAAGCCCGACTGCACGACAAAAGCTACAAGAGCGCCGAGGAGGTCATCCAGCGCCTCGCCGATGTCGTGTCGAAGAATGGCAATCTGATGCTTTCCATCCCGCAGCCGGGCGATGGTTCCATCGACAGCGAGACGGAGAAGGTGCTGGACGACATGGCCGGATGGATGACCCATGGCGGCGAGGCGATCTTCGGGTCGCGACCCTGGCGCCTCTATGGCGAAGGGCCGACCCAGCTGATCGCTGGCATGCAGAATGAGGAGAAGGCCAAGCCCTTCACCGCGCAGGATATCCGCTTCACCACCAACAAGGGCGCGCTCTACGCGCTGTTCCTGGGCCGGGCGCAGGGATCTACGACCATCCGCTCACTGGCGCGCGGGCGCGTGGGCGGCACAATCGAACGGGTGACGCTGCTCGGCGGCGGCCCGATTGCCTTCCGTCAGGATGGCGCGGGCCTCCATCTCGACATGCCGCACGGCAGTAATTTCGTTTCGGCCGTCCGCATCGACGGTCGCGGCCTCGTTTAAGATACAGGGAATTTCAGGGATGATCGCGAAAAGCTTCAAATGGATCGCGCTGGGCGCGTCCTGCCTCACGGCGCCGGCGCTGGCCGAACCCATGGCCTTGCTGGACCGCCATGGCAGCCGCGTCGCGGTGGAGCCTTATGCGCCCAATATCGTCCGGGTGACCATCGCGCTCGATCCGGTGCTGGCGTCGGCCGCGCCGGGCGAAGGCCCCAATGCCAAGGCGGATGCGACCGGCTGGAGCCACAAGAGCGATGAAAGCGGAGACGTTTTCAGCTCCTCCGCCCTCACCCTGACCATCGACGCCAAGCAGTGGCCCGGCGCGCCGACGCAGATGCAGCGCTATTTCGCGCCCTCGCTGCCGCCGGTCAGCCTGTCGGTCAAGGATGCCAGCGGCACCGTGCTGACCAAGATGACCGGCTGGGAAATGGCGCCGGTAACGGTCAATGGCGAACAGACCTTCAAGGTCGGCGCCAGCTTCGACTCCCCGGCGGACGAACATTATTATGGTCTGGGCCAGAATCAGGAAGGCTATATGGATCTGCGCGGCAAGCAGATCGACTGCCAGCATTTCTACGATGCGCCGGCCGGCGAGTCGGTGTGCGTACCCTTCATGGTCACCAACAAGGGCTATGGCATCGTCTGGGACAATCCGGCCCGCACGCTGATTCAACCTGGGATGCACAGCAGCACCCATTGGCAGAGCATGGTCGGCGAGCGCGTCTCTTTCTTCGTCATCACGGGCAAGACCACCGATGAACTCTATGCCGGCTACGCCAAGCTGACCGGCGCGACCCCGCTGCCGCCCAAGGCCGGCTTCGGCCTGATCCAGAGCAAGGCGCGCTACGAAAGCCAGCAGGAACTGCTCGACGTCGCCAATGGCTATCGCCAGCGCAACCTGCCGCTCGATGTGATGGTGCTCGACTGGTTCTACTGGACCCGCATGGGGCAGCTCGACATCGACCGCACCTATTTCCCCGATCCCAAGGGGATGAACGACCAGCTCAAGTCGATGGGGATGCACTCGATCATCAGCGTGTGGCCCCGCTTTGAGCGGGAATCGCGCTATTTCGACATGCTGGCGACCAAGGGCTGGTTCCTGAAGGACAAGGACGGCAATCCGGTCGACGGCCTGCCCCCCCGCTCCGACCGTGCCGGGGCGCTGATCGACAGCACCAATCCCGAGGCGCGCGAATGGTTCTGGGGCAAGATCCGCGACAATATCGCGTCGCAGGGTTTCGACTGGTTCTGGCTGGACGAGACGGAGCCGGATCTGGTGCCGGACGGCTATTTCTACGCCAAGGGGTCGGGCGACCGTTATCATAACCTCTTCCCATTGGTGCACACCACCGGCGTGGCCGAAGGGTCGGAGCGCGATCGTCCCGGTTTCCGCAACATGATCCTCGCCCGCGCCGCCTATCTGGGGGCGCAGCGCAATGGCGGCCTGTTCTGGTCGTCGGACATCAAGTCGACATGGGAAGCGCTGCACCGGCAGATCCCTACCGGCCTCAACTTCACAGCGTCGGGCCTGGCCTATTGGGGCAGCGACATTGGTGGATGGCAATGGCCAAAGGGTCCGAAGGCGGAAAATCCGATCCTGATCGATCCGACAGGCGCGACGGCGATGAGCGCGGATTATCCCGACTATCCCGAACTGTTCGTGCGCTGGTTCCAATATAGCGTCTTCACCCCCACGTTGCGCATTCATGGCCAGCGGCCGGCCGCTTCGCTGTGGGACTATGGCAAGGCGGCCGAGCCGATCCTGGCCGACTGGCTGCGCCTGCGTTACACGCTGATGCCCTATATCTATGCGCTGGGGCGGCATACCTACGACACCGGCGCGCCCTTCATGCGCGGGCTGTTCATGGATTTCCCGAACGATCCCAAGGTGTCGGACATTGGCGACCAATATATGTTCGGCCCCGCCTTCCTGGTCGCCCCGGTGACGCAGCAGGGGCAGACGAAGCGTCCGGTCTATCTGCCCGCCGGCACCACCTGGTATGATTACTGGACCAACCAGAAATATGAGGGTGGCCAGACGATCGAGGTGGATGCCCCGATCAACCGCATGCCGCTGTTCGTGAAGGCCGGGTCGATCGTGCCGATGGGCGTGCAGGTGAAGAGCACGGCGGAGAAGCAGGCGCTGGAAAGCATCCGCGTCTATCCCGGCGCCGACGCGCGCTTCACCCTCTATGACGATGACGGCACCACCAATGCTTATCGCAAGGGCGGCATGAAGGCCGAGCTGGTCTGGGACGACAAGGCAAAGGCGCTGACGAGCAAGACAAAGCTGCCCACCGGCCAGGCTTTGGCCGGCCTGGTGCAGATCGTCGGCCAATAAGGAGTTATGATATAATGACGGGTATCAATCGCCGCGAACTGGGCATGGGTCTGGGTGCGGCCGCCCTCGGCGCCTCTCTGGCCGGTAGTGGCACCGCGCGCGCGCAGACGGCATCGGCCGTAGCGCCGCAGGACGCTTCCGCCTTCCCCGCCGACTTCCTGTGGGGCTGCGCCACTGCGGCCTACCAGATCGAAGGCGGCGTGAAGGAGGACGGGCGCGGCCAGACCAACTGGGACGTGTTTTCCCACACGCCGGGCAAGGTCGCCAATGGCGATACGGGCGACGTCGCCTGCGACAGCTATCATCGCTATAATGATGATATCGCCCTGCTGAAGGCACTTGGGGTCAAGGCCTATCGCTTCTCCCTCGCCTGGTCGCGCATCTTCCCCAATGGCCGGGGCAAGCCCAATGCCAAGGGGCTGGATTATTATAACCGGCTGGTCGACGGCCTGCTGGCGGCCGGCATCACCCCGCATGTCACGATGTTCCATTGGGATCTGCCCCATGCGCTACCGGGCGGCTGGCAGAATCGCGACACCAGTTACGCCTTTGCCGATTATGCAGGCTATACCGCAGGCAAGCTGGGTGACCGCGTCAATCACTTCATGACCGTGAACGAACTGCGCTGCTTCACCGATTTGAGCTATATGACCGGCGGCAAGGCGCCGGGGCTGAAGCTGCCGATGAAGGAGGTGAACCAGATCCGTCACCATGGCGTGCTGGCCCACGGTTTGGGGCTACAGGCGATCCGCGCGGCGACCAAATCGGGCACGCAGGTCGGCATTGCCGACAATCCCAACATCTATGTGCCCGCAATCGAAACGCCTGAGCATATCGAGGCGGTGAAGAAGGCCGTGCGCGAGGAGAACGCCATGTTCCTCACCGCGATCATGGAAGGCCGCTATATCGACAGCTATCTGACCGCGCAGGGCAAGGATGCCCCGGTGGTCAAGGAAGGCGACATGAAGCTGATCGGCGCGCCGCTCGATTTCCTGTCGGTCAATGTCTATACCGGCAATACCGTCCGCGCCGACGAGGCCGCGCCGTCGGGCTACAAGATCCTGCCCCATCCGGGTCAGGCGCCGCGCATGCCCTCCCCCTGGCTCTATGTCACGCCGGAGGTCATCTATTGGGGGATGCGTGCCATCAGCGACATGTGGAAGCCCAAAGGCCTTTATATCTCCGAAAATGGCTGCTCGGCGGACGACACGGTCGCGGCGGACGGCAAGGTCTATGACACCGACCGCGTCATGTATCTGCGCAATTACCTGACCCACCTGCAGCGCGCGACCCGCGAAGGGCTGCCGGTTAAGGGCTATTTCGTCTGGAGCCTGATGGACAATTTCGAGTGGGAGGATGGCTATACCAAGCTGTTCGGCATCCACCATGTCGACTTCAAGACCCAGAAGCGCACGCCCAAGCTCAGCGCCGACTGGTATCGCGAACTGGTTCGCACCAACAAGCTGGTCTGATTGGAAAAAAAGGGGCGGTTCCGATGGAGCCGCCCCTTTTTTGCGCCTATCGTCCGGCGCTGATTTCGATCCGGGTTTCGGTCAGTCCCTGCACCTTTGCGCGCAGGATGATCTTGCCGGGCCGCTGCGCCTTCACGATCGCCAGCGCCAGCCCGTTGAAGGCATCGCGGCTCGTCGACGGGAAGGCGGTCATGTCGGTCGGATCGCCGTTGTCGGTGGCGACGATTTCGCCCGGCCCCTCGATCGTGAAGTCGATTGTCTGCTTGGCGGCGGGAACGATATTGCCATCCTTGTCCAAGACCTTGAGCGTCACGAAGCTCAGGTCGCGGCCGTCGCTGGCGATGGCGGAACGGTCGGCGGTGAGCGACAGCTTCGCCGCCTCGCCTACCGTATGGATCGTCTCGGTCGCCCAGGGCTGGCCCTTCTTCCAGGTGACGACCTTCACCTCGCCCGGTTCGTAGACGACATAATCCCAGCGGAAGCGATATTCATAGTCGCGCTTCTTGATCTTGCCCTGCGACTTGCCGTTGACGAATAGTTCGCCTTCGTCCGCCGAAGAAAAGACATGGACGGGGGTGATCTGACCGACGCGATCCGGCCAGGTCCAGTGCGGCAGGATATGCGCGAATTTCAGGTCCGGCCGCCAGCGCGCCTGATAGAGCCAGAAGCGATCCTTGGGGAAACCGGCCAGATCGACGATGCCCGAATAGCTGCTGCGCGACGTGTAATAAGGCGTCGGCTCACCCAGATAGTCGAAGCCGGTCCAGACGAATTCGCCCGCGACATAGGGGTTCTGGTCGTCGGCGGCCCAGACCCGGTCGGGTGAGGAGCCAAAGTCGGACGCATGCAGTTCATAGGCCGAGACCTGATGCGTGTCGGGATTGCCGCCGGACCATGGCCGCACCGGACCGCTGATGGCGCCCGCGACCGGGAACATATATTCGCCGCGGCTGGAAAGCGCCGAGGCGCTTTCGGTGGACAGGATCACCTTGTCCGGGAATTTCGCGCGGAAATTGGGATATTGGCCGACGATGCCGCGAATGCCCGCGCCCTGATAGTTGAGGCTGATGACATCCACTGTCGTCGGCAGCAGCATATCCGCCTTGGCAAAGTTCATCGCGCCGGTGGCGGGACGGGTCGGGTCTTCCTCATGCGCGATGGCGACCAGTTCGCGGCCGATCTTCGCGCCCGCCTCGCCATCATATTGCTCGCCCACTTCATTGCCCACGCTCCACATAATGATGGAGGGATGGTTGCGGTCGCGGCGCAGCATGGCGCGGGCGTCGGCCTCATGCCAGTCGGGGAAGATCAGGTGGAAGTCGTGCGGGGTCTTCTTCTTTTCCCAGCTGTCGAACACTTCGTCCATGACGAGGAAGCCCATCCGGTCGGTGAGTTCGAGCAGTTCGGGCGCGGGGGGATTATGGCTCATGCGCACGGCGTTGGTGCCCATGTCGCGCAATATTTCGAGCTGGCGCTCGGCCGCGCGGGCGTTGAAGGCGGCGCCCAGTGCGCCGAGGTCGTGATGATTGTTGACGCCGCGCAGCGGGATATGCTCGCCATTGACGATCACGCCCTTGTCGGGATCGAACTTGACATCGCGCACGCCGAAGCGGGTTTCGTGGGTGTCGATCGTCTTGCCGCCCTGCGTCACGGTGGAAACGGCGACATAGCGGTTGGGCGCTTGCGTGGGCGGCGGACCCCAGAGGCGCGGATTAGTGAGGATGGCAGAGCCGCTCAGCACGGCTTTTTCGCCCGGCGCGATACTGGCGGACTGGCTGGCGATGCTGGCAACGGGGCGGCCGATGCGCTTGCCCCTGGCGTCCAGCGCATAGAGGGTGGTCGCGACATCGACCTGTGCGGGCTTATCGCCATCATTGTCGAGGGTCAGGCTAAGGTCGACGGTGGCGCGTTCCTTGCTGACCTGCGGCGTGCGGACGGTGCTGCCCCACTGGCCGACATGGACCTTGTTCGCGGTGGTGAGGTAGATGTCGCGATACAGGCCGCCGCCCGGATACCAGCGCGCCGAAGCGGCGGGGTTGTCGAGGCGGATGGCGAGTTGGTTCTTGCCACCCGGCACCGCATAAGGCGTCAGGTCGAGGCGGAAGCTGTTATAGCCATAGGGCCAGCCGCCGACGAGCTTTCCGTTCAGCCAGACCGTGGCGTAGGACATGGCGCCTTCGACATCGAGGAAGATCGACTGACCCTTGGCGCTTGTCGGTATGTCGAGCGTCTTGCGATACCAGCCGATGCCCCAACTGGGCAGACGTCCCATGCCGCCATAAGGGCCGTCCTTGATGAAGGGGCCGGCGATGGCCCAATCGTGCGGGAGATCGACATGGGTCCACGCACTATCGTCGAAACCGGCCTGCACATAGGGCACGTCGCCGCCGGGATTGCCGGCGGGGCGGACATGATGTTTGGCGGGGTCTTTGATGAACGGGTTGGCGCTGGGCAGAATCCAGGGTTTCAGCACCTTGGCGCCGCTATCATCCACCTTCACGGCTGCGTCGGCGGGCGTGTCGGCCAGCTTGCCATCGCCCGCATCCTCGATCGGCGGGCGGACGTCATAGCGCAGATCGGTGGTGAGGCCGGCGGGATCGCCCTTGGTGAAGCGCCAGTCCTTGCTGATCGAGACGCTGTCAGCCGCGAGAAGTGCGGCCGGGAGAGACGCCATCGCGACCGCGGAAAGAGAGGCCAGTCGTCGCCAATGCGACAACGAGTTGGACAGGTCTTTCATCATTCTCTCCCCATATGCTTGTGACTGGTAGCGTTATCATTACTCTGAGCGATAGCGGCGCCTTTGGCAAGCCATGAAGTGGCGCACGGATCGGCTTTCCGTGCGTCGCAGCGCAGGCTAGGACAAGCGAAACAAGCGTGGGAGAGAGACATGAAAAATGCCTTGGCCGTTGGCGTGGCCCTGATGCTGGCTGCATTGCCGGCAGCTGTATCGGCCAGACCGGTCACCGATTGTGCGCTGCGCGATGCGCCCTTTTCCACAGAATCGCCGATCGTCGACCTGTTGCTCAGCCCGCCCGCCAAGGCGATGCTGGAGGCGGACGCCCCGGAGATATTTACTGCCCTGCCCCCGCGCTTCTTCACGACGCAGTCGCCGACCTTCGCGGCGATCCTGAATCTGAAGGCACTGGCGAAGATGAAGAATCTGCCAGCCGACAAGATGGCCGCGCTGGACTCGAAACTGCGCGCCCTGCCGGTGACGGAGGCGGACAAGGTGGCGCGTTGTGCCCGCTATGATGACGATCGCCCGGCCATTACGCTGCCCAAGGGCAAACCCCGATTGCTGATCTTCGAGAAGATCAACGGCTTTCGCGACGGTCCCTCGGTCGATGCCGCCCGCGCCGCCTTTCAGGCGATGGCGCAGCGCAAGGGCTGGGCCGTAATGGTGAGCGACAAGGGTGGCGTGATGACGCCGGCTCTGCTGTGCCAGTTCGACGCGGTGGTGTGGAACAATGTCAGCGGCGACGTGCTGACGCTGGCGCAGCGGGCGGCGTTCAAAGCCTATATCGAACGGGGCGGCGGCTATGTCGCGGTGCATGGATCATCGGGCGATCCGTCCACCTTCTGGCCCTGGTATGTCGATACGCTGGTCGGCACCCAATTTGCCGGGCACCCGATGGACCCACAGTTTCAGGACGCCAAAGTGGTGGTCGAAGGGCGCAGCCATCCGATCGCGGCTGGCCTGCCCGACCAATGGGTGATGAACGACGAATGGTATAGCTTCACCGCCAACCCGCGCCCCGGCAGCGCCGTCATCGCGACGCTGGACGAGGGCAGCTACAAGCCCGGCGCGCTGGCAATGGGCGACCATCCGATCGCCTGGACCCGCTGCGTCGGCAAGGGCCGGGTCTTTTATTCCGGCATCGGTCATCGCCCCGAAACCTATGCCGACCCCCATTATGTCACCATGCTGGAAAATGCCGTTGCATGGGCATCGTCGCGCCGGTCCGCCTGCCCGGCAATTACGCCCCCAGCCGGTTGACCGGATAGGCGGGTGGCAGGACGATATCGCCCGGCATGGCGAGCGGCAGTACGGGGCTGGCCGCGCCGCCCAGCAGCGCATCGAAATAGGCGATGGTGCGGCTCAGCCCTTCGTGCAGCCGCACGGTCGGTTCCCAATTCAGCATGTCGCGCGCGCGGCTGATGTCCGGACGGCGCTGGCGCGGATCGTCGGCGGGCAAGGGGCGCATGATGAGCGGGGATCGCGATCCGGTCAGCGCCAGGATCATTTCGGCCAGTTCGATCATGGTGAATTCGTCGGGATTGCCGATATTGATCGGGCCGGTGATCGCATCCGCGCTGCCCATCAGGCGGATCAGCCCGTCGATCAGGTCATCGACATAGCAGAAGGACCGGGTCTGCTGCCCGTCGCCATAGAGGGTGATGGGCTGGCCCAGCAGCGCCTGACAGATGAAGTTCGATACGACGCGCCCGTCCGCCGGGTCCATGCGCGGGCCATAGGTGTTGAAGATGCGCGCCACCTTGATCCGCACCCGCCCTTCGCGATGATAGTCGAAGAAGAGGGTTTCGGCGCAACGCTTCCCCTCATCATAGCAGGCGCGCGGGCCGATGGGGTTCACATGGCCCCAATAGTCTTCCTGTTGGGGGTGGACCTCCGGGTCGCCATAGACTTCGCTGGTGGAGGCTTGCAGGATCTTCGCGCCGGTGCGCTTGGCAAGGCCGAGCATGTTGATCGCGCCATGGACGCTGGTCTTGGTCGTCTGGACCGGGTTGATGCTGTACTGCACCGGGGAGGCCGGGCAGGCCAGATTGTAGATCTCGTCCACCTCGACATAGAGGGGGAAGGTCACGTCGTGGCGCATATAGTCGAAATTGGGCCGACCGAGCAGTTGGGTGAGGTTGCTTTTCGATCCGGTGAAGAGATTGTCGACGCACAGCACATCATGCCCTTGCGCCACCAGACGATCGCACAGATGCGATCCCAGGAAACCGGCCCCGCCGGTCACCAATATGCGCTTGATACCCCTGTTCATCGCGTCGCTCCTTTCTGTCGGAAGATGGTGGCGGCCATGGCGGCCAGATAGGTCCGGCTGAAGCGCGCCATCGCGCTATGGCCCCGGCCGGGGCGCAGCAGGGCGAGCAGACTGAAGCCCGCCCAGCGGATCGCGTAGCCGGCGAAGAGAATGGCGTCATAGGCGAGCCGGGCGAGCGGCCCATGGCTTTGCCGGAAGAAGAAGCGTGGCCCCTTGTAGACGCTGGCGAGGATTTCCAGCGAGGGCTGGCGCGCGAAGCTGGCGCCATGATGATGGGTGATGGTCTGGCGCGCGGAATAGAGGACGCGCCAGCCGGCGCGCGCGACGCGATGGCAGAGTTCCATATCCTCGCCGAACATGAAGAAGGCCGGGTGGAAGATGCGCAGGCCGACGGCTTCCCTGCGGAAAGTGAGCGAAGCCCCGGACACCCAGTCGATCGGGCGGAGGCCCGGCGGGTCGTCGTCCAGATAGACGGCGGGTGGCGCCCAGCGGCGGGGCAGCAGGCGGCCCAGAAAAAGATAGTTCCAGCCAAGGTTTGCGATCGTCGGGAAGGCGCCGCCGGATGCGCGCTGGAAACTGCCGTCGCTGTTGCGCAGGCGCGATCCGATGATGCCTATCGTCGGGTCGGCAAGGATCGTGTCCAGCATGGTGGCAATGGCGCCCGGATCGGCCACCGTATCGGGATTGAGCAGCATGATGACGGGCGCGTCGGTCGCTTCATAGCCAAGCTGGCAACCATCGGCGAAACCCAGATTGGCGCCGCTTTCGATCAGGCGGACCCAGGGAAATTCGGCGCGGATCATGGCTGCGCTGCCATCCGCCGAATCATTGTCCACGACGATGGTGTCGATGGCGCCGGGCGGGCGCCATGTCGCCTGCGGGATGGCGGCAAGGCAATCGCGCAGCAGGTCGCGGACATTCCAGTTGACGATGATGATGGCAAGGCGCGTCATGGCATCATGCTCCGGTAGAGATCGGCATAGGCCGGGCGCAGCGCCGCCCAGTCATAGGTGGCGCGGGCATGGTCCTGCATCTGGCGGCGGTGCCGTTCGGCGGGGTCGGCGGCGATGCGGGTCAGCAGCGTGGCGAGGGCACCGGGCGCGGTCATGTCGATCCAGCAGGCGGAATTGGGCAGCAGCCAGCGGAAATGGGGCGCATCATGCAGGATGACCGGCAGGCCCGCCGCCGCCGCTTCGACGATGGCAAGGCCGAAGGCTTCGAAGGTCGCGGCATGGGGCATGACGTCCGCCAGCGCGAACAGATCCGCCACCTGCGCGCTTGGCACATGGGTGACGCGCACCCGGTCGCCCAGCTTTGCGCGGGCATAGGCTGGCAGGTCCGGGTCGCCATGATCCAGGCTACCATCCAGCCACAGCAGCGGATCGCCGGGCATCTGGGCTACTTCATCCACCAGATGATGGGTTCGCTTGTGCCCGCGATTGAGCGCGGCGACGGACAGGATGACGAAGCGGTCGGGCGCGATGCCGTGGTGCGCGCGCAGGGTGGCACGGTCGGCGCTGGCGACGAAGCGGTCGGGACGATAGCCGCAAGGGACGAGCGCCATATGCGCCGGGTCATGGCCCTGTGCTACGGCATCGGCGAAGGTCGCCGCGCTGATCTGGTGCAGCCGGTCGCAGGGGGGATAGTCGCGCGGGGGCATCGCCGTCCCCTCCGTGTAGAGAAGGCCGAAGCGCAGGTGCAGCACCCGGCGCAGATGGAAGAGCAGGCGCGCCAGCGGCGGGTCGATCACATGGACGACATCATAGCGCCCGCCGATCAGGTGCGGCAGCAGGGCCAGCGCGAAGGTCAGACATTCGGCGTGCATCGGCGTGCGGCCCATCAGCCGGTGGAGCGGCAGATAGCGGATCGCTGTGCCGCCGCGCCGCAGGAAGGGCAGGACGACCTCACCCGCGCGAACCTCTCCGCCGCCCTTGAACAGGGTCATGGGGAAGTCGCCGCGCATCTCGTCGAACAGGTCGAGAAACAGGCGCTCGAAGCCGCGCTGGACGAGGCCGACGCCGGGGCAGGCGATGGCGATGCGGGGGGTCATGCGAGGCCTCCTGCAAAATGGCGCCAGCGGGGCATGGACAGCGCCATGAATGCCAGCACTATGGCGGCGGCCGCTGCGCCTCCCATCAAACTACCGGCCAATGGGCTGGCGCCGACCAGCAGCGCGGCAACCACTGCGCTGCCGATCAGGGCGGCGACCGAGCGCCAGTCGATGGTCAAGCCGGTCACATGCTGCGCGATCCAGCTGACGGCGATGGTGCCGAGCAGCAGTTCGACCAGCAGGCAAGCCCAGGCCGCGCCGATCACCCCCATGACTGGTACCAGCAGGAACAGGGCGGCGCATTGGCCGGCAAGGGAAAGCATAGTGAGCAGCATCGCCCGCCCCTGCCGCCCGGCAACGACGATCAGCGGCGACATGGCGGTGGTGATTGCGCGTGCCAACAGCGTCCAGGCCATGAGTTGCAGGAGCGGTGCGCCAGCGACGAAGTCTGGCCCCATCAGCCCCATCAAAAAGCCCGCGCCACCATGGATGCCGGCGAACATCAGGGCCGCCAGCGCGACCGACAGTAGGAGGGTGCCCTGCTGCGTCCGGGCGAAGGCAGCGGGATCGCGCCGCCAGTCGCGGGCTATGAGGGGAAAGGCGGCGCTGGCCACCGCCTGCACCGCGACCAGCACCGGCATGATGAACCGCGCCGCCGCCGCATAGAGGGCGACCGCGCGCATATCGAGCAAGTGGGCGAGCAGCAGCGGCGCGAGCGCGTCATAGAGCAGCACCAGCAGCCCGGCGCAGCCGAGCGGTAGCGCGCGATGCACGAGGCGGGTGATAGGGAACCTGCCCTGCGCCTGTTTCAGAGGACCGGCCCAATGCGTGACCAACAGGGCCTGTGCCAGCCGCGCGAGGGCGAAGCTGCCGATCAGCAGCGACAGCGGCGCGCGGTAGAGGCAGGCGATCGCCAGCAGCGGTAGCATGAGCGCCACGCCGGCCAGTTCCGCGCCGATATCCCGATCCATCCGCAATGCGAGACGCAATGCTGCGCGAGCCGGTTGCATCGCCGCTGTCGCCAGCACCGCCACGCTGCCCGCGCAGCCGGCCAGCAGGATCGCTCGATCCTGCCCCGCCAGCCACAGCCCTAGCGGCAGGAGCAGCGCGACCGCCGGTCCCTGCACCCGCTTCGCCCGCGCCAGCGCGGCCAGCACCGCTACCTGCCGGCCCGCCCGGCGCGCGGCATCACGCACCGCCATGTCGGTCTGGCCGAAATCCACCAGCCATTCTGCCAAGGCGATGAGGCTGATCAGCAGCACATAAGCGCCGAAATCCTCTGCCCCTGCCAGCCGCGCCACGATCAGCGCCGCGATCATGCGCATGGCTGACAGGGCGATGCGGCCGACCACCAGAGTGGCACTGTTTTTCAGGAGGCGAGTCATGCGACCCTCCCATTGCGGCGTTGCCAGAGCTGGATGGCAACGATGATCGCGGCGAGAATCCAGAAGAGTCGCGCGCCGGGCATTTGCCGCAGGAAGAAGCTGCCAAACCCGTCGAGCAGATTGGCGCACAGCCCCGCCAACGCCCCGGCATTGAGGGCGAAGAGCAGCGGGTCGGCGCAGTGGCGCGCATTGGACCAGGCGGTGCGCAGCAGGCCAAGCAACAGCATCACAAAGCAGGCGAAACCGATCGTCCCCTGCTCCGCCCAGATCAGCAGATAGATGTCATGCACCACCGGCCAGTTGGCGCCGAAACTGCGCGTCAGCCCGTCCGGTCCGCCATGGATCGTGCGGCCGGGCAGGTGCAGGACGAAGCTGTTGAGGCCGACGCCCAACAAGGGATGATCGCGCACCATGGCCCAGGCGACGCCCATCCAGTCCCAGCGAAAATCGACCGCGCCCGGATCGCTCTGGGTGAAGCGGCGGACGATCGCCGGGGCGAAGGCCAGCGCGCCGGCAAGGCCAGTCGCCAGTGCGACCATCGACCCCGCCAGCGCCCTTTGCCGCGATCGCCGCTCGCGCAGCATCAGGCCCATGACGATCGGCACGGCCAAGGCGAAGGCCAGCCAGCCCGAGCGCGACAAAGTGAGCAGCAGGGCGAGGAGCGCCGTGGCCAGCAGCGCGCCGATCGCCAGCTTCCGCGCCATCGACAGGCGCGTCATCAGCATCGCCAGCAGCATCGGCGCTAGCATCGCGATATAGCCCGCCAATATATTGGGATGGCCCAGCAGCCCGCCGATGCGGAAGGTCGCGCCGCCATCCATATAGGTGGCGCGATTGGCATATTCGAGCGTGGTCATCGTCGCCTCGCCCAGAAATTGCAGGCCGATATCGCCCTTCTTTGCATATTGGGCAATGCCGACCACCGCTTGCAGGCCAAGGCCAAGCGCCAAGGCGGCGAAGAGGTGAAGGAAACGGCGCACCCGCGTCAATTCGCCGATCAACAGCAGGAACAGGGCCAGCGACTTGACCATCTGCACCGCCTCCACCAAGGCCAACTGGCGATAGGGGCCGGTCAGCGCATCAATCAAGCCGAGCAGGATCATCGCGATCCAGCCATAAGCGAGCGGCGGCAGGATCATGCGAGGACCGCCATGTCGCGCGTCGCGCCACTGGAAGAACAACAGGGCGATCAGGAACAGGTCGACCGCCTCGATCGCATAGGCGCCCGCCCCGCCCATATGCGGCATGGGATGGAAACGCTTGGCGATGCCGAGCGGGGCGGTGAGGCCCACACCCCACAGGCAGGCCAGCCGCGGGTTGCCACTGGCCCAGAGCGCGCCGCCCAGCGCCAGCGCACCAACGGCCGCCAGCGCAGGCGCGCGCCCTGACGAGAGGCCCGCCGCGACGACGAGCGCCGCTGCGCTGGCAGACCCCGCTACCATCAGCGCGCGGCCGGGCCGGATCGCGTCAGCGATCATGCGCAGGCACCGTGAGGATCAGACCGGCCGGTGCAATGCCATGCGCGCGAAAGGCGTCACGCGCTTCGTGCAGGCGCGCCATGGGCGATCGCCCTTCCTCCGCCAGCGTCCAGACCAGATCGGCGGCACGCGCCAGTGCCAGATTGCGGCTGTCGCTGCCGATGCCGCGCTGCTGGATCAGGATATGGTCGAACCGATCGGCCAGAAACGGCAGCATCGCGGCGATCCGCTCCGGCCGCCCGGCGGCAGGGTTGAGGCCGGCGCCCAGCAGAACCATGTCCGGCCGCGCCAGCAGGCGCATCGCCTCTACCGCCGACCAGGGATCGTCGGTCCGTATGTCTGAGAGGCCGGGCTGCTTATCAGCGCCCAGGAGCGCGCCCACCCCATCATCGGCGAGCGTCGCATCGACCAGCAACACCCGCCCTCCCTGCTCCTGCTGCACCATGGCAGCGAGCAGCAGCAGGACATCATTGGCGGCATCGGCCTCACATAATGCGCTGAGCAGGATCGTCCGCGCATCGCCGAGCCTGCGCGCCAGATAACGATAGCGGCGCGAAGGCTGCTCGATCGGCGCGTGCAGATGATCCCGCAGACGCTGCGACAATCGAGCGATCGGCGAAGAAGACGATGCGCTGCAGGTCAGCGCCGGTCGTTCCGCAGCAGGGCGCCACACGACCGCATAGCCGCGCGGTACCCGTGCCCAGCGTGTACCGGGGCGCTGCACCAGTTCCGCGCCGCAGCCTAGGCAGCGGGAAAAGCCGATGCCGCCATTCCAGGCAGCCGCCGGATCGGCCCGGTGATAGCCCCATCTGCACAGCATCCGCCCGATTGCCCCTTTCCCGACCGTGATGGTCGCAGCTCTCTTCTTTCGATCGCGAATATCGAATCGAAATAAATTGATCAGACAAAATAATAAATATCGGTTTACTGTCGGCAATATCCCAAAACCTTAATGTCGCAAATTGGCACGATTCAAAATTTCTTGGTTAACGTGCCTATGACTCATCTTTCATTTTTGTTTTCATCATATGATGATTCGAAATAAATACGGTGATTTGTTGGTAATTTTCGCAAATTATAATTCATATATTGCGTATTTTACATATTTTATCATTAGATTTACTTGAGATGGGAGCGTTGCAGCCATGCCGACCCACCAATGGGATGCGGATTTCAGGATGAGCGGGATGTTCCAGCAGTTCGGCGCGCTGTTCGTGCGGCTGTGCCGGCTGGTCGACACCGGGCTGATCCTGCTGTGCCTGGCGCTCACCACCGAACCTTTCTCACCCCGGCCGTGGATCATCGACGCATTGCTCTGCATCGCGGTGCTGGAATGGACGGCATCCTTCTTCCACCTCAGCCGGTCCTGGCGGATCGTGCGGTTGCGCCATGAACTGGCGGACCTGACCGCCCATTGGTCGATCAGTTTCGCAGGGATCATGGCGCTGTTCGCGCTACTGGGCGACCTGCCGCTGGCGCAGGCACAGGCATGGGCGCCGGCCGCTGCGCTCTGGTATGGTGGGTCGCTCTGCGCGATCGTCCTGTTTCATATCGCCATGCGTCTGGCCTTGCGGCTGTGGCGTAGCGTCGGCCATGACCAGCGCAGCGCCGCCTTCATCGGCGCGACCGAAACTGCGCAGCGGCTGGGCGATGTCTTCGCACGGCAACGCTGGATGGGCATAAGATCGCTGGGCGTGTTCGACGATCGCCGCCCGTCGGACGATCGCACCGCCGCCCTGTCGCCGCAGGATTTCGGCGGGCCGGTCGACCGCCTCTATGAACTGGCGCGGGCGGGCGCGGTCAGCCGCATCTATGTGACGCTGCCGATGGCGGCGGAACAGCGGATCAAGGCTATCCTGGACCGGTTCGGCGACACCACCGCCTCGCTTTATTATTGCCCGCCCTTGTTCCGGCTGGATCTGGTCGGCGCGCGCTGGGACGATGTCTACGGCCAGCCGGTCGTCAGCATCGTGGAATCGCCGTTCGAAGGGCATATGCGCTGGGTGAAGCGGGCGGAGGATATTGCCCTCACCCTCATTGCCCTGCCGCTGATCCTGCCGGTCGCGCTGCTGGCGGCGATCGCGATCAAGCTGGAGACGCGCGGGCCGGTCTTCTTTTGCCAGACGCGCTATGGGCTGGACGGTCGGCCGTTTCGTATCTGGAAATTCCGGTCCATGCGGGTGACGGAGGATGACGCCTTCGTACAGGCGCGGCGCGGCGACAGCCGGGTCACGCGGGTCGGCGCGCTGCTGCGGCGTACCTCAATCGACGAACTGCCGCAATTCATCAACGTGGCACTGGGCAGCATGTCGGTGGTCGGGCCGCGCCCCCATCCGGTCGCGCTGGACGATAATTTCCGTCCGCTGATCCATCGCTATGCCGTGCGGCACAAGATCAAGCCCGGCATCACCGGTCTGGCGCAGGTCAGCGGCTGGCGCGGCGAGACGGACACGCATGACAAGATGGCGCAGCGGGTCGTTCATGATATCGACTATCTGCGCCGCTGGTCGCTGTGGCTGGACCTTCAGATCCTGGCGCGCACGCTGGCGGTGCCGTTCGTGCAGCGGAACGCCTTCTGATGGGCGGCGGGGTCACATTTGTCGCGCATGCGCCCTTCGACAGGCTCAGGGCGAACGGAATGGGGGTGATGGCAATCGCCTGCATTCTGGCAGCCTGCGCCAGTCCTGCGCCGGCGCCCGACCTGCCAGATCCGATGTCCGGCTGGACGGTCAGCCGCGACGCGCCGGTGATCGCAGCGGGATCGCTGCGGGCGCAGGGCCTTTGGAACGATCCCAGCCCGCTTCGCACCGATGATGGCTATGCGCTCTATATGACGAGCAGCACCGGCGCGCCGTTCAAGCCACCCGTCCTGCCCTTCCGCGCGGTGTCACGCGATGGCGAGCATTGGACGCTGTCGCCCGCGACGCCATTGCTGTCGGTCAAAGGCGGCCCCTATGCCAGCATTGAAACGCCCAGCGTCGTGCGCTTTGCCGGCCGATACTGGATGGGCTTTACCGGGGTCTATGCCGATCCCGCCCCTTCGCCGATGGCAATTGGGCTGGCTGTCTCGCCCAATGGCGTGAACTGGCAGGTCGCCGATTGGACATTGCTGAAGGCCACGGGCGGCGCGACCGACTGGCACGGCTATCTGGTCGGCGAGCCGGGTCTTGTGGTGCGCGGCGGGGAAATGTTGCTCTATTTCTCGGCGGTAGGCGCGCGGGAGGGCGGCGGGCCGCCGCTCCAGTCGATCGGGCTGATCCGGTCGAGCGATGGTGTGCGCTTCACCGCACCGGAACATGTCATGACGCAGGGACCACTCTATCCCGCCGCGCGAGGCTATGCCGGCTACTCCTCCCCCGCCGCACTGGCCGACACGGACGGCGCGATCGACCTTTTCTATTCGGTCGCCCATATCAGCCCCGGCGCCGATCCGGAATGGCAGCAGGTGGCGATCCACCATGCCCGCGCCGCCGATGGCGTCCATTTTCGCGAAGACCCCGCGCCCTTACTCACCCGCGCCAGCACCGGCTGGACCGATGGCGAGATACTCGCGCCCGGTCCGCTGCGCGATGGCGGGACGATCCGCCTGTGGTTCGGCGGCCATGTGTCGCGGGGGCGGCTCGCCCCCCTGATCCAGCGTGGGATCGCCGGGCCGGAATTCGGCATCGGCCTCGCCACCCTGTCGACAGACCAGTTCACCCAAGCACCGACGAAGAAAGGAACCGACAGATGAAGGTCGTCATATTGTGCGGCGGGCAGGGCATCCGTGCCTTTCCCTTCACCACCTATCTGCCAAAGCCGATGCTGCCATTGGGCGGCACGCCGGTATTGGTTCATGTCATCAAGAATTTCATCCGGCAGGGATTTCACGAATTCATCCTTGCAGCCGGATATCGGCAGGATGTTCTTCACGATTATTTCGAGGGGAAGGATATCGGCGCCAGCATAAAGATCGTCGATACGGGCGAGGATGCCGATACCGGCCGCCGCATCTGGAATTGCCGCCACCTGATCGACGGCCCGTTCATCGCGACCTATGGCGACGGGCTGTCGGATGTGCCGCTGGCCGATGTCGTCGCCTTTCACCAGAGCCATGACGCTCGGCTGACTATCACATCGGTGCCGATGTATTCGCAATATGGCGTCTTGTCGGTCGAAGAGGACGGCACCATCGCCCGCTTCGCCGAAAAGCCGCTGATCGCCGATTATTGGATCAATGCAGGCTTCATGGTGATGGAGCCGACCATTTTCGACGACTGGCAGGGCGACAATCTGGAGCGCGACATCATCCCGCCGCTGATCGCGCGGGGCGACGCCTTCACCTATCGTCATGGCGGCTTCTTCAAGTCGTTCGACAGCTACAAGGATGTGATCGAGGCGGACGAGATGCTGGCAGGCGGTACCCCGCCGCCCTGGATCGGCGATCATGAACCACAGGAGCGCGCGGCATGAGCGGCTTCTGGAAGGGCAAGACCTGCCTCGTCACCGGCGCCACCGGCTTTCTGGGCGGCAGCCTCGTCTCCCAATTGCTGCGCGAGGGCGCGGAGGTGGTGGCGCTGGTGCGCGACATGGTGCCGCAGTCGCGCTTTCAGGCGGAGGGACTGGTCGCGCAGGCCAAGGTCGTGCGCGGCGCGCTGGAGGAGTATGACGTTATCGAGCGCGCGCTGAACGAATATGCGGTCGATACCGTGTTTCACCTGGGCGCACAGGCGATCGTCGGCGTCGCCAACCGCAATCCGCTGTCCACCTTCGAGGCGAATATCAAGGGGACATGGGTGCTGCTGGAGGCATGCCGCCGCGTCGCCACGGTGGAGCGGATCGTCATCGCTTCCTCCGACAAGGCCTATGGCGACCATGAAACCCTCCCCTATCAGGAGGATTTCGCGTTGCAGGGCCGCCATCCCTATGACGTATCCAAAAGCTGCGCGGACCTGATCGCGCTCAGCTATGCGGCGACCTACCGCCTGCCCGTCACCATCACGCGTTGCGGCAATCTGTTCGGGCCGGGCGACCTCAACAGCAACCGGATCGTGCCCGGCACCTGCCTCGCGGCGATCGACGGGACGCGGCCGGTGATCCGGTCCGACGGGTCGCCGGTGCGCGACTATGTGTTCGTGGAGGATATCGTGCGCGGCTATCTGCTGCTCGCGCAGCATATAGGCGACGCGGATGTCGTGGGGCGCGCCTTCAACTTCGGTACGGGCGAGCCGGTCAGCGTGCTGGACCTCACCCGCCGCACGCTCGCCGCCGCCGGTCGCGCCGACCTCGCCCCCGATGTGCGCAACAATGCCCATGGCGAAATTCAGGCCCAATATCTGTCCTCCACGCTGGCGGCGGAGAAACTGGGCTGGGCGCCGGGCGCGGGGCTGGACGAACGGCTGGCCCAGACCTTTCTCTGGTACAAGGCGCATCGTCATTTCTTCTGAGCGCATCCTTGTTGGCATCCCCACCTATAACCGTCCCGATCTGGTGCGAGAAACGGTGGAGAGCCTGCGCGCCCAGAGCCTGCGCGATTTTCGCGCGGTGGTGAGCGACAACGCCTCCCCCGGCGGCGCGGGGGATGCCGTGCGCGCCTATGTGGAGGGGCTGGGCGACCCGCGCATCCGCTTCGTGCAGCAGGCGGTGAACGGCGGCGAATATGGGCAGGGCCGCTATCTGTTCGGGGCGGCAGGCAACGCAGACTATTTCTGCATCCTGCATGACGACGATCTGCTGTCGCCGCATTATCTGGCACGCGCCGTCGCCGCGCTGGATGCCGCACCAGACGCAGCGCTATTCGTCGCCAATCCCTGGCTGATGACGGCGGACGGGCGGCCGGCGCCGGACATGACCGCCGCCTATCATCGCGACCATGGCCGGACGCGGCGCAAAGTCGGGCCATTCCCGATCCTCCACACCCATATGCGCAGCGGTTTCACGCCGATTTCCGGCACGGTCTTCCGCACGGAGGCGCTGCGCCGGTCCGGCTTTGTCGATGCCGATTGCCATGGCAATTTCCCGTTCGAGATGAACATCTTCACCCGGCTGGGCGATATCGGCGCGACCGGCTGGTTCGATCCGGACCCACTGCTCGGCTTTCGCTATCATGCCGGGCAGTTGCGCAACACGCTGGGGCTGATGGCCAATCCCCAAGTGGTCGGCATGATGCTGCGCATATTGGAGCGGCGCCATTATGTAGGCGCGCCCGAACGCCGTCGCCGCGCGATCGTCTCCCGGCTGCATCGCGCGCAGGCCCAGATGCGGCTGGACGAAGGCAATGCCGAAGCCGCACGCGCCGCGCTGGCGCAGGCCTGCGCCGCCAATCCGCTGTCGCCGCGCGCCTGGGCGATGCGGGCACGGCTCAGCCTGACGGGAGCACCGGCATGATCGCGCACCGCACCAGCCTGATCACGGCGCTGATCCTCCTTATCCCGATCCTGCTCGGCGCTTGTTCGACCAGCCTGACCGCGCCGCAGAGTATCGCCGCCGCGCCGGAGGTGATCCGCTCCACCGCCCGCTATGAACGCGCCTATCTGCTCGGTCCCGGCGACCAGTTGGAGATCATGGTCGATCGCATGCCCGAATTGTCGCGCAGCGCAACCGTGCGGGCCGATGGCATGGTGACTTTGCCCCGGTCAGGCGACATCGCCGTGGTCGGCCTGACCCCGATGGCGGCGGCGGCGGAAGTACGCCAGCGGCTGTTGACGCGAATACGCGATCCGCAGGTCAGCATCGCCGTGACCAATCCGCGCGAACCCAAGGTATTCGTCGCGGGCGAGGTCAACCGGCCCGGCCCGGTCGCGCTACGTGATGCGCCGACCGCCGCGCAGGCGCTGATCGTCTCGGGCGATGCGGGCAAGAGCGCGGCCCTTTCCAACATCGCGCTTATCCGGCTGGACGCGGACGGGCGCCTGACCGCCCATGTCCTGCGCAGCGGCGCGCGCGGCCATGCCGGCCTGCTGCTGACGCTCCAGAATGTACCGTTGCAGCCGGGCGATATCATCGTTGTGCAGGAAAGCGGCGGCGCGCGCTTTGCCCGCTTCCTTCAGACTTATGTGAACGCCCCGCTGGGCGGCCTCAGCCAGTTGATGGCGCCCTATGTCCAGTTGCGCCTGTTGCAGGAGATCGACCGATGACAGGCCTTACCGAAGCCGTGCCCTATCGCCCGGAGGCCGACAGTTTCGACCTGCGCCGCGCCGGTCAGGTGACGGCCTTCGCCATCGCCGGCCATCGCCGGCTGATATTGGCTATCGCGGCACTGACGGTCGCGCTGGTCGGCCTCTACATCCTCGTCTGGCCGCCGGTCTATTCGGCCAGCGTCACCCTGTCGGCGGTGTCCGACGATGATCGCCAGCGTGAGAGCTTCTATGACGACTGGGCCGTGTTCCGCCGCAATGCGCTGAAGGACGAGATGATCTTCGCCACCTCCGGCCCGGTGCTGAAACAGGTGATCGCCGACCAGCGGCTCGGTTATGGCGACGTCTATCATCCGCCCTTGCGCTACCTGACATGGCTGTGGACGCAAAGCTGGCCGGGCCAGGCATGGCGGGGAACCAAGGATGCGCTTTTCCCGCGCGCGCCGTCCCGCTATGTGCCGAGCGCGCAGGCGGCGGATCGCGCCCGCACACTGGACGATTTCCGCACCGGCGTCGCCATGGTGCAAATTCCCGACAGCCATATCGCCTTGCTGACGGTCCGCGGCCCCTCCCCCCGCGTGGCGGAAATCGCCGATGCGGTGGCGGCAACCTATATCGCCCAGCGCCGCGCCCGCTTCGCCGATGAAGCGCGGCAGGCGCATGCAGCGCTGGAGGCGGAGGCCGATCGCGCCCGCGCCGACCTGCGCCTGCTCGAAGCGCGGATGGAGCGCTATTATACGCAGAATGACATGCTGCTGATGTTCGAGAAGGACAAGGTCGAGATCGGCCAGTTCCTGAGCCAGCAGGCGGAACTGGACGCCAAGCGCACCGCCATCGCCGCCGCACAGAGCGAACTGACGACCGTTACCGCGCAATTGTCGCGCGAGCCGAAGGATATCCTCGCCAGCCGGCTGGTGCAGGATAATCCGGTCGCTGCCCAGTTGAAGCAGGAGCAGGCGAAGCTCGTCGCCGCGCGCGATGCGCTGCTGGTCCGCTATCGCCCCGATTCGCCCGATGTGCGCGACATGGACGATCAGATCGCGGCGATCGGCCGCCAGCTGGCCGGCCAACCCCAGCGCGGCGTGCAGCAGAGCAATATCGCCCGCAATGGCGGCTATGATGCGCTGCGGGCGCGACGGGCCGCGTTGCAGGCGCAATTGGCCGGTGACAGGGCGGGGCTGGCTACCCTGTCGGCGGAGGTCGGCGCCCGCCGCGCGGTGATCGACCGCATCCCGCAGAAGATGAAGGACAGCCACGACCTCGGCCGCGCGCATGACATGCTGGAGAAGACCTATCTGGCGTTGCAGGACAAGTTGATGACGGCGGCGGTGACGGCCGCCACAGCCCAGTCCGCCCCGTCCGCCATTCAGATCGTCGAGGGCGCCGCCCTGCCCGACAAGGCGGATACGCCGCAAACCAAGCTGCTGCTGATCGCCGCCATCATCATGGGGCTTGGCGCCGGCGTGGTCGCCGCCGTGCTGATCGACCTCATGCAGGATCGCGCCAATCGTTATCGCCTGAGCCAGCCGGACGCACCCTTCCCCCTGATTGCCGTCGTCGGACAGGACCGGGCCTATGTCCGCCGCCTGTACGATCTTCCTGCCATCGCAACTGAACAAGGTAGTTCAACCGCATGAAATATCATATTCTCAGCGCCACCCGATCGCTCGGATTGTTGCCCATGTTCGATCGCATGGCCTTCCTGCGCAAGCGGGCGGTGACGGCGCGCAGCAACCGCGCCTTCACTGCCCGCCATCCCGATTTCGCGGTACCGCCTGCCGACCTGGCCTTCGACGCCTATAACAAGGTCGACTGGGCCGACTATCATGATCTGGGTCTTGTCCATGCCGGGCTATTCGCGCGGCTCATCCGCGAGCGACTGCCTGATGCGCCCGTTATGCGCGTGCTGGAATGGGGCTGCGGGCCGGGCCGGCTGATCCGCCACATGCCCGCCTTGCTGGCGGACCGGGCGCCGCAGGTCATCGGTACAGACTATAATGCCGCGACGATCGACTGGTGCCGCGCCCATCTGCCCGGCATCGACTTCCTCCTGAACGGGCTGGCACCGCCTTTGCCGCTGCCGGACAATAGTGTCGATGCGGTCTATAATTTCTCCGTCTTCACCCATTTGTCTGCGGAGATGCACCGGGACTGGACCGCCGAACTCCACCGCGTGCTGCGCCCCGGCGGGCTGATGATCGCGACCACCCATGGCGACCATTATCGCTATCTGCTGACCCGGCGGGAGGAAACGGACGCCTATGCGCGGGGCGAAATCGTTACCCAGAGCCACTTTGCCGAGGGGAAGAAATGGTATTTCGCGATCCATCCACCGGTCTGGGTCCGCAATCACCTGCTTGCTGCCTTTGAGCGGGTGGAGCAGATACGCCCCGGTCCCAAGGCCCGGATGACGCAGGATATCTGGATCGGGTACAAGCCCCATGGCTGACCCCGCGCCCCGCTCCCTGCGCGTCGCCATCATCGGCGATCGCGGCATACCCGCCCGCTATAGTGGCTTTTCCACCCTGGTGGAGGAACTGGCCACCGGGCTGGTGCGCGACCATGGCATGGACGTCATCGTCTATTGCCGGACCCGTTATTATGACACGCGCCCGCCGGTCTGGCAGGGCGTGCGATGCCGCTACCTCCCCGCGCCCGGCGGCAAGAGCTTCGAGAGTATCGTCCATAGCAACCTGGCGCTATGGGACGCGGCGTTCCGCGATTTCGATCTGGTGTTCGTGGTCGATCCGGGCAATGGTCCGTTCGTCCTGCCGCTGCGCGCGCGGGGCGTGCCGGTGCTGATCCACACCGATGGTCTGGGTTGGCAAAGGCGCAAATGGAACAGGTTACAGCGCGCTTATTATAAATGGTCTGAACGAGTGAGTGCATGGGCCGCCGACTGGCTGGTCACGGATTCGCGGGCGATGCAGGATTATTATTCCCGCGAATATGGCGCAGCCTCCACCTACATCCCCTATTCCGGCGAAGTAGGCGATCCACCCGACAGCGCCGCGCTCGACCGCTATGGCGTCACGCCCGGCGCTTATTATCTGGTCGTCGCACGTATGGAGCCGGAAAATAATGTCGACCATATCATCCGCGAATATCGCGCTTCTGGCGTCAGCAAGCCGCTGATCGTCGTCGGATCAGTGCCCTATGACAGTGCCTATGCGCGTGCCGTGGCGGCCGAGCATGACGGGCAGGTGCGCTGCGTCGGCGGCGTGTTCGAATCCGCCGCGCTCAATGCGCTCTATCGCCATTGCGCCGCCTATCTGCATGGGCATGAAGTCGGCGGCACCAACCCCAGCCTGCTGCGCGCCATGCACTGGGGAGCGCCATGCGTGCCGATCGATGTGGTTTTCCACCGCGAGAATGTCGGGCCGAACGCGCCCTATTTCCGCAAGGAGGCCGGCCATCTGGCCATGATCCTGAGCGACCTGGATGCCGATCCGCAGCGGCGGGCTGCACTGGGCCGGGCGGCACAGGTGCATGCGGAGGCGACCTTCCGCTGGGATGCGGTGGTCGCGGCTTATGCCGACCTGTTTCATCATATGGTCGATGCCAAAACGGCGGGCCAGCGCCCCGATGCGGCATCAATCGGCGAACCCTATCGCCCGGACCTGTTCGCGCCGGCTCAGGTGGCATGAAGATATTGCATGTCTTCAACCGCCATCGTGGCGGTGGCGGAGCGGACAATGCCTGGGACGCGACCATCGCCCTGTCGCGCCGACGCGGGCTGGAAGTCGATATTTTCGAGAAGGATAGTCGGCATCTTTCAGCTGGTCTGTCAGGAAAGCTGGCCGCCTTTACCCATGGCCTCTATCCCGCCGCTACGCTGCGGGATTTCGCCGCGCGGCTGGAGCGGGATCGGCCGGATATCGTACATAGCCATGAACTATATCCGCTTCTGACACCCTGGCTGTTCCCGCTCTGCGCCCGCGCCGGTGTGCCGGTGGTCCATAGCTGTTATGATTTCCGTATCACCTGCCCGATCGCCACCCATCATGATGGCGCGACTGTCTGCACCCGTTGCACCGATCGCGGGGCACGACAGGCGTTGGTGCGCAATTGCCGCAACAGCCTGCCCGAAAGCGCTGCTTTCGCGCTGCGCCATGCGCTGGCGAACGAGCGCAACCTCTACGCCCATGTCAGCCGTTTCATCGTGCTGACCGATTTCAGCCGCGATTGGCTCCATCGTCGCGCAAATATTCCGCTGGACCGGATCAGCGTCAATGAATGCGCCATCCCCGCCACGTCCGATCCGGTCGATCCGGCAACCGGCGGCTATTTCGCGTTCGCTGGCCGCTTCGTGCCGGAAAAAGGGCTGGAAGTCCTGATCGCGGCCGCGCGCCTGTCGGGTTTGCCAATCCATGTCGCGGGACCGGCGGGCAGCGATCCGGCCCCGCTAATTGCGCAGAACGTGCCAGTCACGATCACCGATGGACCGGCGTCGCTCGCGACCGTCTATCGCGGCGCGCGGGCGCTGGTGGTGCCGAGCCTCTGGTTCGAAACCTTCGCGATCGTCGCCGCCGAAGCCATGGCCCATGGCGTGCCGGTCATCGCCTCGCGCATCGGCGCCTTGCAGGACACGGTGCGCGAAGGCGTGACCGGGTTGCACTTCGTCCCCGGCGACGCCGCCGATCTGGCCCGGCAGATGCGCAGCCTGTGGGACGATCCGGCACTATGCCGGCGGCTGGGCGCGGCGGGCCATGCCGATGTATGCGCCCGCTTCAACGAGGATGCGCATTTCGGCCGGTTGATGGCAGCCTATGAAGCGGTGCTCAGAGCGCCGGCATCACCATCGCCCGACTTTCGCCAAAGCCGATCGGCACGAAACCCGGTGCCGACGCCTGTGCGCGCAGGATGATCTCGTCGCCATCTTCCAGGAAAGTGCGGCTTTCGCCACCCGTCAAAGCGATCGGCTCCTTGCCCCCCGTCGACAGTTCGATCAGGCTGCCATAGCCCGACCGGTCCGGCGCGGAGATCGTGCCGCTGCCCAGCAAGTCGCCGGGATTGAGGTTGCAGCCATTGGACGCATGATGGGTGACGATCTGCTGCACGGTCCAGTACATGTTGCTGGCCGGGCCGCTGCTAAGCCGGAACGGCGCATCGCCGCGCGCGCGCATAGCTTCGGTCAGGATCAGCACCTCCAGCGTCAGGCCCAGCGCGCCATGCGCCTGATCGTCCACATCGGACAGATAGGGCAAGGGCGCCGGATCGTCCGCCAGCCGGGGCGGTTGCGCCGGGCGGAAGGGCGCCATCGCCTCGCTCGTCACCACCCAGGGGGAAATGGTCGACTGAAAGCTTTTGGACAGGAAGGGGCCGAGCGGCTGATATTCCCAGGCCTGAAAATCGCGCGCCGACCAGTCGTTGAGCAGGCAGAAACCCGCGACATGGTCTGCCGCCTGCGCGATCGGGATGGCGGTGCCCAGAGCGTTACCGGCGCCGATCCACACGCCCAGTTCCAGCTCATAATCCAGCCGGGCGGACGGACCGACCATGGGGGCGTCGGCCTCTGGCGGCTTGCGCTGCCCCACCGGCCGGCGCAGCGCCACACCAGACGGACGGATCGAGGACGCCCGGCCATGATAGCCGATCGGCACATATTTATAATTGGGGAGCAATGGATTGTCCGGCCGGAACTGCCGACCGATATTGGTCGCGTGATGGATGCCAACATAAAAGTCGCTATAATCGCCGATATGCGCGGGCAGATGCAGGGTGCAATCCGCCGCATCATGCAGCATCGGCGTCAGGCGATCCGCATGGGTCGGGTCAGACAGAAGATCGCTGAGCAAGCGGCGCAGCGCTCGCCGGTCGGCGACAGAGAGTGCCATCAACCCGTTCAGCGCGCCGGCCGTGCAGAGCGGCGCGATGGGAGCGGGCAACAGGCCGGCGGTGGCGCAAGCGAACAGGTCCAATATCCGCTCGCCAATCGCCACGCCGATCCGCGAGTCTCCGCCCGCCGGCGAAAATACGCCATAAGGCAGGTTCTGGATCGGGAAATCCGCATGGCCATTCGCACTGTCCACCCAGCTGCTGCGGGCGGGATCATGCGTTTCGTCGGTGGTCCACCAGCTCATGCCGGGTCCCCCGGCGGCAGTTGCGCCTTGCGAAATCCTGTCCAGCATGCGTCATAATCGCCTTGTAGCAAAGGCGTTTTCATCGCCCATTCTGTCGGCGCGAACGGCAATCGGCTCTCGAACATGAAGGCCATCGTCTCCTCTATCTTGTGCGGTTGCAAGGTCGTCGCGACCGCCCTGTCATGGCTGGCGACATCCGGCCCATGGGCGGACATCATGTTGTGCAGGCTGGCCCCACCCGGCGCGAAGCCGCCCGCCTTGGCGTCATATTGGCCGGTGATCAGGCCCATGAATTCGCTCATGATGTTGCGGTGGAACCAGGGCGGCCGGAACGTATCCTCTGCCACCATCCAGCGCGGCGGGAAGATGACGAAGTCGATATTGGCGGTGCCGGCACTGTCGCTGGGCGATGTCAGCACCGTGAAGATGGAGGGATCGGGATGATCGAAACTGACCGTCCCGATCGTATTGAACCGTGTCAGATCATAGCGATAGGGCACGACATTACCATGCCATGCGGTCACATCGAACGGGCTGTGGTCGAGCATCGTCGACCAGAGTTGCCCCTGATATTTCTGCACCAGTTCATGCGGGCGCTTGACATCCTCATAGGCCGCGACCGGCGCCTCGAAATCGCGGACATTGGCCAGGCCATTAGACCCGATCGGCCCAAGGTCGGGCAGGCGGAACGGGCCACCATGATTTTCGCAGACATAGCCGCGCGCTTCATCGTCCAGCAATTCGACGCGGAAACGCACACCGCGCGGAATGAGCGCGATCTGGAGCGGGGCGACGGGCAGCACGCCCATTTCGGTCACGATCCGCAGCCGCCCCTGCTGCGGCACGATCAGCCATTCGCCATCCGCGCTGAAAAAGGCTCGATCGACCATCGACCGGTTCACGGCGTAAAGATGGACGCTGCACCCGACACCTGCCGCAACATCGCCATTGACCGCATAGGTGACGAGGCCATCGACAAAATCGACAGGCTCGGCCGGCAGGTCGAGCGGGTTCCAGCGCAGCCGGTTGGGCGATGCGTGCGCATCCGCGTCGGGCGCGCTGCGCAGCAGGCTCGTCGCAGCATAAGGCGCAAAGGGCGGGTGCATCGCACTTGGCCGCATGCGGTAGAGCCAACTGCGCCGATTGTCCGCGCGCGGCACGGTAAAGGCGGTCGCCGACACTTGTTCCGCATAAAGGCCATAGGGCACATGCTGCGGCGAGTTGCGCCCAACCGGCAGCGCGCCGGCCACCGCCTCGCTTGCATGATGATTGCCGAAGCCGGTCAGATAATCATCCATCGTCACTCTCCTCCGGTCGCCCTGCGCCTGTCGAAGGGCGCAGCGCGAACGGTGTCAGATTATCTCATGCATCGACGCTGACGACGCCTCGCCGGATCTGATCCAATTCTATGCTTTCGAACAGGGCCTGGAAATTGCCGTTGCCAAAACCTTCATTGCCCTTGCGCTGGATGATCTCGAAGAAGATCGGGCCGAACATATTCTCGGTGAAGATTTGCAGCAATATGCCTTCCTCTTCGACATCGCCGTCGATCAGGATGCGGTTCTTCTTGAGGCGCGCCAGATCCTCGCCATGGCCCGGCACGCGCTTGTCCACCAGTTCATAATAGGTCTCGATCGTGTCCTGGAGCCGCACGCCGCGCGCGCGCAATTTTTCGACCGTGTCGTAGATATTGTCGGTGGTCAGCGCCAGATGCTGGATACCCTCACCATGATAGTCGCGGATGAACTCCTCGATCTGGCTCTTGTCATCCTGACTCTCGTTGAGCGGAATGCGGATCGCCTTATCCGGCGCGATCATCGCCTGACTGGTCAGGCCCGTCGCCTTCCCCTTAATATCGAAGAATTTCTGCTCCTCGAAACCGAAGAGCGTGCGATAAAATTCGCTCCACACCCGCATCTGGCCGCGCCGCACATTATGGGTCAGATGGTCGAGCAGGTCGAGGCCGACGCTATTCTCCGCCGCTTTCTCCTCCCAGCCGGGAAATTCGGCCCAGTCGGCATAGGGATCGCCATCGGCCGGCATGAAATAGAGATAGGCGCCGCCAATCCCCTCGATCACCGTGTCGTCCTCCGCCGTGGCCTTTCCGCCATTGGCCAGCGCCCATGCGAGCGCCGCTTCGGGATCGGCGACGCGAAAGGCCATGGCGCTGGCCGAAGGGCCGTGTACGCCGCGAAATTCCGCCACGCGCCCGGCATCGTCACGGTTCAGCATCAGGTTGATGCGCCCCTGCCGATAGCGGGTGATATTCTTGCGCGGGTGGCGATGGCTGGCGACGAAGCCCAACTGCTCGAACTGCGCCGCCATCGCTTCGGGATCGGGCGAGGTGAATTCGACGAATTCGAAGCCGTTGAGGCCCAGCGGGTTGGCGTCGGTGGTCATAAGGCGTCCTCTTCCTTTTTCTTGTTCGCATAGGCCTGACTGCCGCGGGTAAAGACGCGGTCGGTCGGCAAGATGGTATCGGTGTCGAGATCGGGCAGGCCGTCCAGCTGCGCATAAAGCGGCGCGAAATCGGTTTCGGCCGTCATTCGCAATAGCTGCTCGAAACTGTCGATCACGAAATAGCTCTGCTGATAATCGTCGATGCGATAGCGGGTGCGCATCAGCCGCTGGAGGTCGAAGCCGAGGCGATTGGGCGAAGGATCGTCCAGCGCAAATTCGGATTCCCCATGCGAGGAGACGATGCCCGCGCCATAGAGTTTGAGGCCATCATCCTGCCGGATCAGGCCGAATTCCACCGTATACCAATACAGCCGCGCCAGCCGTTCGATCGACCCCAGCGCATGAGCGCGCAGTCCGCCTTGCCCGTAAGCCTGCATATAATCGGCGAAGACCGGGTTGGCGAGCAAGGGCACATGGCCGAACACATCGTGGAACACGTCCGGCTCCTCCAGATAGTCGATCTGTTCGGGCTTGCGGATGAAGCGCCCTGCAACGAAGCGACGATTGGCCAGATGCTCGAAGAACAGCCGATCGGGCACCAATCCCGGCACCGCGACCACCTGCCACCCGGTCCGCTGCGTCAGCCGGTCGGACAGTTCGGCAAAGTCGGGGATGCCCGGCCGGGTCATCCGCAATATGTCCAGCCCTTCCAGAAATTCCGGTACGGCGCGGCCGGCCAGCATCTGCGTCTGGCGCGCGAAAAGGCGATCCCACATCGCATGGTCCTGCACGGTGTAAGCCGCCCAGTCCTGCGGGATGGTCCAATCCTCTCCGGCGCCCGGTGGGGCGATCATTTCTGTCTGCGCCATAGACGCATCATGCCACGGCATTTCGGAAATTACGTTTCATTCTTCCCGAAAATTTAGCTATTAACGAAGCAGATTCATCACATATGGACGATATATGAAACAGGATGGTCATATTGACGAGGTGGACCGGCGCATCCTGTCCGCGCTTCAGGTCGATGCCAGCCTTAGCCATCAGGATATGGCTGAGCGGGTCGGCGCGTCCAGCGCGTCATGCTGGCGGCGGATCAAGGCGCTTGAGGCGGCGGGCATATTGACCCGCACAGTGCGACTGGTTGATCCGGCGCAGGTCGGGCGGGGCGTCAACGTCCTCTGCAACATCCGCATGCGCAGCCACGCCCGCGAAGCTCGCGCCGCCTTCGAACATTTTGTCGACGGGCGGCCGGAGATTGTCGAATGTTTCTCCATGTCCGGCGAATGGGACTATCTGATCCGGGTCGTCGTCGCCGATGTGGAGGATTATAATCGCTTCCTGATGCAGACCCTGCTGGGCCACGCTTCGGTCGCGGGCGCGGCGTCGCATTTCGCCCTGTCGATGACGAAATATACGACGGCCATTCCTTTGTAGACCATGCTTCACAACATCCGTTCGTTTCGAGCGAACGGATCGGTATGAAACTTACAACGCCCGGAACCGGAAATCGCGAAACCTCGCTTCCCCCGGTCCCGCTGCATACAGGCCCGGTCGCAGCATCAGGAAACCGCCGCGCACATTATGGTGGTATCCCGACACTTCCATGCCCCGGTCGAACCTGCTCCATGTCTGCCCGCCATCGCCAGACAGATGATAGGATACGATATGGTGGCGGTTGCTGACCTTCAACGTCAGCCGCCGGCCATAGGGGTTGGCCGGCCGGCCACGCTCCATGCCATATTGGTGGGTGACGAAGCGCGTCTCGTCAAAACCCAGCCCGCAATAGAGCTTGTCGTCGTAAAAGAGGATCAGCCCCGCCGTGCCGCCCGGTGCAATCTCAATATCGCACTGGAATTCATAGGCTGGGTCGCCCGCGATCAGCAGCAGCGGCGATGAATCGACTGGCGCGGTCCCCCGCCCTTTAAGGATCAGCGCGCCCTTCTCCACCCGAGTGCGGCTCGCTTCGTCCGGGGCAGGGCGGAAGAAATTCCATTTCGCGCCCAGCTTCAGGTCGCGAAAATCGTCCGACAGCGCCATGCCGTGCGCCAATGCCTGACCGCCGCGCGGCTTGGCGATCGGCTGCGACAGGTCGCCACCCTTCATCCGGAACCAGCCATCCGGCGTCCATTCGACGGGATCGAGCAAGGTCTGCCGCCCCAGCGTCCACAGGCCATTTTCATAACCGTGATACACTGCCCACCAGCTCTCGTCCGGCGCTTCCACCAGACTGGCATGACCGCGCGACCACCAGCGTTCGTCGGCGCTTTCGGTGTGGACCAAGGGATTGTCCGGATGCTGCTCCCACGGGCCATGGATCGATTTGGATCTTGCCGCGATCACCATATGGCCAGTCGGCGGCCCCGCCGTCCCGCCCACGGCGGTCAGCATGTAGAACCAGTCGCCATGGCGATGGATTTTCGGCCCCTCCGGCGCGAAGCCCTCCACATCCCATGTGTCGGGATAGCGCCAGGGATCATAGACATGCTCCACCTCGCCCACGGTCGACAGGCCATCGTCGGACAGGCGGATGCGGTCGCCGCCGGACAGGAACAGCCAGCGGCTGCCATCCTCGCCCACTGCGTGGCAGGGGTCGATATGCTGGTGCAGCTTCAGGTCGATCGGATCGCTCCACGGCCCGTCGACATGGTCGGCATGGATGACGAAGATGCTGTTCGGCTCGGCTTTGACCGGAATATAGAGGAAATAGCGGCCCTTATATTTCTCCAGACTGACCGCCCAGACCGACCCGATATTCTTGTTCAACGCCGCTTTGCGCGGTTGCCAGTTGATGAGATCGCGGCTGTGCCAGATGGTGATGCCGGGATAGCTGTCGAAGCTGGAGAAGGTCATGTAATAATCCGCGCCGTCCTTCAGGATGGCAGGATCGGGCCGGTCGCCCGACAGCAGCGGATTGAGGAAGCGACCATCGCCCAGATCGGCGATCCGTTGGTTGTCCGGCCCGCGTTTCCAGTCGGTCACAGGCGCCGCAGCGACAGGCACAGCCTCCGCCCGATCGGTGCGGGCCAGCGCCATTGCGCCGCCTGCCGCCAAAACCCCCGTCATGGCGTCGCGCCGGCTGATCGTCATGCTCTCTCCTTCAAACGGAATGTCCGGGCCACTCGTGCAGAAGCGGCCCGGACCCATGAACCGTTACATCTTGAACCGCGCACCCAGTTGGATGGTGCGGCCGAAATGCAGCTGCTCATAATTGCGATTGGCGTCCAGGTCTGTGTAGCGGTCGCGATAATCGTCGGTCAGGTTGATCCCTTCCAGCGACAATTCCAGCCCCTCGGTCAGCTTGTAACGCACCGACGCATCGACATTGACCGTGCTGTTATAGCCTTCGAACACATTGCCCGTCCCGCTATTCTGATCGATATAGCCGCTGCGATAGCTGGCCGACACGCGAGCCGAGAATTTGCTGTCCTCATAATAAAGCGTGCCGTTGAAGGCGCGCTTGGACAGGCCGAACAGGGTCGCGTTGCGGACCGAAGCGATATTGCCGCCGCCCGGCACGACCGCCGGACCGGACACGGTGTAATTGGCGCTCGAATCCACGAAGGTCGCGTTCACGATCCCGCCGAAATGCGACAGGAAGCCGGGTAGGAAGGTGAAGGGCGCCTGCAAAGACAGTTCGATGCCCTTCAGGCTGGCGCCGGTGCCGTTGACGATGGTGCTGATCGCCCAGCCTTCAGCCCGTTCCGGCTGGATCGCGGCGGGCGAGCTGGGCGGGATGACCGACAGCGGCAGGCCGGTGGAAGCGAAGGTGCCGGTGATGGTCTGGCTGATCGGGAAGCTCTGCACATCCTTCTTGAACGCCGCGACGGAGAAGACCGACTGCGGCGCAAAATACCATTCGACCGCGACGTCATAGGCCGTCGCCTGGAACGGATCGAGGAAGGGATTGCCGAAGCTGACCCGATAGTTGAAGCCGTCGACCGACCCGCCCGGCGTCAGATTACCAAGCGACGGACGTGTCACCACATCCGCCACCGACGCGCGCACGATGACGTCGCGATGCGGGAAGAAAGCGATGTTGGCGGCCGGCAGCCAATCCTCATAGGATCGCGACACGCTGACCATCGTGCCATTGTTCAGGCCGCGCGAACTCTGGTCGGTCTTCACATAGCGCACACCGGCATTGGCCGCATATTCCAGCCCGAAAATCTCGCCCTTGGCATCGAACTGGATATAGCCGCCGGTCGTCTTTTCCACCACGCCGCGGGTGTTGCCGGCATCGACCGTCAGCGCCCGCTCATACAGGTTGGTATAGTCGGTTCCGGCCGCAAGGTTGGGGACCAGCCATTGCGTCGTCGTGCCAGCCGGTGCGCCCGCGCCCTTCAGCGTGAACAGTTCCGCCAGCGCCGACGTCACCGGCAGGCCATAGATGGCGCCCGGCCCGAAGGCGCTGCTGGGCGAGCAGTTGACCGTGCCCAGCACCCGGTCGACGCCGCCATTGCCGCACACTACGGTGTCGCGGGTGAAGCCTTCGGTATCGAAGGAGAAGCGGCGATAGACTGCGCCCGTCTTGACCGTGAAGCCTTCCGCCACATCCCATTCGGTGCGCAACTGCGCGGTGCGGAACTTGTTGACGGTGGAGGATGGCCGGTCGCGAATTTCCGCCAACTGGAAATTGGCCGGATCGGTGACGCTGGTGCCGAATGTCAGCACCGGTCGGCGCATATTGCTATAGTCATAGCGATAGCCCTGCGCATCGCGGTCATCAAATACCAAAGTCGTTTCGACCGGGATCGAGGCATCGGACTTGGAGAAGCCGCCCAGCAGGGTGAAGCGCAGGGAATCGTTGACATCCTGATCCCAGGTCGCGCCCAGCTGATAGAATTTGGTCTGCGACTTGCGCAGATAATGTTCGGTACGGACCCAGGCGTCGTTCAGCGTCGCCGACACCATATTACCCTTGTCGTCATAGACCGGGTTCACAACGTCGATCGACCGCTCGTTGGAGCGCAGCAGCACTTCGCCCCATTTCTCCTCGCGCGTCTCGCGGAAGCGGGAGAAGAGGCCGTCGATCGACACCTTGGTCGCATCGGACGGCGCCCACTGGATCGACCCGGTCACGCCCAGCCGCTCGCGTTCCTGCGCGATCTCGCCATAGCGGGGAATACGCGGGTGGAAGGCCAGCGCCGCTTCGTCGCAGGCTGCGCTGGGGGCATAGGTGCCGCCGCTGTTGGGCTGGGTGAAGCAGGGCGTCCCGTCGACACTGTCGAACCGCGCCTGCGACCAGCGTACCGTGTTGTTGCCCATCTGCTTGGTGTCGAGTTTGGAATAAGCGGCGGACAGCGCCACGCCCCATTGCCCGTCGGCCGACTTCCAGGACATGAGGCCCGCCAGACGCGGTCCCCATTTCTTGCTGAGGTCATTATAGGAACCGGTCGCCGAGCCGACGAAGGTAAAGCCGTCCTTCCCCGCCAGCGGATTGCCGGTGTTGAGGTCCACCACCGCGCCCAGCGAGCCTTCGTCCAGCGAGGCTTCGGCCGTCTTGTGCACCACTAGCGAACTGAACAGTTCCGACGCGAAGACGTTGAAATCAAATGCGCGGTCGCGGTTGGAACTGGCGCCGTCGGTCGAGGTGGCGACCGTTTCCAGTCCGTTCACCCGGACGCGGGTAAATTGCGCACCCAGACCACGGACGGTAATGGCGCGGCCTTCGCCGCCGTCGCGCTGGATCGAGATGCCGGGAATGCGCTGCAAGGATTCCGCCAGATTCTGGTCGGGGAATTTGGCGATATCCTCCGCCACAATCGCATCGACCGACCCCACCGTCTGGCGTTTCAGGTTGATCGCCGCGCCCAGCGACTGGCGAAAACCGGTAACGACGATATCGGCCGCCTCGTCATTGGCGGCGGCCTGCGGTGCCGAATCGGCCTGCCCCATTGCCGACGCCGCATCCTGCGCCAGTGCAGCCCCCGGCATCGCCAGCAGCATCGCGGCCAGCGACGTACTCTTCAGCCATGAACGGCCACGTCCTGTGAATTGTTTTGCACGCATCAGCTTTCCTCTCCCTTTCCCACTTTGCCCGCCCGCCGGCGATGGAGCCGGTCGCACGTCATGGTCCTGCCGGGACCATGCCCGGTCCGATGGGCCGTCGCCTTTTCAGCGATCATAACCATCATTGGAAACCGGTGTCATTGATGCGCGCCCCGCGATCGACTGTCAATATGCTCCGGGAAGACGAAAGTGGTGCATTGCCTATCCTACTGGTTATAATGCCATATTATGGCGACAAAAATACAGGGCATCCGCTCCGGCGTGACCTTCTGATCGCCCGATATCCGTAATGACTGGACACCGGTGTCAAAAATTCTTGCAGCCGTTCGGCCGGGATGCCAATATCGCGGGATAGGAGAGAAAAGCCATGACCCTGCCTTCGGCCCCGCCATCTCTTGCCCTGCTGGGCGCGCTTGCATTGCTTCCCCTTGCCGCGCCGGCCATGGCCGCCCCGCCCGCCAGCCATGGCGCTGCACCAAAGACCAGCCCGCTCGCCTTCCCCGGCGCGGTCGGCTGGGCCGCGACAACACCCGGCGGACGCGGCGGGCGCACCATCCGCGTCACCACCCTCGCCCCCGATGGCCCCGGAAGCTTCAAGGCCGCGCTGGAGGCGAAAGGCCCGCGCATCATCGTGTTCGAGGTCGGCGGCGTCATCGATTTCAGCCGCGAAACGCTGAAAATCACCGAACCCTATGTCACCATCGCCGGCCAGACCGCGCCATCGCCCGGCATCACCCTGATCAAGACCGGCATCGACATCGCGACTCATGACGTCGTAATGCGCCATATCCGCATCCGCACCGGCGTGGATGGCCAGCCCAAGCTGAGCGGCTGGGAAGCCGACGCCCTGTCCACCGTCGCCGCCCATAATGTCATCATCGACCATTGCAGCTTCACCTGGGCGATCGACGAGAATATGTCCGCCTCCGGTCCGCGCTTCGAGGGCAAGACACCCGAAGATTGGCGCAGCAGCACCAGCCACGCCATCACCTTCTCCTACAATATCGCGGCCGAGGGACTGGCCGACGCCAGCCACCCCAAGGGCGAACATAGCAAGGGCACGCTGATCCACGACAATGCCAGCCAGATCATGATCTGGCGCAACGTCTATGCCCATAACAAGGAACGCAATCCTCTGGTGAAGGGCGGCGGCCAGGTCGAACTGGTCAACAATATCCTGTATGATCCGGGCGAGCGCGCGGTCCATTACAACCTCATGGCGCTGGAATGGGGCGACCATCCCTATCAGACCGGCAAGATATCGGCGGTCGGCAATGTCCTGCGCGGCGGCGTGTCGACCGCGCCGGGCATGCCCTTCCTGACATTGGGCGGCGACGGCGACCTCGACTATCATGGCAAGGACAATATCGCCGTCGACAAATTCGGTCAGCCGCTGCCGATGTTCGGCCGCTATGGCGAAACCCGCGCGAAGCTGAATGAACTGCCCGCCCCGCCCGTCTGGTGGCCGGGTACGCAGGTTCTGCCGGCGCGCGACGTCGAAACCCATGTGCTGGGCCATGCCGGCGCCCGCCCCTGGGACCGCGACGCCGACGATCTGCGCGTCCTCTTCTTCGTGGCGGAGGGCCGCGGCGAGATCATCGACGATGAACGTCAGGTCGGCGGCTATCCAAAAATGGCGCAGACGCGCGCGCCCTTTGTCGAGGCCGACTGGAATCTCGATACCATGGAACCGAAATCGGGCCGCTATCCGGGGCAGAAGGCAGAGATCGCCGAACATCTGTCCGATCGCGACAAGATGATGCGGCAGGGTGAGCCGGGAGAGAAGAAATGATCCTCCTGCCCCTGCTGCTGGCCGCAGCCGCCGCCACATCCACCACCGCCGCGCCGCCCATGGCAGTGATCGACGAGAAGGATGTCGCCCGCGAGGAGCCTACGCCCCATGGCAAGATCGGCATGAGCACCGCCTATCGCATCAGCGACGCGGTGCCCCAACCGCGCCGCATGGAGTTCCGCAAGCGCATCCTGCATGTCGGCTCCGCCATCGGCCTGCATCCCATCGCCCATGACGAGGTCTATTATGTCCTGTCCGGCGCGGGCGACGTCAGTTCCGACGGCGAAACCAGAAAGCTGACGTCCGGCATGGCGGCCTATCTCTACGACGGCGCCGTGGTAGGCATAAAGCAGACGGGGACGGAGCCGCTGGCACTGATCATTTCCTATCCGGTGAAGGAGTAGCCGACAGGCGGTGACGGGACAGGAGGTCGGATGAATTAACGATCCGACAGGCTGACAGCCAGCCTATTTACGCGCCCTTCACTCCTCCATGCGATGAACAGGCATGGCTCCGGACACACCGATCTGCAATCGCTCCCTGTCCATCCATTATTTGCGGGCGGTCGCTGCCCTGATGGTGGTCGCCTATCATATATTTTCATATCGCCTTGTCCGCGTTCCTGCGGACGACCCGCGCTATTTCCTCTGGCTACAGTTCGGCGTGGCGATCTTCTTCATGATCTCGGGCTATGTGATGGTGTCTTCAACCCAAGGCAGGGCTGTGACGCCGCTGGGTTTCCTGGCGCGCCGCGTGAAGCGGATCGCCCCGCTTTACTGGATGGTTACCTTATTCAGCCTGTTATCCCTGGGCGGCGTCGATGCTGGGCGTCTGATCGCGTCGCTATGCTTCTTGCCCTGGATCGATCCTGCGACCGGCCGGATTGGCCTGCCCGTGCTGGATGTCGGCTGGACGCTCAATTATGAAATGGCCTTCTACGTTCTTTTCGCCTTGTCACTCCATTTGCCGCGCAATGTAGCAATCTGGTCCGTCATCGCGCTGTTGGCCCTGCTTTCCAGCTTGGTGCCGCTGGCAGGAACGCATGGCATGACGCTCTTTCTGTTTCAGCCTTTCCTGCTCGATTTCGCCGCCGGCATGATGATCGCCCATATGCGTATCCGGGCGCCTCGCTGGTTGCTACCGGTCGGATTCCTCCTGCTGGCCACGCTGCATGCTGGCATTGGGGCAAGGTTGCTGGCGGTGACATTGCCCGCTGGCCTCATCATCGCTTCGGCCCTCGCCTGGGACGACGTGCTGCAACAATGGCGATGGCCGATGCTGTTGGGGGATGCTTCCTATGCCATCTATCTGACCCATATATTCGTCATTCTGGCCATACAGGCAATGGGAGGGCCGATTTTCCCGCCTGTCCTGATGCTGGGCGGAACGATCATGACGTGCGCTCTGGTGGGTATATTAGCGCATCTTATATTAGAACGGAGGCTGTTCCGATGGGTGACGGCGTGGCTCAGAAGGACAGCGTCATGGAATGGTGCGATGCCCGCCCCCCCGCAACGTCGCCGATCAGTCATAGGTTCGGGAAAGCGTGCAACAGCATTGCGACAATAGGCCTGCGCACTTTCCTATCCGGTCCGGTCCAGGCTATACAGGGCCATTCGCTGGTGGAGGGTCAGGCTAATTTAAATTCCTATTTTTGAACGAAAATGTCGAAACTTGCGGGAAATGTGCGAAGTTAAGCGCGGGTTTTCCTATCAACTGCCCGGCTGGACATAGGGCACCTTCGCGAACATCGCCCGTTCCCAGCCGCGCGGATCGTCCACCACGCCGCTCTCGATATCGAAGAGCATCGTTGCCCGCCGGTCCAGCCGATATTGCGGCCAGCCCGGATCGCCCTGCCGTGCGAACGCCAGAAAGCGATCCATCATCGCCGCCGACGCTGCCCGCGCCCCCGCCCCGGTGCCAGTGAAGGAGCCCGGCGCGTCCAGCGTGCCGAAGGCGAGCACTATGTCCATGGTGTGCGGCGCACCGCGTCGGGGCTGGGTCGGCGACTGGAAATCGACCTGATAGACCCAGGTCGGCGCATCGGCCCGCGCCCGCGCTTCCGCCTCGATCACCTGCCCCGGCCAGCTGCGCCCGGCGGTCGTTGCGGCATAGAAGATGCGCTCCGCCGACCAGTCGGGATGATGCGCCCGATATCGGGCGACGATCCACTCCGGCGGCAAGTCCATGCGCAACTGGCCCGCCATCCGGCCCGGCAGATTGGCCCAGTCCAGCCCCCGGATCAGCGGCCCGTCCGGGTCGATGAAGGCGCGCGTCTCATCCCGCGTATTGCCCAGCATCATCGGGATCGCATTGCCCTGCGGCGCGGCGTCCGGCCAGAAAGGGTGCCGCTCCAGCCAGCGCATGTCCAGCACCGGCCCCATATAGACGCCGCCGCCCAATATCGGATCGACCGCGTCCAACCCCTCGATCAGTCGCGCGACCGGCATGGTCAGCAACGGTGCCAGATCGGTCGGCGACACGCCCAGCTTGCCCAGATAGGCGGCCGTCCGCCGCGCCGCGTTGATCGGGCCGCTAGCCGTCACCTGCTGCCCGCTCATGGTGATGGCACGGTGGAACAGCCCTTTTGCGGCCGGCATCGCCATCATCGTCGCAATCTTGGCGCCGCCGCCCGACTGGCCGAAGACAAGGATATTGGCGGGGTCGCCACCAAAGGCCGTGATATTGTCCCGCACCCAGCGCAACGCCAGAATCAGGTCCAGCTGCCCGACATTGCCGCTATCGGCAAAGCGCGGATCGAGGTTCGCCAGATAGAGGTAGCCGAGCGCATTCAGCCGATGATTGACCGTCACCACCACCATATCGCGCGCCGCCAGATGGCGCCCGTCATTCAACGGATCGGCCACGCTGCCGTTGGAATAGGCGCCGCCATGGATATAAAGCAGCACCGGGCGTTTCGCCTGCCGCTCCATCCCCGGCGTCCAGATGTTGAGGAACAGGCAATCCTCGCTGGTGGCTGGCTGCGCCGCCTTTTGCGGACAGGAGGGCGCGAAGGCGTCGGCCGGCTTCACATCCCGCCACGGCTCTGGCGCGATCGGCGCGCGAAACCGCCGGGCCGCCGTATCCTGTCCATAGCGGACCCCGCGAAAGACATGCAGCCCGCCTTCCCGCGTCCCCCGGATGCGACCGTTGCGCGTCGTGACGACGGGATCGCCTTTGGCGGCCCAAGCTGGCGAAGCGATCAGCGCCAGCCCCGCACCAATGAAGCCGCGGCGATCAGGCATGACCCTATCCCCTTCTTATCGCGCTAACCATCCGCCATCGACAGCCAGGACATGGCCGTGGATATAATCCGCCGCCCGCGACGCCAGGAACACGGCCGCGCCGCCGATGTCGCTCGCTTCGCCCCAGCGGCCGGCCGGGATGCGCTCCTGGATCTGCCGGTTGCGCGTCTCGTCCGCCTGCAAGGCAGCGGTGTTGTTGGTCGCGATATAGCCCGGCGCGATGCCGTTGACGTTCACGCCCCTGGCCGCCCACTCATTGGCCAGCAGCTTGGTCAGCCCCGCCGCCCCGCTCTTCGACGCGGTATAGCTCGGCACCCGGATGCCGCCCTGAAACGACAGCAGCGACGCGATGTTGACGATCTTGCCTGAGCCTTGCGCGATCATATGCCGACCCGCCGCCTGGCACAGGAAGAACAGGACTTTGAGGTTGGTGTCGATCACCGCGTCCCAGTCCGCCTCGGTAAAGTCCACACTGTCGGCGCGGCGGATGATCCCGGCATTGTTGATCAATATGTCGAGGCCACCGAGCTTATCGATCGTCTCGTCCACCACCCGCTGCACCGGCTCGATGCTGCTGAGGTCGGCCGATATGATCTCCGCCCGGCGGCCCAGTGCGCGGACCTGCGCCACCGTCTCTTCCGCCGGGGTACGGCCCACCGCCGCGATATCCGCGCCCGCCGCCGCCAGCGACAGCGCGATCGCCTGACCGATGCCGGTATTCGCCCCGGTGACGATGGCCACCTTGCCGGAAAGATCGAAGATTTGGGTCATTTGGGACTCCATATTCCCCTCCCGTTTGCGTC